>NZ_JBVJDS010000009.1:0-341495 GCF_055582185.1 Streptomyces sp. NPDC042201 | reverse complement strand
GATCTTCGTGGATCAGCCCGCGGCGTCCGGTGCGGTACATCGCAAGGCGGAGGATCGTCCTCGTACTGGACGTACTTGGACGACTCCGACAACGCAGCGAGGTGCCGTGCCGGGCGTCGCGAGCCCGCGAAGATCGACCGGACAGGGCCTAGTCCCGCGCCAGGCCGAATCTCGCCCACAGCCCGGACCGTTCGTCCGTCGCCACCGACGCCGCGCCGTCCGTCACCGTCTCGTACACCGCCAGGATGTCCGCGCCCACCGTCGACCAGTCGAAGCGCCGCACATGCGCGCTCCCCCGCTCGCGCAGTTCCGCACGCCGCTCGCCGTCGCCCAGCAGCCGGACCGCCGCCCCCGCCAGCGCGTCCGCGTCCTCGTTCGTGAAGAGTTCGCCCGCCGCGCCGTGCGCCAGGACCTGCGCGAACGCGTCCAGGTCGCTCGCCAGCACCGCCGCGCCCGCCGACATCGCCTCCACGAGGATGATGCCGAAGCTCTCGCCGCCCGTGTTGGGCGCGACGTACAGGTCGACGCTGCGCAGCAGCCGTGCCTTGTCCTCGTCGCTCACCATCCCGAGGAACTCGACCCGGGCCCGCATCGCCTTCGGAAGGGTCTCGACCGCTTCCTTCTCGTCCCCCCGCCCCGCCACCAGCAGCCGGGTCTCCGGGTACGCGGCGAGGATCTTCGGCAGGGCCTTCATCAGCACCGGCAGCCCCTTGCGCGGCTCGTCGATCCGCCCCATGAAGCCGATCGTGCCGCCCTGCCACGCCGGATTGACCTCGGCCTTCGCGAAGAAGTCGACGTCGACCCCGTTCGGAATGACCACGGCGTCACCGCCCAGATGCTCCACGAGCGTCCGCCGCGCGTACTCGCTCACCGCGATCCGCGCGCTGATCTTCTCCAGCGCGGGCTGCAGGATCGGATAGGCCGCGATCATCGCCCGTGACCGCGGGTTCGAGGTGTGGAACGTCGCGACGATCGGCCCCTGGGCGGCCCAGCAGGCGAGCAGCCCCAGCGACGGTGCGGTCGGCTCATGGATGTGGATCACGTCGAACGTGCCGTCGTGCAGCCACCGCCGCACCCGCGCCGCCGACAGGAAGCCGAAGTTCAGCCGGGCGACCGACCCGTTGTACGGGACGGGCACGGCGCGACCCGCCGAGACGACGTACGGCGGCAGCGGTGTCTCGTCGTCCGCCGGCGCCAGTACGGACACCTCGTGTCCCAGCCGGATCAGGTGCTCCGCCAGGTCCCTGATGTGGAACTGGACGCCGCCCGGCACATCCCACGAGTACGGGCAGACGATGCCGATCTTCACTGAGGACTCCCGCCGGGGCTCGTCCGCCCACGTTCGCGCTCAGGTTCGAGATCCGCGAGCCAGAGCCGCTGCAGCATGTGCCAGTCCTCCGGGTGCTCCGCGATTCCGGTGGCGAAGACATCGGCCACCGCCTGTGCCATGACAGACGTCTTTTCGGCGCGGCTGCCTGTCTGCGGCACCTCGACGGGCGGATACACCCGCCCGCGCATCAGCGGTGCGTCCTCGTACCACAGCGTCACCGGCAGCAGCAGCGCCCCGGTCTGCTGGGCCAGCAGCGCAGGCCCTGCGGGCATCCGGGCCGTGGCCCCGAAGAAGTCGACCTCGACACCGGACGACGAGAGATCGCGGTCGGCGACCAGACAGACCAGCCCGCCCGCCCGCAGCCGCCGCGCCAGCGTGCCGAAGGCGGAACCGCCGGTGTGCGGCAGCACCTCCATGCCCAGGCTCTCGCGGTAGGCGACGAAACGGTCGTACAGCGTCTCCGGCTTCAGCCGCTCGGCGACCGTCGTGAACGGCACGCCGAGCGCCCGGGTGGCCCAGACCCCGGCCAGATCCCAGTTGGCCAGATGCGGCAGCGCCAGCACGACGCCCCGCCCCGACGCGAGGCCGTCCTGCAGACGGTGGATGTCCTTGATCTCGACCGAGGCGCGCACGCGCTCCGCGCTCCAGGAGGGCAGCCGGAACGATTCCATCCAGTAGCGCATGTACGAGCGCATCCCGGCCCTGGACAGCGCGGCCAGCCGCTCGGGTCCGGCATCGGGCACGACGCGCGCCAGATTGGACTCCAGGCGCAGGACGCTCTTGCCCCGCCGCTTCCAGGTGGTGTCCGCGATGGTCCGGCCGAGGGCGGCGGCCACCGGCTCGGGGAGCGTCTTGACCGTGCTCCAGCCGAGCCCGTACAGCGCGTCGGTCACCCGCTCGCTCGCCCCGCTCATGACGTGGCCCCACTCCCCCGCCCGGCGTCCGCCCGCGCGTCGGCGGCGTCCGCCTCCGCGGATTCCCGCCGTACCGTGACGACTCGCTGGCCCAGCGTCACCACACTGCCCGCGGCCACGATCCACAGCGCGATCGGCAGCAGGATGTCGATCCCGGGGACTCCGAAGGCGTGCAGCCCGGCGAGACCGGCCGCGACCAGCGAGATGACCAGCCGCTCGGCGCGCTCGACCAGCCCGTTGACGGCCACCGGCAGCCCGATGGACTCGCCGCGCGCCTTGGTGTACGAGACGACCTGGCCGCTGGCCAGACAGAAGATCGCGACGGCGCAGAGCCCATTGTTGTCGCCCGTGCCCGCGTACCAGAGCGCGAAGCCGGCGAAGATCGCGCCGTCCGCGACCCGGTCGAGGGTCGAGTCGAGGAAGGCGCCCCAGCGGCTGGAGATCCCCGCCTGCCGCGCCATATTGCCGTCGACGAGATCGGAGAAGACGAAGACCGTGATCACGATGGTGCCCCAGAAGAACTCCCCGCGAGGGAAGAAGACCAGCGCACCCGCCATCACTCCGGCCGTACCGATGAGCGTGACCGCATCCGGGCTGACTCCCCGCCGGAGCAGAAATGCGGCGAACGGTGTGAGGACACGCGTGAAGAATGCACGCGCGTACTTGTTCAGCATGGCCTTCCCGAGGTTCGGTTGGCCGAGCGGCCCCTACGGCCACCGGCTGGCCCATCGTAGTCACGACCTCCGCGCCGCACCGCCGGGCACCCGGACCAGGCCCTCGCGTACGACGTATGGACGCGCCGTGAGCGGAGTGCGAAGCTCGAAAGACCACCGCGGGCATCGCCGGAGCTGCCCCGCGGCTCCCCCGGCCCGCTCCTGACTCCTCTCCTCACCGTGAGATCGATCGGGAGGCATGAACCATGGGCGACAAAGCGCGTACCCACCCCGGGGCCGCCGGCAGGGCAGCGACGGCCGACCGGCCCGCGTCCGTAAGGAACGTGGTGCTGGTCGGCCACAGCGGCTCGGGAAAGACCACCCTCGTCGAGGCTCTCGCGCTCACCGCGGGAGCCGTCAACCGGGCGGGCCGGGTCGAGGACGGCGGGACGGTCTCCGACTACGACGTGATCGAGCACCGCCAGCAGCGTTCCGTACAGCTCTCCCTCGTCCCCCTGGAATGGGGCGGATACAAGATCAATGTGCTGGACACCCCCGGCTATGCCGATTTCGTCGGGGAGCTGAGGGCCGGTCTGCGGGCAGCGGATGCGGCCCTCTTCGTTGTGTCGGCCGCCCAGGAGGCGGAGGCCGTGGCCGGCGCGACCCGCACGGTGTGGGACGAGTGCGCGGCGGTCGGCATGCCGCGCGCGATCGTCGTCACGCACCTGGACACGGCACGGACCGGTTTCGACGAGATGACCCGGGTCTGCGCGCGGATCTTCGGCGCGGACGACCCCGACGCCGTACTGCCGCTGTATCTGCCGGTGCACGGCCCGGAGGGCCCCGACGGGCACGCCCCGGCCACCGGTCTGGTCGGACTGCTCACCCAGAAGATCTTCGACTACTCCTCCGGGGAGCGCCGGGAGAATCCGCCCGACCCCGGCCAGGTGCCACTGATCGAGGAGGCCCGCAACCGGCTGATCGAGGGGATCATCTCCGAGAGCGAGGACGAGACCCTCATGGACCACTATCTCGGCGGCGGCGGGATCGAGCTCGAGACGCTGATCGAGGACCTGGAGAAGGCGGTCACGCGCGGCGTCTTCCATCCGGTGCTGGCGGCCGCGCCCGCGCCCCCCGGCGCCCGGCACGGGCTGGGGACCGTCGAGCTGCTCGACCTGATCATCCGCGGTTTCCCCAGCCCGCTGGAGCGCCCCGCCCCCGCGGTCACCACCCCGCAGGGCACCCCGCGGCCGGGCATCAGCTGCGATCCGCAGGGTCCGCTCGTCGCGGAGGTCGTCAAGACCGCCTCCGACCCCTATGTCGGAAGGATCTCTCTCGTACGGGTCTTCTCGGGCACGCTGCGACCGGACGAGACCGTGCATGTGTCGGGCCACGGCCTCACCGACCGGGGGCACGAGGACCACGACGTCGACGAACGGATCGGCTCGCTCTCCTCCCCCTTCGGCAAACAGCAGCGCGTCCTCCCGCACTGCGTCGCCGGAGATCTCGCCTGCGTCGGGAAGCTGTCGCGCGCCGAGACCGGGGACACCCTGTCCGCCATGGACGATCCGCTCCTGATCGAGCCCTGGACCATGCCCGACCCACTGCTGCCGCTCGCCGTCGAGGCGCACAGCAAGGCGGACGAGGACAAGCTGTCCCAGGGGCTCGCCCGGCTGGTGGCCGAGGATCCGACGATGCGTCTGGAACAGAATCCGGACACCCATCAGGTGGTGCTCTGGTGCCTGGGCGAGGCCCATATGGACGTCGCGCTGGACCGGCTGCGCAGCCGGTACGGCGTCCAGCTGGACGCCGTACCGTACCGGGTCGCCCTGCGGGAGACCTTCGGCGAGCGGTCGGCGGGGCGCGGCCGGCATGTGAAGCAGTCCGGCGGCCACGGCCAGTTCGCGATCTGCGAGATCGAGGTGGATCCGCTGCCTCCCGGGTCCGGTGTCGAGTTCGTCGACAAAGTGGTGGGCGGGGCGGTGCCACGCCAGTTCATCCCCTCCGTCGAGAAGGGCATACGGGCGCAGGCGGCGCGCGGGGTCGCGGCGGGCCATCCCCTCGTCGACATCCGGATCACCCTGCTCGACGGAAAGGCCCACTCGGTGGACTCCTCCGACGCGGCGTTCCAGACGGCGGGCGCCCTAGCGCTGCGAGAGGCGGCCGGCGAGGCACCCATCCATCTGCTGGAGCCGGTCGCGCAGGTGGAGGTCCTGGTCCCCGACGAGTACGTGGGGCCGGTGATGAGTGATCTGTCGGGACGGCGCGGCCGGGTGGTCGGCACCGAACAGGCAGGACCTGGAAGGACCTTGGTCAGGGCCGAGGTGCCGGAGCTGGAGATCGGACGGTACGCGGTGGACCTGCGCTCGGTCTCGCACGGCACCGGGCGGTTCAGCCGCTCGTACGCCCGCCACGAGGCCATGCCACCGGGCCTGGCGGACAGGCTCCGCGAACAGGAGGGGGCCGGGGTTTAGTTGAGGGGGCGGGCCGCCCGGAGTCCTTGCTGCGGGCGGTTCTTGGCGATCACGCGGGCGTTCTCGGGAATCAATTGTCCGCGAGTGGCGAAACAGCGCCAGGTCCCATGACGCGGACGGCGCACCCCGGTTACTCTGTGGTGCCCAGCCCAGCGAGTGTGCGGGGCCCGCGGAACGGGAACAGACCGCGGCAGCGGAACTTGCGGCGAGGGGGCGGCAGTGGCGAACGACGGATTCGACTTCAGCCCGGGGGCACAGATCCCGCTCCAGGGTTCGGCCGGGCAGACCGCGGCGACGCAGGCCCTCGCCTCGGCGGCGTACCGGGACAGCCCGGTCGAGGAAATCCTCAAGGCCGACAACGACTGGCACAAGTCCCAAGTGAAGAAGGGCAGATTCTCGCTCTTCGAGCCGAATCTGGGCGAGGCATTCTCCCGCGCCGTGCAGCTCCGGACACTCGGCGGCGGGCGTGGCGCGCTCATCCAGTCCTTCGGCATGGAACCGCGGTCCGTGGTGGAGCACTGCCTCGCCGCGAATCACATCCGCAAGGAGCGGGACGTCAAGCTCACCGCGGTGACCGTGCTGTCCGGGCTGGTCTTCCTGCCCGGACTGCTGGTCTGGCTGGGCGTGTTCCAGCTGCGCCGCACCCTGGCGGGAGCGAAGGACCGGCGTACCGGCGCCATGGGCACCGCCCTGCTGCTCGCCGTGGCCGTCCTCGCCGTGATCTTCCTGATCCGGCTGCCGTTCAACGGCGTGCTGGGCTGGTATCTGCGCGGCATGATCATCGCTCCGGTCATCGGCTGGTGGCTGGCCAAGCGGATCTGCGAGTCGACCGCGAAGGATCTGCGCGACCGCTGGGGAGGAATCCTGTCCGGCGGCGGCACCGGCGCCAAGATCCCCGAGGCGGTGCCCGGGAACCCCGGCGACGGCCCCCGGGAGGAGCTGCGCCACAACCTGGAGAAGCTCACCGCCGAGCAGCGGTCCAACGTCGTCTTCTACGCGGGGCCCAAGGGGATATTGGGCATGGGCACCCGCTGGGGCAGCTGGCAGCTCGCCGAGGAGCTGGTCCCCAAGGACTCGGCCAAGGAGATCCACCAGTTCCGCAGCTATGACGTCATACGCGCGATCCACGACCAGCTGAAGATGTTGGAGCGCGGCCCGCTCAACTCCGGTGGTTTCCCGACCCCTTCGGTCAAGCACTGGATCGTGTCGCCGGTCGGTGAGGGCGCAGGCTCGGTGTCCAGGCCGGACGGCCAGGACGTGGAGGCCTTCCAGGTCAAGAGTCACGAGATACAGCGGATCTGCAATCACCAGCAGTTCGGCAGCGGCAACCGCCACTATCTCGGGGTGCAGTTCACGCTCTGGGACGGCCAGTTGGTCATCACCATGATGATCACGGTCACCGTCCTCCATGAGACGCTGCGCATCGAGGTCTCCGGCTACGCGCTGGGTCCGGTGCACTCCCTCTTCTCCTCGAAGCCCTCGCCCAAGACCGTCACGGTCGCCAAGACGGTCCGGTTCTGGGAGACGACCAAGCGGAATCTGCCCCTGGTCGAGCCGCGCGAGGCGGTCCGCCTCGCGGTGCGCGCTCCCTTCACCTGGTATCCGCCGATCCTCGACTACCTCGGCGGCAGTCTGGGCCTCCCGGAGCCCTTCGGTCTGCGGCACGCCTGGGCCGATCAGCCCTGGCGCCACCGCTTCATGGCCGACGACGCGATGCGGGCGGCCACCCCGGTCCTGCGGGTGGCGCACAACGCCGCGATGCGGGTCCTGGCCGAGCACGGCGTGGACACCGAGCGTTTCGGCAGCCGCTCGTCCTCCCTCATCGGCGCGGTGCAGGACCCGTCGCCGAAGAAGGTCGACGCGTACGACGCGTAACAGCCATGAGCCCCCGGGCGCCGGCACAGCGCCCGGGGGCTCGTAAAGCGTCTTACGACCTGGTGCACGATAGCCAGCGGGCTCCCGACGCCCTGCGACTCCGCCTCCGGCGTTGTCGTCAGTCGACGACGCTCCGCGTCGCCTCCCTCCTCCGCCTTGGATGCGAAGCCGCATGACGCCGCTCGCTGATCCACTGGCTATCGTGCACCAGGTCGTTACGGCTGTATGGGCCAGGCGTCCGCGAGCATTGTGCGGGTGTCGGCGAGCAGCTGCGGGAGCACCTTCGTATGGCCGACGACCGGCATGAAGTTGGTGTCGCCGCCCCAGCGCGGCACCACATGCTGGTGCAGATGGGCGGCGATCCCGGCGCCTGCGGCCGCGCCCTGGTTCATCCCGATGTTGAAGCCGTGCGCACCGGAGGCCGTACGGAGCGCGGTCATCGCGCGCTTGGTGAACAGGCCCAGCTCGGCGGTCTCGGCCTCGTCCAGTTCCGTGTAGTCGGCGACATGCCGGAAGGGCACCACCATCAGATGGCCGCCGTTGTACGGGTAGAGGTTCAGCACCGCGTACACCCGCTCGCCGCGGGCGATGACCAGCCCATCCTCGTCGGACTTGGCCGGGATGGAGCAGAAGGGACAGCCGTCGTCGGCGCCCGGTCCGGTGGGCTTGTTCTCACCCTGGATGTAGGCCATCCGATGGGGCGTCCACAGGCGCTGGAACGCGTCCTGGGTACCCACTCCGATCTGCTGCTCCGGCTCACTCGTCATGCTGTGCAGCATATGACTTCGGCCCCGCGAAGCGTGTCGCCGGGCTCGGCCGGGCAGCCCCCGGCGATGCTGGGACGATGCATGTCCGAAATGGGCCCGGCCGGCAGCGCGGCTGGGAGCGGCGCACGGAGTTGCCGCTGCTCCTGGCCTCGCCGCTCTTTCTGGCCTGCTACGCGGTACGCGTCCTGAACCGAAGCGCCGACCCGCTCTGGCGCGACCTCACCCTGGCCCTCGCCCTGCTGATCTGGGCGGTCTTCGTGGTGGACTACGCGGTGCGGCTGCTGCTCAGCGGCGAGGGGGTGCGGTTCATGCGGACGCACTGGCTGGACACGGTGGTCCTGGTACTGCCTCTGCTGCGTCCGCTGCGGATCGTGAACACGTATTCGACGGTCCAGCGGCGGCGGGACCGCCCCCGGCTCAGTCTGTACGGCCGGGTGATGGCGTACGCCGCGCTGACCGCGGGCCTGCTCAGCTTCGCCGCCGCGCTCGCCGTCTACCAGCAGGAACACGGGGCGCCTGGGGCCACGATCGTGACCTTCGGCGACGCCGTGTGGTGGGCCTGCTCGGCGATCACCACCGTCGGCTACGGCGATGTGACACCGGTGACGCCGCTCGGCCGGCTGTTCGCGGTGTGCCTGATGGCCTGCGGGGTGGCCCTGCTGGGCGCGGTGACCGGTTCGTTCTCCTCCTGGCTGATCCAGGTCTTCGCCCGGGAGGACAAGGAGAAGCCCCCGGGGAGCTGACGCTTCCCGGGGGCGGTCCCCGCTTGCGCGGGGAGCAGTCGTCATACAGGCGTCACACCTGTACGCGACGCTCCACCACATCGACGAGCTTGGCCAGCGCCTCATCGCGCGGAACGCCGTTCTCCTGCGAACCGTCGCGGTAGCGGAACGACACCGTGCCCGCGTTCATGTCGTCGTCACCGACGATGATCATGAAGGGAACCTTGCTGCGCTGGGCATTGCGGATCTTCTTCTGCATCCGGTCGGACGACGAGTCCACCTCGACCCGCAGCCCCTTCTTCTTCGCCTCGGCGGCGAACTCCTGGAGGTACGGGATGTGTGCGTCGCCGATCGGGATGCCGGTCGCCTGCACCGGCGCCAGCCAGGCCGGGAACGCGCCCGCGTAGTGCTCCAGGAGCACCGCGAAGAACCGCTCGATGCTGCCGAACAGCGCACGGTGGATCATGACCGGCTGCTGCTTGGAGCCGTCCGGCGAGGTGTACTCGAGATCGAACCTGGCCGGCAGGTTGAAGTCCAGCTGGATGGTGGACATCTGCCACGTACGCCCGATGGCGTCCCGCGCCTGGACGGAGATCTTCGGGCCGTAGAACGCGGCGCCGCCCGGGTCGGGGGTCAGCGGCAGGCCCTGCTTCTCGGCCACCTTGCGCAACGTCTCCGTCGCTTCTTCCCAGGCCTCGTCCGACCCCACGAACTTCTCGGGGTCCTTGGTGGAGAGCTCCAGATAGAAGTCGGTCAGACCGTAGTCGCGCAGCAGGTTCAGCACGAAGGTCAGCGTCGAGTCGAGCTCGTCCGCCATCTGCTCGCGGGTGCAGTAGATGTGCGCGTCGTCCTGGGTGAAGCCGCGGGCCCGGGTCAGGCCGTGCACGACGCCCGACTTCTCGTACCGGTACACGGTCCCGAACTCGAAGAGCCGCAGGGGAAGTTCACGGTAGGACCGGCCCCGCGCGTCGAAGATCAGGTTGTGCATCGGGCAGTTCATGGGCTTGAGGTAGTAGTCCACGCCCTCGTCGAGCTGCATGGGCGGGTACATACCGTCCGCGTACCAGTCCAGGTGGCCGGACTTCTCGAAGAGCTTCCCCTTGGTGGCGTGGGGCGTGTAGACGAACTCGTACCCCTCCTCCTCGTGCCGGCGGCGCGAGTAGTCCTCCATGGCGCGGCGGATGACGCCGCCCTTGGGGTGGAAGACCGCGAGTCCCGAGCCGACCTCGTCGGGGAAGGAGAAGAGGTCCAGCTCGCTGCCGAGCTTGCGGTGGTCGCGCTTCTCGGCCTCGGCCAGGAACTCCAGGTGCGCCTTCAGCTCTTCCTTCGACGGCCACGCGGTGCCGTAGATGCGCTGGAGCATCGGGTTCTTCTCGCTGCCCCGCCAGTACGCGGCGGCATTGCGCATCAGCTTGAACGCCGGGATGTTCCGGGTGGTGGGCAGATGCGGGCCGCGGCACAGGTCGCGCCAGCACAGCTCGCCGGTCTTGGGGTCCAGGTTGTCGTAGATGGTCAGCTCGCCGCCGCCCACCTCGACATTCGCGCCGTCGTCGGTCGAGGCGGCGCCCTTGATGCCGATGAGCTCCAGCTTGTACGGCTCGGCGGCCAGCTCCTCGCGGGCGGCCTCGTCGGTGACCACACGGCGGGAGAAGCGCTGCCCCCGCTTCTGGATCTCCTGCATCTTCTTCTCGATGGCCTTGAGGTCATCGGGGGTGAACGGCTTCTCGACGTCGAAGTCGTAGTAGAAGCCGTCCTTGACCGGCGGGCCGATGCCGAGCTTGGCCTCGGGGTGCAGCTCCTGCACGGCCTGCGCCATGACATGCGCGGTGGAGTGGCGCAGGATGTTGAGGCCGTCCTCGGAGGAGATCTCGACGGGCTCGACGACCTCGCCCTCGCCCAGCTCGTAGCTGAGGTCCTTCAGCTCGCCGCCCACGCGCGCGGCGACGATGGTGCGCTCACCGGGGAAGAGCTCGGCAGCCGTAGTGCCCGTCGTCACCACGCGCTCTTCCCGCTCGGAATCGCGTTGGATGATCACACGGACGTCTGACACCGGTCTCTCCTGACTCACGGGGCGCGACAGCGGACGCTGCGCGCCTGAATCGTACCGAGCCCGGGGGGTCGCCCGCGAAACGCTTTACCCGGGCTGCGGTCGTCGGCCGCCGTCAGTCGCCCCCGCCGCACGCCTCTTCGAAGAAGTCCAGGTTCTCCTGGAGCGACTTCATCAGCCGGTCCCGCTCGGCCTCGTCGACCTGGACGGGCGCCACGCCGCTCGCGTCGGTGAGCCTGCGGAACCCGCCGCGGCTCTCCAGCCGGCCCGCCACCCGGATCGGCAGGCCGAGCAGATGCGCGTGTCCTGCGATGCGGTACGACTCCTCGTCGAGCGCCACCCGGATATGCGGGATCTCCGCCCCGGCCAGGACCCGCAGCCGTACGGAACCGTCGCCGCGCGGCCCCGCCCGGCGCATCCTGATCACCGCCCCGGTGATCCGTACCGGCACGGACGGCTCCTCCCGCAGATAGCGCCTGCCCGCCTCGCGCAGGGCGGGCAGATCGCCGGGCGAGAACTCCACCGGCTCAGGACGCGCCGCGCACCCTTCGGGGACACCCGCGCCCGGCGCCCAGGCCAGGGCGATCCGGGCGCCTTCGGTGCCGCGTACGAGCGCCACGACCGCTTCCGTGAGCTCCCGGCTCACGCCCGCCGCCACGGCGGCGTCGAACGCCTCCATGCCACCGGTGGCCCGCCGGTAGTCGGTGGCCTCGCGGGCGGCGTACAGCGCGTGATGGAGCCGTACCGCGACGGCCCGGCCCGAGGTCACCGGCAGGAAGGCGGTCAGCTCGCGTCCGCCGGGCGCGGGTCCTGTCAGCACCCCGTCCAGCGAGGCCAGGGCCTGTCTGCGGTGACGCGCTCCGTAGTACCCGGCCCGGCCACGCTGCGCGAGCGCACCGGCGAGCAGCAGCTGCCTGGCCGCCGTGCGGAGCTGTTCCTGTACGGTCCAGGCCGCCGCGCCCGAGGGCCCCGGCGGTACGTCGCGCCACCAGCGGATCTCGTCGCTGGGCACGGCGAGCCCGATCAGCACCTCCCGCGCGGTCGGGGCCCCGCTGCGGGCGAGCGCGGTCAGGGCCTCGGCGAGCAGGTCCTCGCAGTCCGGGAAGGCGCGGCTCTCCGGGACGAGCAGGCTCGTCCCGCCGCCGGCCGGTCCCGGCGGTGTCCAGCGGGCGTAGCGCCCGGGGACTCCGCCGCGCCGCCGCCAGCCGTGCCGGGCGAGCAGCGCGCCGAGGACGGCGGGGTCGGTGCGGGCGGGATCGGGGTCCATGGCCGGTCCGCCGGTCCAGGGTGTGGGAAGGTCGATCGCCGGGTGGGGGCGGGCGCCTGACGGTGTGACGTCGTGGACGGGCTCGTCGGACGGCGGGTGCATCACGGTCTTCCTCCCGAGCCGACCCGGGTCATGATCTCGCAGAGCGCCCGGTCGTCGAAGATCCGCGCGGTGGGGATCCGCACGGTGGTCCTGTGCCGGCCGGTCACCGGATGCCCGGCCAGATTGATCCAGTAGCAGCAGTGTCTGAGGTCGAGCCGGTCGTGTCCGGCGCGCAGCCATTCGTCCTGGGTACGGGGCACCAGCATCACGACCAGGATCTTGTGCACCGAGACCGGGGTGCGGGCGAGTTTCACCAGATGCGCGTTGTCGAGGGTGAAGGAGAAGGCGGGGCCCGGCGGGTGCGGGGCGAGCTGATAGGTGGATTTGAGCTGCACCTTGATGGTGACTTCGTCGTCGACGACATGTCCTGGCGCGCTGTGACTGAGGTGCCAGTCGATGCCGTTGTCGGGAAAGGGCTGGCTGAGGGAGCAGCCCGCGGCGGCCGCTACGGCGTGGAGATAGCCCACCTGGAGTGTCTCCATGCAGGCGGTGGTGGCGAGCGCTCCGCGCAGCGGTGCTATCCGCTCCGGCAACAGCCCGCCCGGTTCGGGCTGCGCGAGCGCCATGGCTCTGGGTGCCTTCCGGGCCGTACCGATTCAGTTGCGACGACGGACCGTCAACTTCCTTACCCGTCTCCTGTGTTGTCACCGTGCCGCGCCCGTCGTAAACGGCGCGTACCGCACGACCTGTCCGGGTATCACCGATTCGGGCAGTGGATGAGCGCCATCTGCCGCGTACGCGCGAGGAGTTCGGCAATGACGTGTTGGTACGAGGGGCCGCTGGCCGCATTCGACACCGAGACGACGGGGGTGGACGTCGAGGAGGACCGGATAGTCTCGGCCGCCCTGGTCGTCCAGGACCTGCCCGGTGGGCGGCCGCGGGTGACCCGGTGGCTGATAGATCCCGGGGTGCCGGTGCCCGCCGCCGCCACCGAGGTGCACGGTCTCACCGACGACTTCCTGCACCGCAACGGCCGCTGGCCGGCGCCGGCGGTGGAGGAGATGGCCAGAGCGCTGGCCGAGCAGTCCGCGGCGGGCCGGCCGCTCGTGGTGATGAACGCGCCGTTCGATCTGACGATCCTGGACCGTGAACTGCGCCGCCACCGGGCGTCGTCCCTCGCCGTTTCCCTGGAGGGCTTCCCGCTGTGCGTGCTGGACCCCCGGGTCCTCGACAAGCACCTGGACCGCTACCGCAAGGGCCGCCGCACACTGACCGATCTGTGTGCCCACTACGAGGTCGAGCTGGACGGGGCGCACGACGCGGCCGTCGACGCGGTGGCGGCGCTGGAGGTGGTGCGCGCGGTCGGCCGCCGCTTCGCGGCACGGATGGAGCGGCTCACCGCCGCGGAGCTGCATACGCTCCAGTCCGTCTGGCACGCCGCCCAGGCGCGAGGACTGCAGGCCTGGTTCGCGCGCAACGGCGCGGAGGAGTCGGTGAGTACGGCATGGCCCCTGCGCCCCGGCCTCCCCGCCGCCGCCTGACCACCCACGCGTCCCACCGGGCCGGAAGCTCACGGAGCGGGGAAGAACCGCCCGGAACGCAGGAAGCCGGCCCGTCGCTGACGGACCGGCCTCTCCCGGTGGGCGATACTGGGTTCGAACCAGTGACCTCTTCGGTGTGAACGAAGCGCTCTCCCACTGAGCTAATCGCCCGGGAACGGACTGAACCATACAGGTTTCCGCGGGCTTCCTTCAAACCGAATGCGGTGTACTCACTCCCGGATCTGAGTACGGGAGCCGATGGCGGGACGGGTGGCGCCGACCACACTCACCTTTCATGGAGAACGTTCCGCACCCCGCCCAGGAACTGGCGGTCCTCGACCAGGAGCTGGCCGGACTCGACGCGCGCAGGGGCAGGTTGCTGGCGCGCAGGGCCTATCTGGTGAGCCTGCTGAGCCGGCCCGTCCCACCACCGGCACGACCGGTTCCGCCCTTCGCCCAGCCCGTCGCCCGGCCTTTCGCGCCCGTCGCGGAGACCTCGCCGCCCGGTGCGCAGAATGTCCTGCTCACGCTCGGCGGGATCCTGCTGACCATCGCCGCGGTCGCTTTCACGCTGGTCAGCTGGGGCCAGCTGGGCATCGGCGGCCGCTCGGCGGTGCTGACCACCGTGACCCTGCTGGCGCTGACCGCCCCCGCGCTTCTTCTGCGCCGGGGCCTCGCCTCGACCGCGGAGACGGTCGCCGCGTTCGGGCTGGTGCTGATGGTGCTCGATGCCTACGCGGTGTACCAGGTGGCGCTGCCGGGGACGGACAGCCTGGCTTATACGGCGGCTGCCGCAGCCGTGCTCGCCGCGCTCTGGGCCGGGTACGGCTCGGTGCTCGGCCGACTGCGTATTCCGCTGCCCGCGGCGGTGGTGACGGCCCAACTCCCGCTGCCGCTCTGGGCGCTGTCCGCCGGGGCGTCGGCCCTGACGACGGCGTGGGCGCTGCTGCTGACCGCCGCGCTGGACACGGCGCTCGTGCTGTGGACCAAGCCGCGCGCCGTACGGACCGTCGGGATGGCCGCCGCGTGGGCGACCGCGGGCGGGGCGCTGCTGACGGGAGGCCGGCTGTCCGTGGCGGCCGAGACGCCGCTCGCCGCCGCCGGGCCCGCCGTCCTGCTGTTCGCGGCGGCGGCGCTCGGTCTGTTCGCGGCGTGGCGGGCGACCGACACGGCCGACGCGGCCACCGTCTGCGCGGCGGTGGCCGGACTGGCGGCGGTCGCGGCGGCCGGCGGGGTGGTGCGCGCGGGCATGCCGGACGGCTGGGCCGTCGCCGGGTATCTGCTCTGCGGTGTCGCGCTGCTGACGGTGGTACGGGCACCGTGGCCTGGCCCGGCCGTGCGGGGTCTGACCCGTGCGGCGGGGGCGGCGGTGGCCCTGTCGGTCCTCTGGGCGCTGCCGGCAGTGCTCGTCGTCCTGCTGGGCGCCGTGACACGGGTCGCCGGGATCTGGACGGGTGCGCCGGGCGGCGCACGCGGGGCGCTCGGTCAGGATCTGCCATGGGCGGAGCAGACGGCGGCGCCGCTGGTGCTGCTGATGGCGGCCGGGGCCGCGGTGATGGCGTACCGCGAGCTGTCCGGTGCGCCGGAGGCCCGTACGCCCGCCGCCGGCGCGCGGTCCTGGCGCGTCGCCGCGCTCTGCGCCGCCGTCGCCCTCGGCTGGGCCGCTGTCCTGGTGCTGCCGCCCGTGCTGGATCTGGGCTATCCGGCCGCGGTGGCGCTGCCGCTGCTCCTGACGGCGGGCGTCCTGGCGCTCGCCGTGCGGCCGCGCGGTCCCGCGGGCACGGCGGTGGCGGTCACCGCACTGGTCTGCGCCCTCACGGGCTCGGCCGGTGTCTCCCTGCTGTCCCTCGCCACGCGGACCGCGACGGTCACGGTGCTCGCGGCGCTGTCGGCCCTGTTCGCCGCTGCGGCCGTCGTCGCGGAGACGGTACGGGCCAGGAGCGCGGCGGCGCCCGGCCACGCCGCCCCGGAGCCGGTGCGGACGATTCTCGCCTGTACCGCCGTCGGGTACGCGACCGCTCTGGCGGCGGCCGCGGGCGCGGCGGCCGGGCTGTCCGCCGGGGGTACGGCCCTGGCCGTCCTCACCGTCCCCGCGGCCGTGGCGCTGCTCGGCGCCCGGCTGCGCGATCACCCGGTGGCCCCGCCGGTCGAGATCACCGCCGCCGGCGCGGGTCTGCTCGCGGTGGTCCTGGCCGCCTCGGGCGGGGCGTCCGTGCTGGCGCTGGTGCTCGCGCTGTGCGGGGTGATCGCGGCGGGTACCGCGGTCCGCGCCGAGCGGCGTCCGGTGGCCGGATACGCCGCGACGGCGCTCTTCGTCCTGGCCACCTGGGTCCGGCTCGCCGCTTCCGATGTGTCGGCCCCGGAGGCGTACACGCTGCCGGTGACGGTCCCGGCGCTCGCCGTGGGGCTGCTGCGGCGCCGGCGCGACCCCGAGGCCTCGTCGTGGACGGCGTACGGCCCTGGTCTCGCCGCGACGCTGCTGCCGAGCCTGCTGGCGGCGTGGGGCGACGCGCACTGGCCGCGGCCGCTGCTGCTGGGGCTGGCCGCCCTCGCCGTCACCCTCGCCGGTGCCCGGCTGAGGCTCCAGGCACCGCTGGTGCTGGGCGGCGCGGTCCTCGCCCTGGACGCGCTGCACGAGCTGGCGCCGTATGTGGTGCAGGTCGCGGGCGCGCTGCCGCGCTGGCTGCCGCCGGCCCTCGCCGGACTGCTGCTCCTCGCGGTGGGCGCGACGTACGAACAGCGTCTGCGGGACGCCCGCAGGCTCCGCAGGACCCTCGGCCGGATGCGCTGAGCGCGGGAGACGGGCCGGGAACGGCCGAGGCCCCGAAGACCTGTGCGGTCTTCGGGGCCTCGGTTCCGGGTGGGCGATACTGGGTTCGAACCAGTGACCTCTTCGGTGTGAACGAAGCGCTCTCCCACTGAGCTAATCGCCCGGGCGCACCGCACACATTACCCCAAGTCAGCGGCGTCCCCCGCCGCGTACCGGGTCACTGATCGATCTTCCAGGGCATGACGATCCCGAACTTCCAGACGTAGATCCCGACCAGCACGGCGATGATCACCAGGCCGATGGTGGTGAGGACGATGTTGCGTCGCCGGACCTTGGGATCGAGGGCCGCGTGGGCCGCTTCCGTGACCTTGCGCCTGGTCCAGCGCAGCACCAGCTGGGCCCAGACGAACTCGGTCGCCCAGATCGCCATACCCCCGAAGATCACCAGCCAGCCGGGCCCCGGCAGCGGGAGCATGATGATGCCCGCGACCACCACGGCGAGGCCCACGACGAAGACGCCGACCTGCCAGCTCAGATGGAGCGTCCGCGACGCCTTGATGAATTTCGGCGCGCGCGAGCCGAGCTCCCGCTCCGGCGCCGCCGGCACGTCTCCCGTCACGTCTCGCGTCGCCGGCTCCATGGCCACCGGGACGACGACGTGACCCCGCTCGTCACTCTCCGCATGCATGAGGCCCAACCTACCGGAATCACCCGCGTCACTGGAATGGCCGTATGACCCGAAGTCACACACCGCCGTACGAGCTACCTTAAGCCGCACAAAACAGACAGAGGGGTTTACAACGGCACCGTAGGTGGCATGTCGATTTCGCCGACGTGCGAATCCCCGAGCGCACACTGAGCGAAAGGCCCTGGCGCTTATGAACACCACGGTCAGCTGCGAGCTGCACCTGCGCCTCGTTGTATCGAGCGAGTCCTCACTGCCTGTACCCGCGGGCCTCCGGTATGACACGGCCGATCCTTATGCCGTGCACGCCACCTTCCACACCGGAGCCGAAGAGACGGTCGAGTGGGTCTTCGCCCGCGACCTTCTCGCCGAGGGGCTGCATCGGCCCACCGGCACCGGCGACGTCCGTGTCTGGCCGTCCCGCAGTCACGGTCAGGGCGTCGTCTGCATCGCTCTGAGCTCCCCGGAGGGCGAGGCCCTGCTCGAGGCCCCGGCGCGGGCCCTGGAGTCGTTCCTCAAGCGGACCGACGCCGCGGTGCCACCCGGCACCGAGCATCGTCACTTCGATCTCGACACCGAACTCTCACACATCCTGGCCGAGAGCTGAGCCAGGCCGAGGGCTGCTCGGCGCCGTCCGACTCGGGGAGACGGCGCCGTGCGGACAACCGCATACGGAGGACACCGGCGCCGTCGCCGCGGAAACCACCGCGGAGACGGCGCCGTTGCGTTCCCCGCCACAGCCGCCGGAGGCAGCCGCTAAAGTCGGCGGGATTAGGCGGGCACCGGCCCGCAGCAGGCCAGGGAGCGGATCGTGCTGATTCCCCACGACACCCGGATCGCCCTCAACACCGTGGTCGATCTGGTGAACACCGAGCCGGAGGACGACGCGGGCAACGGCGCCGCCGACGGGCTCGCGGACGTCGCGGCGCTGTACGACTTCGTACGGGGCCACAACGTCAGCGGAGTGGGTGACCTCGGCAGCCGGGATCTGCGGGCCGTCCTGGACGTACGGACGCGCTTCACGGAGGTGTTCGCGGCGCCGGACGCGAAGGCCGCCGCCGATCTGATCAATCAGCTGGTGGCCGCCGCGGGGACGACGCCTCAGCTGACCGACCATGACGGCTACGACTGGCACGTCCACTACTTCGCGCCCGGCGCCTCGGTCGCCGATCATCTCGCCGCCGACTGCGGCATGGCGCTGGCCTTCATGGTCGTGGCGGGCGAGCAGGAGCGGCTGCGGCGCTGCGAGGCCCCGGACTGCGGGCGCGCGTTCGTCGACCTGTCGCGCAACCGCTCCCGCCGTTACTGCGACAGCCGCACCTGCGGCAACCGGCTCCATGTGGCCGCGTACCGGGCACGCCGCAAGGAAGCGGCCCGCTGACCCTCACGGCAAAAACAAGTCATGCACCGCTGCCAGCAGAAACAGGACGCCGACCACCGCCAGGAAGATCATCAACGGCGGCTGGGAGAGCGCGTAAAGACAGCCGCGCCGCTCATCGGTGGGTGCGGGGGGTTCATCCCGGGAGGTATCGAGCATCTCGGGGCGATCATGACGTACGCCGCACCCGGCTGATGACCAACACGCATGATCGGCGAGGGAGTTCATCATATTCCGTGGAAACCGGTCCGGAATCCCGTCGCGACCCCGCTCACCTGCGATACCCGCCGGATCCCGTACGGGCGACTCCCGTACGCACGCTCCCGTACGCGCCCGCCCGCGTACGCGCGCCCCGGGCCGGACGCCGTGCCGCCTCGGGTCAGATGCCGTGCTTCTTGAGAATGGCCTCGATGTCGCTGAAGTCGTCACCGGGCCGCGCCGCCGTGGGCGTGGCCTGGGGCCGGGCCGCGGGCTTGCTGCCGGGGCCGAGCGAGGGGACGGACGCGGCGGGCTCGACCGCCTCGCTGCGCGCCGCCCTGGCCGCCGCCCTGCGTTCCTTGCGGGTGCCGCCCCGGCGCCGCTCCACCGCGCGGGTCGTCATGAAGAGCAGCCACGCCAGCGCGAGCACCCCGAAGCCCACCCAGGCCACCGGGCTGAAGGCCGTACTGGCGGCCCACTTCACCACGCCCGTCATCACCAGTGCGACCGGGACCAGCGCGTAGGCGAGGATCCGGGCCGCGGCGAGGAAGCGCTTGCGGTACGCCGTGATCGCGGCGACGCCCAGGCCCGCTGCTGACACCGCGGAACAAATGGTCTCGGCAATCATCAGGTCCTCCAGGCAGAGCGCATCATCGGTCGGGCACGTCCGTCCCTCCATCGTGCACCTGGCGGTGGGGTCGGGGCCACGGTCAGGGCCGACCTCAGGGAGATCTCCGGGCCGCCGTCCTCCCCAGGTCCCGGTCGGTCCGGACCACCGCGTACTGGAAGACTGGCCCCATGAGCGACTCCACCACCGCCCGACCGGTCGTCCTCGACGTCTGGTGCGAGCTCCAGTGCCCCGACTGCCACAGCGCCCTGGAGGATCTGCGCGCGCTGCGCGCCCGCTACGGGAGCCGGCTGGAGCCGCGGCTGCGGCACTTCCCCCTCGACAAGCACAAGCACGCGTACGCCGCCGCGCAGGCCGCCGAGGAAGCCGTCGAGCAGGGGCAGGGCTGGGCGTACGTGGAAGCGGTGCTGGCCCGTACCGAAGAGCTCGCGGCGAAGGGCGAGCCCCTTCTGCTGGAGGTCGCCCGCGACCTGGGCCTGGACGACGAGGAGTTCGACACCGCCCTGATCGACGGACGGCACCTCTTGATCGTCGACGCCGACCAGGCCGAGGGGAAGGCGATCGGGGTGACCGGGACGCCCACGTATGTCATCGACGGCGAGCGTCTCGACGGCGGCCAGAGCCAGGAAGGGCTGCGCGAGCGCATCGAGACGATCGCCGACCGGCTGCTGGCGGACGACGCCTAAGCGTTCTTCAGAGCAGCTGCTTGTAGAAGTTGCGGTCGGTCGTCACATACTCGAGCGATTCGTACAGCCGGACCGCCGGGGTGTTGTCCGCGAAGACATGCAGTCCCAGCAGCGTCGTCCCGGACTCCCGGGCGACGCGCTCGGCGAGCCGCATCAGCGCCCGGCCGTAGCCCTTGCCGCGCTGGTCCTCGGTGACAGCGATGTCGTACACGTACGCCCCCTCCTCACCGGGGCGCACCTCGCGCCGCCCGACCCAGAGATGCCCGACAACGTTTCCCTCATGGACCAGGACATTCAATGAGACGCCCGGGGTGGCGAGGCCCTCGGGCAGGGTCTCGCGGTGGGTGGTCACCGACTTGGCGCGGGCCTCGCGCGGCGGAGCGCCCCGGTCGATCCAGCTCTGGGCGTAGCCGTCGACCGCCCGCGCCAGCCAGTCCTGGTACTCGGCCTCGCTCATGGGCCGGCCCTCGACGCCCGCCGGGAGCGCAGGCGGCTCGTCCAGCAGCTCCTTGAGCATGTTGCGGCTGCGCTCGGTGTAGCCGAGGGAGGCCAGCATGCCCAGCGCGGGGGCGGCTTCCGGCGGTACGGAGGCCAGCACCTGGCCGCACCCCCAGCCGCGCAGCACCTCTTCCGCGGCGAGCACGGCGACCGTGCCCCGGCCGCGCCGCCGGTCGGGCTCATCTATCCGCAGCGAGCGCACGACCCCGGCCGCGTGGCCGAAGCCGGGGCTCGTACTGATCTCGATCGTTCCGACGGAACGGCTGTTCACGCACACCTCGTAGGAGCGTGACTTCCCGCCGTCGGCGGCCTGCTGGAGCGGCCCGGTAGGCCGCAGGGTGGTGGTCATCAGGGGAGTTGTACCCGCCGGGCGGCGCCGCGTCATCCTGTTTACGGTATGGACCCGTCGCCTTTACGGCACTGGCCGGTTTATGGCACTGGCCGGTTCAGGTGCCGGCCGGTTTACGGTGCCGGCCGGCCGCGCTACGGATCCATGTCGGCGCCGGACCGCTCCTCGAAGACGCGCATCGCCTTACTGGTCACCGGCCCGGGAGCGCCTGGCAGTTCACGTCCGTCGACGCGGTGGACGGCCTGCACATCGCGCAGCGACGAGGTCACGAAGATCTCGTCGGCACGCTCCAGGTCGTCCAGCGGCAGGTCCGTCTCGCGGGCGCCGCTCCACTCAGCGGCCAGCGCGCGGGTGATGCCGGCGAGGCAGCCGGAGGCAAGGGGCGGGGTGTGCAGCTCACCGTCGAGGACGACGAAGACATTGGAACCCGTGCCCTCGCAGAGCTGTCCGACCGTGTTGGCGAAGAGCGCCTCGGAGGCGCCCCGCTCGTGGGCGCGGGCCAGGGCGACGACGTTCTCCGCGTACGAGGTGGTCTTGAGCCCGGTCAGCGCGCCGCGTTCGTTCCGCGTCCAGGGGACGGTGATGACGGCGGTGGTGTCGGGGCGGCGCTTCGTCTCGCCGACGGCGACGATCAGGCTGGGGCCCTCGTCGCCACGGTCGGAGCCGAGGGGGGAGAGTCCGCCGGTGTACGTGATCCGCAGCCGCCCCAGTTCCATCGGGTTGGCGTCGAGGACGGCCGTACAGGCACGGCGCACCTCGTCGAGGTCGGGCTCCGGCAGGCCGAGGCCACGGGCCGAGCGGCTCAGCCGGTCGAGATGGCGGGTGAGGGCGAAGGGCTGTCCCTGGACGGTCTTGGCCGTCTCGAAGATGCCGTCGCCCACGGTCAGCCCGTGGTCGAACACGGACACCCGGGCGCCCTCGGCCGTTCGCAGCCCGCCGTTGACCCAGATCTTCATGACACGGTCCTTCCGCTCGCCTCGTACGCACCCGACGCTATCGCGAGCAGCCGGGAGGCTTTGAGCTCGGTCTCCTCCCACTCCCGCTCCGGGTCGGAGCCCCAGGTGATCCCGGCGCCCGAGCCGAACCGGAGCACCGGGCGCGGCGTGGCGGTCCTGTCGATCCAGAAGGTGCGTATCCCGACGGCCAGCGCGGCGGTACCGCGGTCGGCGTCGACCCAGCCGATGCCTCCGCAGTAAGGGCCGCGCGGGGCCGTCTCCAGCTCCTCGATGATCTTCAGTGCGCTGGACTTGGGGGCGCCGCTGACCGAGCCGGGCGGGAAGGTGGCGGGCAGCAGCTCGGGCCAGCCCGCCTTCTCGGTGAGCTCGCCCCGTACCGTCGAGACGAGATGGACCAGTCCGGGGTGGGGTTCGATCGCGCAGAGCGCCGGAACGGTCACGGTCCCGGTGGCGCAGACGCGGCCCAGGTCGTTACGGACGAGGTCCACGATCATCACGTTCTCGGCGTGGTCCTTCTCCAGGAGGTCGGCGGCGGTGCGGCCGGTGCCCTTGATCGGTCCGGACTCCACGATGCGGCCAGCGCGGCTCAGAAACAGCTCGGGCGAGGCGGTGGCGATCTCCACGCCGTGCGCGGGCAGCCGGATGGTCCCGGCGTAAGGGGCCGGATTGTCGCGCGCGAGCAGGGATGTCAGCGCGTCGACGTCGGCCGCGGCCGGATCGGGCAGCGGCGCGGACAGTACGCGGCAGAGGTTGACCTGATAGACGTCGCCGGCCGCGATGTGCTCGCGGATGCGGCGTACCCCGGCGGTGTACGCGGCACGGTCGAGCGACGACGTCCAGTCACCGGCGGAGGGGCCACGCCACCCGCCCGGTACCGGCATGGGTACCGCTTCGGCCCGCACATCGCCGAAGCGGGCGCAGGTGAGGCGGCCTTCGAAGTCCGCGGCGACGGCCCAGAAGCCGGCGGAGTCGAGCGCCTCGGGATCATGGGTGACATCTCGTAGATCGGAGGCGACAAGGGCGCCGAAGCGGGCCAAAGGAGCGAGGTCGTGCACGGTTGCGAGTCTAGAACAGGCTCTGTTGGCCCGCTCCGGCCTGAACGCACGGCGAACGCACCGCAGCACGCTGCGGAAACGCGTTTTTGTGCTGGCTCCGGAATCCGCTAGAGTTCAACACGTCGCCGGGCCGTGCAGACGGGCCGGGAAACGGCACGCGGACGTAGCTCAGTTGGTAGAGCGCAACCTTGCCAAGGTTGAGGTCGCCAGTTCGAACCTGGTCGTCCGCTCGACTGTGGGGGATTTTTCCCGAACCCCCACACTCCTGGTGGAGTGGCCGAGAGGCGAGGCAACGGCCTGCAAAGCCGTCTACACGGGTTCAAATCCCGTCTCCACCTCCAAGGACGATTAGCTCAGCGGGAGAGCGCTTCCCTGACACGGAAGAGGTCACTGGTTCAATCCCAGTATCGTCCACTGGATCCGTAAGGATTCCCGCGCGATTAGCTCAGCGGGAGAGCGCTTCCCTGACACGGAAGAGGTCACTGGTTCAATCCCAGTATCGCGCACGCAGTACGCACAACAGCACACGCAGGGTCACCCGCGCGATTAGCTCAGCGGGAGAGCGCTTCCCTGACACGGAAGAGGTCACTGGTTCAATCCCAGTATCGCGCACCGCCAGAAGCCCCCGGTCGTCTCCACGACCGGGGGCTTCGTCGTCGGCGCGGCCGCCGGAAGGCCCTCTGCGGCTGTCAGGAAGAGAAGAGCATCCGTCCGAAGCTCTGGCGGTGCTGCTTGCCGTGGTGGCCACCATGATGGCCACCGTGCTGACCGCCGTGCTGCGGGGCGCCCCAGGCGGGGGCGGCCGGGTATGCCTGCGGGGCCGGCGGCACGGGCGGGGCCTGCTGCCCCCACTGCGACTCCAGGCGGGTCAGGGACTCCAGCTCGCCGTAGTCGAGGAAGATCCCCCGGCAGCCGCTGCACTGTTCTATCTGGACGCCATTGCGGTTGTACGTATGCATCGCTGCATGGCACTTGGGACACTGCATGATCGGCTCAGCTCCTCGCCGTTCGTCTGGCATCACCGGAATGCGTACCCGGTGACAGTCCGTTCACCCTACGACGACGTCCCCGACGGCAACTCGGTTGCGCCGACCGTCATTCGGGCGCAGGCGTCGATCATCAGCCGCTCGGCCTCGTCGAGATCACGGCCCTCGGCGGCGGATTTGGCGACGGCGAGCGCGGCGGTCTGCACGGTGAGGGCGCGGGCGGCGACGTCCAGTTGGGGCCAGGGATCGCCGTCGGCGGGCACGGCGGGGCCGTGCGCGGAGCGGTAGGCGCCCAGGAAACGCTGCCAGGCCTCCGGCGGCAGCAGTCCCGCGGCGAACCAGGCGGCGGGGCGGGCCAAGTCCCAGGCGGGCTCGCCGGTTCCGAGGTCGTCCACGTCGATGAGCAGCCAGGGGCCGTCGGACGCGGGGTGCTGCACGAGCTGGCCGAGGTGCAGGTCGCCGTGACACAGGGCGCGCGGCCCCGGTGAGCGCGCCTCGTCGCGGGCCCAGGCGGGCAGCAGCTCCCAGGCGCGCCGCACGGGAACGGCGGCGGAATGGTGTCCGACGGCGCGCATCCGGGCGACGGCGCGGGCGGCCTTGGCCGGGCCTCGCATGAGCGGCAGGGTGCCGATGGCGGTGAGGGCGGTGAGAGGTACGGCGTGCAGCCGGGCGACGAGCGCCCCGGCTTCCTCCCAGGGGGCGGC
Source organism: Streptomyces sp. NPDC042201 (assembly GCF_055582185.1). Taxonomy (NCBI): domain Bacteria; kingdom Bacillati; phylum Actinomycetota; class Actinomycetes; order Kitasatosporales; family Streptomycetaceae; genus Streptomyces; species Streptomyces sp. NPDC042201. The sequence goes on along the minus strand of NZ_JBVJDS010000009.1, from coordinate 316,970 downwards.
GTCCGGGTCGGCGGGATCGACGGGGACGCCGTAGGGCCAGGCGGTGACGGGCCGCCCCTGCAGATCCTCACCGGCCGTCGGAAGCGGCGGCAGCAGGATCCCGGCGAGACAGGGATGAGCGGCGACGGCCAGCCTGGCACGGTGCCCGGCGGCGTCCGTACCGTCGGCATGCGCCTTGGCAACGGCCCCGCCGTGCCGTACGACAACCCCGTCGACCCGGTCCGCCAACACGGCCTCCGCCTCCCCACAGGCGGAACAGCGCCGCGAGCCCGAGGAGGGATGAGCGGCCTCCCGCGCGACGAGGCCGAGCGCGCGTATGACGGATACGGCCATGCTGACCCCCCGGGATGCGACGTGTCCCCCGGAGCCTACGGGCCACCCGCGGACGCACGCGGGGGAATCTCCCCCGCCTCACCCCCCGTGTGGACTAAGTCGACGGGCGGCGGAAACGATCGTGGGCAGCGCGATGGCCGGTCAGCTCCCCAGCTGACCGGCCAAACGCTGCCGTCCGCCGCACCCCCGTCCCCACGGGGTTGTTGGTCGGATGTCCCCGACCCGGGCCGCTCTCCCGGGTCTGGGGCGCCGCTCAGCGCCCCAGCATCACTCCCACGGACGACGCTTGTGTGACCACCGCTTCCCAGCCGCCGAAGACGACCACGAGCAGTGTCGCCAGAGGAAGGACCATGGCCGTCGCCACCAACGGGTGACGCGTGCCGGACCGGCGTGCGCCGAACGCGGCGAACGCCCTGCGTCCCTGCGTGCGGATCATTGCCCGCGATGCCGTGTCCGCCATGGTCCCTCTCCTGTTCTGCCGACAGCGGCGAGTGTCTTACCTCGGGGGACGAGTGCCGCACTCGCCGCTTGACTTCAACATTAGGGACGCGACAGGACCCGGGCGTCATGCCCGCGTACCGATTGCCGGGCCTCCCGGAGGATGAGCCGCGTACCGGTGGTGTACTCCCCTGGGTGGAGAGGCGGGCCTACGCCTTGGGGTCTTCCCGGAGGGGACGCTCCGAGGAGTCCTCCCGGGGCACCGGCTGCTCGACCAGCGCGAGCACCCGGGTGGCCATGAAACGAGCCGTCCGCACCACTGATCCATTGCGGGTGACTTCGCTCACTTCCACCACGCCCCGGCGCACCGCCGTCTCCACCCGGCGGCCTGCCCGGCTTGCCACTACTTCGTACGTCCGAGTCGTGTCTCCCGCGTCCACGACTATCTCCACACGGTCACCCTTCACGATCCAATCCCCCTTCTGCGACGGACCATTGAGATCTCGCACGGGCCTGAGGACGTGGAATCCGCCATCCCCCGGCCACTCTTCAAGTTTCCCACCCGGCACTGACAATCGGACGGCCCGCGAGGGCGCGGCCTATGAGCACACCGGGGCGCGGGTACGTAAGCTGTGCCACGTCACACGGACGACCGGGCAGCGGGGATGGACATGGCGATGATGCGGCTCCGGCGCGAGGACCCGCGTGTCGTCGGTTCGTTCAGGCTCCACCGGCGGCTGGGCGCAGGCGGCATGGGTGTCGTCTATCTGGGTTCCGACCGGCGCGGCCAGCGGGTCGCGCTGAAGGTGATCCGGCCCGATCTGGCCGAGGACCAGGAGTTCCGGTCGCGGTTCGCCCGCGAGGTCTCCGCGGCGCGGCGGATCCGGGGCGGCTGTACGGCCCGGCTGGTGGCCGCGGATCTCGACGCGGACCGGCCGTGGTTCGCCACCCAGTACGTGCCGGGGCCTTCGCTGCACGACAAGGTCGCCGAGGACGGTCCCCTCTCCGCGGCCGAGGTGGCCTCGGTGGGCGCGGCGCTGTCCGAGGGCCTGGTGGCCGTGCACGAGGCCGGGGTCGTCCATCGCGATCTCAAGCCTTCGAACATTCTTCTGTCCCCCAAGGGCCCGCGCATCATCGACTTCGGCATCGCCTGGGCGACCGGCGCGAGCACGCTGACGCATGTCGGTACGGCCGTCGGGTCTCCCGGATTCCTCGCCCCCGAGCAGGTGCGGGGCGCGGCGGTGACCCCGGCCACGGACGTGTTCTCGCTGGGGGCGACGCTCGCCTACGCCGCGACCGCCGATTCCCCCTTCGGGCACGGCAGTTCCGAGGTCATGCTCTACCGGGTGGTGCATGAGGAGGCACAGCTGTACGGGATGCCCGACGCCCTCGCGCCGCTGGTGCGGGCGTGTCTCGCCAAGGATCCGGAGGAGCGTCCCAGCACGCTCCAACTGTCGATGCGGCTCAAGGAGATCGCGGCCAGGGAGGCCCAGGGTCTCTCGGAGGGCCGGCCGCCCGTGCAGCGGGAGCGCGGCGCGGAGGTGCCGACGGGGCGGCTGACCGAGCGGTACACGGAGCGCGTCGTCGAGCGCGGCGCCCAGAGCCGTACGCCGGGCGCGTCCGGCACCCACCCGTCCCGTCCTTCCGCCCCCCGGGGCGCCGGCTCGTCATCGCGCACCGGCTCGTCGCCCCGTACCGGCGGCTCGCGCCCCCCGCGCCCCCGCGGCGCCTCGCGTACGGGCAGCGGTGCGGGCACTACGGGCCGTCAGGGCACCGGCCCGCGCACGACATCGGCCGGACGACGGCCCGCCAACCCCCGTCTGCTGCGGCAGCGGCTGATCGTCTTCGTCGTCGTGACGCTGATCGTCGCCCTGGGGATCGCAGCGGCCCAGCAGCTCTGAGCCGAAGCCGTACGCCGCCGGGTCGTACGCCGTCGGGTCAGCTCTCGGGCCGGCCCGTGGTGACCGCGTAGAACGCGACCGCCGCGGCGGCGCCGACATTCAGTGAGTCCACGCCGTGCGCCATGGGGATACGGACCCACTCGTCGGCGGCGTCGAGCGCCCGCCGTGACAGTCCGTCACCCTCCGCGCCGAGCATCAGCGCGACGCGTTCCAGCCGGTGCGGGGCGGCCTCGTCCATGGCGGACGCCTTCTCGTCGGGCGTGAGCGCGAGCAGCCTGAAGCCCGCTTCCCGTACGGCGTCCAGCGCCGTGGGCCAGCCGTCGAGCCGGGCGTACGGAACGGAGAACACCGCGCCCATGGAGACCTTCACCGAGCGGCGGTAGAGCGGGTCGGCGCAGTCCGGGGAGAGCAGGACGGCGTCCATCCCGAGGGCCGCCGCGCTGCGGAAGATCGCGCCGATGTTGGTGTGGTCGTTGACCGCCTCCATGACGGCGACGCGGCGGGCCGTACGGAGCACCTCAGCGGCCGTCGGCAGCGGTTTGCGCTGCATGGAGGCGAGGGCGCCGCGGTGCACGTGGTAGCCGGTGACCCGCTCGGCCAGCTCGGGGCTCACCGCGTACACCGGGGCCGGGACCTCGTCGATGATGTCCCGCATGGTGTCGACCCACTTGGCCGAGAGCAGCATCGACCGCATCGCGTAGCCGGCCTGTCCGGCCCGCCGGATGACCTTCTCGCCCTCGGCGATGAACAGGCCTTCCGCGGGCTCGCGCCTGCGCCGCAGCTCGACGTCGGTCAGGCCGGTGTAGTCATGCAGGCGCGGGTCGTCGGGGTCGTCGACGGTGATGAGTTCAGCCACAGGGTGATACTGCCTTGTCCGGGATGGCGCGCCCACGCGGGGGCGGAAGAATGGTTACTGCCCGTCACCGAGAGCGACGACATCGCCGATGACGATGACGGCCGGGGGCCGTACCCCCTCGGTACGCGCGGTCTCCCCCACGGTCGCGAGTGTGGCGTCGACCCGCCGCTGGGCGGCGGTGGTGCCCTCCTGGACGAGGGCGACGGGCGTCTCGGGGGCCTTGCCGTGCTCTATCAGCGCCTGGGCGATGGCGCCGATCTTGTCGACGGCCATCAGCAGGACGAGCGTGCCGCGCAGGCGCGCGAGCGCGGCCCAGTCGACGAGTGAGCGGTCGTCGTCGGGGGTGACATGGCCGCTGACCACGGTGAACTCATGCGCGACGCCTCGGTGGGTGACGGGGATTCCGGCGGCGCCCGGCACACTGATGGAGCTGGAGATACCGGGCACGACCGTGCAGGGGATGCCGGCCGCGGCCAGGGCGTGCGCCTCCTCCATACCGCGTCCGAAGACGAAGGGGTCACCGCCCTTGAGGCGGACCACGGCCTTGCCCGCCTTGGCGTGCTCGATCAGCGCGTCGTTGATCGCCTCCTGGGCCATGGCGCGGCCGTACGGGATCTTCGCGGCGTCGATCACCTCGACGTGCGGCGGCAGCTCGGCGAGCAGGTCGCGCGGGCCGAGGCGGTCCGCGATGACGACATCCGCCTCGGCGAGGAGTCGCCGGCCGCGCACGGTGATCAGGTCCGGGTCGCCGGGGCCGCCGCCGACCAGGGCGACACCGGGGGTACGGGTGCGATGGTGGGGCGCGGCGAGGGTGCCGTCGCGCAGGCCCTCGACGATGGCGTCCCGCACGGCGGCGGAGCGGCGCGGGTCACGCCCGGTGAGCACGGCGACGGTGACGCCCTCACTGCGGCCGGTGGCGGGGGTCCAGGCGGTGGCGGCCTCCGCGTCGTCGCTGCGTACGCACCAGATCCGGTTCCGCTCGGCCTCGGCGGAGGCGGTGTGGTTGGCGGCGGGGTCGCTGGACGCGATGAGGGCGTACCAGGCGTCGGTGAGGTCGCCCTCGGCGTACCGCCGGCGCTCCCAGCGGATCTCGCCGGCCTCCGCCATGGCCTCGACGGAGGGCTTCGCGGACGGCGAGACGAGCACGATGTCGGCACCGGCCGCGATGAGCGCGGGAAGCCTGCGCTGCGCGACCTGACCGCCGCCGACGACGACAACACGCCGCCCGGACAGGCGGAGTCCGACGGGGTAGGCGGGGTGCTCGGCGTGCTCGGCCATGTCGCTACGGGCTCCTCGGGGGCGGCGATCGGTGCGGGGCCGCTGCGAGGGCGAAGCGGCTGGTGGGGGCGGGGGGACGGCCCCGGCGCCCAGCTTACGTTGCGCGGTGGGGGCGGGGTCCGGGCGTGGGTGGGCGTGGGTGGGTGAGCGGGATTCGGGCGTGAGGGCGAGGCTCGGGCATGGGTGGGCGGGTGCGAACGCCGGCGCGGTACGGGCGCCGGCGCCGGCACGCGGCCGGGGGCTCCGCCGGCACGTGCCGGGACGGCAGGATGTACGGCGGGGGCGTGCGGGCCGGTGGGCCCGCCGCGTGCGGCCTACTTCTCCGTTACTCCCGCCGAGTCGAACGTCGCCACATCGTGCATCGCCCTGGCCGCGCTCTGGATCACCGGGAGGGCCAGCAGCGCGCCCGTGCCCTCGCCCAGTCGCAGGTCCAGGTCGACCAGGGGGCGCAGGCCCAGTTTGTTCAGGGCTGCCACATGGCCCGGCTCCGCGCTGCGGTGGCCCGCGATGCAGGCCGCCAGCGCCTCCGGCGCGATGGCCCGCGCGACCAGCGCCGCCGCGCCCGCGCTCACGCCGTCCAGAATCACCGGCGTACGCATCGACGCGCCGCCCAGCAGGAATCCGACCAGCGCCGCGTGCTCCAGGCCGCCCACCGCCGCCAGGACGCCCACCGGGTCGGCCGGGTCGGGCCGGTGCAGTTCCAGGCCGCGCCGGACGACATCGACCTTGCGCGCGTGCATCTCGTCGTTGATGCCGGTGCCGCGTCCGGTGACCTCCGCCGGGTCCTGGCCCGTGTAGACGCAGATCAGGGCGGCCGACACCGTCGTGTTGGCGATGCCCATCTCGCCGGTGAGCAGCGCCTTGTTACCGGCGGACACCAGGTCGCGGGCCGTCTCGATACCGACCTCGATCGCCGAAAGGACCTCCTCGCGGCTCAGCGCGGGGCCCGTCGTGAAGTCGGCCGTACCGGCGCGGACCTTACGGGGCAGCAGCCCCGGCGAGGCCGGGAGTTCACCCGCGACGCCCACGTCCACGACACAGACCTCCGCCCCCACCTGGGTCGCGAACGCGTTGCACACCGCGCCGCCGCTCAGGAAGTTGGCGACCATCTGGCCCGTGACCTCCTGCGGCCACGGGGTCACGCCCTGGGCATGCACGCCGTGGTCACCCGCGAAGATCGCGACAGCGGCCGGCTCCGGAATCGGCGGCGGGCAGAGCCGGGACAACCCGCTCAGCTGCGCCGAGATGATCTCCAGCATGCCGAGCGCGCCGGCCGGCTTCGTCATCCGCTTCTGCCGGTCCCACGCCTCCCCCAGCGCCTTGGCGTCCAGCGGGCGGATCCCGGCGATGGTCTCCTGGAGCAGATCGTGCGGCTCCTCGCCGGGCAGGGCGCGGCGGCCGTACGTCTCCTCGTGGACGACCCACGACAGCGGCCGGCGCTTGGACCAGCCCGCCTGCATCAGCTCGGGCTCCTCGGGGAACTCGTCGACGTATCCGACACACAGATACGCCACGACTTCGAGGTGCTCGGGAAGGCCCAGCGCGCGGACCATCTCGCGCTCGTCGAAGAAGCTGACCCAGCCGACGCCGAGGCCCTCGGCGCGGGAGGCGAGCCAGAGGTTCTCCACGGCGAGGGCGGAGGAGTACGGGGCCATCTGCGGCTGGGTGTGCCGGCCGAGGGTGTGCCGGCCACCGCGCGTCGGGTCGGCGGTGACGACGATGTTCACCGGGGTGTCGAGGATGGCCTCGATCTTCAGTTCCTTGAACTGCTTGGCCCGGCCCTTGGGCAGCGACTTGGCGTACGCGTCACGCTGACGCTGCGCCAGCTCGTGCATGGACCGCCGGGTCTCGGCGGAGCGGATGACGACGAAGTCCCAGGGCTGGGAGTGGCCCACGCTGGGCGCGGTGTGAGCGGCCTCCAGGACGCGCAGCAGCACCTCGTGCGGGATGGGGTCGGAACGGAAGCCGTTACGGATGTCACGGCGCTCGCGCATCACCCGGAGCACGGCCTCGCGGTCGGCGTCGTCGTACCCGGACGCGGCGGGGGAACCCTCTTCGACGGCCTGGACGGTTTGGACGGCCGGTACGGGCTGGACTTCCGGGGCTTCCGGGGCTTCCGGGGCTTCCGGAAGGCCGGGCTCGGGCTCGGGCTCGGCGAGAAGTTCCGGTGCGGGTGCGGGCTCCGGTGCGGCCTCGTACACGGGCTCGGGTGCAGATACGGGCTCGGACTCGAATACGGGTACGGGTACGGGCTCCGGTTCGGGCGCGGGCTCTTCCGCTGCCTGGGCGATCGGCTCCGGGGCCACGACCGGGTCCGCGACCTGTTCGGCCGGCTCGTCGGCCGCGGGCAACTTCACGGCGGGGGTGGGTACTTCCTCGGCGACCTGCGCGGCGGCGACCGGCTCGGGGGTAAGCGGCTCGGCGGCGACCGGTTCAGCGGCGACCGGCTCGGGGATAACCGGAACCTGGACCTCCGCTTCTGGTGCGATCTCTTCGGCCGCTTCGGCCTCGGGCTCCGGCGGCGCCTCGGCGACGACGGGCTCGGCCGGCGGAGCAGGCTCGACCGGCTCCGGGGCGACCGGTACGAACTCAGCCGCGGCGGCCGGGTCCTGTGCGGCGTCCTGTACGGGGACCGGCTCGGGCTCCTGCGCGGCTTCAGGGGTGGGCTCGGGCAGCTCCGCGACCTCCTGGACCGGTACCGGCTCCGGGACGACCGTTTCTGCCGCCACCTCCGCCGCCACCGGCGCGGGCCCGGCCTCGGACTGCGGCGGCTCGGCCACCCAAGGGGCCCCGGCCTGCGGCGGAGCCTCGCTGAGCTGGGGTCCTGGCAGTACGTCCGGGTCCTCACGGGGGACGTCGAGGTACTCAGGTCCCGTGGTGGGCGGCCCCTGGGTCTTCGCCCGTACGCGGACGGCGTGCGCCGACGTGCCCGCCGGTCCGCGGTCGGCGAGCGAACGGACCACACCGCCGGTCGGGTCGGGCACCGAAGGGCCCAGGTGCAGCGGGCGGCGCACGGGGGGCGGGGTGGGGTTCGAGACGGTCGACGGGAAGCGCACGCCCCTGAGGTCCACCGAACCGGAATCCCGGCCACCGGCTTCATGCGCGCCGGGCTGGTGCAGGTTCTGTCCCCGCCCGATGGATCCCTGCGCGGCGGCCTCGTGCGCGGGCTGAGCGACGGCCTCTTCGGGCTCCGTGGGAGCGGTCGCCTGAGCCGGCGCCTCGGCCACCGCCACCGGTGCCTGCCCCATCTGCGCCTGATACTCGGGCTGATCCTGGTACTGGGCCTGGGCCTGGTACTCGGGCTGGGCCTGGAACTGCTGCTCGGCGGGGAAGTCCTGCTGTGTCCGGTACGCGTCCTGCGCCTGCGCCTGCGTCGGTGACCCCGGCTCCGCCTGTTCTATGGGCGGCACCTGCTGCTGGATCTGCGTCTGCTCGGGGACGGGGTACCCCTCAGGGACCGCGTACCCCTCGGGAGCCACGTACCCCTCGGCGACGGCATAGCCTTCGGGAGCCACATACCCCTCGGGGGCCGCATACCCCTCGACCGCGTACCCCTCGGGGACGGGATAGTCGGCGGGCACCACCTGGGGATCGTTCCACCCCCCCTGCGCGCTCGGCATCAGCAGCAGGTCTTCGTCCTCGGTGGCGGGAGCGGAGGGGTCGAGGTAGGTGTACGCGCCATGAGCGGGGATGCCCGGCTGCTCCACCATGCCTGCGTTCTCCGGCAGTCCCTCGCCCGGGACCTGGCCGGTGTCAGTCATGCGTACCCCTCGCCCATTGGTTGTGCTCCTTCAGCCCTTCACCGGGGCGCCCGATCTTCGGCGCTCCCGGCCCCCGTCCACTACAACGAGCGTGGGCGCCGCGCGGCACGAACGGCGCGCGGTCATCCAGCATTCTCGCGGCCATTCACAGCCGTGACAGGAGTTCCGCCACGGTCCGCTGTGGGCTGCGCCACGTCGCGCGTCCCCCGGTTGCCGCCGTACCACATGAGGGTCCAAAACGGGCCCCTTTTCCGGACATTGACCAACGAAGTGACGAACGCCCGGCAGCGGTACAACGATCGGCCAGCCTACCTCGCGCCGTCCGGCAACAGGGTCAGGGGGCGCTGTCGGGGCGCTGCCCGGAGAGCAGGAAGACGACGGATCGCTCGCGCTCGGACCAGGCGCCGGTGTCCAGGTCGACGGACTGGAGCAGGGCGCACTCCACCTCATATCCGCCTTCTCGCAAGGCCGTTCCGACCGCCTCGGCCTCGTCGCGCGTGGCCGCGTGCGTGACGATCCGCTCGGGCCTGCGGTCGGCGCAGGCGATGACCACGTCGATGCCGCCGCCGCCGATCCGTACGACATCGGGCTCGGGCAGCCGCTCCAGCACGTGCGGCGCTCGCCCCTGGACGACCTGGAGCTGAACGCCCGCGCGCCGGGCGGCCGCTGTCGTGCTGGCACAGGCTCCGGGCTCGTCGTCGACGGCGATCACGGCCGCGCCGAAGCGGGCCGCCTCGGCGGCGAGCGCGCCGCTGCCCGAGCCGATGTCCCAGATCAGATCGCCGGTCCTGGCGCCAAGACGGGACAGTTGGGCGGCGCGCAGCCAGGTCGACTCGCCCTCGTCGAGGTCGATGCCGTACTCCTCGGTGGGCAGCGCCCAGCCCCGTACGGCCGGCGGATATCCGGGGTCACGGCCGGCGATCCAGCCGCCGGCCGGCGAGGCCGCGGTGCCGGTCCCACCGACGACGATCACGACATTGGGGTCGCGCCAGACATGGTCGGCGGCCTTCTCGGAGGTGAGGACGGTGACCTGTTCCCGCTCGGTGCCGAGTTCCTCGCAGATGACGAAGGTGCGGTGGACCCCTTCGAGGAGCAGCGCGAGTTCGGCGGGTCCTGCGCCCGGGGAGGTGAGGACGGCGACCTTGGTGTGCGCCCGGCAGACGTTGACGGCGCGGCGCAGCGTACGGCGGTGGGCGACGACGATCTGGGCGTCGTCCCAGGCCATCCCGGCGCGGGCGAAGGCGCTGGCCACGGCGGAGACCGCGGGGACGACTTCGACCTCCAGGCCGTGTTCGGGCGCGCGCAGGGTGCGTACGACTCCGAAGAAGCCGGGGTCGCCGTCGGCGAGGACCACCGCGCTGCCGCGGTGCCCGGCGATACGGCGGGCCGCCAGTTCGATACTGCCGAGCCGGATGCGCTCGGCGTCGGCCGGCACCTCGGGCAGTGCCAGATGGTGGGCGGCCCCGGCCACCAGCGTGGCAGCGGAGAGGGCGGCCGCGGCCGCGGCGGTGAGGGGCGAACCGTCCCAGCCGATCACCGTGACGCGGTCGGCCATCGTCTCAGTCTCCCGAAGTCGTCACAGCTGGCAGGGTGAGCACGGTGAGAGTACCTGGCCCGGGACGAGGGCGGCCGGGCGGTGGGGGTCCGGCCGTCAGTTCCAGTCGGTGAAGGACGCGTAGCCGCCCGCGTCGGCCATCTGTTCGGCGACGCCTTCGAGGTCCTCGGGCAGCAGGCTCCAGACGATCAGATCGGTGCGGATGTCGGTCCAGCCGCCGTCCTCGGTCTGCGTACGCGCTATCCAGGCGTTGCGCAGGACGCCTTCGCTGATGCAGCCGATCTTCTGCGCGACCTGCTGGGAGGCGGGGTTGTCGGCGGCCGTGCGCACCTCGATGCGCTCGAACTTCTGGTCGCGGAAGAGCCACTGGGCGGCGGCGAGCACCGATTCGGTGGCGTATCCCTCACCGCGGGCCCAGGGGGCGGTGACATAGGCCGCCTCGGTGGCGAGGATGTGCCAGTTGGTGCTGTGGAAATGAACGAGGCCGACGAGGCGCTGGGTGAGGAACTCGTTGACGGCGAAGACGATGCCGCGCCCCTCGGTGCGTTCGGCGGGGGCGATCCTGCTGACCCATTCCTCGGCGTCCGCCGCCGTGTACGGGTGCGGCACGGAGGTCCACGCGGTGACCATTTCGTCGTTCATCATCTCGATGTGCGCCGGAATGTCCGACGGCTCGAAGGGGCGGAGCACCAATCGCTCCGTGCTGATGGAGACGTCCGGAAAGGTGGTAGTCATGCGCAGCTCCATGCCTCAGTCCGTCGTAAATGCACAGCATGCAGCATCCGGTCGGGGACGCGCATGGCCGGGTCCGTACGGCTGCGTGGGCCCCGCGCACGACCGGCGTGTGCGGGGCCCTCGCTGACAAGAACGTTACTGCTGCGCCTACTTGCGGGGTTGCCCGACGGGGTTAGCCGGCCGCGCCGAACGCGGGCACGATCGAGCCGTCGTAGGTGTCCTCGATGTACTCCTTGACCTCGGGCGAGTTGAGGAGCTTCGCGAGCTTCAGCACGCGCGGGTCGCTCTCGTTGCCCTGCTTGACGGCAAGGAAGTTGGCGTACGGGTTGCCGTCGGCCTTCTCCAGGGCCAGGGCGTCCTGGGCGGGCTTGAGGTCGGCCTCGATGGCGTAGTTGCCGTTGATGACGGCGGCGTCGACGTCGTTCAGGGCGCGCGGCAGCGTGGCGGCCTCCAGCTCCTTGAACGTGAGGCCCTTCGCGTCCTTGATGTCGGAGAGGTTGGCGTCGGTGCCGGCGCCGTCCTTCAGCGTGATCAGACCGTTGTCCGCGAGCAGCTTGAGCGCGCGGCCCTCGTTGGTGGTGTCGTTCGGGATCGCGATGCTCTGGCCGGACCTGATGTCCTTGAGGTCCTTGGCCTTCGAGGAGTACAGGCCGAGGGGTTCCAGCTCGACGTTGACGACGGGCACGATGTGGGTGCCCTTCTTCTTGTTGAAGTCGTCCAGGTACGGCTTGTGCTGGAAGAAGTTGGCGCCGACCTCACCGCTCTCGGTGGCGGTGTTCGGCAGGACGTAGTCCGTGAATTCCTTGACCTCCAGATTGAGGCCGGCCTTCTCCGCCAGGTTCTTCTTCACGAAGTTCAGGATGTCGGCGTGCGGCGTCGGGGACGCGGCGACGACCAGCGGCTTTGACGTGTCGGCGGCGCCGGACGCGGAGGTGGCGCCCGGGTCGGAGGCGGTGCCGCAGGCGCTGAGGCCGAGGGCGAGGGCAGCGGTGGCGGCGGCAGCCGCGGTGAGCTTGACGGTGGTGCGCACGAAGAGTGCCTCTTTCCGGTGGTGCGGTGGTGAGAGCCCGGACAAGGAGTGCGGGCCGTAGGGGGAAACTCGGGGGTTCAGGAAGTGGGGTTCAGGAAGTGGTACGGCCGCGACGCGCCAGCAGCCGTACGGCGCCGTCACCGAGCAGCTGGATCACCGTGACGATGGCGATCAGGACCACGACCGTGGCGATCATGAAGCCGTTCTCGAAGCGCTGGAAGCCATAGGTGACGGCCTTGGATCCCAGGCCCTCGCCGCCCACCGCGCCCGCCATGGCCGAGTAGCCGATGAGCACGATGACGGTGGTGGTGACGGCGGAGACCAGTGAGGGCAGCGCCTGCGGCAGCAGCACCTTGCGGACGATGGTGGGGATCGAGCCGCCCATCGCCTGGACGGCCTCGACCAGCCCGTGGTCGACCTCGCGGATCGCCGTCTCGACGAGACGCGCGAAGAACGGGATGGCGCCGATCGCCAGCGGCACGATCATCGCGGTGGGTCCGATGAAGGTGCCGATGACCAGGGTGGTGAACGGGATCAGCGCGATCAGCAGGATCATGAACGGCAGCGAGCGGCCGATGTTCACGACCACGCCGACGGCCTTGTTCACCGGGGCGTTCTGCAGCAGTCCGCCCTTGTCGGTGAGGACGAGCAGGATGCCGAGCGGCAGTCCGCCGGCCAGGGTGACGAGCGCGGACCACAGCACCATGTAGAGGGTGTCGATGGTCCCCTGGGACAGCAGCGGCTGCATTTCCGACCAGGTCACGTGGCACTTTCCTTCACCAGTTCGGAATGGGGTTCGTCAACGGTCTCGACCTGGAGTCCCTGCTCGCGCAGGAAGCCGACCGGCACGACGTTGTCCTCGTAGCGGCCGGGCAGTTCGATCCGCATCCGGCCGATCTGGCGTCCGCCGACGGTGTCCATCGCGGCGCCCAGGATCGATATGTCGATGTTGTACGTCCGGGAGAGCTGCGAGATCACCGGCTGGGTGGCGGCCTCGCCGTGGAAGGTGACATCGACGACCGTACGGTCAGGTCCCGTCGGGGCCCCGCCCACCGGGAACAGCTCCTGGGCCAGCCGCGAGCCGGGGGTGGCGAGCAGTTCGCCGACCGTGCCGGACTCGACGATCCTGCCCTTCTCCATCAGCGCGGCCGAGTCGCAGATCGTCTTCACGACCTCCATCTCGTGCGTGATGAGCAGGACCGTCAGACCGAGCTGCTGGTTGAGGTCGCGCAGCAGCTGGAGGATCGAGCGGGTGGTCTCGGGGTCGAGGGCGCTGGTCGCCTCGTCGGAGAGCAGCACCTTGGGGTCGCCGGCCAGCGCGCGGGCGATACCGACGCGCTGCTTCTGGCCGCCGGAGAGCTGGGCGGGGTAGACCTTGGCCTTGTCGGCGAGACCGACGAGGTCCAGCAGTTCCAGCGCGCGGCGTGCGCGCTCCCGGCCGGAGACGCCGAGGATCTCCAGCGGCAGTTCGACGTTGTCCTTGACCGTGCGCGAGGACAGCAGATTGAAGTGCTGGAAGACCATGCCGATCGAACTGCGCGCCCGGCGCAGCTCCTTGCCGGCCCGCCGGCCGCGGCCGGCGAGTGCGGTGAGGTCCTGGCCGTCGACGCGCACGCTGCCGGCGGTGGGGCGTTCGAGGAGGTTGACGCAGCGGATGAGCGAGGACTTTCCGGCGCCGCTCTGTCCGACGACTCCGAAGACCTCGCCCTCGCGGACATGCAGGTCGACGCCGTCGAGAGCGGTGACTTCGCGGCCTCGCGACCGGGCGGGCCGGTAGATCTTCGTCAGGCCCGTAGTAGTGATCACAGGGGTATCCGTCACTGTCGAGTGCGCGGCGAAATGTCCGCCGGGCACGGGGCATTCGTCATTCCGTCGCGGCACGGCCGAGTCGGTGGGTGACCGGGGGGCGGCGTGCGCGAGGGGCGGGCGGGCACAGTCCGGCTCTACGGCCCTGAGGGCAGGGCTGTCATGGCGTACGGACTCGGCGCGGCCGCGTGGACTTTGTCAGGTCTCGCTTCGGGGCGCGAGACTCAGGCAGGGGCCCTCAGTTGGCGCACATTCGACACAGACAACGAGCACCGGGCGTCGTGATCGCCTCGGTCGCGGGGGCGCGGTTGCTCGTCGTGGTCATGCGGTAAGTAAAACAGACGTCCTTATTGACGAAGGAGGCGCGTCCGCATAGCGGACAGACCTGTCGCGCCGTTCCGGCCTCCGCTCTCCGGGCTGTGACCTGCGCCGACACGGCGGGAAGAGGGATGACGGCCGCCTGCGCGATCAGCTCCGTACGCCCGCGCCGTGTGGTCAACGCCACGGCTCGCGTGCCCGGCCGCCGCTACCGCGCCCTTCGGCTGACGCGGGGGCGCGCGTGTCGGGCCTTTTGCGCCGTAATACTCTCGGGCCCATGCTTGTCGCCCTGACGGTCACGGTCTCCGTGGCCGCGCTCGCCCTCGCCGCCTGGTGCGGTTTCGCCGCCTACCGCGACCAGCCCACCAAGGACTGGCACTTCATCGGCATGGCCGTGGTGTCGGTGCTGGCGCTGGCCCAGCTGGTGGTGGGGATCGTGCAGCTGGCGCGCGGTGAGAAGGCCGACGAGGGCTCGGTGATCTTCATCTCGTATCTGCTCGGCGCCCTGCTCGCGGTGCCCGCGGCCGGTTTTCTGTCGCTGAGCGAGCGGACCCGCTGGGGCTCGGTGACGGTCTCCGCGGGGGCGGTCGTCCTGGCCGTGCTGGAAGTACGGCTCCACGACATCTGGGGAGGCTGACGATGGACGGGTCCAGCGGCGCCGCGAAGACGCACAAGAAGACGGACACCGAGACGGGGAACGAGACGGGGAACGGGGCAGCCGAGGGGGCGTCCGGGGCCAGGCTGGTCCAGGGGCCCGGTCTGCTGCTGGTCTGGCTGTACGGCGTGATGTCGGTCGGCGCCGTGTCCCGGTCGGTCTACCAGATCGCCACCGAATTCGACCGGGCGCCGCTGGCCTACACGCTCTCCGCGGTCGCCGCCGTGGTGTACGCGTTCATCACGTACACCCTCGTACGCGGCGGGGAGGCGGCGCGGAAGGCGGCGCTGGTGTGCTGCGCCGCCGAGCTCGCGGGCGTACTGACCGTCGGGACCTGGACACTGGCCGAGGCCGCCGCCTTCCCGGACGCCACGGTCTGGTCGGACTACGGCATGGGGTATCTCTTCATCCCCGTACTGCTGCCGGTCACCGGCATCCTGTGGCTGCGCCGCTCACGGCGGTGAGGAGCGGAATCCCCCTCGCGCCGGGGAGGATTCCACCGCTCACCGAACGGGCGGCGCGGTCCGGCCGGATCAGGCGCTGGCCACATATGCCCCGGCCGACGCCTGCTTCTCCAGGGTGACGACTCGCAGCCGGGGACCGGTCTGCTCCGTCGACACGGGCGCGTAGCCGCGACTGCGGTAGAGCCGCAGATTGCCCTCGCTGCGATGGCCGGTGAAGAGCTGGAAGCGCTGGGCGGCCGGCTCTCCCGCGAAATGCACCTCGATGGCGTCGAGCAGGCGGCCGCCGAGACCGTGGCGCCGCATCCGCGGGTGGACGATGAGTTTGGCGATCCGGGCGGTGCCGGTCGCGTCGATGCTGCCCCGTACCGAGGCCACCACTTCGTAGCCGAGGCGCGCCACCAGGCCGTGGCCATGCTCGAGTTCGGCCCGCAGGTCGTCGAGGGTCTGGGTGAGGGGCTCGATGGTGTAGTCGCCGTAGAGCTCGGCCTCGTTCTGGTAACACAGGTACTGCAGCTTCAGGATGTGCTCCGCGTCCTGTGCACTCGCCGCTGAGATGGTCACGCTCATGCCCATGTGTGCATGCCTCCCGCTCACCTGCTCGCCAATGGTCTACCGCTCCTTTCCCCCGAGTTCCGGAGCGGCAACCTCCGCCGCGAGCATTCTGCGCAGGCATCCCAGACATCTGGCACGCAACGGTCCCAAACTGCCCTGTGACATACCCAACTCCCCCGCGATCTCGCGATAGGTGGGGTCCTTCGGCGACAGCATCGCGGTGAGCACCCGGGGGCAGCGGCCGGGCGTGCGGCGGACCGCCGCGCGGAGCGTGCGCCGCCGTTCGGCGCGCAGCGCGGCTCGTTCGGGGTCGGCGCCGGGGCCGGACTCCGGGCCGGCGGCGGGCTCGTCGCGGTACGGGTGTTCACGGGCGGCGGTGCGCCGGGCGCGGCGCGCTTGGGCCCGGACGACGCCCCGCACCCAGCGCGCGGCGTCGTCCGGCGGTCCCTCGCCGTCCATGCGCTCCAACAGCTTTACCCATACGGCCTGTTCGAGGTCGCCCGGCTCCGCCCCGGCCGCCGGCGCCTCCGCGGCCGCCTCCGCGCGCACGAGCGGGAGCAGCGCCTGTACGAGATCCTCCGGGCCGGGGTGCGCGCGCCGCGGCGGCGGGGCGGACGGACGCGGTGCCGGGGCGGACGCGCACAGTGCCGGGGCAAGCGTTCGCGGCGCCGGGGCGGACGCGCGCGGTGCGCGGCGGGACGGGGTGGCTTCGGCGAGGGTCATGTCCGGCGGGACGTTCCGGCGGCGACGGCCGGTTGCTCCCCGGCCGGGCAGTCACCCGACCGGGGCACCCGTGGTCAGCGGCTGACGAAGTCGGCTCGCGCCAGCAGACCCGTGTCCGGGTTGTCGGTGAAGATCCCGTCGATGCCCTGCTCGAAGTAGACCTTGAACGCGCCGAACGCGTCGCCGTACGCGTTCGGGTCCGTACCGCGCCGGAAGTCCGCGGGCAGGAAGCTGTTCTCGTCGCGCAGCGTGAACGGGTGGAGGATCAGGCCCTTCGCGTGCGCGTCCCGTACCAGCGTCGTGGGCGTGCCCAGCTTGCCCGAGGTGTCCTTCGGGATGATCAGGTCGAGCGTCGGCCCGATGCCCTGCGCGAAGGACGCGATCCACTTCAGGCCCTCGGGCTTGACCAGATCGGCGACCGTGCGCGGGTCGCCCGCCACCCTGAAGTCCCACGGCCGGGTGCCCGCCGCGTCGAGCAGGACGACGCGCGGCGAGGAGACCAGCTTCGCCATCCGCTGCATGCTGCTCGGCTCGAAGGACTGGAGGAAGATCGCGGAGTCCTTGCGGTCACGCCCGTACCGGCGCAGCAGCTTCGCCAGCCGCTCCTCCAGGCCGAGGCCGAGGCCGCGGAAGTAGGTGGGGTGCTTGGTCTCGGTGTACAGCCAGACCGGGCGGCCCCGGCGGCGGCCTTCGTCGTCGGCCCAGCGCAGGACCTCCTCGAAGGTGGGGATCTCCCAGCGGCCGTCGTACAGGGTGTTGCGCTGGCGGGTGCCCGGGATGCGCTCCTTGGCGCGGAGCGTCTTCAGCTCGGCGAGCGTGAAGTCCTCGGTGAACCAGCCGGTGAGGCTGACCCCGTCGACGGTCTTGGTGGTCTTGCGGCCGGCGAACTCCGGGTGGTCCGCGACATCCGTCGTCGCGGTGATGTCGTTCTCGTGACGGCACACCAGATGTCCGTCCTTGGTGGGCACCAGGTCCTGCTCGATCACATGCGCGCCGAGGTCGAGGGCGAGCTGGTACGAGCCGAGGGTGTGCTCGGGGCGGTAGCCGCTGGCCCCGCGGTGGCCGACGATCGTGGGCACGGGCAGGCGGGTTTGCGACGGTCCGTGGCCACCGCCCCGCTCCTGCTCCGCGGCCTGCGCCGTGGCGGGCAGTGCCATGGCCGCCGAGCCGAGCACCGCCGCTCCCAGTACGGTCCGCCGTCCGGGCGTGTTCCGCGCACCCTGTGTCATGAACGCTCCTTGATGTGATGTCCCGCACCTGTCAAGCGAGGCCCGAGCGTAGGCGGCTATGCCTGCCAGGCGGGAGACCCTGGGAGAACGTGACGGAAACACACGTCAACACCGTGTATCCAGCGGGTGAACCCGATGTGCGATCCCCTTGGGCCGCGAGTATCGTCCTCACCTGCAAGGATTTCGCCGGCCATCCACGACCGTCCCACGACACCGGAGGACCCGTTGTCCCGCTTCGCGCTCATCAAGGCAGTGCTCGGACCACTCGTGCGCCTGATGTTCCGCACCCGAGTGGAAGGCGCCGAGCATATTCCGGGGAGCGGACCGGTCATCCTCGCCGGCAACCATCTGACCTTCATCGACTCGATGATCCTGCCCCTGGTCTGTGACCGTCAGGTCTTCTTCATCGGCAAGGACGAGTACGTCACGGGCAAGGGCCTCAAGGGCCGGCTGATGGCCTGGTTCTTCACCGGCGTCGGGATGATCCCGGTGGACCGCGACGGCGGGCGCGGCGGGGTCGCGGCGCTGATGACGGGCCGTCGGGTGCTGGAGGAGGGCAATGTCTTCGGCATCTACCCGGAGGGCACCCGCTCCCCCGACGGCCGCCTGTACCGGGGGCGCACCGGTATCGCGCGGCTGACGATGATGACGGGGGCGCCGGTGGTGCCCTTCGCGATGATCGGTACGGACAAGCTCCAGCCGAACGGCACCGGCATGCCGCGCAGCGGCAAGGTGACGGTGCGCTTCGGCAAGCCGATGGAGTTCTCGCGGTACGAGGGTATGGACCGCGACCGCTATGTGCTGCGGGCGGTGACGGACTCGGTGATGGCCGAGGTCATGCGGCTGTCCGGCCAGGAGTACGTGGACATGTACGCCACGAAGGCGAAGGCCGCGTAGCACCTGACGGCGGGGGGCCGGGCCCGGAACCGGCCGCCCGGCCCCCCGCCGTACCGCTACGCCCTTCCGCCGTACCGCAGCGCCCCTCCCACCGGGCCGCTGTTCCTCAGTGCTCCACGGTGTCTTCCAGCTTCTGGCCGCGCAGCAGGAACCACGCCGCCACCGCCGTCGCCAGCAGGACCGCCGCGCCCACGCCCGACGCAAGGCGCAGGCCGTCCACAAAGGCGTCCTGGGCCGCGGTGACCAGGGCCGTACCGGCGTGTCCTGAGAGGCCGGACGCCACGTCGACCGCGCCGCCCAGGGACTCGTGGGCGGCCGAGGCCGCTCCCACGGGGACGCCGGGCGGGGTGGGGAAGTCCCGGTAGACGCCGGTGACGATCGAGCCCAGTACGGCGATGCCGAGCGCCGCGCCCAGTTCGTAGGCCGTCTCCGAGACCGCGGAGGCCGAGCCCGCCTGTTCCTTGGGGACGTTGGAGAGGATCACGTCCGCGGTGACGGTGAAGGAGAAGCCCGCGCCGACCCCGACGACCAGCAGCACCGCACCCAGCAGCGGATAGCCGGTGGACTGGCTGAGCCCGGTCAGCACCGCGAGGGCCAGCCCGATCGCCGCGAGACCGCCTGCCACCACCGACCGTACGGTGAAGCGGCGGGCGGTGGCCCCGGCGATCAGGCCCGCCGTCACCGCGCCCACGGCCGCCGGAAGTTCGGCCAGGCCCGCTTCCAGCGGGCGCATTCCCTGGACCAGTTGCAGGAACTGCGACAGGAAGAAGACCAGTCCCGACAGGCCGAGGATGGTCAGCAGGTCGGCCAGCACGGCGCCGGAGAAGCCCCGGCTGTGGAACAGCCGCATGTCCAGCAGCGGGGCGGGCAGCGTGAGCTGTCTGCGGACGAACCGGTACAGTGCGACCGCGCCGACCACTCCCACCACGGCGGCGTCCCAGCGCGGCCCGTGCGCCGCCATTTCCTTGACGGCGTATACGACCCCGACGATGCCGATGAGCGACAGCAGCACGCTCGGCACGTCCCAGGGGCCGGGCGCGGGGTTCTTCGACTCGGGCAGCGTCCTGACACCCACGATCACCAGCACCGCCATTACGGGCAGATTGATCAGGAAGACCGAGCCCCACCAGAAGTGCTCCAGCAGGAAGCCGCCGACGACCGGGCCGACCGCCGCGCCTGCGGAGGCCATCGCGCCCCAGATGCCGATGGCGAGGCTGCGCTCCTTGGGGTCGTGGAAGATATTGCGGATCAGGGCGAGGGTGGCCGGCATCAGGGTCGCGCCCGCGACACCCAGCAGCGCCCGGGCCAGGATCATCATGTCCGGGGTGGTGGCGTAGGCGTTGAGTACGGAGATCCCGCCGAAGGCGACCGCGCCCGTCAGCAGGAGCTTCTTACGGCCGATCCGGTCACCGAGGCTGCCCATGGAGACCAGCAGGCCGGCGATGACGAAGGAGTAGATGTCGCCGATCCAGAGGAGCTGGGTGCCGGACGGCTTGAGGTCCTCGCTGAGGAAGGGGGTGGCGAGGCCCAGCACGGTCGCGTCGACGGCCACCAGCAGCACGGCCAGAACGAGCACGGCCAGCGCGATCCACCGCCCGGGGCGGGGGTTGAGCTCGCTCTTCGCCACGGTCCTGTAGGTGCTGGTCATGTCCTCACGCTCCGTCGTGCTCCGCCGAGCAGCAACTCGACGATCATGTATTGGAAGTCCTTGGTGGCGACCCGGCCGTCCTGGACGGCCCAGGCGCAGGAGCCGATGAGCCCGTAGAGGGCCTCGGTCAGCCAGGCGGCGCTGAGGTCGATCCGGAACTCGCCCCGTTCCTGTCCGCGCCGGAAGAGCGCGGAGAAGCGGGCGTCGATCCGGTTCCAGCCCTCGTTGACCTCGCCCTCGAAGAGCTCGTTCTCGGTGACGAGGAAGGCGAGGAGCCCGGCGGCGGGCTCGATCTCCGCGACCACCCGGCGCAGCGCCTCGCCCGCGGGGCCCTCGTCGAGCCGGGCGGCGTCGAGCGCCGTCTCCAGCTCCTGGATGCCCAGCTCCTCCAGCGCCCTGATCAGCGCGCCGCGCCCGGCGAAGTGCCGGTGGAGCGTCGCCCGCCCGATGCCCGCGGCCCTGGCGACCTCGTCCATGGTGGCGGTCGCCTTGCGGGTGAGGAGGGCGGCGGCGGTGCGCAGCACCTGATCACGATTAACAGCCATGAGACAACCATAACCCAAGTGAGACACAGATGTCTCATTCTGCTGACGGCCGGCCGCCTGGGCCCGTCGCCTCGGCCTGTCGCACCACGGATACGTACGCGCCCACCGCGCTGGAAAGGAACACCCATATGAAGCCACTGCTGCTGATCGACGTCGACGGTCCGCTCAATCCGTACCTCGCCCTGTCGGAACCAGGTACGCCGGACGGTTACGTCAGGTACCGCATGCGGCCCTCGGCCTGGACGGAGGTGCAGTCCCTGCCCGTGCTGCTCAATCCCGGGCACGGCGAGGAACTGCTCGCGCTCACCGACCGGTACGAGCTGGTCTGGGCCACCACCTGGAAGGGTGACGCGAATGAGTGGATCGGCCCGCGCCTCGGGCTGCCGGAGCTGCCGTACATCGACTGGCCCCAGATGCACGGAAAGGCCCCTCGCGGGACCTTCTGGAAGACGCGGTACATCCTGGAGTACGCGGCCGGGCGGCCGTTCGCCTGGATCGACGACGACATAGCGTCGTACGACCACGAATGGGTGGAGCAGCGACACCTCGCCGCCGCCCTGTTGCTGCGCATCGATCCGGGGACCGGACTGACCCGGCCGGACTTCGACGCGCTCGCGGACTGGGCGGCGGCGCTGTAGACCACGGTCGCCGCGGCGGCTACTTCCTGGCGGTGGCCCAGGCGCGCTGGATCACCAGGTCGGCCTTGACCTCGGAGAGCTGGACGGCCACCGCCGAGGGAGCCGTACCGCCCCGGCCGTTACGGGAGGCCAGCGAGCCCGGCACATTGAGCACCGACCGCACCTCCGGGGTGAGGTGCGCGGAGATCTTCGCGAACTGCTCGTCGGTCAGCTCGTCCAGCTCGATGCCCAGCGTCTCGCACTCCTTGACGCACTCCCCCGCGACCTCGTGCGCCACCCGGAACGGCACACCCTGCCTGACCAGCCATTCCGCGATGTCCGTGGCGAGCGAGAAGCCGGCCGGGGCCAGCTCCTCCATCCGCTCCCGGTGGACGGTCAGCGTCGCCATCATGCCGGTGAAGGCCGGCAGCAGGACCTCCAGCTGGTCGCAGGAGTCGAAGACCGGCTCCTTGTCCTCCTGGAGGTCGCGGTTGTACGCGAGCGGCAGGGCCTTCAGCGTGGCCAGCAGCCCGGTCAGATTGCCGATGAGCCGGCCCGACTTGCCGCGCGCCAGCTCCGCGATGTCCGGGTTCTTCTTCTGCGGCATGATCGAGGAGCCGGTGGAGAAGGCGTCGTGCAGGGTGACGAAGGAGAACTCCTTCGTGTTCCAGAGGATGACCTCCTCGGCGATCCGCGACAGGTTGACGCCGATCATCGCGGTGATGAACGCGAATTCGGCGACGAAGTCGCGCGAGGCCGTGCCGTCGATCGAGTTCCCCGCCGAGCCCCGCTCGAAGCCGAGGTCCGCGGCGACGGCCTCGGGGTCGAGCCCGAGGGAGGAGCCGGCCAGCGCGCCGGAGCCGTACGGGGAGACCGCCGTGCGCTTGTCCCACTGCCGCAGCCGCTCCGCGTCCCGGGACAGCGACTGCACATGGGCCAGCACATGGTGGGCGAAGAGGACGGGCTGCGCGTGCTGGAGATGCGTACGGCCCGGCATCGCGACGTCCGCGTGCGCCTCGGCGAGACCGACCAGCGCGTCCTGGAGCCCGGCGATGAGCCCGCCGATGATCCGGGCGTGGTCGCGGAGGTACATCCGGAAGAGCGTGGCGACCTGGTCGTTGCGGGAGCGGCCCGCGCGCAGCTTGCCGCCGAGGTCGGCGCCGAGACGCTCCAGGAGACCGCGCTCCAGAGCGGTGTGGACGTCCTCGTCGGCGATGGTGCCGGTGAACGAGCCGTCGGCCACATCGGCTTCGAGCTGGTCGAGACCGGCCAGCATGCGGGTCAGTTCGTCGGCGGTGAGCAGCCCGGCCTTGTGGAGCGCGCGGGCGTGGGCCCGGGAACCGGCGATGTCGTACGGCGCGAGCCGCCAGTCGAAGTGGACGGACGCGGACAGGGCCGCCAGCGCGTCGGAAGGACCGTCGGCGAAACGGCCGCCCCAGAGCCGGACATCACCGTTGTTGCTGCTCACTACTGCTCCTCAGAGGGGTCGGGAAGTGCGACCGCCTCCCCGGCGCGGAGGAACGGGGAGGCGGCAGTCGTACGGGGGATCAGGCGAGTCCTGACGCGAGGCCGGGACAGGTCCTGAGGCCGGGCCAGGCCGGGCCAGGTCCTGAGGCCGGGCCGGGTCAGGCCAGATCGGGTCAGGCCAGATCGCGCCGTGCGGCGATCTTCGACGACAGGCCGAAGATCTCGATGAAGCCCTGCGCCTTGGACTGGTCGAAGGTGTCGCCCGAGTCGTAGGTGGCGAGGTTGAAGTCGTACAGCGACTCGTCCGACTTACGGCCGGTGACCACGGCCCGGCCGCCGCTCAGGGTCATCCGGATGTCGCCGGTGACATGCTGGTTGGCCTCGTTGATGAAGCCGTCCAGGGCGCGCTTGAGCGGGGAGAACCACAGGCCGTCGTAGACCATCTCGCCCCAGCGCTGCTCGACCTGCCGCTTGTAGCGGGCCAGCTCGCGCTCGACGGTGACGTTCTCCAGCTCCTGGTGCGCGGTGATCAGCGCGATGGCGCCCGGGGCCTCGTACACCTCACGGGACTTGATGCCCACGAGCCGGTCCTCGACCATGTCGATCCGGCCGATGCCCTGGGCGCCGGCGCGCTGGTTGAGCTGCTGGATGGCCTGGAGGACGGTCACGGGCCTGCCGTCGATGGCGACCGGGACGCCTTCCTTGAAGGAGATGACGACCTCGTCGGCCTCGCGGGCGACGGCGGGGTTCTGCGTGTACTCGTAGATGTCCTCGATCGGCGCGTTCCAGATGTCCTCCAGGAAGCCCGTCTCGACGGCGCGTCCGAAGACGTTCTGGTCGATGGAGTACGGGGACTTCTTGGTGGTCGCGATCGGGAGGTTCTTCTCCTCGCAGAAGGCAATCGCCTTGTCACGGGTCATCGCGTAGTCGCGGACCGGGGCGATGCACTTCAGGTCGGGGCCGAGCGCGGAGATACCGGCCTCGAACCGCACCTGGTCGTTGCCCTTGCCGGTGCAGCCGTGGGCGACGATGCCCGCGTTGTGCTTGTTCGCGGCGGCGACCAGGTGCTTGACGATCGTCGGCCGGGACAGGGCGGAGACCAGCGGGTAGCGGTCCATGTAGAGGGCGTTGGCCTTGATCGCCGGGAGGCAGTACTCCTCGGCGAACTCGTCCTTCGCGTCCGCGACCTCGGCCTCGACGGCGCCGCAGGCGAGCGCGCGCTTGCGGATGACGTCCAGGTCCTCGCCACCCTGGCCGACGTCCACGGCGACGGCGATGACCTCGGCGCCCGTCTCCTCGGCGATCCAGCCGATGGCGACGGAGGTGTCCAGGCCTCCCGAGTAGGCGAGTACGACGCGCTCGGTCACGGGTATCTCCTTACGGTGCATTCACTGACGGGTATAACTATGCAGTGCACCGTATGGTTTTGTCAACGCGCCCTCTTGCGCACCTCCGCCGCCAACAGCGGAGCGTGGCTGTAGCGCAGCTCCTTGGTGGCCGTGAGCAGGGTGAGGGTGTCCTCTCCCGCCAGTTCACCCAGCCGGGCGAGGTCGTGCTCGGGGCCGGGTCCGGCGAGTTCGGCGGCGTACCGCCGGGAGAACTCCTCGAACCGCTCCGGATCGTGTCCGTACCACTTCCGCAGCTCGTCCGAGGGCGCGGCGCCCTTCAGCCACTCGTCTAGCGCGGCCGCGCTCTTCGCCAGGCCGCGCGGCCAGAGCCGGTCCACCAGCACCCGGGCCCCGTCTGCCGGCTCCGGCGCTTCGTACACCCGGCGGACCCGCACCTCGTGCGCCAGCGGCGCCTTCTGGGTCGGCTGGGGCTTCTGTGTCTGCTGCGCCTTCTGGGTCTGCTGCGGCTTCTTCGTCATCGCTCCATGGTGCGACCGGCGGGACCGTCCCACCTGCCGAAAACCGCCTTCCCGTCCACTCGCCGGCGCGGATAATTCATGGCATGGGAAAGCTCTACGAACGGATCGACGGCCGGATTCGCACCTTCATCGAGGAACAGCCCGTCTTCTTCACCGCCACCGCGCCACTCGCGGACGACGGCCATCTCAATCTCTCGCCCAAGGGGCGGGCGGGAACCCTCGTCGTGCTCGACGAGATGAACCTGGCCTATCTCGACTTCGGCGGCAGCGGCGCCGAGACCATCGCGCATCTGCGCGAGAACGGCCGCATCACCCTGATGTGGTGCGCGTTCACCGGACCGCCCAAGGTGCTGCGGGTGCACGGCCGGGGCGAGCCGGTCTTCCGTGACGACCCGCGCTGGGCGGAGTACATCACTCACTTCAAGGAAACGGATGGGCCCTCCGCCCGCGCCATCATCCTGATCCGCGCCCAGCGCGTCAGTGACGCCTGCGGGTTCGCCGTCCCCTTCCTGGACTACCGCGAGGAGCGCACGCAGCACGCCGAACACTTCGGCCGGAAGTCGGACGAGGAGTTCGCCGCGTACTGCGAGAAGAAGGATCACGTCGGGGTGAGCCTGGACGGCCTGCCGGCGCTGCCCCTCCCGCTTCCGCCGCGCACCGACCTGGCCCCCGCCGCGGGGGTCTAGGCTCCGCCGGACGGTCAGCGGTCGTTCTGGGCCAGCTTCAGCAGATGGTCCGCGAGCGCCTGGCCGCCCGCCGGGTCGCGGCTGATCAGCATCAGGGTGTCGTCGCCCGCGATGGTCCCGAGGACATCGTTCAGTTCGGCCTGGTCGATGGCCGAGGCGAGGAACTGGGCCGCGCCCGGGGGTGTGCGCAGGACGACGAGATTGGCCGAGGCTTCGGCGGAGATGAGCAGTTCGCCGGAGAGCCTGCGCATCCGCTCCTCCTTCGCCGACTCCCCCAGCGGGGCGTGCGGCGTGCGGTAGCCGCCCTCGCTGGGGACCGCGTAGATCAGCTCGCCGCCGGTGTTGCGGATCTTCACCGCGCCCAGTTCGTCCAGGTCCCGGGAGAGCGTCGCCTGGGTGACGCTCAGCCCGTCGTCCGCGAGCAGTTTCGCCAGCTGGCTCTGGGATCGCACCGGCTGCCGGTTGAGGATATCGACGATCCGGCGGTGGCGGGCGGTTCTGGTCTGCGGCACGGACGGCCCGCCGTGCTCGGTTTCCTGGGCCTCGGTCATCGTCGTCTCATTCCCCGGATCGTCCGTCCCCGTGTGCGCTGCCGAGGATGCCGGGCAGCGCCCTCAGCAGCGTGTCCACCTCGTCGTCGCCGATGATCAGCGGGGGCATGAGCCGTACGACGTCGGGGGCGGGCACGTTCACCAGGAATCCGGCACCCTGAGCCGCCTGTTGCACCTGAGGCGCGAGCGGCTCGGTGAGCACGATACCCAGGAGCAGGCCCGAGCCACGGACGTGGGAGACCAATGGGTGGCCGAGGGCCTCGATGCCGTCCCGCAGCTTCTCGCCGAGACGCTTCACCTGGTCGAGGAGTCCCTCGGCCGCGAGCGTGTCGAGTACGGCTAGTCCGGCGGCGCAGGCGACCGGGTTGCCGCCGAACGTCGTGCCGTGCTGGCCCGGCAGGAGCAGATCGGCGGCCTCGCCGAAAGCGATGGCCGCGCCCAGCGGCAGCCCGCCGCCGAGCCCCTTGGCGAGGGTGACGACATCGGGCTCGACGCCCTGGTGGGCCTGGTGCTCGAACCAGTGGCCGGTCCTGCCGACGCCCGTCTGGACCTCGTCGAGGACGAGCAGGGTGCCGGTGGCGCGGGTGATCTCCCTGGCCGCCTCCAGATAGCCCTTGGGCGGGACGACCACGCCGTTCTCACCCTGGATCGGCTCGATGATCACGAAGGCCGTCTCTTCGGTGACCGCGGCCCGCAGCGCTTCGGCGTCCCCGTACGGGACATGGGTGACCTCCCCCGGCAGCGGGAGGAAGGGCTGCCGCTTCGGGGGCTGGCCGGTGAGGGCGAGCGCGCCCATGGTGCGGCCATGGAAGCCGCCGTCGGTGGCGACCATGTGCGTACGGCCGGTCAGCCGGCCGATCTTGAACGCGGCCTCGTTGGCCTCCGCGCCCGAGTTGCAGAAGAACACCCGGCCGGGGCGGCCGAAGAGCTGGATCAGCCGTTCGGCGAGAGCGATGGGAGGCTCGGCGACGAAGAGGTTGGAGACATGGCCGAGGGAGGCGATCTGCCGGGAGACTGCCTCGACGACGGCGGGATGGGCGTGGCCGAGCGCGTTCACCGCGATTCCGCCGACGAAGTCGGTGTACGGATTGCCGTCCGCGTCCCAGACGGTGGCGCCGGCGCCGCGGACGAGGGAGAGCTGCGGCGTGCCGTAGTTGTCCGTCATCACGCCCTGCCAGCGCTGTACGAGCTCCTGGTTGCCGGTCACTGTGCTCCCCCTTCGGATGGGTGCGGTGCGTGCGGTGCCTGCGGTGCTTCCGGTACGCCGGGGGCGTCGGGCACGACCATCGTGCCGATGCCCTCGTCGGTGAAGATCTCCAGCAGGATCGAGTGCGGAACCCGGCCGTCGATCACGCGGGCGGTGATGACCCCGTTGCGTACGGCGAACAGGCAGCCCTCCATCTTCGGCACCATGCCGCTGGACAGCTCGGGCAGCAGCTTCTCCAGCTCGGTGGCGGTGAGCCGGCTGATCACGTCGTCGCTGTTGGGCCAGTCCTCGTACAGTCCCTCGACGTCGGTGAGAACCATCAGCGTCTCGGCGCCCAGCGCCGCGGCGAGGGCGGCGGCCGCCGTGTCGGCGTTGACGTTGTAGACATGCCCGTCGTCGGTGCTGCGCGCGATGGAGGAGATGACCGGGATCCGGCCGTCCCCCAGCAGCGCTTCGATGGCGCCCGTGTCGATCGCGGTGATCTCGCCGACCCGGCCGATGTCGACCAGCTCTCCGTCGATCAGCGGCCGGTGCTGGGTCGCGGAGATGGTGTGCGCGTCCTCGCCGGTCATGCCGACGGCGAGCGGGCCGTGCTGGTTGAGCAGCCCGACCAGCTCGCGCTGGACCTGTCCGGCCAGCACCATCCGTACGACGTCCATCGCCTCGGGCGTGGTGACGCGCAGCCCGGCCTTGAACTCGCTGACCAGGCCGTGCCGGTCGAGCTGGGCGCTGATCTGCGGGCCGCCGCCGTGCACGACGACCGGCTTGAGGCCGGCCTGCCGCAGGAAGACGACATCCTGGGCGAAGGCGGCCTTGAGGTCCTCGTCCACCATGGCGTTGCCGCCGAACTTGATGACGACGGTCTTGCCGTTGTGCCGGGTGAGCCAGGGCAGCGCCTCGATGAGGATCTGCGCCTTGGGCAGCGCGGTGTGCTTCCGGGCGCTCACGAGCTGTACGCGCTGTTCTCGTGGACGTACTCGGCGGTGAGGTCGTTGGCCCAGATGACGGCGGTGTCCGTACCGGCGGCCAGATCGGCGGTGATACGCACCTCGCGGTAGCGCATGTCGACGAGGTCGCGGTCCTCGCCGACGGAGCCGTTCTTGCAGACCCAGACGTCGTTGATGGCGACATTGAGCTGGTCGGGCTCGAAGGCGGCGCGCGTCGTACCGATCGCGGAGAGCACCCGGCCCCAGTTGGGGTCCTCGCCGTGGATGGCGCACTTGAGGAGGTTGTTCCGGGCGATGGAGCGGCCCACCTCGACGGCGTCGTCCTCGGTCGCGGCGTTGATCACTTCGATACGGATGTCCTTGGAGGCGCCCTCGGCGTCCCCGATCAGCTGGCGTGCGAGGTCGGCGCAGACCGTACGGACCGCCTCGGCGAACGCGTCGTACGCGGGCGTCACGCCGGACGCGCCGGAGGCGAGCAGCAGCACGGTGTCGTTGGTGGACATGCAGCCGTCGGAGTCGACCCGGTCGAAGGTGGTACGGGTGGCGGCGCGCAGCGCGGTGTCCAGCGCCGGCGCTTCGATGTCGGCGTCGGTGGTGAGGACGACGAGCATGGTGGCGAGGCCGGGTGCGAGCATGCCCGCGCCCTTGGCCATGCCGCCGACGGTCCAGCTCTCGCCGGCGCTGTTCTCGCCGCCCGCGACGGCGGTCTTGTGGACGGTGTCGGTGGTCTTGATGGCGAGGGCGGCCTTCTCGCCGCCGTGCGCGGAGAGTTCGGCCGCGGCCTTCTCGATTCCCGGCAGCAGCTTGTCCATCGGGAGCAGCAGACCGATCAGCCCGGTGGAGGCGACCGCGATCTCGCCCGCGCTGTGTCCTTCGAGGACCTCGGCGGTCTTCTCGGCGGTGGCGTGGGTGTCCTGGAAGCCCCGCGGGCCGGTACAGGCGTTGGCGCCGCCTGAGTTGAGGACGACGGCCGTGACCTCACCGCCCTTGAGGACCTGCTCGGACCAGAGGACGGGCGCGGCCTTGACACGGTTGGAGGTGAAGACGCCCGCGGCGGCGCGGCGCGGCCCGTTGTTGACCACGAGGGCCAGGTCCGGGTTGCCGTTCTCCTTGATCCCGGCGGCGATGCCCGCCGCCGTGAATCCCTTGGCTGCCGTGACACTCACGGTGCGACTCCGATCGTGGAAAGTCCGGTGTCCTCGGGGAGTCCGAGGGCGATGTTCATACTCTGCACCGCGCCGCCTGCGGTGCCCTTGGTGAGGTTGTCGATGGCGCTGATCGCGATGACGCGCCCGGCGGCCTCGTCGTACGCGACCTGGATCTGCGCGGCGTTCGAGCCGTAGACGGACGCGGTCGCGGGCCACCGGCCCTCGGGGAGGAGATGGACGAACGGCTCGTCGGCGAAGGCCTTCTCGTACGCGGCCCGTACGTCCTGGGCCGTGGTGCCGGGCTTCGCCTTGGCCGAGCAGGTGGCGAGGATGCCGCGCGGCATCGGGGCGAGGGTCGGGGTGAAGGAGACGGTGACCCGTTCCCCGGCCGCCTCGCTGAGGTTCTGGATCATCTCGGGGGTGTGCCGGTGGCCGCCGCCGACGCCGTACGGCGTCATGGAGCCCATGACTTCGGAGCCGAGCAGATGCGGCTTGGCCGCCTTGCCCGCGCCGGAGGTCCCGGACGCCGCGGTGATCACCGCCTCGGGCTCGGCCAGGCCCGCCGCGTACGCCGGGAAGAGCGCGAGCGAGACGGCCGTGGGATAGCAGCCGGGCACCGCGACACGCTTGGACCCCTCCAGCGCGGCGCGGGCACCCGGCAGCTCGGGGAGGCCGTACGGCCAGGTCCCGGCGTGTGCGGAGCCGTAGAACCGCTCCCAGTCGGCCGCGTCCTTCAGCCGGAAGTCGGCGCCCATGTCGATGACGAGCACCTCGTCCCCGAGCTGCTCGGCCACGGCCGCGGACTGCCCGTGCGGCAGCGCGAGAAACACGACGTCATGCCCGGCGAGCACCTCGGCCGTGGTCTCCCCCAGAACCCGCTCGGCCAACGGCAGCAAATGCGGCTGCAACCCACCGAGCCGCTGCCCCGCGTTCGAGTTCCCGGTCAGGGCGCCGATGTCGATGCGGGGGTGGGCAAGGAGCAGCCGGAGCACTTCCCCGCCCGCATATCCACTCGCCCCCGCCACTGCCGCACGTACAGCCATCGAAAACCCTCCTCGTTAATGGCATGACTATACGTTCCCACGCAGCTTTATGCAATGAGCTCACGAGTGCATGATCGCGACGGTTGTGACCGAGAATTTTAGTTGGCGGACAGAGAAAGCTAGTTGGCGGATCTTCCCGTAACGCTGTGTTGCGATCAGTTCCGAAGATCGGCCCCCGTCGCCGACCGGGTGGTGCTGTTGTGGGTACGTGGGCGAGGCAGCGAGCGTGAGGATCCCGTCGGATTCAAGTCATCTGGACCAGCTTGTCACGGCGTACGACGGGGATGCCGGGCAGCGGAATCGACTGCGACTCGTGGACGACTGGTCGCGTCGGTGGAGTTCAACGTGGCAGGTGGGCACGGGTGAGGTCTGCTGGCCGATCCGGGACATCGCTCACGTGCCGGTGATGTCGTCCCGGCCGATGCGGGGGTTCACGTGGCGGGCGAAGCAGCGGCACCGCCCCGGACTTGAAGTGATGGCGTCAACGGGCCGGAAGCACGGTTTCGAGTCGTTGGAGGAGATGCGGCTGCTGGTCGCGCTGGACTTCTTGAGGGCATCCGAGGTGCTGTCGCAGCCGTTCCGGCTGGACTTTGAGCATGCGGGCGGGCAGTCCTGGCATATCCCGGACTTTCTGGCTGTGCTCGGCGGCGGGATGTGGCTGCTGGACGTCCGTCCGATGAAGCTGATCAAGGACGAGGACGCACTGAAGTTCGCGGCGGCCAGGGAAGTGGCGGCGGCCTGCGGCTGGCGGTACTCGGTGGTCGCCGGCTGGCCCCCGCATGTCTGGAGCGTCCTTGACCATCTGTCCTCGCGCCGTCGCCCGGCGAGGGATCCGCTGGGTATGCGGGACCAACTGCTCACCGCGATCGGCGGTCGGGAAGGGCGGGTGATGACCTTCTCCGAGCTGGCGGACGCGACCAGCGTGCCTTCCGTCGGCCGGGCGAACATCGTCCGGCTGCTCTGGCAACGCGAGCTCGGCGTTGACCTGGGCAGTCCCTTGCGCGACAGCTCGCTGATCTGGGGGGGGTGTGATGGCGGCGAGGGGGTTCTTACGAATCGCGCCGGGCAGGCGGGTCGCGCTCAACGGCGTCGAGTGAACGATCGAAGATGTTCAGAGCCAGCTCGGGCCGACTCGTCCTCGTGGATGCTGATCAACTGCACCGCCTCCGAGGTCGCCGCGATGATCGAGGGCGCGATGCGGCACGGCACCACCATGGACGTCGAGGCGAACTACACGGATTCGCATGGCCAGTCGGAAATCGGGTTTGGCATCACGAGGCTGCTGAACTTCGACCTGCTGCCCAGGATCAAGCGGATCAACAAGGTGAAGCTGTACCGGCCGGTCGCCGGCGAGCCGGACGCCTACCCGCAGCTCGCCCCGGCGCCGACCCGACCGATCCGCTGGGAACTGATCGCCCAGCAGTACGACCAGATGATCAAGTACGCCACCCGCGATCCGCACCCGGACCGCGTCCACCGAAGCGATCCTGCGGCGCTTCACCCGCAACGCCTCCCACCCCACCTACGCGGCCATGCTGGAGGTCGGCCGCGCGCAGAAGACCATCTTCGTGGCCCGCTACCTGCGGCTCCGGGATCTCCAGCGGGAGATCGAGGAGGGCCTGAACGTGATGGAGTCCTCCAACGGCGCCAACTCCGTGATCGCCTACGGCAAGGATGGGGAGATCGCCTCGAACCGGCGCGACGAGCAGGAGATGTTCGTGCTGTGCCTGCGCATCCTGCAATCGGCCCTGGTCTACGTGAACACCCTCATGCTTCAGGACGTCCTCGGTGAACCGGAGTGGGCCGACCTCCTCACGCCCGCCGACCGGCGCGGCCTGACCCCGCTCTTCTGGTCCCATGTCCGGCCTTATGGGGAGGTGAACCTTGGCATGGACACCCGCCTCCATCTCGCCGCAGCAGCCGCCGTGCCCGGCCCGCGCCTGCCGCCCGACTCGGAGGTGTCCAGCGGCGGACAAGGCAGAACCGGCACGGGAGCGGACCTTCAGGTGAGGGCCTCGCGGACGGCAGCCGCCCAGCAGACGCTTCCCTAGAAAGGCTCGATATGGCCGGAGCAACGACTCCTTACGCCCTCCGGGCTCGTAGGGTTATTGTCCGGTGTTTTTTCTGCAAGAGGGGATGGCATGGACCCGATCGTGTTGGCGGCCGGGACGGCGCTGGTGAGTGCGATGGCAGCGGACTCCTGGCAGCAGGTCAGAACAGCTACGACAGCCCTGTGGCACCGGCTCCATCCCGAGCAGGCGGACGAGATCGCAGTCGAGCTGGAAACGCTGCACGCCAGCGTTCTCAATGCCCGTGAACAGCAAGACCACGACACCGAGGAGGCGCTCACCGGCGTGTGGCGTCTGCGGCTCCAGCAGCTGCTCGTGGATGAACCTTCGGGGGTCGACGAACTGCGGCGCCTGCTGGAAGAGCACCTCGCGCCGGCGCTGTCCCCGGACGAACAGCGCGGCGTCCAGTCGATCGTCATGAAGGCGGAGGCCCGGGACCATGCGCGGGTGTACATGGCCGGCCGCGACCAGCACATCACCGGCCCATGACCACCCCCGCGAACGAAGACGCAGGCGAGGGCTTCGCTGCGCCGGTGCGTATCGAGGCGCACGCCGCAGACAACGCGCGGGTCTATTTGGCCGGACGGGACCTGCACGTCACCCAGGAGGCGGCTGCGGCGCCCGCGCCGGTCACCGCGCTGCGGACCCTGCCGCGGGACGTGGCCGCCTTCACCGGCCGCCAGGCCGAAGTGAAACAGCTCCTGGCCGCAGCCCAGCCGACCCGCGTGGTGGCCATCCACACCGTGGACGGCATGCCCGGAGTGGGCAAGACCGCACTCGTCGTACACGCCGCCCGCCAGCTCACGACCCGCTTTCCCGACGGCCAGCTGTTCGTGCGGCTTCACGCCCACACCCCCGGCCAGAACCCGGCCGACCCCGCCGACGCCCTCGCCGCCCTGCTCATCAGCATCGGCATCGACCCGCGCCACATCCCCGACAGCATGGAAGCCCGTGCCGGCTTGTGGCGCGACCGACTTACCGGCCGGCGGATGCTCCTGATCCTGGACGACGCCGCCGACCACGCACAGGTCGAGCCGCTCCTGCCGGGAGCCGAGGGCTGCCTGGTGATGGTCACCAGCCGCCGCCGCTTACCGGCCCTGGACGGTGCCACCCCCCTGCCCC
Source organism: Streptomyces sp. NPDC042201 (assembly GCF_055582185.1). Classification (NCBI taxonomy): domain Bacteria; kingdom Bacillati; phylum Actinomycetota; class Actinomycetes; order Kitasatosporales; family Streptomycetaceae; genus Streptomyces; species Streptomyces sp. NPDC042201. The sequence goes on along the minus strand of NZ_JBVJDS010000009.1, from coordinate 283,522 downwards.
TGGGCATCCTCCAGCCCGAAGACGCCGCGCTGCTTTTCACCCGCCTGGCCCGCCGCACCCCCACACCCGCCGAAGCCGGCGCGGTCGCCGACATCGTACGGCTGTGCGGTTACCTACCGCTGGCCATTGCCCTGCTCGCCGGCCGCTTCGCCCACCACCCCCACTGGAACCTCGCGGAATACGCGCAGGAGTTCGCCGCCACCCAGGACCGGCTCGGCGAACTCGCTGCCGGCGACCGCGCGGTGGCCGCTGCATTCGAGATGTCCTACCGTGCGCTGCCACCGCAGCGGCAGGGTCTCTTCCGCCGCCTGGGCCTGCACCCCGGTCCCGAGACCGACGCCTACGCCACCGCCGCCCTGGCCGGCATCCCCCTCGTCCAGGCCCGCAGCGAGCTGGAAGCCCTCTACACCGACCACCTCATCGACTCCCCTGCCACCGGCCGCTACCGCCTGCACGACCTCCTGCGCGCCTACGCCCGCACCCTCGCCGAACGTGACACGGTCGAGGACCGCGATGCCGCCACCGGGCGGTTGCTGGACTACTACCAGCACACCGCCGAAGCAGCCGACCGACACCTCGCCGAGGCTCCCCGCCACGCCACCCCAGTTGTCAGCCCTTCTCCCGCTGCCGCACCCGGCCTGGCCAGCCACGAGCAGGCCATGACCTGGATGAGGACCGAACGCGCCAATCTCATCGCCTGCACCCACCACGCCACCGCCACCGCACGGCACTCCCACGCCATCTACCTCACCGCCATCCTGGCCGCCTTCCTGCGCCAGCAAGGCCCCTGGGATGAGGCCATCTCCCTTCACCAGACCGCCGCCGCCAGCGCCCGCCTCACCGGTGATCGCCTCAGCCAGGCCGGCACCCTGGCGGAGCTGGGCTGGGTACGCTACCTAACCGGGGATTTTCCAGCAGCGGCCGACCTGCTCCAGCAGGCGCTGGAGCTCTACCGTGCCCTCGGCAACCTCCTCGGCAAAGCCAACGCCCTGCGGGAGCTGGGCTGGGTGCGGTACCTAACCGGGGACATCCGAGCGGCGGCCGACCTGGCCCAGCAGGCGCTGGAGCTCTACCGTGCCCTCGGCAACCCTCTCGGCGAGGCATACGCCCTGCGGGAACTGGGCTGGGTGCGGTACGCGACCGGGGACTACTCAGCGGCGGCCGACCTGGCCCAGCAGGCGCTGAATCTTAGCCGTGCCCTCGGCAACCCTCTCAGCGAGGCATACGCCCTAACGGAGCTGGGCCGGGTGCAGTACGTGACTGGGGACTTTCCAGCGGCGGCCGACCTGGCCCGGCAGGCGCTGGAGCTCTACCGTGCCCTCGGCAACCGTCTCAGCGAGGCATACAGCCTGTGGGATTTGGGCCGGGTGCAGTACGTGACTGGGGACTTTCCAGCGGCGGCCGACCTAACCCGGCAGGCGCTGGACCTCTTTCGCACCCTCAGCAACCGTCACGGCGAGGCCAACGCCTTGCAGCAATTGGGCCAGGTACAGGCCGTGACCGAGGATCACCCGGCTGCGGCCGACCTGCTGCAAAAGTCTCTGACCCTGTTTCAGGAGGTGGGCGATATTCAGGGAGAAGCCGAGGTACTAAATAGCACCGGTGCCCTCCTGGCTGCGTCGGCACGTCCGGGGGAGGCTCTTTCCGCATACCAGCGGGCTCTGCACCTCGCACGCCAGGTCCACAGCCCTCTGGACGAAGCCCACGCCCTCGAAGGCACCGCCCGCTGCCACGCACGCACCCGCGACCTCCCCGCCGCCTTGGCCGACCTGCGCCAAGCGGTGGGCATCTACCAGCGCATCGGTGCCGCCGAGGCATCCGCCGCCGCCGAGTACCTGACGCAACTCCAAGCCGAGCACCCTAAAGAAGCTGCTGTTCAGGATTCGACCGATTGATGAGCAAGATCGGTAAGCGGCGCCGCACGGCCGGATCGGCGCCGGATCATGCCCATAAAACGGGGTCAGAAAGTCGATGTGCTCAAGAACTTGAGGAGCACCGTTTTCTGTACGATCTGGCGGGTGCAGCCACCCCAGGACAACAACACCGCCGATCTCCTCGCACCCGTTCCGGCCGTACGGACCGGCAGCCTCGTTGGATACGCACGCATGTCCACCAAGGGGCAGTTGCTCGACCGGCAGATCCACGCACTCACCGAAGTAGGGTGCATCCGGATCTTCTCCGACAAGAAGTCCGGCAAGAACCTGCGCGAGGGCGACACGCTCGTCGTCCCGTCGCTGGACCGGCTCGGCAGTTCTATCCAGGACCTCATCGCGATCGTGTCCGGCGTGCGCAAGCATGGCGTCGGCTTCACCTCGCTGCACGAGGCGCATCCGCGAACTCATCGTGCAGGGCACCAATGAGGGCTTGGACGCCGCTCGTGCCCGCGGCGCCCGACTCGGCCGCCCGCCGGTGATGACGGAGGAGCAGGCACGTCACGCCCGCGACCTGCTCGCCCGCCCGGAGAACACCGTCACCTCGATCGCGAAGCTCCTCGGCGTCTCCAGGAACACATCAAGTCCGAGGACTGATCACCGCCGTTTGCGGCTGGTGACACACACAGTGAACGTCCCACCACCATGATTCGCCAACTAGCCCTCTCAAGATCCGCCAACAAGAATCCTCGACGCGCTTCTGACCTCCACAGTTCAGATCATGATCCGCCAACTAACACTCTCGGTCACAACGGTGAGACTGAGCGCCTGGTCGGCCAGTGACACTATGGTGATCATCAACGCGCAGGCCTTGGAGGCTGACGATTGAGTTACGTACTCAAGGCGGTAGTCGCCGAGGCGGAACTGCTGACGGCCGCAGCCGCAGGACTCCCGTCGGCCCGGACCGCACCTCTGCGGCATGGGCTCGCGCTGCTGCCCATGGTCGGCGCTTTCTTCCGCGAACTGATCACGGACTCCTCCGGCGTCTATCCGGGGTTCTGGGACCTGCCCGCCGGCCTGGTCCCCACGCTTGCCGAGTGGTCGAAGGTCGGCCCGGTGGCCTATGTCGAATCCGAGTACTTTGGCGGAACGGGCGAGGAGAACACCGCCGTCTGGCGGGACGGACGCCTGGCCCTAGGCCCGTTGCATCTCCTCGAAGGAGATCCCGTCTCCGCCCAGGGGTCACCGGTCGCGCGGGCGCTTCGCGAGCTCGGGATCCAGCCCGCCGGTTCAAGCGACGAGTTCGCCGTAGCCGGACTTGACCAGCACCGTGAGAGCGAGAGCTGGCTCTCCTGAACATCGTGCCAACAGCTTCATCCGAGCCGCCTGCCACCGCGAATCGCCCGGCAGACTGCCCGCCGCTTTCGGGAGACTGAGCGGCTGAGTTGGCCCGTGAGCGGGGGAGTTGGACCGTTGGGTCTCTGTACTCCGCGTTCTTCGCGCAGCAGGTCTTCCGCTCGCGATATGCCGTAGCTGTCGGGCGGCCCGGCGGGCAGACTGCGCACATGCAGCTCCCCGCCGAAGCCGTTGCCGCCACCGATCTGATCGAGGTCGTCAGGATCTCCGCCCTTCCGACCGAGCGGGGCGTTCCCTACCCCGGCAGGGCGGTCGCCCACTGGATCGGGAGTGAGGCCACCGACGTCCTGACCTTGATCGAGAACCTGCCCGGCAGCGAACAGCACCGCTGCGGCTTCTCGCCGGGCTGGAGTGTCCGGGCGTACGAGGACTCTCTCGATCTGGCGCTGTTCGAGGCAGCGTTCTGTTTCAGCTGCCACGAGGTCCACATGCACGGAACGGCCGTGCCACCCGCGCTGGCCACGCAGTTCTTCGACGCGGACACCACGCCGGCCCAGACCCTCCTGGCCCTCTTCCGAGCGGCGGCCCCGTAGCCGGCCGACACCGAGCGAGCGCCGCCGGCCAAGGGCGGCCCCTGCCTGTGTGCCCGGCGGGAGCGCCCGGCTTCGGCGCCGGAGCGTGGTCGAAGCGTGGTCGGAGCATGATTCCCACCGTGTATGACGATGAGAACCATGGCGGGCACACGCGGTACACGTTGACCGAGACAGAGCATGGCCATGCCTGGGGCGTCTGCGTCGAGGCGGAGGGTCTGTTCGGGAGCCCCCGGCGTGGGACGTACGAGATGCTCGGCTGGGTGCCGGACAGAGCTGAGGTGCACGGCTGGGTCGGCAGCCGGGTGTGGCTGGTGCCGGACGACGAGGCACTTGAGCCCTGGCTGCTGGAGGACGCGGAGAGCCTGGGGCAGCTCGCCGGGGCGGACAGTCTCGTGCTCACCGGCCTGGACGACTACGAAGGCCCGCCGGAGGGACACACGGGCCCCGTCCGCGTACACGACGGGCACCGGTGGCTCGGCTCGTGCCAGGAATTCGCCCGTGTCCTGCCGCACGAGCAGGCGGCGCCTCCGCTCGTCCTGCGAGGACTCGCCCCGGGTGATCAGCTGCGGGCGGCGCTGATGAAGGGCACTCGGCGGGCGCTGGATCTGGCGGAGGCCGCCCTTGAGATATGGGATGACCAGGGCGAGCCGCTCACCCAATGCCTGCTGTGGAGCCGAGTCAGCGCCTGGCGTCCTTCCTCCTACGGGACGGATCTGATCGACCTGGAGCTCGACGGAGAGCTCTTCACGCCCGTTCCCGAATACGCCCGGCCCGTCTGGGAGCGATGGCTCGCCGGGCCGCCGGACACCCTGGGCGCCTGGGACAGCCTCGACACCCGACTCCGCGGGGTCTGGCTCGAACTCGTACGGGAGCGGGCCTGCCGACGCGCCCATCATGACCGGCCGGCCGGGCACGCATACGAACTCGACGGCCGCCACATCACCGATGAGGCGGGCCTTTACCTGGCGCTCGGCGAGGCGGTGAACGGGCCCGGCGGCTACTTCGGCGGTTGCCTGGCCGCCCTGGACGACTGCCTGCGCGGCACGTTCGGCTACACCGCCCCCGGCGCCTTGCTCTGGCGGAACGCTGCGACCGCACGCGAGCACCTGTCCCAGACCCTGAAAGCGGACGGCCGGCCCTACGACCTGTTCTCCGAGGTCCTCGACGTCCTGGCCGAGGGCGGCATGCACGTCACCTTGGCATGACTTCGCCCCGCCCGCCCGGTACCTACGACTCCCCGCCCCTCTCCGTCTTGACGGCCTCTGCGATCTGTAGCGCGGCCTGGGCGGGCGTGAGGTGCGTGGTGTCGACGACCTCGGCCTCGCCGTGCAGCCACGTGCGGGCCGCCTCGGCATAGGGCTCAAGGTATGTGAGACGGAATGAGGAGGGGCCAAGAACAGCGTCCCCCTCGATGCGCCCGCGAAGGGTGTCCTGGTCAGCGTGGAGGACGAAGTGCCTTACCGGGATCGCATGTTGGGCGAGGCCCGTGCTGATCTCGCGCCAGTACTGCTCGACCAGGACAGTCATGGGCATCACCAGGGTGCCGCCGGTGTAGTCGAGTACGCGCCGGGCGGTCTCTACGACCAGCTGCCGCCACGGCGGCCAGTCCTGGAAGTTGCCCGTCCAGGGCAGCCCCGGCGTGACGTCCATGAGCGTCTCGCCGACCTTCTCGGCGTCGAACACCCGTGAATCCGGGATCAGCTGCTGCACGAGTGCACTGGTTGTCGTCTTGCCTGCGCCGTGGGTGCCGTTGAGCCATACGATCATGGGCCCGACGCTAGCGGTGTGCGGACCGCAGGCCGGTGCCCATCACGTCACAGAACGGGCACGGCAGAAGACCGTACGGCCTCGGCGTCTCATCGGCGCCGGTCACCGGACGTTGGGCGGATCGTGTCGTCGGGATCGACGACGTCCGAGTCGACGTCACGACGACGCGGACCCCGGAGCCGGTGCCGGTGGCCTGCAGGCCGAGGTCGACGTGGGCGGTGAAGGGGTGTGCCGCGAGCCGTTCCGCGTGGAGGCTGCGCCCGTAGCGGTCGTAGGTCTCGACCGGGCGGGGCCGCTCGGCGAGCGATGAGGAGTGCCGCGGGATCAGAGCGGGAGTACCGGCCGGGTGGAGAAGTCCTCGTAGATGCCTTCACCGTCCGGGCCGTACGCGAACTCGGCCATATAAGGGTTGCGGTTGGCGGTGGCCAGGGGCAGCCACGCCAGCATGTAGCCATATCCCCCGCACACCGACTCGCCGCCGTCACCACCGTGGACCGCGGTGACGTCGCTCGTCAGCTCCGTCCGGTAGGTGTCGTAGGCGATGTGCAGGCCGAACCCGCTTGGCTGCTCATGCGGGCCGATGCGGTCCCCATAGGGGATACGGTCGAGGGGACAGTCATTGCCCCACCGGAACAGAGTGTCCGCGCCCGCTCCACAGGCGTGCTCCCACTCGTCCGAGCTCGGCATCCGTAGGCCACGAGCCGCAAGGACGGCCGGCATGTCGGCAGGCGGTTCGGTCAGGTCCTCGTCCTCCACAGCCATGAGCACAGTGGCCAGGACGGCACTCCGGCGGGGGCTGAGTAGCTGCGCGAGGTGGGCCCGGAGATCGGAGCCGTAGCCAAAGCCCTGATCCAGGCTCTCCGCATAGTCGGCGACCTGCCCGGGCGTCGGCTGCCAGGCGTCGAGATCGAATCCGAGCGTCACTGCGCCGCCGGGTATCAGGGCGAATTCCTGCCTGTCCCGCTCGATCCGAACGCGGTGCAGCGGAGCGCCGAGGTGCTCAACCGTCTCCACGACGGTCACGCGGCCATCCACCCGGTGGGCCGCCTCCTGGGCGACGCGACGTGCGGCAGACAGCTCGAAGGACCGCCACTGGTCGAGACTGAGATCAGCGAAAGACATGGGCCGCAGTGTCGCACTCAGGTCTGACACAGATCACCAACCATCGGTCTTCGTCACACCCCCTGAGTGGCCGCAGGGGGCTCAGCCGGGTGGCGTGGCGCGTTGGCGGATCAGCGGTAGGTAGACCTCGTCGACGATCTCGATGAGGACCTCGTCGGGTGCGGTGGGGACTCCGCGTACGACGAACTCGTTGCGGAGCAGAACCATGGCCACCGTGGCGACCCGGGGATGGAGCGCTTCAGGGGTGGCCTCGCCGCGGGCGACCGCGCGTCCCAGGATGGTCAGCCAGGTGGCGGCTACGGCGTCGGTGGACTGCTCGGGCAGCTGCGCCACGAACTCCGACGCGCCGCCGGCCGCGGACATGAGGTCGCGCAGGACTTTGCCGAGCGGGGAACTCCAGTGGCGGTTCGCCCGGCGGAGCAGTTCGAGGACGTCGCCGCGCAGATCGCCGGTGTCGGGGGATTGGACCGTCGTGGCCAGTCGCCGGTAGGCGGCGATGCCGAGCGCGAGGCGGTTGGGCCAGCGGCGGTAGATCGCGTTCTTGTTGGTGCCGGCGCGTCGGGCGACCCGGTCCATGGTCAGCCCGGCGTATCCGGACTCGGTGAGTTCGTCGGCTGCGGCGCGCAGGATTGCCTCTTCCAGGGCGGCGCCGCGGCGCCGCGTCTGTCCGGTGCCTGGCTGCTTCGTCGGATCGTCATCGTCCGCCATGGCCTCTCCCCTGCACTGCGGTACCGAAGGTTCCTCCTCACTTTGGGCTTGATCCCAGACCACACGCAAGTAAGGTACTACGCGTACCTAATTCGGTCCGATGGAAAGGGGCATGACACGTGCGTGCCAAAGGCATCACCTACGACACCGGCTTCGTCCGCTACGGCATGAACTCCCGCGAGCGTTTCGACCCGGAGCTGGTCGAGCGTGAGCTACGCGTCATCCGTGACGACCTGCACTGCAACACGGTCCGCGTCACCGGCGGTGACCCCGAACGGTTGGAGCTCATCGCGGGATTCGCCGCCGACCTGGGTCTGGGGGTCTGGTTCTCGCCGTATCCGCTCGAGCTGACCACCGACGAGATGCTGTCGCTGTTCGCCGACTGCGCCGAGCGGGCCGAACGGCTCCGACAGCGCGGCGGCGAGGTCGTGTTCGTCACCGGTGCCGAGCTGAGCCTGATGAACAAAGGGTTCCTGCCCGGCGACACCCTCGACGAGCGGGTCGAACTGCTGACCCGGCCGGACCGCCTGCGCGAGCAGATCGCCGAGGTCGGTGCGCGTGTCAACGACTTCCTCGGCACGGCCGCGGCCCTCGTCCGCCAGCGGTTCGGCGGCAAGATCACCTACGCCGCCGTACCGCTGGAGCGCGTCGACTGGGCCCCCTTCGACATCGTCTCCCTGGATCTCTACCGGACGGCCGGGACCGCCGGCCAGTTCACCGAGGGCGTCCGCGGCCTCGTCGCGCAGGGAAAGCCGGTCGCGATCACCGAGTTCGGCGCCGCCAGCTACCGCGGCGCGGGCGATGTGGGCGCTCGCGGTCTGGAGATCGTCGAGTACGACAAGGACGCCGGACCGGTCCGCCTGAACGGCGCGTACGACCGCGACGAGCCCGGACAGGCCGCGTATCTGCGCGAGCTGCTCGAGGTCTTCGACGCCGAAGGCGTCGACAGTGCCTTCGTGTTCATCTTCGCGCTCTACGACCATGTGCACCGCCCCGGCGGCGACCCCCGCGACGACCTGGACCTGGCCAGCTACGGCATCGTCAAGGTCTTCGACAACGGCCACGGAGACACCTACCCCGACATGCCGTGGGAGCCCAAGGCCGCCTTCACCGCACTTGCCGAGTACTACCAAGAGCACTGAGGCGTCGTGTGCGTCTCGGCCTCGGCGAGCGGAGCGCGGGGCCGCACCGCCGGGCAGATCGACGCCCGCGGCAGGCCCACGCTCGCCGGCCCGCCGGGCCATCCATAACGCTCAGCCATACCGCTCAACTTCATCTGGTCGGCTCTGCGATCATGACCGCTTCGCAGGCAGGACAGGAGCGAGACATGGGGGCGGGACATGGTTGAGCAGGCTGCGCGGCGGATCGTCGAGGAGATCGTCGCGAGTGCGCCGGCGGGCTGGACGCGGGCGCTACTGGCCAGCACCGCGGGCGGGGGCAGCGTCTCGGTGGCCGGCGGCTACGCCGTCCCCGGCTCGCCCCTGTGGGGCAACCAGGTACCCAGCCTCTTCGAGGAACTGGGCAGGCTGGCGGACGCGTTGCGGAAGGTGCGGGGCTGGGAGCGCACCAGCCTGGAGATCGAATGCCGGCCGTCCGGAGCGTACGGACTGGTCGCGACCACGGACGCGATCACCAGCCTGCGCGGACGGGACGGCGGTTTCCAGGCCATCCTGGACCCCGGCTACCGGCTGCCTCAGCCCGGTGTTGAGCAGGAGGAGGGGACGGCCGCACCGGGAGGCGACCCGACGCTGGCGGTGGCGCGGTTCCGTACGTACATGGAGCGGCGCGCCGCGATCCTCGGGCGGCCCGAGCGACTGCCGCCGCCCGTGTCCGCCGCCGCACTCGACGAGGCCGAACGCCGCATCGGCCGGCCCCTGCCCGCCGACCTGCGGGCGCTGTACCTGATCGCTGACGGCGACGGCGTCGACCACGACCACCTCTACCTGCTCGGGGGCAACGCCTGGATGGCGCTGGAACGTCTGGTCGCCGTCCACAGCGACCAGCGCGAACCGGCCTGGCACAGCTGGGAACTGAGCTGGTACTCGGTCGTCTTCGACGCCGAACCGCACGAGAGCGTCCGGCGTTGCGACGGGCACCCGGCGTGGCTGCCCTTCGCCACCGGCGAGGACGGCAACTACCTCGCGGTGGACCTGTCCCCGGCCCGCAACGGCCGCCCCGGCCAGGTGATCGCCATCGGCCGCGACTACGGCGACGGCCCCGCCTACGTCGCCGACTCGATAACCTCTCTGCTCGGCCACCACCTGGATCAGCTGGAGCAGGGAGCCTACGAGCTGGAGCAAGGAGCCTACGAGAAGGACGGCGACCGCCTCTTTCTGCTGGAGCCCGCCGGCAGCCCCGGCACCCGGAGGATCATCGGCGGTATCCCCGACGAGGTCCCGCCCACCCTTCAGGCCATCCATATCAACGACGCCGCCGGCCCGGTCGATCTCGCCCCGCTCACCGCCGGCCCGCACCTGCGGCTGCTGCACCTCAACCGCTGCGCCACCGCTTCCCTGACACCGATTCGTACGATGCCGGTCGAGGCTGTGCGCGTCACCCTGGACGGCGGCGGCGACCTCACCCCGTTGGAAGGGCACCGCACCCTCACCTCCCTGGACCTGGGGACCACCGCCACCTCCCTGGACCTGGGGACCACCGCTCCGATCGACATCGCCCCGCTGCGCACCGTCCCGAACCTGCGCGGCCTGGACCTCTCCCGGGCCACCGTCCGCGACCTGACTGTCCTGACCGACGTGCCCGACCTGCGCTACCTGGCCCTCACCGCTCGGCAGTGGACCACCTTGCTGGACGCGGGCGCGGCACCGCCCACCCTCGCCGCGGCCCGCCTGGCCGACGACGACGTCACCCTAGACGACGTCACACTCGACGATGCCCTGACCTGGGCGGCCCGCCTCGGCCCCCACACCCAGGACGCAGTCCGCGTCACCGGCACCCTCGGATCTGACGGCGAGTGAGCCCCGGCTGCGTTCCGGGCCGGTCACCTTCGCCGTCGCAGACGGCGCAATTCCTTCGACAGAGCGCGAACCGGCTGGCAGGCTACGCACATGACCTATGGAATCGAGTCCCACCGCGCCCGGTGAGCGCCCAGGAAGAGCGCGACGCGCTCACCCTCCCGCCCAGCCTGTACGAGCACGCTCTGCACCTGCTCCGCGAGGCCCCCGACGGGATCCCGCCCCGGCGCGGCTACCCCCTCCCCCAGAAACCAGAACCGGGCGAGGCCCCGCTGTCCCACGAAGAGGCGGCGAACGCCATCCGCGACGCGCTGAACCCGCTGCCGGACGACTCCGCGACCCTTCACCGCCGCTTCGCCCGCCTCGGCATCCGGGACCGCCACACGTACTTGGTCCGGTCCGCCGTCGCCGGGCTGCCGCTGCCGGCCGGGCAGCGGGACGCGGCCCGCTCCCTGGGCCGGCAGCTGACCCGGACCGGCACCACCGCGCCCGCCGTCACCGCGGGTCTCGCCCTGCTCATCCGCCTCGGCGAGCCCGAGGACGTCCCGTATCTCTCCGTTCTCGGCCTGTTCCGGGAGTTCGTACGCCCGGCCGTCGACGCCCTCGACACCCTCGACCGCCCGTGCGCCGCCGTCGTCTGGCTCGCCGGCTACACCCGCCGCGATGAGCTGCGGCCGCTCGTCCGCGCCCTGTGGACGGGAGACCGACAGGCCGTCCGTACAGAGCTGGTCACGTTCCCCGCCACGCCCCGGTTCGTCAGTACCACGGTCGCCCGCCGTATCGCGGAGGCCGCCCGGCTGCCCGAGCTGCTCGACCAACATCCCTCCGACACGGCCCTGTTCGCCCGGGCGGGCAGGCTCCTCGTCCGGATGGGGTCCACGCGCGACTACCGGACCGACCTCCTCACCTACGACGACGCGCTCATCCTGTACGAGAGCGTCGTCACCCGGGCCGGCCAGCTGCCGCCCACCCTCGACCACCACGCCACCCTGCTCTCGCTCGCCCTGGACCTGAGCAGCGGCACCGGCGTACTGCTGGACTGGCCTCCGGGCCGGCGCGCGACGCTGCTGGAATCACTCGGGCGGCAGCTGGCCGGGCCCCGGTGGGCCTCGCCGGCGAACACCGACGGAGGTGAGGCGGACCAGCGGCTGCGGGCCGGCTGGATCCGGCGCACCGGGCGGCGGCCCTTCACGCGTCAGGCCACGCCCGGCAGGCTGCGCGTCGAGGTGGTGGCGGGCGACCTCGTGGATCGTGAACCCGTCGAGACCCGCATTCTCCTCGACGGGCGTCCCGTGGTCCCGGAGTTCTTCGCCCACGGTCCCGCCCGTAGCCCCGAGTACCTGCTGGACGACGGCCGGCTCCGGGCCGGGCCCGAGCCCCGGGAGGTACAGCTCGCGGAGGCGTACTGCACCGAGGGGTGCTGTGGCGCGCTCTACGTCACCATCCGTCGCGACGGAGACCAAGTGGTGTGGGAGGACTGGCGGCGGCCGCAGGACATGCCAGGTTCCCGGGAGCCCGCGCCCGAGCTGCCCGCCTACAGGTTTGACGCCGCCGCCTACGACGCGGAGATCGTCCGGGCGGAGAGCGACCGCTCCTGGTCGTGGCCGGCCCGCACCGTGGCCCGCCTGATCAAAACGGGGCTGATGGAACGGCCGGACCTGCTGAGCCGATGGGATGCCAACCGGGGCTGGATCAGCAGCGGCTTCGAGGACCCGGACACCACCGTGGTCACCTTCTCGTACGCGCCGGGACTCGCCGCCGGGAAGCAGGACGGCATCCCCCTCCAGTTCCGCTGGGTCGTACCGGACGACGGTACTCCACCCGAGGCGCAGGCCGACGCCGCCCTGCGCCGACTGGCCGAGGAGGACCCGAAAACGTACGCACAGGTGTGCGGCGGCAGCCGCGAACGCGCCGAGGAACTCGGCTTCCCCTGGCCCGACAACGCCTGAGCCGCGGGAATCGGTCGCGACGGAACCACCCGCCGGCCCGGAAACGGTCACGAGGCAGACGGCCCACCGCGACTGGCTCCCGCGAAGATCGCGACCATGCCGGTGACTTCATCGGTGACGCTGCGGTGCCATACGTAGCGGCCCTGGCGGCGGCGGCCCGCGACGATGCCGTGGAGAGCAGTCCACAACTGCTCGGCCCGCTCCAGGGCACCCGCTTTGTCGTCGACCGCACCGGCGGCCAGCAAGTCGTCCGCCATGGCCGCGACGTGCTCCTCCAGTGACGCACGGACCGCATCGGTTCCCTTGAGCCAGTCGATGCTCTCGAAAAGCAGCTGGTACGGGCCTTGGTGTGCGAGTCCCCAGTTCACAAAGGCCAGCGCGAACGCGTCGAGCCGCTCGCGGGACGGCCCGGCGGCGGCCGTCGCGGCCTCGATCTGGGTACGGGCATCGGTGAAGTGCTGTTCGAGTACGGCCTCGATGAGTGCGGTCCACGAGTCGAAGTGCAGGTACACGGCAGTCGCCGAGACGTTGCACGCGCGGGCCACGGCACGCAGCGAAGGGGCGGGAGCCCGGGGGGTCTCCTGGAGCATCGCCGAAGCGGCGTCGATCAGGGCCTGGCGCAGATCGCGGCGGCCTCCGCCTGATGTGTCAGCGGTCATGCGCCGCCCTCTCTCAGCTGCTGCCCGGTTGCCGGTTAACAGGTGTCAATGTAGCGTGGTTAACACCCGTCAACCTGATGAGGAGTCTCATGACACGGACCACAGTCGTCACCGGAGCGAGTTCGGGGATAGGCAAGGAGTTCGCGCGCCGCTTCGCGCAGCGCGGCGATGACGTGGTTCTCGTGGCCCGGCGCCTGGAGCGGCTCGAAAGCCTGGCCGTGGAGCTGCGCGAGCGGTACGCGGTGACGGTGACGCCCGTCCCGCTCGACCTCACCGCACCCCGCCCGGGCGCGGAGCTGCACGCTCGGCTCGCGGAACACGGAATCGTCGCGGGCGCGCTGGTGAACTGCGCGGGCTTCGGCAGAACCGAACTGTTCTCGGACGCCGATGACAGCGACATCGCGGACCAGCTCGCGGTCGGCGTCACCGCCCTGGTCGATCTGACGAAAGCCTTTTACGCCGACCTGCAGGACGCCGAGGCGGGTCTCCTCATCAACGTGGCCAGCATGACGGGCTACGCGCCCATCCCCGGGATGGCCGTCTACGCGGCGGCGAAGGCATTCGTGATCTCCTTCACCGAAGCCTTGTGGGTGGAGGCCCGCGGCAGCCGGCTGCGCGTCCTGTGTCTCTCACCGGGAGCAACCAGCAGCGAGTTCTACACCACCTCGGGCACCTCCACCGAAGGCATCCGCTTCCAGACTCCCCGTCAGGTTGTCGACACGGCCTTCCACGCACTGGACACCAGCCGGCGCCCCACCATCGTGTCGGGCCGCGCCAACGCCCTCCTCGCCGGCCTCATGCGCACGCTGCCCAAGAGGCTCGTCCTCGCCCTCGCGGCACGCCAGGCACCCAAGCCCGCCGCCGTCGCCGCAGCCCGAACGCGCCACTAGAGGCCGGGTGCGGGTGGCCGTACGACAGCAGGCCGCTACTCCGGCTGTGTCACAGTCAGCGCCCACCGAATCGTCTCTGCCGAGGCGTCAACAGCCACAGAGAAAGAACCCGGACGGACCACGCCGGGATCACGCGGCGGGCCGCCGGGCTGCTGGGTTTCGCCGTGCCGGCGATAGTGGCGCTCACGGCGGACCGGCCGGTCGGCGACTATGTCCTGGCGGGCGGCTGGCTCGTCCACGCGGCCTGGGACTTCGCCCATTACCGCGCCGACAGAATTGTCCCGCGAGCCGCTGGACGCTCACCGGCGTGGAATGCTCTGGTCCGTGACCGACTCGACTCCCTATGACGACGAACGCGGCTCGTACTCCCGGGAGGCGCTGGCCCGCCTGGTGCTCTCCGATCGGGCGTCAGGTCTCTCCGAGGCCGCCGGCGGCCTGGCGGTCACCCGCTACGACAGGTACACCGGCCCCGGCGGCCGCGTCAGCGAGGCTCTGCAGCTGGCCCGGATCGCGGAACGGCTGCTGGCCGGCGCTGTGGTGTACGAGCGGGAGCGCGGCAGCTCCTGGGAGGACATCGCCCGATACCTGGATGTCGAGGCCGACGTGGCACAGGAGCGGTTCTCTCCCGACTTTGAACGGTGGAACGCCGCGTTCGATGTGCCCTACCGACTCGATGAGACCGGCGGCAAGCGCATTCCCCAGCTGCCCACCGCCGCCTACGACCCCCACAGCGCCTGTAGACGTCTCGACCTCTGGGCCAACGTGCGCCTGAGTTTCGACGACAAGCATGCCGTGAGCGCCGGGCTGGGCGCTGACGTGCGGGCGGACGCAACGGCTGGGCCGGCACAGTACGAGATCGACGGTCGGATAGGGCGACGGAACCTCGAAGCCTTCCTGGCCCTGCTGTCGCAGTACGTCGGCCAGGACCCCGACGAGGCGGACTGGGACATCGTGAAGCTGGGCCTTGAGACCACCGACGACGAGGACCCGGGGAGCTGGTACTCGTTTCCCATGGTCGGTGTCTCTCAGTCACTTGAGATCCGGCTGGCGAACGCGGTCGGAAGTGACGTGCTGTCCGTCGTCGTCGGCGGTGCCGACTCGGCCGTACTGCGTCTGAGAATCGACACGCTCCTGGCTGCCCTCTGATCTTGGTCGGCGGCGCGGTCTGGTGGAATGGGACCGGCGGGCGGAAACTCCGGGGATGAGCGCATTACGGGTGGGCGAGGGGGGCGGGTCGGATCGCCGGGCCGCCAGGGGGCCGGGCGGGCGGGAGCGCGGCGGGCAGGCCAGTGTCGACTGGGGCCGCTGGTTCGGCCCGGCCGGGCGGACGGACTATGACCGGTACGCACGTCAGTACGTCCAGCGGCTGCTTGACGAGGGCCGGATCGAGGAGCTGCGGTCGGCGGCCCTCACCGGTACGGCCTTGGCCCGCGCACGGCTCGCGGAGTTCTACGCCGCGCAGGGCAGGATCGAGGAGCTGCGGGATCTCGCCGGCACCGAGAACGCGCGCCTGGCACTCCTGCTGGCCGGCACACTGGCCGACACGATGGCCGGGCAGGACGGCCTTGAAGCGGCGGTCGCCGTGCTGAAGGTGCGCCTGGAGATCCGCGAGAAGGACGCCCGTGACCAGTTGATCGAGCTGCTTCGCGCGCAGGACCGGGTCGAGGAGGCCGTCACCTTCCTCCAGGCACGCCCGGATGAGAATGACTACGCCGGATGGCACCTGCTGGTCCATCTGCTTCTCGTCCAGGTCCGTATCGAGGACGTACGGGCGATGGCCGGCGACAGCGCGCGTCCTTACGCCCGCTCTTCGGTGGCGGACATCTTCGCCGAGCAGGGCAGGATCGAGGAGTTGCGGGCACTCGCCGCTCCTGGCCATACGGGTCTCGCTCTCCTGCTGGCCCGCACGCTGGCCGGGCAGGGACGCGTGGATGAGGGAATCGCCGTGATGCAGGAGCGCGTCGACGCCAACGAGGAGTACGCCCGCGACTGGCTGATCGATCTGCTGGTGGAGCAAGGGCGCGCCGATCAGGCCGTGACCGTCCTGGAGGGCATGCCGTACGCGCCGTACACATCGATCTCCACGGCCCCTATCAACGTGGCCCGGCTCCTGGATGAACAGGGCCGCGCCGAGGACGCGATCAGAATCCTGCGGACCCGCGGGCCCGCGCCTCGGCAACTCGCCGCGCTGCTGGCCGGGCAGGGCCGTACCGACGAGGCCGTCCAGGTCCTCGACCGCGCCATGGCCGACGCCAAGCACTCATCCGTCATTGAGGAGTTGGCCGAGGTCCTGGCCGAGCTGCTCATCGAGCACGGCCGGATCGATGAGCTGCACACCCGCGCCGAGACGGGCCACCGGGCATTCGGGAGGCGGCTGGCGGCGTATCTGGCGGAGCCCGGCCGGACCGGTTGAGCGCGTGGTCACGGTGGCCAGCCATGGAATGATCGGCCTGGTGCACACGCCGCGTACGGTGCGTCCGCACGAGGAGAAGCGGAAGAAGGAGCGGAAGTCGGCATGCCCGAGGGCTGGGAGTGGGACGAAACGCTGTTTCTGGGTTCGGCCCGCTACTACCGGCGCGGGAGGCTTCCGTACGCTCCGGGCCTTCCGGACGTGCTGGCCGAGGCTCTCCCGCTCGACGGCCGGGGACGCCTGCTCGACGTGGGGTGCGGACCGGGCACCCTGGCGCTGAGTCTGACGCACTTGTTCGGCGACATCGTCGGCGTGGACGCGGACACCGGGATGGTCGCCGAGGCCGAGCGCCGGGCCACCGAGGCAGGCGTATCCGGCAGAACGCGCTGGGTCCGGGCCCGAGCCGAGGAGCTGCCCGCGGACCTCGGGACGTTCACCGTCGCGACCTTCGGCCAGTCCTTCCACTGGATGGACCGTGACGCGGTGGCGGCGACCGTGAAGGGCATGCTCGGGCCCGGCGGGGCCTTCGTACACATCTCGGATCTGCAAACGGAGACCCTGTCCGTCGAGGGTCTCCCGTATCCGGCGGTGCCCTACGCGGCCATCAAGGAGCTGACCGAGCGGTACCTCGGGCCGGTCCGGCGGGCCGGCCGTGGGGTGCTGCTCCACGGCACACCCGGTGGTGAGGCCGCCGTGCTCACTCGCGCCGGGTTCGTCGGTTTTGAGCGGCATGTCGTGCCCGGCGGGCAGGCTCTGGAACGCTCTTGCGCGGATGTCGTCGCATGGGTGTTCTCGACGTCGTTCTCCGCACCGCATCTGTTCGGCGGGCGTCGCGACGACTTCGAGGCAGACCTCGGCCGGCTGCTCCGGGAGGTCTCCCCTGCGGGCCGGTTCTCCGAACGTCAGCCGAGCACCGAGGTCTTCGTCTGGCGCAAGCCCGCGCCGGCGCCCGGGCGGCCTCCGGCGTAAGCACGGCCGGCGGGGCGACCCCAGAGGGCGCGACCCTAGGGGGCAACCCTGACAACTCGCCGTTCGGGCAGCCCAGTTGGCCGGGGACTCACCGGGGTCGGCGCCGTCCTTTGCGATGATCCGGGGCGTCGGTGCGCTCGGCAGGATGAACCGCGTACGGAACTCCGTACGGACAAACCGGTTCACACCACGGAGCGTCTCTTGAGGATCCGCATACATACCGCCCTGGCCGCCACCCTCGCGCTGGGCCTCGGCGTGGGCACGTCGGCCGCGGCGCCCGCCCTGGCCGCAGAACCCGGCGCCCGGGTGGCAGCCGCCCAGGTCGCAGTGAGTCCGTCGCACGGACCGGACCGGGAGGCTTTGCAGGCAGCCCTTCTCGGGCTCCCTGACACGAACGCGACCGCGGCCCTCGTACGCGTCGGCGGCCACGGAAGCTGGCGCGGAAGCGCGGGGGTGCACCATCTGGGGGGAGACCGCAGGGCTGTCGAAGGGGCTCGCTTCCGGGCGGGATCCACCACCAAAGTGGTCACCTCGGCCATCGTGCTGCAACTCGCCGCGGAGCGGAGAGTAGATCTCGACGGCACCGTCCAGAGGTATCTGCCGGATCTGTTGTCGGACGCCTTCGAACCGATCACCGTACGGCAGTTGCTCACGTTCACCAGTGGGCTCCAGCCGGGTGCTTCCCTCGGCCCGGAGAACGCCGAAGGGTACGAGAACCGGTTCACGACCCTGCCCCCCGAGGACGTCGTCGCGGCGTCCGTCGCCAAGGGCCCCTACCGGGGACCGGGCGAGGGCCCGGGCAAGAAGCAGCGCTATGCGAATATCGACTACACCGTCCTCGGCATGCTGATCGAGAAGATCACCGGCGACTCTTACGAGCACCAGGCGCAGGCGCGTATCTTCCGGCCGGCCGGCATGCGGGACACGTCGTTCCCAGGCGGCCCCGACCCGCGCATCCACGGCCCGCACAATCGGGGCTACCAGAAACTGGCGGACGGCAGGGTCGTGGACGCGACGGAGTGGAACATGTCGGACCGGTGGGCGGCGGGTGACATGATCTCCACCACCGCCGACCTGGAGAAGTTCCTCTTCGCGCTGTTCAAGGGAGAGCTCGTCCCTCAACCACTCCTGGAGAGGGAGATGTTCACCCTGCCGGATGTCGAGGGCGCCGAGATGAGCGCGGGACTGCAGTGCTTCGACGCGGGCGACGGACAGATTCTCTGGCTCAAGTCAGGATCCCGGCCGGGCTACAGCACCCTCCTCGCGGCGACCAGGGACCTGTCGAGGACCCTGGTCTACTCGGTCAACGCGCTCGACGCCAAGGCCGAAACCATGAATCCGGTCGGCGAGCGCATCGTACGGGCCACCTTCATGCCCACCGGTGGTGGCCCGTGCGTGTCCCAGAAGTCCCGTGTCCAGAAGTCCCGCCCCGCGCTCGACGCCTTCCGGACGTTTCAGTAGCCGGCCGGGCTCAGTAGCCGGCCGGGCGGACCAGGCCCGATTCGTAGGCGAAGACCGCGACTTGGGTGCGGTCCCGGAGGCCCAGCTTCACCAGGATCCGGCTCACATGGGTCTTCACGGTCTGTTCCGCCACCACCAGACGCACGGCGATCTCCGCGTTCGACAGGCCCTGCGCGATCAGTGAGAGGACCTCGGTCTCGCGTTCCGTCAGGTCGCCGACGCGGTCCTTGAGCGGCGGGCGCGGGGCGCCGGTCATGCGGGAGAACTCGGCGATGAGGCGCTTAGTGATGTTCGGGGCGAGCAGGGCGTCGCCGGCCGCCACTACCCGTACCGCCTGGGCGAGTTCGGCGGCCGACGCGTCCTTCAGCAGAAACCCGGACGCGCCCGCGCGCAGCGCCTCGTACACGTACTCGTCGAGATCGAAGGTGGTCAGTACGAGGACCTTGACGGTGGCGCCGGGGGGTTGGGTGATGCGGCGCGTCGCCTCGATACCGCCGAGTTCGGGCATCCGTATGTCCATCAGGACGACGTCGGGGGCGAGTTCGGCGACCTTGGCGAGGGCGTCGAGGCCGTCCACGGCCTGGCCGACGACCTCGATGCCCGGTTCGGCGTTGAGCAGCACCGTGAAGCCCTGGCGGACCATCATCTGGTCGTCGGCGATCAGCACGCGGATGGTCGTCATGGGGTGTCCTCAACAGAAGCGGCAGGGGCGGCGGAGGCGGCGGGCGCCCCGGGGGTGGCAGGCGCGGCAAAGGGCTTCGTGGGCAGCATCGCGGTCACCTCGTAGCCGCCGTCCCGCGTGGCCCCGGTGGCCAGCTCGCCCCCCAGCATCGCAGTGCGCTCGCGCATGCCCAGTAGACCGTGGCCGGCGCCCGGCGAGGGTGCGGCGGGGCGGTCCGGCGCGGTGTTGGTGACCCGGACCGTGACCCCGGACGCGTGATAGCCGATCTCCACCCGCACCTCCGCTCCCGGCGCGTGCCGCATCGCGTTGCTGAGCGCCTCCTGAACGATACGGAACGCCGAGAGATCGAGGCCCGGCGGCAGCGCGTGCGGCTCCCCGGCGATCTCGGTGGTGACCCTGAGCCCCGCGCCGCGCACATTGCCGACCAACTCGTCCAGCCGGCCGAGGGTGGGCTGCGGGGCGTGCCGAGCGCCCTCAGCCACGGCGTCCTCCGAGCGCAGGACGCCGAGCACCCGGCGCAGTTCGGTGAGCGCCTCGACGGCGTTCTCCCGTATGCCCGCGAGGTTCTCCTTCAGCTCCTCGGACGGGTTCTCGACCAGGTGCGGGGCGACCTGCGCCTGGATGGAGATCACCGACATGTGGTGGGCGACCACGTCGTGCAGCTCGCGGGCGATCCGGTTGCGCTCCTCCAGGAGGGTGCGCCGGGCCCGCTCCTCGGTGGTGATCTCTTCCTGTACGACCAGTTTCGTACGGGCCACCTGGAGGCCGCGCAGCGAGGCGCCGACCACCACGGTGATCGCGAGGACCGCGATGGCCAGGTAGGCACCGGTGTCGCGGCCGGAGAAGAGCGGGCCGGAGAAGAAAGGACCGGCGACGCGGGGGCCGGCGACGAGCGCGCCGCAGACCTGGCCCGTCAGCACGCTGATCACCAGTACTTCGGCCGCGACCCGGGGGCGGGCCCGCAGCGCGACCAGGAACAGGACCCAGGCCAGTACGGCGAGTTCACCGCCGGTCCAGGGGAACACCGTGCCGACGGCGGCGTCCGCGTCCACGGACAGCGCGATCACGGCCAGCACGACCGTCGACGCCCACCAGGCCAGGATCGGGCGGAACAGCGCGACGACGACCGCCGCCGACTGGATCCCGGCGAGCAGCAGGGCGACCCGTACGTCCATCCCGAAGTCACCCACGTACTGATTCGCGTTGGCGACGACCAGGAACGCCGCGCACAGCACCAGCGGCACCACGAACGCCGGCAGCCAGTCCAGCCAGCGCGGCCGCCCCACGCGCGGCAGCGGATCGGCGGCCGCCGTCCACAGGTCCTCGCGCAGGGTGCGCGGCACCGCCCGCGCGACCTTCACCAGCCGCTTCGCCACGCCGTGCCCCTTCACACGCTGCACCTTAGGCACGCCGCACCGCCTTCTCCAGGGCAGGACGTCCCTCGCGCACGATCCGGCCGTTCTTTCGCGGCCGCCCCTGTTCGTACGTACGGAACGCGGCCCAGCAGATCAACAGCGCCACGGCGAAGACCGGCAGCCAGGCCAGCCGGCCGAGCACCCAGCCCACGGAGTCGGGCACGGTGTGCAGTCCTGGCAGAGCCTCGCCCGCGAGCAGGCCGGTCGCGGTGACCGCCATCATCGCGGTCTGGTGCCAGAGGAAAATGGTCATCGCGGAGAGGTTGACCAGTGCCACCGCCGCCCAGGCGGCGGGCCGCGCGAGCGCCCGCCGCAGCGGGCCGAGCAGCAGCAGGGCCGCTCCGGACTGGGCGAGGCCGAAGGTGACCGCCGCGAGGGTGGGCGGGTTGAGGTTGGAGATCCCGGCGCCGGGCACCCCGACCATGGCGGCGGGGTAGCCGGCCCACAGGACCAGCCCTGCGGTGGCGGCCGCGCCGCCCAGCAGCAGCGCCCATCCGGCGGTTCGGCCCGGCAGGCCGCCCCGGGCCCAGACCGCGCCCAGGCAGTACGGCACCAGCCAGCCGGCCGCCACATTGATCCAGCCGAGCCAGGAGGGGCCGCCGAGGCCGAACCGGAACAGGTCCACGTGCAGGACCACCGCGAGCGCCCACAGCGGGTGCACCCTCGTGACCAGCGGGGTCGCCGCCGTCAGTGCCGCGAAGACCAGCAGGAACCAGAGCGGCGAGAGGACCAGCTTGCCGAGGGTGTGTACGGTCTCGAAACCGGCCCCCGTCGCCAGCATCGCGCCCGCCGTCACGGTCCACACCACCAGCACCGCGGCGACCGGTCTGAACAGCCGGGCCATCCTGGCGCCGAGCCACTGCCCGTACGTCGTACCCCGGGCGCGGGCCGACGCGTAACTCTTCG
The DNA here is from genome assembly GCF_055582185.1 of Streptomyces sp. NPDC042201. NCBI lineage: Bacteria > Bacillati > Actinomycetota > Actinomycetes > Kitasatosporales > Streptomycetaceae > Streptomyces > Streptomyces sp. NPDC042201. Next base: position 261,792 of record NZ_JBVJDS010000009.1, on the reverse strand, counting down.
CGCCCATGTGCCCGCCCACCAGGAAGAAGACGGCGAGGGTCTGGAACACCCAGGATATGAAGGCCAGTTGGGGCATGAACTGGAGCGGGCTCGCCGCGCGCACCGTGCCGCTGTCGGCGACCAGGGCGGTCACCAGCCAGTGACCGAGCACCACGCCGAGGATGGCGAAGGCGCGCAGGGCGTCGACGGCACGGTCCCGGTGGGGCGGGGTGGCGGACTCGATCCGCCGGACGAGCTCACGCATGACGGCCCTCCTCGGAACCTGTCTCTCCGGAGACGATCAGGGCGATGTTCCGCAGGGATACGGAACCGGGCTTCAGGTAGTCGCTGTGGCCGCCTGCGCCCGCGTCGAAGACGCGGGCACCGAACCCCTTCGACACCGGGTCGGCCCCGAACCCGAGCGTGGCGAAGGGCAGTTGGAGCCGCGCATGCGGCACGTCCGCGATCCAGTCGCCGGCGCCCCGGCCCGCCCAGACGGTGGCCCGGGTGTGAAACCGGCCGACGTGGTCGACACCGGTGCCGGGGCTGCCGCACAGGACGATGTCGGCGACCCGCAGGCCCGGGGCGGCCCGGGCGCAGACGACCGAGCCGTAGGAGTGGCAGAGCAGCGAGGTCCGGGCGGCGGGCTTGGCCGCACTCAACTCCCGTACGAACGTACGGAGTCGAGGGGCCGCGTCGTCGGCGAGCGCGGGCGTCAGCACCTCGGGGCTCACCGTGCCCGGTGTCGGGTAACCGAGCCAGGCGACGACGGCGGCCCTGCCGCCCAGCGCCTGCTGGAGCGCCCTGGCGCCGGTCCTGAACCGCTCGTACCGGTCGAGGCCGGTGTCCGAGCCCGGCACCAGCACGGCGATCCGCTCGGCCTGCGACAGGTCACCGAAGACCTCGGCGGTGCGGCCGCCGTCGCGGCCGTCGAAGGCGAGGAAGTGGCGTGCCGGGTCCGCCATGGCGCGCAGCACGGCGGCCCGCCTCCGGTCGCCGTGGCCCGCCGCCATCCGCTCGGCCGCCCGGATGCCGTCGCGGTGGGCGGCGTACCGCTCGTCGAGGGCGGCGGGGGTCGCGGCCCGCAGCGGGGCAAGCACGGCGGGGGCGGGCGCCGGGACGGCGGCCGGGCGGGCAGCGCCCGACACCGGGACGGCCACCGAGGCGGTGACGAGTATGGCGAGCAGGGTGCGGCGAAGGCGGCTGTCGCGCGGGCGGGACGCCATGGAGGGTGGTCCTTCCGTACCGGAGGTGTGCGGGGTGTGCGGGGTTTCCGGTACCGAAGGTATGAATCACGTCGTGTGGTCGGCGTCCCCCCGGGGAGTGCACCTTCGCCATAGCTCCGAAGTACTACGGGTAGCGGTCCGGACTCCGGGAAGCGGTCCGGACTACGGGTTCTCCGTATGGCGCCGAGCGGACATACGGGTTGACACTGGTATGAGGAGGTGCATCATGCGCAAGACAGCCGACTGCCGGGATTTTCCCAGTGAAACGAATTGCACCCTTGCCATATCCGGTGAGGAGGACGAAGTCGTCCAGGCCGCCAGTGAACACGCCGTGTCGATGCACGGGCACACAGACAGCCCGGAGCTTCGGCAGCAGCTCAGGTCCGCGCTGAAGGACGAGATGCCGCAGCACGCCTGAGAGCCCGAGTCGCGGCGGCGCGGTGCGGCGCGGATTCCGGCGCCCCCGGGTTCCGCATTCCGGATCGAACGGATCGGGGCGGCGGGAGCCTCGTAGAATCGCCGGATGAGCGCTTCCGATCAAGACACCCGCCCGGAGACACCTCCCGAGAGCCATCCCGAGGGCCGTCCCGAGGCGAGTGAGGCGCAGCGCGTGCTGCACCGCGTCTTCGGATACGACTCCTTCCGCGGGAGCCAGCAGGAGATCATCGATCATGTGGTCGCCGGGGGCGATGCCCTGGTACTCATGCCGACCGGCGGGGGCAAGTCGCTCTGCTACCAGATCCCCGCGCTGGTACGGAAGGGCGTCGGCGTCGTCGTATCGCCGCTGATCGCGCTCATGCAGGACCAGGTCGACGCGCTGCGGGCGCTCGGCGTGCGCGCCGGGTTCCTCAACTCCACGCAGGATCTGGACGAACGGCGCCTGGTGGAGGCCGAGTTCCTCGCGGGTGAGTTGGATCTGCTCTATCTGGCGCCGGAGCGGCTGCGCGTCGAGTCGACGGTACGGCTGCTGGAGCGCGGCACGGTCTCCCTGTTCGCCATCGACGAGGCGCACTGCGTGGCCCAGTGGGGCCACGACTTCCGGCCGGACTACCTGGCCCTGTCCGCGCTGCACGAGCGCTGGCCCGATGTGCCGCGTATCGCGCTGACCGCGACGGCCACCGAGGCCACGCACACGGAGATCGCCTCCCGGCTCAAGCTCCAGGACGCCCGGCACTTCGTGGCGAGCTTCGACCGGCCCAACATCCAGTACCGCATCGCGCCGAAGAACGACCCCAAGCGGCAGCTGCTGCAGCTGCTGCGCACCGAGCATCCCGGCGACGCGGGCATTGTCTACTGCCTCTCCCGCGCCTCCGTGGAGAAGACCGCCGAATTCCTCGTGAAGAACGGGGTCGACGCGCTCCCGTACCACGCGGGGCTCGACGCCCGGATGAGGGCCGACCACCAGGCGCGCTTCCTGCGGGAGGACGGGATGGTCATGGTCGCGACGATCGCGTTCGGGATGGGCATCGACAAGCCCGACGTGCGGTTCGTCGCCCATCTCGACCTGCCGAAGTCCGTCGAGGGGTACTACCAGGAGACCGGGCGTGCCGGGCGTGACGGGCAGCCGTCCACCGCCTGGCTGGCGTACGGACTGCAGGACGTCGTCCAGCAGCGGAAGATGATCGAGACCTCGGAGGGCGACGACGCGCACCGGCGGCGGCTGAGCGCGCATGTCGACGCGATGCTCGCGCTGTGCGAGACGGTCGAGTGCCGTCGCGTCCGGCTGCTCGCGTACTTCGGCCAGGACAGCACCGCGTGCGGCAACTGCGACACGTGTCTGACGCCCGCGGAGTCCTGGGACGGCACGGTCCCCGCGCAGAAGCTGCTGTCGACCGTGGTCAGGCTGAAGCGCGAGCGCAACCAGAAGTTCGGGGCGGGGCAGATCACCGACATTCTGCTGGGCAAGAAGACGGCCAAGGTCATCCAGTTCGACCATGACGCGCTCAGTGTGTTCGGTATCGGTACGGAGCTGCGCGAGGCGGAGTGGCGGAGCGTGGCGCGGCAGCTGCTGGCGCAGGGCCTGATCGCCGTCGAGGGCGACTACGGGACGCTGGTCCTCACGGACGACAGCGGCGAAGTGCTGGGCGGGCGGCGTCCGGTCATGCTGCGGCGCGAGCCCGAGCAGGCGGCCAGGCCGGCGCGGGCGGAGAAGACGGCCAAGCAGCGTTCGGCGCCCGTCGATCTGCCGGAAGCGGCGGTGCCGGTGTTCGAGACGCTGCGCGCCTGGCGCGGCGCCACGGCGAAGGAGCAGGGCGTGCCCGCGTATGTCGTCTTCCATGACGCGACGCTGCGCGAGATCGCGGTCCTGGCCCCGTCGACGCTGGCGGAGCTCGGCACGGTGAACGGCGTCGGCGAGAACAAGTTGGCGAAGTACGGGGAGCAGATCCTGGAGACGCTCGGTACGGCGTGATCGCGGGACCGCCCTCGCGGGACCGTGCTCGCGGGACCGTGCTCGCGGAACCGTGATGGCGGAACCGTGATGGCGGGGAACGGTGGCACACGCGTGAGAATGACCGGCATGCCGCCGCGCCCCGCACCGACGCCCGCGTCCCCGCAGCCCGAGTCCCCGCTGCCAGTGCCCTCGCTGCCCCATGTCCTGTGGATCGGTGGCCCGCCCGGCGCCGGCAAGACGACCGTGGCCCGGCTGCTCGCCCGGCGGCACGGACTGCGCTGGTACAACGCCGACGCCCACACCTGGGAGCACCGCGACCGGGCCATCGCCGCCGGTCACCCGGGTGCGGTCCGGTGGGAGGCGCTGCCGCGCGAGGAACGCTGGTCCGCTCCCCCGGCGGAGCTGCTCGCCATGTCCCTGCACCATGAGCGCGGGCGGATGATCGTCGACGATCTCCGTGCGCTGCCCGCGACTCCGCTGACCGTCGCGGAGGGCACCCCGGTCACCCCGCCGGTGGTCGACGCGGTCGCGGGCGCGGATACGGGCACCGGCAGGGGCAGCCGCGCCGTATGGCTGCTGCCGTCGGTCGAGGTCCAGCAAGCCCGGCTCCATGAACGCGGCCTCGGCCTGCCGCCGGGCACGCACACGCTCTACCGGTCGCTGGCCAGGGAGATCGCGTCGGAGGTGGCGGAGTACGGCGCCAGGAAACTGGTCGTCGACGGGCGAAGCAGCGTGGCGCGGACGGTTGCGGCGGTCGAGAAGATCTTCGCCGACGCCCTGCGGGCGGGCCCGGTCGCGGCCACGGCGACCGAGCGCGGCCGTCTGCTGCGGTACGCCAACCGGGCCACGGTCTCGCAGTACGAGGCGTTCTTCGCCCGCCCGTGGTCCCCGGGGAACGCCGGGACGACCGTCCTCGCCTTCGCCTGCGAATGCGGAAGGGCCGGCTGCGAGGAAAACGTCAGAGTCACCGTCGCGGACTTCCCGCCCCCACCCGACACCGCCACGTCCCCACCACTCCTCGCCCCAGGACACCTCCCCGAAGGCTGAGCCCCCGGCGCTCCCGGGCGCTCGCTCAAGACCTGGCGTCCAGGCGGAGGGTCCAGCGGCCGGGGGCGCCGCTCAGGGTGACGGTGGAGAGGGGGCGGACGTCCACGGACCAGTACGCGCGGGGCGGGGCCTTCAGCGCGTAGATCAGGGCGGCTCGTACGACGGCCGGTTCGGCGACCGCGACGATGGCGGCGATGTCCTCGGCGGGGCGGGTGTCCAGCCAGCCGCCTATCCGGGAGATGAAGGCGAGCAGGGGCTCTCCGCCGTGCGGGGCCGAGCGCGGGTCGGCCAGCCAGGCGTCGAGGGCGGCCGGCTCGCGGGCCGCCACCTCGGCGAGGGTGAAGCCGCGCCAGCGGCCCATGTCGCAGTCCCGCAGGGCGGGCTGGACGAGCGGCGCGTAGCCCAGGGCGTCGCCGGTGGCGCGGCTGCGCAGCGTCGGCGAGCAGTAGCGGAGATCGGCGGCGGCCAGCGGGATCAGCGCGTGGGCGACGAGCTGCATCTCGTGCCAGCCGGCCTGGTCGAGGGGGCGGTCGTCGTCGAAGCGCTCGTCGAACAGGTCCGAGCTGCGCGCGGCGGCGACCAACGTGACCCGAACACTCATGGGCGTGATCGTGGGGCCGGAAGGCCGGTGGGTCAAGAGGCACTCGGCCCTGGCGGTGAAACGGTTCAGCATGCTCCGGCCGTTCCGGGGCCGCAGCCGCCGGGTGTTCAGCCGAGCGCCTCGTCGCAGGCGGTGCGCAACCGCCGTACGCCTTCGGTGATCTCGGCCGGGCCCGCTACCGCCGCGAAGCTCAGCCGCAGCTGGGCGGCCGGCGGTTCGGCGCTGAAATACGGGCGGCCGGGGGCGACCGCCACGCCGGCGCGCAGGGCGGCGGAGACGACGGCCTGTTCGTCGGTGCCGTCCGGGAGGCGGGTCCAGAGGTGGTAGCCGCCGGACGGGATGTGCGGGAGCGCCAGCTCGGGCAAGGCGGTGCGCAGCGCGCCGGTCAGGGTGTCCCTGCGGGTCTTCAGCTCGGTGGAGACGGAGCGCAGATGGCGGTTCCAGGCGGCGGATCCCACCAGCTCCAGGGCCGCTTCCTGGAGCGGGCGCGGCACGAAGAAGGTGTCGACGACATGGATGGCGCGCAGCCGTTCGAGCACCGGGCCGCGCGCCGCGAGCACCCCGACCCGCAGGCTCGGTGAGGTGGCCTTGGTGAGGGAGCAGACATGGACGACGACGCCGTCCGGGTCGTCGGCGGCGAGCGGCGCGGGCAGCGGGCCCGCGTCCGCGTGCACCATCCGCCGCGCGAAGTCGTCCTCGACGACAAAGGCGCCGGCCTGCCGGGCGATCCACAGCACCTCGGGCCTGCGGGCCGGGGACAGTACGGCGCCGGTGGGGTTCTGGAAGAGCGGCTGGCAGACGAAGACCCGGGCTCCGGTGGCCCGGAAGGCGGCGGCGAGCAGGTCGGGGCGTACGCCGTCGGGGTCCACCGGCACCGGCACCGGCCGCAGTCCGGCGGCGCGGGCAATGGCCAGCATCCCCGGATAGGTGGGTGATTCGACGAGGACGGGCGCACCGGGCGGCGCGAGTGCCCGCAGCGCGGTGGTCAGCGCGCTCTGGCCGCCGGCCGTGACCAGGACTTCCGCGGCCGTGCAGGTGTCGGCGATGCCCCGGGCGAACCATTCGCGCAGTTCGGGGAGTCCGTCGGTGGGTGGCCGGCCCCAGGCGCCCGGCCGGCGGCCGGCCCGTGCCAGGGCGGCGGCCATCGCCTGTTCCGGCTGGAGCGAGGGGTGCAGATAGCCGCCGTTGAACTCGATGACGCCGGGCGGCGGGGCGGCGAGGGTGACCAGGACCCCGGAGGCGTCGACGGCGCGCGGTACGAGCTCGGTGGCGGCGTCGGCGCTGAGGGTGACCTCCTGCCAGGAGGTGTCACCGGACGGCGGCGTCCCGGCCCTGGCGGCCGCGCGGAAGGCTCCCGCGCCGGGGCGGGTGACGACAAGACCCTCGGAGGCGAGCCGGGCGAGCGCGCGGGAGACGGTCACCGGGGAGACCCGGTAGCGCTCGACCAGCGCCCTGCTCGATGGCAGTTTCTCACCGGGTGAGTAGCGGTGCAGCTCACTCTTCAGGGAATTCGCCAGCTCTGCCACACTGCTACGCTCGTGCATGACAGTACAGGATAGCGCTACTCCCACCCCTGCGATAGCGGTCAGCGGCGCCGGCGGCGGCACCCTGCTCGCCTCGCTGGGCGTCGTCGCCTTCTCGCTCACCTTCCCCTCCACCGTGTGGGGCCTGGAGAGCTTCGGCCCCTGGTCCCTGGTCGCCGTACGGAGCGGGCTCGCCGCGCTCATCGCGGGGTGCTTTCTGCTGACGCTGCGCGTCCCGGTCCCCGACCGCCGGCACTGGGGCGGGCTCGCGGTGGTCGGCGGCGGGGTCGTGGTGGGCTTCCCGCTGCTGACGACGCTGGCCCTGGAGACCTCCACCACCTCGCACGCGGCCGTGGTGGTCGGGCTGCTGCCGCTCACCACGGCCGCGTTCGCCGCCGTCCGTACGGGCCGCCGGCCCTCCCGTACCTTCTGGTGCGCCGCGCTCGCCGGCGCGGCCGTGGTGATCGCTTTCGCGGTGCAGCAGAGCGGCGGGGCGCTCTCCGCCGGCGATCTGTATCTCTTCGGCGCGCTGCTGGTGTGCGCGGCGGGCTATACGGAGGGCGGCAGGCTGGCCCGGGTGATGCCCGGCTGGCAGGTGATCGGCTGGGCGCTGATCGGGTGCCTGCCGCTCTCGGTGGCGGGCGCGGCGCTGGCCCTGCCCTTCGAACCGGTGCGGCTGACGGCCCACGGGATGATCGGGCTCCTCTGGGTCGCGGCGGGCTCGACCTTCTTCGGCCTGTACGTCTGGTACCGCGGCATGGCGTCCATCGGTATCGCCAGGGCGAGTCAGCTCCAGCTCGCCCAGCCGGTGCTGACCCTCGTCTGGTCCGTGCTCCTGCTGGGCGAGCACCTCACGCCGGCCGCTCCGGTGGCGGCCGTGGCCGTGCTGGTCTGTATCGCGGTCACTCAGCGGTCCAGCGCCTGAAGGCTTCTGCGGGGCGAGCCCGCGTGACTCACCCCCGCAGCCGCGCCCGGGTGCCGTAGTGGTCCGCCACCACCCTGGTCATCGCCCCGATCGGGTCCGCGCCGACCTCCTTCGCCGAGAAGAAGCAGTGGCCGCGCACCCCCGCGTACTCCTTGGCCAGGGTGAGATGCCGGGACAGTTCGGCCGGGTCCTGCCAGGCGGCGGGCTGCGCCGGGTCGGCCACCTTGTAGAGGGCCTCACCGATGTACAGATCGACGCCCGTCCCCCGTACGACCCCATCCCACCAGTGCACCAGCTTCGCGTAGTCGGCCACGGCGAAGCCGATGTTCCAGTACAGCTGCGGGACGATGTAGTCGATCCAGCCCTGCTGGACCCACTTGAGGGTGTCGGCGTGCAGATGGTCGTAGGTCTGCACGCCGGCCTGGGTGTCGGAGCCGCGCGGATCGGTGGCGACGTTGCGCCACACCCCGAACGGGCTGATCCCGAAGCGCACGTGCTTCTTGACCTTCTTGATCTTCGCGGACATCTCCCGCACCAGCCGGTCGGTGTTGTCCCGCCGCCAGGCCGCCTTGTCCGGGAAGCCCGCGCCGTAGCGCGCGTAGGTCTCGTCGTCCTCGAAGACCTGTCCCGCGACCGGATACGGATAGAAGTAGTCGTCCCAGTGCACGGCGTCGATGTCGTAGCGCCGGACGGCGTCCAGCATCGCGTCCTGGACAAAGCTTCTGACCTCGGGCAGCCCCGGGTTGTAGTAGAGCTTCCCGCCGTAGGGAAGGATCCAGTCCGGGTGGAGCCTGGCGGGGTGCCGCTCCGACAGCCGCGACGGGTCGGTGTGGTTCGCGACGCGGTACGGGTTGAACCAGGCGTGCAGCTCCAGACCGCGCGCGTGCGCCTCACGCACCGCCGTGCCCAGCGGATCCCAGCCCGGGTCCTTGCCCTGGACGCCGGTCAGACACTCGGCCCATGGCTCGTACGGCGACGGCCACAGGGCGTCCGCGGTCGGTCTGACCTGGAAGATGACGGCGTTCAGCTTGCGGGCCACGGCCGTGTCCAGATGCCCGATCAGCTCGGCCCGTTGCTGATCCGCCGTCAGCCCCGGTACCGAAGGCCAGTCACGGTTGGCGACGCTCGCGAGCCACATCCCCCGCAACCGCGCGCGCGGAGTGTGAGGGCGCCCCACCGCTTCCGTGGCGACCGCGTCCCCCGAGGCCAGGACCGAGGCCACCAGTCCCGTCGCGGCCGCCACGAACGCTCTTCTGCCGATCTGTCCCATGCGATGTCCCTTGTCCGGTCCGTGCGGACCGCTGGACGATCACGGTCCGCCGTTCCCGCTGAGCATGCCCGCCCCGGCCCCGTGGCGCACCACCCCAGCGGAGTAACGTGCTGTCACCCTGGCGGAGTAACGTCCTGTCCCAGGCGGGCGCCGGAACCACACGGGGGACCTGCCGGGAAACGGACCAGCGAAAGGCACGAAGTGACCGACTCCCTGACCGATATCACCCGCGTCGGTGTGGTGGGCTGCGGCCAGATGGGCGCAGGCATCGCCGAGGTCGCCGCACGCAGCGGCCTGGAGGTGAGGGTCGCCGAGACCACCGGCGAGGCCCTGGAGATCGGCCGTACCCGCCTCCACAATTCGCTGTCGAAGGCCGCGGAGCGCGGCAAGATCACCGAGGCGGAGCGCGACGCGGCGCTCGGCCGGCTCAGCTTCACCACCGACCTCGGGGAGTTCGCCGACCGCGACCTGGTCATCGAGGCCGTCGTGGAGAACGAGCAGGTCAAGACGGAGATCTTCCAGGTGCTCGACCAGGTGGTGACCCGCCCCGACGCGATCCTGGCCTCCAACACCTCCTCCATTCCGCTGGTCAAGCTGGCCGTCGCGACCTCCCGCCCCGACCAGGTCATCGGCATCCACTTCTTCAACCCGGCCCCCGTGCAGCAGCTCGTCGAGCTGATCCCCGCGCTGACGACCTCCGACGAGACGGTCAGGCGGGCCGAGACCGTGGTCGAGAAGGTGCTCGGCAAGCACGCGATCCGGGCTCAGGACCGCTCGGGCTTCGTGGTGAACGCCCTGCTCATCCCGTATCTGCTCTCCGCGATCCGGATGTTCGAGTCGGGCATAGCGAGCCGCGAGGACATCGACAACGGCATGGAGCTGGGCTGCGCCCATCCGATGGGCCCGCTCAAGCTCTCCGACCTGATCGGCCTGGACACCGTGGCCTCGGTGGCCGACTCGATGTACATGGAGTTCAAGGAGCCGCTGTACGCCGCTCCCCCGCTGCTCCAGCGGATGGTGGACGCCGGCCGCCTTGGCCGTAAGTCGGGGGCGGGCTTCTACCCGTACTCCTGACGCGCCCGGACCGGCGGGCAGGGCCATGGCACCGGACCCGCCCCCGGCACGGACAGCGCCTACGGGGTGTCCTGGCCCAGCCGTAGGTGATGCAGCATCAGCAGCCCCGCCGCCATGCCGGCGGCCGGGACCTCACCCCGGGCGACCAGGTCGGGCACCAGCTTGAGCGGGATCCACTCACGGCGCGAGGACTCGAAGTCGTCCTCGGGGGGCCCGGTGTACGTGGCGTCCTGCGCCCAGTAGAGATGGTGCCGGGCGTCGGTCAGACCGTTGGACGGCTCGACCGTGAGCAGATGACGGAGGGGGCCGGGGCGCCACCCGGTCTCCTCCTCCATCTCCCGCGCGGCCGCGCTCTCGATGTCCTCGCCGTCCTCGACGACGCCCGCGGCCAGCTCCCAGCCCCAGCTGTCGGTGATGAAGCGGTGCCGCCAGAGCATCAGCACCTCGTTGGCGGCGTTGACCGCGGTCGCGACGGCGACCGGGCGGAGCCGGATGAGGTAGTGGTCCAGGTGCCGGCCGTCGGGGAGTTCGACATCCGCCAGATTGACGCGGAGCCAGCGGTTTTCATACACAATCTGTTCGCTTAACTTCGTCCACTGCACGTTTTTGCCACCTTCCGACAAGTTGATGGCAATATCGCAGCAGCACCTCACTCGGCGGGAGCCTCACAGGGGGACGCGCAGCGCCCCCTCGATGACATCGGCCGCTTCCCCGGCCACGGTGGATCCGCTGGCCACCAGCTGCTCACGCACCGCCCGCAGCCGGTCCCGCAGCCGCTGGGACTCCATGCCCCTCGCCCGCTCGGCCATCTCCCGCGCCGTCACCGCGGCCCGGTCGGGCTCGCCCTGCCGGAGCTCGATATGGCAGAGCATGGCGAGCCGGTGGACCCTGCCGCGGTCGTGCGCCGGGGTGTTGACGGCCGCCGCGGCGTGCACCCGCGCGGCCGCCGGATCACCGAGGCTGAGCAGCGCCTCCGCCACTTGTACGTTCACCAGGCCGGGCTGGACATAGCCCGTCTCGTCCGGCTCCCGTCCGGGCCGGATGCGCTCCGCCTCCGTCTCCGCGCGCCGGATACAGCCGAGCGCGCCGCCGCCGTCGCCGAGATGGGCGTACGACTTGGCCTGCATCGCGTACAGATCCGCAGCGAGCGCCGGGGTGATCCGGCGCCCGGCCGTCCGCAGCGCCGCCTCGGCGAAGGCGACGGCGAGGCGGTACTCCCCCATGAACAGCGACTGGTTGACCAGCAGCGCGATCACATAGGCGCCGAGCCCCCGGTCACCGCTGGCCTTGGCCAGGCGCAGCGCCTGATGGAAGTAGCGCTGGGCGAGTCCCTGGGCGTCGGAGTCGTACGCGCAGATGCCGGCCACCGCGACCAGACCGCCCGTGGCGCGGTGCAGCCGGCGGCCCAGGGCGTCGCTGCACCCGCCGCGCAGCAGCGGGGCGGTCTCGGCGTTGAGGAAGCCGACGATCCGGGCGCGGGTGGCGACCCCGCCCGTTCTCCGGTACATCAGTTCGTAGTGTGACCTGGCCGCCCGGAGCAACTCGATGTCGGCGGGCCCGACCCTGGTGCGGCCACCGCGCGAGACATCGGAGTCCTCCGGGGGGTTCTCCCACTCCCAGACGGGCATGACGGCCGGGGTGCCGGTGAGGGCGGGGGCGCCCACTATGTGCGGCCGCTGCTGTTCGTCGTGGCGCCACAGGGCGGTGGCCCGCTCGACGAAACCGGAGAGCGGGGTACAGCCGGGCACGAACGGCTCCCCGGGCACACCGAGCCCGATGTCGTCCAGGGTGAGCGAGCGGCGCAGCCGGTCGCTCAAAACCCCGCAGATCAGGTCGGGCACCTGGCCGCGCGGCCGCTGGCCCTTCAGCCACCGTGACACGGCGGTGTGTTCGTATCGCAGGGCAAGGCCCCTGGCCCGGCCCGCCTGGTTGACCCGCGCGGCGAGGCCGGCATGGGAGATCCCCGCCTCGTCGAGCAGGGAATCGAGCAGGGTGTTGGGCTGCATGTGCCCCTCCGGTGGCTCGGCACGCCAGGACCAGTAAAGCGGCAAACGCACGGGGTGTGAACGGAATGCCCGTATCCGCACCTTGTGCACTCTCCCGCCGGGACCGCCGGGCCGATTGACTGAAGCGCCTCGCAAAAGAGGCGGCCGGGCCGCCGGCTCCCCCTCGTACAGTGCGGTGGCCCCCAACCGCGTCGTCCGTCCCGTCGACCTGCCCGACACTCCGCGGCGGGACGGGCGACGCGTGCAGCGCGGGCCCGGGGCCGGAGGTACGGCGCGCGCCGCCGGTCAGCCGCACTGCGCCGCCACCCGCGGGCGGTCGTTGCGCAGGACCAGCAGCGCCATGTCGTCGGTGATCCGCCCGCCGGTGTGCCGCAGCAGCGCCGTGTGCACCTGCCGCACCACGGCCGCGGGCGGCAGCGGCGTACCGGACACGACGTCCACGAGCGCTTCCCGCAGGCCGAAGAACCGTCCCGCGGAGTCCCTGGCGTCCGTCGCCCCGTCGGTGTGCAGGAACAGGGCCTCGCCGGGCAGCAGCGGACCGCAGCGGCGCGGCGGCAGGTCGGCCGGCAGCGGAAAGGCGCCCAGCGGCGGCAGCGGCTCCCCGGTGGCCAGTGGCACCGCGCCCTCGCCGAGCCGGTAGGGCCACGGATGGCCGCAGTTGAGGGCCCGTACGTCCGCGTCGGCCCCGATCTCCAGCAGCAGTACGGTGACGAACTCCTCCGCCGAGGGGCAGTCCGCCGACGCCCCCACCCGCTGCCGCAGATGGCGCTGGTGCGCCCGGTCCAGCCTGCGCAGGACGCCGTCGAGTCCGGCCTCGTCATGGGCCGCCTCCCGGAAGCTGCCGAGGACCGCGGCCACCGCCCCGACGGCGGGCAGTCCGTGGCCGCGCACATCACCGATGACGACACGGACGCCGTGCTCGGTGGCCACCGCCTCGTACAGATCTCCGCCGATGTCGGCGCCCCGGGAGGCGGAGAGCTGGCGAGCGGAAAGCGTCAGCCCATCGAGCAGCGGCGGCAGCGGCCGGATCAGCGCCTCCTGGGCGGCCCGCGCCACCGCGCGGACGCGCCGCAGCTCCCGGATGGGACCGCGCTGTACGCCGGCGAGCAGATACGCCACCACCAGGAGGAAGGCCGCGCAGGTCGCGATGCGCGCCGCCACGCTGTCGTGCACGGCCAGCGGGCAGGTCAGCTCCCAGGTGACCACCAGCGTGAGCCAGGTCCCCGGGACCGCGAATTCGACGACGGACCGCGAGGACAGCGAGTCCACGGGCGCGTCTTCCTCTGCCCTGCTACGGATCATGCGGTCGGCCCCTCTCGGCCGCCTGGCCGCCTGGCGTACGTCGACCGTCATGGCCGTATCGATGGTGTCGATGACCGTTGTGGCCGGATCGATTGTGTCGATGACCGCCATGGCCGGATCGATTGTGTCGATCACTTGGGTCAGTTGGCGTATCCCGCCCGTACTTGCCACTCGAACGAGTGAGGGGCGCGTCCGGAGATCCGGACACGCCCCTCAGTGGTCGACCATCTGTCCGACCGCGCTGCTCACATAACCGGACAGCTCTTATGCGCTATGCGCCGCGCAGGACCGCTCCGGTCCGCTCGGCGGCGAGGGCGATCGCGGCGTCACGCGCGGCCGTGGCCTCCTCGACCGTCAGCGTGCGGTCCGCCGCGCGGAAGCGCAGCGCGTACGCGAGCGACTTGTGCCCCTCGCCGATCTGCTCACCGGCGAAGACGTCGAACAGCCGCAGGGACTCCAGCAGTTCACCAGCGCCCTCGTGCAGCGCCCGCTCCACCTCGGCGGCCGGCACATCGCGCGGGACGACCAGCGCGACATCCTGGGTGGCCACCGGGTAGGTGGAGATCCGCGGGGCCTGGAGCGCGCCGGCGCCCGCCTGCTCCAGGAGGTCGAGCTCGATCTCCATGGCGCAGGTGCGGTCCGGCAGTCCGAGCGCCTTGACGACGCGCGGGTGCAGCTCTCCCGCGTGGCCGACGAGCGTCTCCTCGCCGTTCACCGTGGCGAGCAGCGCCGCGCAGCGGCCGGGGTGCCACGGCTCGTGCCGGCCGGCCCGTACGACGAGCTCGACGCCCGCCTCCCGGGCGACGGTACGGGCCGCCTCGACGGCGTCCGCCCACTCGGCCGGGCGGCCCTTGCCCCACCAGCCGGCCTGCTCGCGCGCTCCGGCCAGGACGACCGCGGCGCGGCGCGGCTGGCGCGGCAGCGCGGTGTCGAGCCGGGCCACCTCCTCGTCGGTGGGCCGCCGGTCGACAGGCAGCCGTACCGGCACGGTCTCGTCGCCCGTGGGCCGGAAGACCAGGCCGGTCTCGAAGAGCGCCAGATCGTGCGAGCCACGGCCGTCGTTGCGGCGCAGCGCCGTGAGGAGGCCGGGCAGCAGCGTGGTGCGCAGCGCCGGCTCCTCGTCGGAGAGCGGGTTGACGAGCGTGACCGTACGGCGGCGGGCGTCGTCGGCAGGCAGCCCGAAGGCGTCGAGCACGGCGTCGCCGATGAACGGGTAGTTCAGCGCCTCGACATAGCCGGCGCCGGCCAGGGCGCGGCCGACGCGGCGGTGCAGCCGCTGCCGCTCGGTGAGACCGCGGCCGGACGGCGGGGTGGGCAGCGTGGAGGGGAGGTTCTCGTACCCCTCCAGACGGATGACCTCCTCGGCGAGGTCGTTGGGCGCGTCGAGGTCGGGCCGCCAGGACGGCACGGTGACGACCAGCTCGTCCACTCCCGAGACGTCGCAGCCGATCTCCTGGAGCCGCCGTACGACGGTCTCCCGGCCGTAACCGACACCCGCGACCCGGTCGGGGTGGTCGGCGGGCATGGTGATGGTCCGCGGCGCGGAGGGCGCGACGATCTCCGTGACGCCGGCCCCGGCGGAGCCGCCCGCGAGCAGCACCAGCAGATCGACGGTCCGCTGCGCGGCGGCGGCCGCGGCCCGCGGGTCGACTCCGCGCTCGAAGCGCTTGGACGCCTCGGAGGCCAGCTTGTGGCGGCGTGCGGTACGGGCGATGGAGATCGCGTCGAAGTGCGCGGCCTCGATGACCACCTCGGTGGTGCCGTGCACCTCCCCCGTCCCGGGGTGCGTGGTGACATCGGCGATCTCGGTGTTCGCGCCGCCCATCACGCCCGCGAGGCCGATGGGCCCGCGGTCGTCGGTGATGACCAGGTCCTGGGCGTCCAGGACCCGCTTCGCACCGTCGAGCGTGGTGATCTTCTCGCCGGCCGTGGCACGGCGGACGCCGATCGGCCCCTCCAGCCGGGAGCGGTCGTAGGCGTGCAGCGGCTGGCCCAGCTCCAGCATCACGTAGTTGGTGATGTCGACAGCGAGCGAGATGGGCCGCATCCCGGCCTTCTGCAGCCGGCGCCGCAGCCAGATGGGGCTGTGGGCCTCGGGGTCGAGGCCGGTGACCGTACGGGCGGTGAAGCGGTCGCAGCCGCTCGGGTCGGCGATCTTCACCGGGTACCCGAAGGAATTCGGGGCGGGGACGTCGAGGAGGGCCGGGTCGCGCAGCGGCAGGCCGTAGGCGATGGCGGTCTCGCGGGCGACCCCGCGCAGCGAGAGGCAGTAGCCGCGGTCGGGCGTGACGGCGATGTCGAGGACCTCGTCGACCAGTTCCAGCAGCTCGATGGCGTCGGTGCCGGCCTCGTGCTCCGGCGGCAGCACGATGATGCCGCCCGAGCCGTCGTCGCCCATGCCCAGCTCGTCGCCGGAGCAGATCATGCCGTGCGAGGTCCTGCCGTACGTCGTGCGCGCGGAGATCGCGAAGCCGCCGGGGAGGACCGCGCCGGGGAGGACCACGACGACCTTGTCGCCCGCGACGAAGTTCCGCGCGCCGCAGACGACCTCCTGCGGCTCGCCGGTGCCGTTGGCCGTGCCGACGTCGACGGTGCAGAAGCGGATGGGCTTCTTGAAGCCCTCCAGCTCCTCGACGGTGAGTACCTTGCCGACGACGAGGGGGCCCTTGAGGCCGGCGCCGAGCTGCTCGACCGCCTCGACCTCCAGACCCGCGGAGACGAGCTTGGCCTGGACGTCACGGCCGGTCTCCGTCGCCGGCAGGTCGACGTACTCCCGCAGCCAGGAAAGCGGGACGCGCATCAGATCTCCATCCCGAACGGCCGGGTGAACCGGACGTCACCCTCGACCATGTCTCGCATGTCTTCGACGTTGTGGCGGAACATCAGCATCCGTTCGATGCCGAACCCGAAGGCGAATCCGCTGTACTTCTCGGGGTCGACGCCGCAGGCGACGAGCACCTTGGGGTTGACCATGCCGCAGCCGCCCAGCTCGATCCAGCCCTCGCTGCCGCAGGTACGGCAGGGCCGGTCGGGGTTGCCGACCGAGGCGCCGCGGCACACGTAGCAGACCATGTCCATCTCGGCGGACGGCTCGGTGAAGGGGAAGAAGTTCGGGCGGAGCCGGGTCGTCATGTCCGGGCCGAAGAGCGCCTGGACCATGTGGTCGAGCGTGCCCTTGAGGTCGGCCATGGTGAGGCCCTCGTCGACGGCGAGCAGCTCGATCTGGTGGAAGACCGGGGTGTGCGTGGCGTCCAGCTCGTCGGTGCGGTAGACCCGCCCGGGACAGACGACATAGACGGGCGGCTCGCGGTCGATCAGGGTGCGGGCCTGTACCGGCGAGGTGTGCGTACGGAGCACGACACCGGACTCGTCGCCTTCGGTCCCCGCCGGGCCCTGGACGAAGAAGGTGTCCTGCATCTGGCGTGCCGGGTGGTCGGGCACGAAGTTGAGCGCGTCGAAGTTGAACCACTCCGCCTCGGCCTCGGGGCCTTCCGCGACCTCGTAGCCCATGGCCACGAAGACATCCGCGACCCGCTCCATGAACGTGGTCAGCGGGTGGCGGGCGCCGGCCGGGACGCGGTCGTACGGCAGCGTGATATCCACCGCCTCCTCGACCAGCACCCGGGCGTCACGCTCGGCCTCCAGCTCCGCCTGACGGGCGGCGAGGGCCTTGCTGACGGCGCCGCGGGCCTGGCCCACGCGCTTGCCCGCCTCGGCCTTGGCCTGCGGCGGCAGCGCGCCGATCTCCCGGTTGGCGAGGGCGAGCGGCGAGGTGCCACCGGTGTGCGCGGTCTTCTCGTGGACGAGCGCGTCGAGATCCCCGGCGGCGGCGAAGGCGGCGAGCGCCTCGTCCCGCATCCGCTCGATCTCTTCCGGTTTCAGCGCCTCGACCTCGACTGGGTCGTACGACTTGTTGGGTGCCGACATCTCTTCCCGTACTTCCGATTGGCTGGCGAAACGACCCTGCTCGATCACTTCGGTCACTCACGATCACTTCGGTCACTCACGATCAGTGCGATCACCGAGGACGCAAAGGTGCCAAAGGTCGAGTCTAAAGGTCGTACGGAGGTGAAGTAGCCCGCGGGCCGCTCAGGTCAGATAGGCCGGAGCGCCGACGGGCAGGATAAACCGGAACCGGGCGCCGCCGCCGGGTCCGCGGTCCACGGTGATCGTCCCGCCGTGCGCCTCGACGATGCCCTTGACGATATAGAGGCCGAGGCCGGTCCCGCCGCGCTTGCTCCCCCGCCAGAAGCGGGTGAAGACACGGCCCATCGACTCCTCGGGGATGCCGGGACCTTCGTCGCACACGGTGACGGCCGTTCCTTTCTCGTCGTTCTTGGCGGGGGCGGGTGCCACCTCAATGGTGACGGTTCCCTCCCCGTGGCGCACCGCGTTTTCCAGCAGGTTGCTCAGGATCTGGTCGATCTTGTCGGGGTCGGCCCACAGATCGGGCAGCGGCCGCCGGATCCGTACGAGGAACCGGTCCGGCGACTGCCCAGAGGCGGTGTGCGACTGGATGTGGCGGCCGACGGCCGTGGCGATGTCGACCGGCTGGCGGCGCACCTCCAGCCGGCCCGAGTCGATCCGGGAGATGTCCAGCAGCTCGGCGATCAGCCGGGTCACACGGTTGGCGTCGGCGTCGACCGTCTCCAGCATCAGCTTCTTCTGGTCGTCGGTGAACCGCTCCCACTTGGCGAGCAGCGTCGCCGTGAACCCCTTCACCGAGGTCAGCGGGGAGCGCAGCTCATGGGCGACGGTGGCGATCAGCTCCGCGTGGCTGCGCTCGGTGCGGCGCCGCGCCTCGGTGCCGCGGATGCAGATGACCAGCCGGCTGACGGGCCCGGTCGGATACGCGCGCACATAACGGGCGGAGACCAGGACCTCACGGCCGCCGGGCAGCAGCAGATTGCGCTCGGGCTGGCCGACCCGGGTGGCGAGCCCGCCGTACGGATCGGTCAGCGTCCACCAGCGGCGGCCCTTCAGGTCCTCCAGCGGCAGCGCCAGGTCGAGCGGCCGGCCGAGGGCGTCGGAGAGCGGTACGGCGGTGATACGGACGGCGGCCGCGTTGAAGCAGATCACCCGGCCGGTCTCGTCGGCGACGACCAGCCCGTCGGGGAGGTCGTCGGGGTCGATCCCGGACTCACCGGAGGCAGCAGAACCGGACCCCCGGACCGCGGCGGGCCTGCTCGTACCGACAGCCATCCCCGTATCCCACCTCTTCCGCGTCGCTCAGTGGGCCCCCGAAAGCGCAACACTACTAGCTGAACGTGACGGAGCGGACCCCCTCAGCTCGTAGCGCGGACGCGCTGGGCGCGCGCCGAGGCGTAGAGACATACGGCCGCGGCGGTCGCGAGGTTCAGACTCTCGGCCTTTCCGTGGATCGGCACCCGCACCACGGCGTCCGCGAGGGCGCGGGTCTCGGCCGGCAGCCCCCAGGCCTCGTTGCCGAAGATCCAGGCGGTGGGACCGCCCATGGTGCCCGCGTCCAGCTCGTCGTCCAGGTCGTTGTCGCCCGCGCCGTCGGCGGCGAGGATACGGACGCCCGCGTCCTGGAGCCCCTGGACGGCCTGTTCGACGGGGACACCGACGGCGACCGGCAGATGGAAGAGCGAACCGACCGACGCCCGGACCGACTTGGGGTTGTAGAGGTCGACGGAGGCATCGGTGAGGACGACGGCGTCGGCGCCCGCGGCGTCCGCGCAGCGCAGCACCGTACCGGCGTTCCCCGGGTCGCGGACATGCGCCAGGACGGCGACGAGCCGGGGGCGGGCCCGCAGGATGTCCTCGAACGGCGAGTCGAGGAAGCGGCAGACGCCCAGCAGTCCCTGGGGGGTGACGGTCTGGGACACCTCGGCGAGCACCGCGTCGGGCGCGAAGTGCACCCGGGCCCCGGTGGCGCGGGCCGCGTCGACGATGCCGGCGTACCGCTCGGCGGCGTCGGCGGTGGTGAACAGCTCGATCAGCGTGGGCTCCCCGTCGTGGCCGCGGTGGGCCACCGCTTCGCGTACGGCCTGCGGACCCTCGGCGATGAACCGGCGTTCCTTGCCGCGGAAGGCACGCTTGGCGAGCCTTCGCGCGGCCGTGACGCGCGGGGAGCGCGGGGAGATCAGCTCGGGGGTGCCCATGGGCTGCGGCTCTCACTTCTCGTACGGGGAGGAACGGGTGGGACGGGGTGCGGGGCGCGGGGGAACGGGCCGGACGGGGAACGGGCCGGACGGGTGCGGGGCGGAACGCACCGGACCCGCAGGCGTGGTGCCTGCGGGTCCGGCGGGAAAGGATGCGGTCCTGACGGAGGTCAGGCAGCGGCCTTCGGGGCGTTGACGTCGCTGGGGAGGGCCTTCTGGGCGACCTCGACGAGCGCGGCGAACGCGTTCGCGTCATTGACGGCCAGCTCGGCGAGGATCTTGCGGTCCACCTCGACGTTGGCGGCCTTCAGACCCTGGATGAAGCGGTTGTAGGTGATGCCGTTGGCGCGGGCAGCGGCGTTGATCCGCTGGATCCACAGCTGACGGAAGTCGCCCTTGCGCTTCTTGCGGTCGTTGTAGTTGTAAACGAGGGAGTGGGTGACCTGCTCCTTCGCCTTCCGGTACAGGCGCGAGCGCTGGCCGCGGTAACCGCTGGCCGCCTCGAGGATTGCCCGGCGCTTCTTGTGGGCGTTGACTGCCCGCTTGACGCGTGCCACGTGTTAACTCCTTGTAGCGGGGCCGTGGTCTGTACTCACACGGCCCGGAAACGAATATGGTCCCGGTCCTGATGCCGTGCCCCCGGTCACCGGGGGCGCCGACATCACTTGCCGAGAAGCTTCTTGATCTTCTTGGCGTCGCCCGGGGCCATCTCGGCGTTGCCGGTGAGGCGACGCGTCAGCTTGGACGACTTGTGCTCGAGCAGGTGGCGCTTGCCGGCCCGCTCGCGCAGCACCTTGCCGGAGCCGGTGATCTTGAAGCGCTTGCTGGCACCGCTGTGCGTCTTGTTCTTCGGCATAGCGCCGTTCTCTCCTCGTCAGTGGCGCTCCCTGCCGGCGGTGGGGCCGGCGCGCGGGAGCGTCAGATCTCTGGTGTGTGGTTCCGGACCGGAGCCGAGGGTGCCTGGCTGGCACCCCCTCGGATCACGCTTCGGAAGATGCCTCGGCCGGGGCTTCGGCAGCGGCCTCGGCCGGAGCCTCAGCCTCGGTGTCCGCCGACTCCTCGGTCGCGTAACCCTGACGCTCCGCCTTGCGGGCGGCCTGCGCCTCGCGGGCCTCGGCCATGGCTTCGGTCTTCTTCTTGTGCGGGCCAAGAACCATGATCATGTTCCGGCCGTCCTGCTTCGGGTTCGACTCGATGAAGCCGAGCTCCTCGACATCCGAAGCGAGACGCTGGAGCAGTCGGAAGCCGAGTTCGGGGCGGGACTGCTCACGACCACGGAACATGATCGTGATCTTGACCTTGTCGCCCTGCTTGAGGAACCGGACGACATGACCCTTCTTGGTGTCATAGTCGTGCGGGTCGATCTTCGGCCGGAGCTTCATCTCCTTGATGACCGTGTGCGCCTGGTTCTTGCGCGCTTCACGGGCCTTCATGGCCGACTCGTACTTGAACTTCCCGTAGTCCATGAGCTTGCACACGGGCGGACGTGCGGTCGCCGCGACCTCGACCAGGTCAAGGTCGTACTCCTGCGCCAGCTCCAGGGCCTTCGCAAGCGGCACGATGCCGACCTGCTCGCCGCTGGGGCCGACGAGTCGGACCTCGGGAACGCGAATCCGGTCGTTAATGCGGGGCTCGGCGCTGATGGATCCTCCTCGGTAGCACCACACGACTGTCTGGCAGACAGCCGCGTAACGTCTGTTTTCAGACCAACCGTGGCGGAACAAGAAAAATGCCCCGGACGGAACACAGGCAGGAGCTCCTCGAATACCGGAGCACCGCCGTGTACGTGCCACGGGGCGCATCGGGCGGCTCCATCGTCCGTACGGAACGATGGGGACCACCTGACCGGTGACCCGCCGCCCGAAAGAGGGCAGCCAGGTGGGAGATCGGAGCCTCCACTTGTGGGCCGGACACGCTCATGTCCAGCCGGTCGTCACTCCAGGTTAGCAGCTACCGCCCGAAGGAGCTAACCGACGGCGGGAGCGGGCCCCAGCCACCCGGGGCCTATCGTGTGGGGCATGAGTGACGCGACCTCCCCCCAGGACTCCCCCGACTTCGACTCCATGACCCGTGACATCGCGGAAGTCCCCGCCGTCGAGGTGATCGTCACGGTCGCGGTGAATCTGATGAGCGCGGCCGCCGTGAAGCTCGGCCTGACCGAGGACGGCGACGACCACAAGGACCTGGACGAGGCGCGCAAGCTGGTCCAGGCGCTGGCCGGGCTGCTGGACGCGAGCGTGACGGAGATCAGTTCCTTCCACGCGGCGCCGCTGCGCGACGGTCTGAAGTCGCTACAGCTGGCGTTCCGAGAGGCTTCGGTCGTACCGGACGAGCCGGGGCAGGGTCCTGGCGAGAAGTACACGGGCCCGGTCTACGGCTGACCGCGGCGCACGGCCGTTCCCTTCGTGTCACCCGCGTCACCCGCTCTTTTACTCGCGGACGAAAAGGGGCTCGCCGGGCGGCATGGTCCCGGCCGGCAGCAGGGCCAGGTCGAGTCCGCGTACCAGGCGGGCCCTCAGTACGTCATCGGCCGCGAGCGACCCGGCGAGCCTGCGGGCCGCCTCGGCGGGGCTCGTGTCCGGCGCCAGGACGAGCGCGAGAGTGCCGTCCGCACTGCCGGGGCCGAGATGGGCGCGGCGCACCGCGGGCTCGGCCGCGACGGCGGACCGTACGGCCGCGACGACGGCGGGATCGTCGAGCGGATCGGTGCTGGTGCGGCCCTCGGCGGCGGCGAGCAGAGCGGCCCCGGTGAGCTGGTACGGGACAGGTCCAGCGAGGTCGAGCACGACGGTGTCCGCCTGCTCGTGAGCGGCCGCCTGGAGCGCCTGGTGCAGCGGTACGGCGACGGGGCGGGCCTCGGGATCCCAGCGGGCCAGCGCCGCGACGGACGTGAAGGCGGGCAGCGCGCGCCGGTCGCCGGCCCGGAGGGTCGGCACGGCCATGTCGCTGGTCTTCTCACGGCGCAGACCGCTCTCGTCCTCCTCCGTCTCGCCGAGGACGGCGACGACGGGGACCAGCAGCCGGGCGCCCTTCAGCGCCGCCAGGACCTGCCGCTCGGCCGACCGGTCCTCGGCCCAGGCGGCGAGGGCCGCCGTCAGCGCGGGATCGGCGGTGCCGTCGTCGTCGGAGAAGCCGGAGTCGGGGATGTTCTTGAGGGCCACGGGTCGAGCCTAGGGCCTGTCCTGTACAGAGCGCCGTCCGCCCCTGGGGCGGGGCTCGGACAGGGCGTGGGCCGTGGACGTACGGTCGTGGGGTGGATCTCTCGGTCGCGGCGTGCGACATGACCGGCCGGCGCGAGGTGGCGTACGGCGAGGACCGGACGTATGTCACCGCCAGCGTCGTGAAGGTCGCCGTCCTGGCGGCGGTGCTGCTGCGGGCGCGGGACGCCGGACGGTGGCTGACGGCCGAGGAGGAGCGACTCTCGGCGGCCATGATCGAGCGTAGCGACAACGACGCCGCCACCGCGCTGCGGGCCACGGCAGGCGGTGTGGCGGGGCTGGACGAGGCGCATGCGCGGCTGGGGATGACCCATACATCGGCGGCGCCCGCCTGGGGGCTGACCCGGACCACCGCGCGCGATCAGCTGACCCTGCTGAAGGCGGTGTTCGGCGCGCGTTCCGCGCTGGACGGGCGGGCGCGCCGCTATCTGGCGGGGCTGATGGGGCGGGTGGTGCCGGGGCAGGACTGGGGCGTGTCCGCGGCGGGCGACGGCTGGGCGCTGAAGAACGGATGGCTACCGAGAGACGGGAGCGGGCTGTGGGTCGTGCATTCGGTGGGGCGGGCGCGTGGCTGCCTGGTCGCGGTGCTGTCCGACGGGCATGCGTCGCGGGAGGAGGGGATCGCGCGGGTGGAGGAGGCCGCGGTCAGCGCCGTACGCCGGATCGTCTGACGCCGCCGCGCCACAGCGCCACCGCGCCCGCCAGCAGCAGGGCGCCGGCCCCGCCCGCCGCCGGGGCGAGCCAGGCGGCCGGTTCCGGCTCCTCGCGCGGGACGTCGGGACCGCTGCCGAAGTACTTCTTGCCGTAGCCCGAGCCGGCGGCTTCGCTCGTCGCGTCCGTACGGCGCAGTTTCCCCCCTGCCTCGATCGCGGCGGCCGGGTCGACCAGGCCGTAGCCCTTGGCGTCGTCGTGGCCGTCCTTCGGGGCGTCGCGCGCGGTGTCCGCGAGGAGCTTCTTGATCTGCGCGGGGGTCAGGTCGGGATGGGCGGAGCGTACGAGGGCGACGGCGCCGGAAACGAACGCGGCGGCGGCGCTGGTCCCCCAGCCCTCGTAGTAGCCGCGGTCGGGGTCGGCGATGACGACATCGACGCCGGGGGCGCTGACGGTGGCGTACCAGCGACGGGTGGAGAAGGCGGCGTGCGTGCCGTAGCGGTCGACGGCCGTCACCGCGATCACCCCGGGGTAGGCCGCGGGGTAGGAGATGTGGTCGCCCTTCTCGCCGCCATTGCCGGCCGAGGCGACGACGACGGCGCCCTTGGCCAGGGCGTACTGGACGGCCGCGTCCTCGCCCGGTTCCGGATGGGCCGACTCGCTGTCGTCGCCGAGGGAGAGATTGATGACGTCGGCGCCGTTGTCGGCGGCCCAGCGGATGCCTTCGGCAAGGGCGCCGCCCCGGGAGGTACGGGCCTTGGAGCGGGCCGGGTCGGTGCCTTCGAGGATGACCCGGACGGGGAGGATCTTCGCCTCGGGCGCGATACCGAGGACTCCCTCGGAGCGGTCGGACCCGTGGCCGTGGCCCGCGATGATGCCGGCCATGGCCGTGCCGTGCCGGGCCCAGGCCCGGTCGCCGCCGGCGGCGCCGAAGCCTATGAGGTCCTTGCCGGGCAGCACCTGGCCCGCGAGGTCGGGATGGGTGTCGTCGACGCCGGTGTCGAGGACCGCGACCGTGACGCCCGTGCCCTGGGCGGTGCGCCAGGCCTGTTCGGTGTGCAGGGCTTCGAGGGCCCACTGCTGGGCACGGATCGCGTCGGCGTGCGCGGGGGTGGCGGGCACGAGCAGGAAGGACGTGGCGGCGAGCGCGACGGCGACGCGGTGAGCGCGCCGCGAGGTCCTCGGCGTGCTCGGTGCACTCGGGCTCATGGGGGCCCTCGACGTCATCACGGCACCACCGTGCGCGCGCTGATGGTCGTGCGCAGCCCTCGCTCGATACGGTCCGCCACGCCCTTCGCGTCATGGCCGAGGCCGGCCTGCGCGGGTGCGGTCGTGGCCCGGGCGGCGGTGGCCTTGCCGACGGGCTGGGGAGTGGTGACGGTACGTCCGTCGGCGAAGCCGGAGACGGCGTACACGACGACGGGCGCCTCGGTGAGGACGTTCACCGTCCAGCTCGCGCGCTGGGCGTCACCGAATCCGGCGGCGACCGTGCCCTTGACGGGGAAGGTGCGGGGCATGAGATCGGCGCGTTCTGCGAGCTTCTCGTCCCGGAAGCGGGTGTGCAAGGCGTCCATCCCGGTGGCGTCGCCCCGGGTGAAGACGAGCCCGACCGTGGTGACGCTGCTGGAGGTGGCGTCGGCGTACGTCGCGCGCAGTACCCGCCCGCAGCCGACCGGGCGCAGCGTGCCCAGCAGCAGGGGGTCGAGGGCGCCGGCGCAGCCGCTGTCGGGCGCCACGCCTATCCGGGTCCATTGACGGTCCGCGCCGCCGGGCCCCGCGCCGTCCCCTGTGAGGGTGCGCGGAAAGAGTGTGTCGACGGGAACGCTGTGCCAGAGGGTGCGTGCCGTGGTGTATCCGTCGCGGACGGCGGGCTCGGCGGCCGAGT
This sequence comes from Streptomyces sp. NPDC042201, assembly GCF_055582185.1. Taxonomy (NCBI): domain Bacteria; kingdom Bacillati; phylum Actinomycetota; class Actinomycetes; order Kitasatosporales; family Streptomycetaceae; genus Streptomyces; species Streptomyces sp. NPDC042201. The sequence goes on along the minus strand of NZ_JBVJDS010000009.1, from coordinate 236,568 downwards.
TCCCGGTCAGCCAGCTGCCGGTGGCGGCGCCGCCGATCAGGCCGAGTCCGAGTACGGCGCAGGCCAGGGCGGCGGCCGTCCTGGCGGGACGCCGGGCGGGCACGGGCCGCAGCCGCGTGGTGGTCTCGGCGGGGGTCTCGGGAGGCACCCCGCCCCAGGAGTACCCCGGCGCCGGGCGTCCAGGACCGGCCGGATGTACGGGGCCGGCCTGATGTACGGGGCCGGCCTGATGTAGGGGACCGGCCGGATGTACGGGGGGCGCGGGCGGCAGCACGGGCCCCGGGGGCACGGGCCGCAGCCGGGTGGTGGTCTCGGCGGGCGACGGCTCCGCGGATCGTGCCGGCGGCACGGCGGGCGCCGGCGGCACAGGACGCAGCCGCATGGTGGTCTCGGCGGCCGGCGGAGGGCCGGGCGGTGGCGGAGGTATCCGCGGGCGTCCGGGCGAGGGAAGCGGGGGCTCGGCACCGCGGGACGCGGTCGCCCGCGGGGCGGCCGTCGAAGCGTCTCCCGGCCGGTCGGCCGAGGCGTCCTCCGAGGCGTCAGGCCCGGTCGCGGCGGGCACGGAAGGGGGTGTTGTGGGGCGGGGCGGTACGGGAGCGCGTCGTGCTTCGGTGCTCATCCGTCCCCCTGTCCCGCCTGTACAGACCGATCCACGCACGCCGATCCATCGCACGCCGATCCGCCGTACGGGACAGGCCCGTTCGTCGCCGCGTGTGGTCACTCTACGGGCTGGAGCGGGCCCGGCGGGAACGAGACCGGAGGCCCGGGTGGATCTGCCCAGATCATCCCCCCTACCGCGCGGTAATCGTGTCTGGCAGGCTCGGGCCATGACTCCGCGCGCCACTGACCGGGCCCGGTACGACCGGGCCACCGCTCATCTCGACGCCCCGCTCGCCCTCGTCGATCTCGACGCGTTCGACGCCAACGCCGACGATCTCGTCCGGCGGGCCGCGGGCAAACCGGTCCGGGTGGCGAGCAAGTCGGTGCGCTGCCGGACCCTGCTGGAGCGGGTGCTGGCGCGCGACGGCTTCGCGGGGATCATGTCGTTCACGCTGGCGGAGTCGCTGTGGCTGGCGCGGGCCGGGTTCGACGACGTACTCCTCGCCTATCCGTCGGCGGACCGCGCCGCCTACGCGGAGCTCGCCGCCGACCCCGAGCTCGCCGCCGCCGTCACCGTGATGGCCGACAACCCGGCGCAGCTCGATCTCATCGACGCGTCGCGCGCCGGCGGCCGCGAGGAGATCCGGGTCTGTCTTGAACTGGACACGTCCTTGCGGCTGTTCGGCGGGCGGGTACGGGTCGGCGCCCTGCGCTCCCCGTTGCGCGAGCCCGCCCAGCTGGCCGAGCTGGCCAGGTCGGTCGCCCGGCGCCCCGGCTTCCGGCTGGTCGGACTGATGGCGTACGAAGGCCATGTGGCGGGTGTCGGGGACGCCCTGGCCGGGCGGCCGCTGCGGTCGCGGGCGATCCGGCTGATGCAGTCCGCCGCCCGCCGGGAGCTGGCCGAGCGGCGTGCGGCGGTGGTGCGGGCGGTACGGGCCGTGGCGCCGGAGCTGGAGTTCGTCAACGGCGGCGGTACGGGCAGCGTGCAGCACACGGCCGCCGAGGAGGCGGTGACGGAGATCGCTGCGGGCTCGGGGCTGTATATGCCGCGGCTGTTCGACAACTACACGTCCTTCACGGGCCGACCGGCGGCGCTGTTCGCCCAGCCCGTGGTGCGCATGCCGGGCGTCGGGGTGGTGACGGTGCTCGGGGGTGGCTATCCGGCGTCGGGGGCGGCGGGCCGGGACCGGCTGCCCGTTCCGTATCTGCCGGAGGGGCTGCGCTACGACGGGCAGGAGGGCCCCGGCGAGGTGCAGACCCCGCTGCTGGGCTCGGCCGCCGACGATCTGCTGATCGGCGACAAGGTGTGGTTCCGGCATGCCAAGGCCGGTGAGATGTGCGAGCGCTTCGACACCTTGCGGCTGGTGGAGGGCGACCGCGTGGTGGCGTCCGTACCGACCTACCGGGGCGAGGGCCGTACGTTCCTCTGAGGGCCTGGCCCCGCCGGGTCGAGCCCAGCGGGGTCGAGCCCATCAGGATCAGGGGCCGATGGAGCTGCCCACGCCGCCCGAGACGTCGCCGATCGGACGGATCCCCTTGGTGATCTTGTCCATCCCGCCGACCGGCGGCCCCGCGGGGCCCGCGTCGAAGGCGAAGCGCACGATGACCAGCGACTCCGTGCCGATGGTCGAGGGAAAGACCAGCGACTGGACATAGCCGCCGGGCCCGACCCCCGTGGTGACCTGCCACCGCACCAGATAGCCGGTGCGGCCCGCGACCACGGCGGGCTCGGACCTGAGCTCCTTGTGGGACTCGATGCCGCCGTAGAAGTTGTTGCCGACGCTGTCCTCCTCGTACGCGGCGTCGGCCGCGAGGGAGATGTCCTCCTTGGCCAGCGCCTCGGCGGAGGCCGCGTCGGTCCCGCCGGCGCTACGGGTCGTCACCGTGCCCGCGTGGCAGCGCATCCCGGCGTCGCCCGGGCACTCGTAGGTGTCCGCCACCGACATGGTGACGCCGCCGCCGAGGCCGCCGGCCGGCCGCTCCCAGCCGTCCGGGATCGGCAGGGTGATGCCGTTCAGCTGATCGGTGAGGACGGTCGGGTCCTCGCTGGGTTCCGGGACGGCTGTCGCGCTGTCGCTGTCCTCCGGCGTGGAGGGCAGGGGCGCGCCGCTCTGCCGGGCCGGCGGCCGGGTTCCGGGATCGTCGTCACCGAGCACGACGACTCCGGCGGCTGTCGCCGCGGCGAGGACGACACCGGCGGCGACGACCACGAGCGGACCGCGCCGCCGACGGCGACCGCCCGGCGCCCGGGTGTGCCCGGTCCAGGCGGTCCCGTCCCACCAGCGTTCGGTGGACGGGGCGCCCGGATCGGGATACCAGCCTGGCGGTGTTGTCATGCTCATCAGGCCACCCTAGTGGGCAGGCCAATGCACCTACATGGGGGTGACGTACGCCCCCGAGATGCCGCCGTCGACCAGGAAGTCCGATGCGTTCACGAAGGACGAGTCGTCGCTCGCGAGGAAGGCGACGGCCGCCGCGATCTCGTCCGCCTCGGCGAACCGTCCCACCGGGATGTGCACCAGCCGGCGCGCGGCCCGCTCCGGATCCTTGGCGAACAGCTCCCGCAGCAGCGGGGTGTTGACCGGCCCCGGGCACAGCGCGTTCACCCGGATCCCCTCCCGGGCGAACTGAACCCCCAGTTCGCGGGACATCGCGAGCACCCCGCCCTTGGACGCGGTGTACGAGATCTGCGAGGTCGCCGCCCCCATCCTGGCCACGAAGGACGCGGTGTTGATGATCGAGCCCCGGCCCTGGCGCTGCATGTAGGGGATGGCGGCCTTGCAGCAGAGGTAGACCGAGGTGAGGTTGACCTCCTGGACCCGCTGCCACGCCTCGAGGCCGGTGGTGAGGATCGAGTCGTCGTCGGGCGGTGAGATACCCGCGTTGTTGAAGGCGATGTCGACGCTGCCGTAGGTCTCGTACGCGGTCCTGAACAGCGCGTCGACCTCGTCGGCGTCGGTGACGTCGACCCGTACGAAGGTGCCGCCGGCCTGTTCGGCCGCGGCCTTGCCCGCGGTCTCGTCGATGTCGCCGCAGACGACGTGCGCGCCCTCGGAGGCGAGCCGGCGCGCGGTGGCCAGGCCGATGCCGCTGCCGGCTCCGGTGATGACGGCGGTGCGGCCGGTCAGGCGGCGGCAGACGAAGGGGTCGGTCAGGGGGGCGGTCATGGTCGCTCAGGCCTCCGTGCTGATGAAGACGTTCTTGGTTTCGGTGAAGGCGGCGAGGGCGTCGGGGCCCAGTTCGCGGCCGAGTCCGGACTGTTTGTAGCCGCCGAACGGTGTCCCGTAGCGGACGCTGCTGTGGGAGTTGACGGACAGATTGCCCGCGGCGACGGCGCGCGAGACCCGCAGGGCGCGGCCCACGTCGCGGGTCCAGATCGATCCGGCGAGGCCGTAGTCGGTGGCGTTGGCGAGCCGGACCGCGTCCTCCTCGTCGTCGAAGGGCAGGACGACGGCGACCGGTCCGAAGACCTCCTCGGTGGCGGCCGGGGAGTCGGCGGCGGCGTCGGTGAGGACGGTCGGCGGGAACCAGAAGCCGGGGCCCCGGGGGGCGACGCCGCGCATGCCCTTCGCGCCCTCGGGGACGTAGGACCGTACGCGCTCCAGCTGGACGGCCGAGATCAGCGGGCCCATCTGGGTCCGCTCGTCGGACGGGTCGCCGACGACGACCGACTCGACGGCGGGGGCGAGCAGTTCCAGGAACCGGTCGTGGACCTCCCGCTGGACGAGGATGCGGGTACGGGCGCAGCAGTCCTGGCCGGAGTTGTCGAGGAAGGCCATCGGCGCCGTGGCGGCGGCCTGTTCGAGATCGGAGTCGGCGAAGACGATGTTGGGGCTCTTGCCGCCGAGTTCGAGGGTCACGCGCTTCACCAGCGCGGCGCTCTTCGCCATGATCCGCTTGCCGACCAGGGTGGATCCGGTGAACACGATCTTGGCGACGCCCGGGTGCTCGACCAGGGCGTTGCCCGCCACCTCGCCGGCGCCGGGCAGGACCTGGAAGAGATGCTCGGGAAGCCCTGCCTCCAGGGCGAGTTCGGCCAGTCGGAGGGCGGTGAGCGGGGTGGTCTCCGCGGGCTTGAGGATGACCGCGTTGCCGGCCGCGAGGGCAGGGGCGGTGCCCCAGGCGGCGATCGGCATGGGGAAGTTCCAGGGCGCGATCACCCCGACGACGCCGAGCGGTTCCAGGAGGGTGATGTCGAGGCCGCCGGCGACCGGGATCTGCCGGCCGCTCAGCCGCTCCACTCCCCCGGCGGAGTAGTCCAGGAGATCGCGGACATTGCCGGCCTCCCAGCGGGCGTTGCCGATCGTGTGGCCCGCCTCGCGGACCTCCAGTCCCGCCAGTTCCTCGGTGTGCCCGTCGACCACGGAGGCGAAGCGGCGCAGCAGCCGTGCGCGGTCGGCGGGGGCGGCGGCCGCCCAGCCGCGCTGGGCCGCCGCGGCCCGTACGACCGCGGCGTCGACCTCCTCCGTAGTGGTCGCCGCGATCGTCGCGATGACCTCGCCGGTGGCGGGGTTGAGGATCTGATGTCCGGCTGTGCGGTGCTCGTGCACGTCGTTCCTCACAGGCGTTCGAAGGAGCGGCGAAGCTCCCAGTCGGTCACCGCGGCGTCGAATGCCTCCACCTCGACGCGCGCCATATTGCGGTAGTGGGCGACGACTTCGTCGCCGAAGGCGGCGCGGGCGATGGGGCTGTTCTCCCAGAGCTCGGCGGCTTCGCGCAGGGTGGTGGGGACCTGCTCGTACCCGGCGCTGTAGGCGTTCCCCGCGCAGGCCTCGGGGAGTTCCAGTTCGTTCTCTATCCCGTACAGCCCCGCGGCGACCAGGCCCGCGACGGCGAGGTGCGGATTGACGTCCCCGCCGGGCAGCCGGTTCTCGAAGCGCATGGACCGGCCGTGGCCGACGACCCGCAGCGAGCAGGTGCGGTTGTCGTAGCCCCAGGCGACGGCGGTGGGGGCGAAGGAGCCGGGCTGGAAGCGCTTGTACGAGTTGATGGTGGGCGCGTAAAGCAGGGAGAAGTCGCGCAGCGCGGCGAGCTGGCCCGCCAGGAAGTGGCGCATCACGGGGGACATTCCGCCGGGGCCGTCCCCGGCCATGACGTTGGTGCCGTCCTCGTCCTGGAGCGAGAGATGGATGTGGCAGGAGTTGCCCTCCCGCTCGTTGTACTTGGCCATGAAGGTGAGCGAGACCCCCTCCTGGGAGGCGATCTCCTTCGCGCCGGTCTTGTAGACGGCGTGCTGGTCGCAGGTGACGAGCGCTTCGTCGTACTTGAAGGCGATCTCGTGCTGGCCGGGGTTGCACTCGCCCTTGGCGGACTCGACGGTCAGTCCCGCGGCCGCCATCTCGTTGCGGATCCGGCGCAGCAGGGGCTCGATACGGCCGGTGCCGAGGACGGAGTAGTCGACGTTGTACTGGTTGGCGGGGGTCAGGCCGCGGTAGTGGCTGTCCCAGGCCTGCTCGAAGGTGTCCTTGAAGACGATGAACTCCAGCTCCGTGCCCACGTGCGCGGTGTAGCCGTGCTCGGCGAGACGCTCCAGCTGGCGGCGCAGGATCTGGCGGGGCGCCGCGACGACGGGCGAGCCGTCGCTCCACGCGAGGTCGGCGATGAGCAGCGCCGTACCCTCGTTCCAGGGGATCCGGCGCAGGGTGGAGAGGTCGGGGCGCATGGCGAAGTCGCCGTAGCCGCGGTCCCAGGAGGACATCGCGTAGCCGTCGACGGTGTTCATCTCGGTGTCGACGGCGAGGAGGTAGTTGCATCCCTCGCTGCCGTGTTCCAGGACCTCTTCGAGGAAGAAGGGCGCGGCGAACCGCTTGCCCTGGAGCCGGCCCTGCATATCGGGGAAGGCCAGGACGACCGTGTCGATCTCGCCGCTCTCCACGAGGATGCGAAGTTCCTCGACGCCGAGCGGGGGTGTGCGGTCTGCCACGGGATTACTCCTCCTTCGGTCAGCCGGAGGTCATAAGGTATTCCTGGAGACCTTTGGTTGGGAAGGGGAAACGGCGACATGGTGAAGAAGAACCTGCCGATGGACCCGCTGACTCCGGTGCTGCGGCCCGTGCGGGCGGGAAACGGTTTCGAGGAGGCCCTGGAGCAGATCCTCCAGGTCGTACGGCTCGGTCTGGTGGCCGGCGGCGAACGGCTGCCCGCCGAGCGGGAGTTGTCCGACCGGCTGCGGATCAGCCGGGTGACGCTGCGCGAGGTGCTCAAGGTCCTCCAGGACCAGGGACTGGTGGAGAGCCGGCGCGGCAGATACGGCGGGACGTTCGTACGGCCACGGCCCGGCGCCCCGGCCCAGGGCGCCGGGGAGGAGCTGCGGCGCCGGGTGGCGGGCGTGGACATGGAGGACATCCTGCGCTTCCGGGAGGTGCTGGAGGTCGGCGCGGCGGGGCTGTGCGCGGCGCACGGGCTGACCGGTGAGCAGTCGGAGCGGCTGCGGTCGGCGCTGGCCGCGACGCACGACGCACCGCTGACGGAGTACCGCAGGCTGGACACGCTGCTGCATCTCACGCTCGCCGAGCTGTCCGGCTCCGCGACCCTGGCCGCGCAGTACGCGGCCGTGCGGGCGACGGCGAACGATCTCCTGGACTGCATCCCGCTGCTCGTACGGAATCTGGAGCACTCACAGCGGCAGCACACCGCACTGGTCGGGGCGGTGCTGGACGGGGACGCGGACGGGGCGCGGGAGATAGCGCGCGAACACTGCGGCGGCACGGCCGCGCTGCTGCGGGGCTTTCTCACCTGAGAGCCGGTCGGACGGCCTCCGAGGGCGGGGCGGGCCGCGGCGCCCATCCGTAACAGCCGTTTAACGCAGGGGGCTTGCGCACAGCTGTTCCGGCGGCAATGGTATGGCCTCACTCCATTACCCCGAGGCAGGAGCTGCTCATGTCCGACGGCACCGACTCGCGCGTCCCACCCCCCGCGGCGGCCGAAGGCGCCGCTCCGCCGGACGCCGACTATCTGAAGCGGCGCACGCTGCGCCGTGGCAGCGCCGGCTGGCTGCTGCTCACCGGTCTCGGCGTCGCCTATGTCGTCTCCGGGGACTTCTCGGGCTGGAACATCGGTCTCTCCGAGGGCGGCTTCGGCGGCCTCGCCATCGCCACGCTGCTGATGGGCGTGATGTACGCCTGTCTGGTCTTCTCGCTCGCCGAGCTGTCCGCCATCCTGCCCACCGCGGGCGGTGGTTATGGCTTCGCCCGGCGCGCTCTCGGCACCTGGGGCGGCTTCCTCACCGGTACGGCCATCCTCATCGAGTACATCCTCGCGCCGGCCGCGATCTCCATCTTCATCGGCGACTATGTCGAGTCGCTCAATCTCTTCGGGCTGACGGCCGGCTGGCCGGTCTATCTGGCCTGCTTCGCGATCTTCATCGGGATCCATCTCTGGGGCGTCGGCGAGGCGCTGCGCTTCAGTCTGGTGGTGACGGCCGTCGCGGTGGCGGCGCTGCTGATCTTCGCGGTCGGCGCCTTCACCGAGTTCGACGCGAGCGGCCTCAACGACATCCCCGTCGACCAGGACGCGTTCGGCTCGGGCTCCTGGCTGCCGTACGGCGTGCTGGGCATCTGGGCGGCCTTCCCGTTCGGCATGTGGTTCTTCCTCGGTGTGGAGGGTGTGCCGCTGGCCGCCGAGGAGGCCAAGGACCCGGTGCGGTCGATGCCCAGGGCGCTGTCCATCTCCATGGGCGTGCTGGTGCTGCTCGCGCTGATCACCTTCTTCGCGGCGACCGGCGCGCGCGGCTCGGCCGCTGTGCAGGACGCGGGCAATCCGCTGGTGGTCGCGCTCCAGGGGGACGGCGATCCGACACCGCTGAGCCGGTTCGTGAACTACGCGGGTCTGGCCGGTCTCGTCGCCTCCTTCTTCTCCCTCATCTACGCCGGATCCCGGCAGCTGTTCGCGCTCTCCCGCGCCGGCTATCTGCCCCGCTTCCTCTCCCTGACCAGCGGCCGTAAAGCCCCCTATCTGGGTCTGCTGATCCCGGGCGCGATCGGCTTCGCCCTCGCGGCGGGCAGCGGCGACGGCGGACGGATGCTGAATGTCGCGGTGTTCGGCGCCACCATCTCGTACGCCCTGATGGCCCTGTCCCATCTCGTGCTGCGCCGCCGCGAGCCGGGGCTGCCCCGCCCCTACCGCACGCCCGGCGGCATGCTCACCTCCGGCGTGGCGTTCGTGCTGGCCCTGTCCGCGCTGGTCGCGACCTTCCTGGTGGACAAGGACGCGGCATTCATCGCACTCGGCGTCTATGTCGTCGCACTCGCGTACTTCACCTTCTACAGTCGGCACCGGCTGGTCGCGGCCGCCCCCGAGGAGGAGTTCGCGGCCCTGGCTGCGGCCGAGGCCGAACTCGAACGCGACTGACCGAAGCCGAAGCCCGCACGAGAACGACGGAGGACCGATCTGTGAAGCCGCTCATCGGCGTCAGCACCTATCTGGAGGCGTCCGCCGCCTGGGGTGTCTGGAATCTGCCCGCGGCGCTGCTGCCCGCCGGCTATCCCCGGCTGGTCCAGCGGGCCGGCGGGCTGGCCGTGATGCTCCCGCCGGACGAGCCGGCCTCGGCGGCCGCGGTGGTGGCGCGGCTCGACGGGGTGGTGATCGCGGGCGGCCCGGACGTGGAGCCCGTACGGTACGGAGCCGAGCCGCACCCCCGCACCGGACCGCCGGCCCGGGAGCGGGACGCCTGGGAGCTCGCCCTGATCGAGGCCGCCCTGGCCTCTGGCACCCCGCTGCTGGGGATCTGCCGGGGGATGCAGCTGCTCAATGTGGCGCTGGGCGGGACGCTCCTCCAGCATGTGGAGGGGCACACCTCGCCGGTCACCGGCACCTTCGGCGAGCATCCGGTGACACCGGTGCCGGGCACCCGCTACGGCGATCTGGTGCCGGAGGAGTCCGCTGTCCCGACGCACCACCATCAGACGGTCGACCGGCTCGGTAAGGGGCTGACCGTGTCGGCGTTCGCGGCGGACGGCACGGTCGAGGCGGTCGAACTGCCGGACCCACGGTGGGCGCTGGGCGTCCAGTGGCATCCGGAGATGGGCGAGGACACCCGGGTGATGACCGCGCTGGTCCGGGCCGCGCAGGTCCGGGCCGCTCCGGTCGGCGCCGCGTAGGTCGTGTCCGGCCCTGAGGCGGGTACGGCTCTGAGGCGGGTACGGCCCTGAGGCGGGTACGGCCCTGAGGCGTGTACGGCCCTGATCCCTGCTGCCAGGGCCGTACGGAGGGCCGGTCGTCGTCAGCCGAGGGCCGACCCGCGCGTCAGGGCCAGCAGGTCGCGGGCCGGGCCCGCCGGGCGGGTGCCGGCCGGCCAGACCGCGCGCAGGTCGCGGCGCAGCCGTACGCCCTCCACCGGCACCCTGACGAGCCGGCGGGCCGCCAGCTCCTCGCCGACCGCGAGCTCGCTGAGCACACAGGGCCCGGCCCCGCTGACCGCGGCGGCCTTCAGCGCGGTGGTGGAGGCCAGTTCGAGCAGCGGCTCGGCGAGGCCGCCGTACGCGGCGAGCCCCGCGTCCAGCACCTGACGCGTGCCGGACCCGGGTTCGCGCAGGATCAGCGGGGTCCTGGCCAGCTCCGCCGGATCGAGCGGCGTGCCACGGCGGGCCCAGGGATGGCCGGGAGCGGCGACGAGGACCAGCCGGTCGTGCCCGATGACGGCGGAGTCGAGTCCGCCGGGCGCGGCCAGGCCCTCGACGAAGCCGAGGTCCGCCTCATGGGTGAGGAGCCGCTCCGCGACGGCGGCGGAGTTGCCCGCCCGCAGCGAGACGGCGGTGCCGGGGCGGGCCCGGCGGAGCGCTATCAGCCAGCCGGGCAGCAGGTATTCGGCGATCGTCATGCTGGCCACGACGCGCAGCCGGGAGTCCCTGCGGTCGCGCAGCGCCTGTGCTCCCGCGTCGAACGCCTCGGCGGCCTCCACGACACGCCGGGCCCAGTCGGTGACCAGGGTTCCGGCCTCGGTGAGCCGGGAGCCGCGGGGCGAGCGGTCCACCAGGGCCACCCCGAGCTGGCGTTCCATGGCCCGGATACGGCTGCTGGCGGCGGGCTGCGTGATGCCGGTCTCCCGGGCGGCCCGGCCGAGGCTGCCCAGCCGGGCGACGGCGAGCAGCAGCTCCAGCGCGCCGAGGTCGGGCACCCGGTGGGCGAGGGGGGCATCGACAGGCACGTCAGTCATAAGCTCAGGTTATGACCTCATAGGAACAATGGGGCTGGTGGGGGTCGTGCGGGGCCACGACAGTGGACGCATGGCCGCCCTCGCGCACTCCTCCGTGGACTCCTTCGCACGCGCTCCGGGCGCCGTCCCCGGGGTACGGCTGCCCCGGCTCCGGCAGCTCGGACCCAACTGGTACGCGACGGTGATGGGGACCGCGATCGTGGCGAGCGCGGGGGCCGGGCTCCCCCTGGACATCCCCGCGCTGCGGCCGGCCTGGGTGGTGGTGTGGGCCCTGTCGGCGGCGCTGCTCGCCGTCGTGCTGACCGCGCGCGCCGGACACTGGCTGTACCACCGCGACCAGGCGCGCGCCCAGCTGCTCGACCCGGCGGTGGCGCCCTTCTACGGATGTATGGCGATGGCGCTGCTGGCCGTCGGAGCCGCCACCCTCACCGTGGGCCGGGACGTCCTCGGTGTGCGGGCCGCGGTGGCCGTGGACGCGGTGCTGTTCGGCGCGGGAACGCTCCTCGGGCTCGCGGTCGCCGTGACGATTCCGTATCTGATGGTCGTACGCCACCGGCTGGAACCGGCGGACGTGTCGCCGGTCTGGCTGCTGCCGGTGGTGACGCCGATGGTCTCGGCGGCGACAGGACCGCTGCTGGCGCCGCATCTGCCGGCGGGCCAGGGCCGCGCGGCCCTGCTGTTCGGCTGCTACGCGCTGTTCGGGCTGAGCCTGCTCGCCACGCTGATGATGCTGCCGCTGGTCTTCGGCCGGCTGGTGGTGCACGGCCCGCTGCCGCTCGCGCTGACCCCGGCGCTCTTTCTGGTCCTCGGCCCGCTGGGGCAGTCGACCACCGCGGTCAACCAGCTGGCCGACGCGGCGCCCACGGCGGTCGGTGGTCCGTACGCACCCGCCCTGGCGGCCTTCGCCGTGGTCTACGGCGTGCCGGTGATGGGGTTCGCGCTGCTGTGGCTGGCGTTCGCGGCGGCCCTCGTGGTGCGTGCCGTCCGGCGCGGGATGCGGTTCACGATGACGTGGTGGGCCTTCACCTTCCCGGTCGGCACCTGCGTCACGGGCGCGGAGACACTGGGGCGCCACACCGGTCTGGTCGCGCTGGAATGGCTCGCGGTGGGCCTGTTCGTACTACTGGTGACGGCCTGGGCGGTGGCCGGGTGGTGCACGCTGCGCGGACTGTTCGGCGGAGCGCTGCTCCCGGCGCCGCGGGTGCCCCGGCCGGCGATGGCCCGTACCGCCTGAGAAACCGTCCGTGCGGGGTTACGCCGGACGGGCCGCGGGGCAGCCGGTCAGCGCCGGGGGTCGACGGTCGCGTCGATGTGTTCGGCGACGGCGACGACCAGGATGCGGGTGCCCGGCTCGGTGGCCCGCCAGCGGTGCCGTACGCCACCGGACAGATACAGGGTGTCGCCGCGCTCCAGGCGGTACGCCCGCCCCTCGGCCTCCACCTCCACGGCGCCGTCGGCGATGTACATCACCTCGTCGTTGCGGTGCTGGTACTCCCGGCCGGTGTCCTGCTCGCCGGTGAACTCCTTGGCGTTCAGCTGATGCCCGCCGCGCACCACCCGGCGGACCCCGGGACCGGCGTCGTCGGCCCGTACGACATCGACGGTGCGCGCCGAGTCGGCGGCCGCGTGCAGCGTGGCGGGGGTGGTCTCCAGGGCGTCGGCCACCCGCTCCAGCGAGCGGACGCTCGGCCGGGCCCGTTCGTTCTCGATCTGGCTGAGGAAGGGCACGGACAGTCCGCTGCGGGCGGCGACCGCCGCCAGCGTCAGGCCCAGGGACCTGCGCCGTCTGCGGACGGCCGCGCCCACCCTGAGCGCTTCCTTGTCGTCCATGACTGGGCTCCCTCCCGACCGGATCGTCATCTTCTCAGAGTTGACGCCGGTACAAGAGCTGTCCTGCCTCACCCGGTGCCGAACCCTCCGTCGGTACGAACACACGGTCGAGGAGGGCGGTGCGGCCCTCGGGTCAATGATGCGCGCCGCGGCGCCGGAGCGGAACGCGCGGAAGGGGTGGGCCTCGCCGCCGGCGACGCCCACCCCTTCCAGGGACGCTTCCCGCTACCGCGGGGCCATCGTGTCCGCGATGCCCGGATTCTCGTCCATCCAGGCCTTCACGGCCTCTTCCTCATGGCCCGCGCCGCGCTTCTGGATCTCGTTCTCCAGCCCGGCGAGCTGTTCCTCGCTCAGTGTGAAGTCCTTGAACCATTCGGTCAGCCGCGGGTAGTTCTCCGGGAAGTCCTTGTGCGCGACGGTGGTGATCCTGTCGCCCTCCCCGAAGCCCTTCTTGGGGTCCTTCAGCTTGGTCAGGTCGTACTCGCTGTAGGCCCAGTGCGGGGTCCACAGCATGACCGCGATCGGCTCCTTCTTCGCGTACGCCCGCTTCAGCTCGGCGAGCATGCCGGGGGTGGAGCTGTCGACGGCCTCGTACTCCTTGTCGAGCCCATAGCCCGGCAGGACCGTGTTCTTGAGGATGTTCATGGTCTCGGTGCCGGGCTCGATCCCGACCACGCGGCCCTTGAACTCGTCCCCGCGCCCCTTGAGGTCGTCGAGGGAGTCGACGCCCTTCACGTACGAGGGGACGGCGATCTCCAGCGAGGTCGGGCCGTACCAGGACCCGAGATCGGTCAGGCTGTCGCGGTAGCGGTCCCAATACCTCTTCTGGGTATTGGGCAGCCAGCCGTCGAACTGGACATCGATCTGACCGCGGGACATCGCGGCGTACATCGGACCGACCTCGAACTGCTTGAGGTTCATCGTGTACCCGCGCTCCTCCAGGACGGCCTTCCACAGATAGGTGGCGGCGATGTCCTCCTCCCACGGGAACCACGCGACCTCGATCGGCCGCTCGCGCTCGTCCTTGCCGTTCGCGGCCTTGCCGGCCTTGGCGACCGGGGTCCACTTCTCGGCGACGCCGGGGTTCTTCTTGAGCCAGGCGCGGACCGCCTCCTGCTCCTTGCCCTTGCCGGACGTCTGGATCGTGGCCTCAAGGCTGGTGAGCTGCTTCTCGGTCATGGTGAAGTTCTTGAGCCACGAGGCGACCTGCGGGTTGTCCGAGGAGAAGCCCTTGCGGGCCAGCGTGTGGACGCCGTCGCTCTCCGCGCCGAAGGACTTCTTGGGGTCCGCCAGCTTCGTCAGGTCGTAATCGTTGTAGGCCCAGTGCGGCGACCAGAGCACGACGGCGATGGGTTCCTTCTTCGCGTACGCGCGCTTCAGCTCGGCGAGCATGCCGGACGTGGAGCCGTCGATGAGCTTGTACTCACTGTCGAGGCCGTACGCCTTGAGGACCTTGTCCTTGAGGAGGCCCATCTCGCCCGCGCTGGGCTCGATGCCGACGATCCGGCCCTTGAAGGTGGAGCTCTGGCCCTTCAGGTCGGCCAGGGACTTGACGCCCTTCACGTACGAGGGCACGGAGATCTCCAGGGAGGTCTTGTCGTACCAGGCCCCCATGTCCTCCAGCTTGTCCTTGTACTTGGCCCAGTACGTGGCGTGGGTGACCGGCAGCCAGGAGTCGGTCTGGAGGTCGATCTGACCGCTCGCCTGTCCGGTGTAGAGCGAGCCGGCCTCGTACTGCCTGGCGTCGACCTCGTAGCCGCGCCGCTCCAGCAGCTCCTTCCAGAGGAAGGTGGAGGCGATGCCCTCGTCCCAGGGGATGTACCCCATGCTGATCTTCTTGCCCTGACCGACATTGCCGGAGCCGGAGGCGGTGTTGCCGGCCGGGGAGCCGCCGAACAGGCCGAGGCCTCCCGCGACGAGCGCGAGGACGACCACACCGGCGACGGCGACGACGGGCTGCGGACGGTGGTTCCAGATCTTCAGTCCGCCGGTCAGTTCCTTCGCCTTGGCCAGTGCGCGGCGGCCGACCGGGGACACCTGAAGGCTGAGCGCACCGGTGATCCGGTCCAGGTACACCGCCAGGATGACGACGGAGAGGCCCGCCTCGAAGCCGAGGCCGATGTCGATGTTGCCGAGCGCGCGGTAGACGGCGCCGCCGAGGCCGCCGCCGCCGACCATGCCGGCGATGACCACCATGGAGAGACCCAGCATGATGACCTGGTTGATACCGGCCATGATCGTCTGGAGGGCCAGCGGCAGCTGGACCCGCAGCAGGGTGTTGCGGGGGCTCGTACCGAACGCCTCGGCGGCCTCGACGAGCTCGCCGTCGACCTGGCGGATGCCGAGCTCGGTCATCCGGACCCCGGGCGGCAGGGCGAAGATGATCGTGGCGATGATGCCGGGCACGGCGCCGATACCGAAGAAGACGACGCCCGGGATCAGATAGACCATGGCGGGCATGGTCTGCATCAGGTCGAGCACCGGCCGGATGAGGGAGCTGACCGTCTTGGAGCGCGCGGCCCAGATGCCGAGCGGTATCGCGATGACCAGCACCACGATGGTCGCGACCAGCACCAGCGAGAGGGTCTCCATCGACTCGTCCCACAACTCGATGGAGTCGATCAGGGCGAAGCCGACGAAGGTGAGCACACCCGCGGAGAGGCCACGGAGCCACCAGGCGAGGACGGCGAGGATGCCGGCGAGGAGCAGCGGCTCAGGAGCGGAGAGCACCGCGTTGATGCCGTCGTACATGCCGGAGACGATCGAGCCGATCGCGTCGAACAGCCAGGCGAGATGGTTCTGGAGGAAGTCGACGGCACTGTCGACCCAGTCACCGAGCGGGAGCCTAGGCACGGGCCACCGCCTTGTCGACGGAGACCGGCGGCCTGACCGGGGCGTCGGCCACAGCCGCGGGCTTCATCGGCTCACCGAGGACGGCCAGCAGCCTGGCCCGGGGTACGACTCCGACGAGCTCGCCGTCGGAGTCGGTGACGGCCACGGGAACCCCGCTGGTGGAGCAGGGGGTGAACAGCTCGATGATCGGGGTGGACTCGGCCACGCTGGCGGGCGCGGCGGCGAGCACGTCCGCGGCGGTACGCAGCTCCTGGCCGTTGTCCGTCCGGGCGCCGAAGGCGGTCTCCGGGTCGGCCATGATCGCACCGGCGGTGAGCACCCGGGAGCGGTCGACGTCCTGGGTGAAGGAGGCGACGTAGTCGTTGGCCGGGGTGACGAGAATGTCCTCGGCGCTGCCCATCTGGACGATCTCACCGTCGCGCATGACCGCGATCCGGTCACCGAGGCGCATGGCCTCGTTGAGGTCGTGGGTGATGAACACGATGGTCTTCTTGAGCCGCTTCTGCAGCTGGAGCAGCTGATCCTGCATATCGCGGCGGATCAGCGGGTCGAGCGCGCTGAAGGACTCGTCCATCAGCAGCAGATCGGCGTCGGTGGCGAGCGCGCGGGCAAGGCCGACACGCTGCTGCATGCCGCCCGAGAGCTCGTCGGGCCAGGACGCCTCCCAGCCGCCCAGGCCGGTCAGCTCGAGCGCCTCCGCGGCGCGTTTCTCCCGCTCCTGGCGGGGCACACCCTGGACCTCGAGCCCGTACCCGGCGTTCTCCAGAACGCTGCGGTGCGGGAAGAGGGCGAAGTGCTGGAACACCATGCTGATCTTGGTGGAGCGGACGTCGCGGAGCGCCTGCGGGCTCAGGGCGGTCAGGTCCTCGCCGTCGAAGAGCACCCGTCCCGAGGTCGGTTCGAGCAGCCCGTTGAGCATGCGCAGCAGGGTGGACTTGCCGGATCCCGACAGGCCCATCACGACGAATATCTGGCCGGGCTCGACCGAGAAGGTGGCGTCGATCACCGCTGCGGTTGTACCGTCGGTGCGGAGCTCGTCACGGTCAGTGCCGCTTTCGAGCTTCGTCACGGCTTCATCTGGTCGTCTGCCGAATACCTTGTACAGGTGTTCGGCTTGCAGCCTGGACACATACACCTCGCGCGTTGAACGGAAAACGTCCCGCCACCCCCGCGGGCGGGCCGTGGAGCGGGACGGGTTCGGCCCGCTCGCCAGGCAGCGGTGTAGAACACCGCAGCCTGGTCCGCTCCGGGTGCGCGCCTGCCCTCACTTGCACATGCCAAACAAATAAGTGATCCAGGCCACAGTGGGCGCGGCTTCGCCCTTGCCGGAGACCGCTCGCGCGGGCCGGCCGGTGGCGGTCGGCGACTGTCAGTGGGCTGCGGCATCATCGGGGATGTGACGCGACGCCTGATGCTCCTCGACACCGCTTCCCTCTACTTCCGCGCCTATTTCGGGGTTCCCGATTCCGTACGGGCCCCGGACGGCACCCCGGTCAACGCGGTGCGCGGCCTGCTCGACTTCATCGCACGACTGGTGCAGGACCACCACCCGGACGAGCTGGTGGCGTGCATGGACGCCGACTGGCGGCCGCAGTGGCGGGTGGACCTGATCCCCTCGTACAAGGCCCACCGGGTGGCGCAGGCGCGTGCGGAGGGACCGGACGAGGAGGAGACGCCGGACACGCTGGCGCCGCAGGTCCCGGTCATCGAGGCGGTGCTCGACGCGCTCGGCATCGCCCGGGTCGGTGTCGCGGGGTACGAGGCGGACGATGTGATCGGCACGCTGGCCGGCCGGGCGACGGGCCCGGTGGACATCGTCACCGGCGACCGCGATCTCTATCAGCTGGTCGACGACGCCCGGGGCGTGCGGGTGCTGTATCCGCTGAAGGGGGTCGGGACGCTCCAGCTCACGGACGAGGCGGCGCTGCGCGAGAAGTACGGCGTGGACGGCCCCGGCTATGTCGATCTGGCCCTGCTGCGCGGCGACCCGAGCGACGGGCTGCCCGGCGTGCCCGGGATCGGCGAGAAGACCGCGGCCAAGCTGCTCGACGCCTTCGGCGACCTGGCGGGGATCATGGCGGCGGTGGACGATCCGCGCGCGAAGCTCACTCCCTCGCAGCGCAAGCGGCTCGACGAGGCCCGGGCCTACGTGGCGGTCGCACCGACGGTGGTGCGGGTCGCCGGTGACGTACCCCTGCCGGATTTCGACCCGGCGCTGCCGGCCGCACCGCGTGATCCCGCCGCCCTCGACGCCCTCGCCGAGCGCTGGGGACTCGGTGGGGCGCTGCAACGGCTCCTCGTCACCCTCCAGCGCTGAAGTGCTAGGTTAGGCAAGCCTAAGCAGCGCGAGAGTCAGGGGAGACCATCGTGGCAGAACAGCCGGCCCGCAAGGCACCGCAGGCACGTGAGGCGCAGGTCCTGCGCACCGAGTGGATCACCCCGCACATGGTGCGTCTCGTCCTGGGCGGTGAAGGGCCGGCGGAGCTGGGGGCCGGTGAGTTCACCGATCACTACATCAAGGTGCTGTTCGCGCCCGAGGGTGTGTCCTACCCCGAGCCGTTCGACATGGAGCGGATCCGCGCGGAGTTCCCTCGCGACCAGTGGCCCACCACCCGTACGTACACCGTGCGGGCCTGGGATCCGGCGGCCGGAGAGATGACCGTCGATTTCGTGGTGCACGGCGACGAGGGCCTGGCCGGACCGTGGGCGGCGCGCGCGAAGCCGGGCGACACCATGCGCTTCCTCGGCCCCGGCGGCGGATACGCGCCGGACCCGGCCGCCGGCTGGCATCTGCTGGTCGGTGACGAGAGCGCGCTGCCCGCTATCGCCGCGTCGCTGGAGCGGGCCCCGGCGGGCGCCGTCGTGCGTGCCTTCGTCGAGATCCCCGGCCCCGCGGAGGAGCAGAAGATCGCGGCTCCGGACGGGATCGAGATCACCTGGCTGCACCGCGGCAGCCGTCCGGTGGGCGAGGCGCTGGTCGCCGCCGTGCGCGGACTGGACTTCCCCGACGGTGACGTGCACGCCTTCGTGCACGGCGAGGCCGGTTTCGTGAAGGAGCTGCGCCGTCATCTGCGGATGGAACGGAGCATCCCGCGCGAGCGGCTGTCGATCTCGGGCTACTGGCGGCTCGGCCAGACCGACGAGGCGTGGCGGGCCGTCAAGCGCGAGTGGAACGAGCAGGTGGAGCGCGAGCAGGAGAGCGCGGCCTGAACTGGCGGCACGACGACGACGGAACCCCGGCGCGGGCAGCAGGTCCGCGCCGGGGTTCCGTCGTTTCTCCGGCCTCCCCCGGCCGGAACCGGCCGGGGGAGGCCGGGACGGGCCGGCATCGCGGAACTCCCCGAAAATCGCCGGTCCCCACGACCAATCCATCGGGGCCGCGGCTCCGAATCAGTGCTGGAGTCTGCTCGGATTGCTCGAAGGACGCGTTCGTACCGTGGAGGAAAGCCGCGTGAAAGAAGCCGTACACATCGGCGGACCCGCTTCGGCGGGGCCCGATCTGCAGGAACTGATGGGCGACGTGGCCCGGGGCGACCAGGAGGCCTTCGCGCGCGTGTACGACGTGGTCTGCGGCCCCGTCCTGGGACTGGTGCGCTCCGTCCTGCGCGACCCGGCCCAGTCGGAAGAGGTGGCTCAGGAGGTGCTGCTGGAGGTCTGGCGTACCGCCACCCGCTTCCAGCCCACCCGTGGCAGCGCCATGACCTGGGTGCTCACCCTCGCCCACCGCCGGGCGGTGGACCGGGTGCGTTCGGCCCAGGCCTCCAGCGACCGGGAGCACAGAGCCGCACTGCTGGACCGGACCCCGGCCTTCGACGAGGTCACCGAACAGGTGGAGGCACGCCTCGAACGGGAGCAGGTGCGGCGCTGTCTGCGTACCCTCACCGAGCTTCAGCGCCAGTCCGTGACGATGGCGTACTACCAGGGGCTGGCCTACCGGGAAGTGGCCGAGCTGCTCTCGGTCCCGCTGGGCACGGTCAAAACTCGCCTGCGCGACGGTCTGATCCGGCTGCGCGACTGCTTGGGGGTGACCGCATGATCACCGCGGATCTGCACACGCTGACCGGCGCGTACGCACTGCACGCGCTGGCGCCGCAGGAGCGCGCCGACTTCGAACGGCATCTGGAGGCGTGCCCGGCCTGTTCCCAGGAGGTACGCGAACTGGCCGCCACCGCGGCCCGGCTGGGGCAGGCCGTGACCGTGACACCGCCGCCCGGCCTGAAGCAGGTGGTGCTCCGCCGGATCGCCACCGAGCGGCAGGACCCGCCGAGGGTCACCCCGCAGTCCCGCCCCGGCGGCGGCGCGGCCCGGGGACGCGCGCTGTCCCGCTTCGCCCTGGCCGCGTGCCTGGCAGCGGCGGCCGCGTTCGGCGGGGTCGCGGTGTGGCAGCACCAGGAGGCGCGGGACGCGCAGCGGCAGGCACAGGCGTCGCAGCAGCGGGCCGAGGCGCTGGCCACGGTGCTCGCCGCGCCGGACGCCAAGATCACCACCGGAAAGCTGACGGACGGCGCGACCGGCACGGTCGTGGTCTCGCGTGACCGGGACAAGGCCGCGTTCATCGCGTCGGGGATGCCGAAACCGCCCAGCGGCAAGGTCTATCAGCTCTGGTACAACGACGGCGGGAAGATGCGCCCCGCAGGTCTGATGGACCCCGCGAACGGCTCGGATGCCGTACTGATGGCCGGCCCCGTTGGCGCGGCCTCGGGTATGGGCATCACGGTGGAACCGGTGGGCGGCTCGGCGCAGCCCACCTCCGACCCACTGGCCCTGATGAACTTCCCGACCGCGTAAGGACAGGTCCATGAGCGTTGCGGTGGTGCTCTTCACCTCGGATCTGCGGGTCCACGACCAGCCGGTGCTGCGCGCCGCCCTGCGCGCCGCCGACGAGGTGGTACCGCTGTTCGTGCGCGACCGGGGGATCGGGGCGGCGGGCTTCGACGCCCCCAACCGCCTGGCCTTTCTGGCCGACTGCCTGGCCTCTCTGGACGCCGGGCTGCGGGCGCGCGGCGGCCGGCTGGTGGTCCGTACGGGTGAGGTCGTCGAACAGGTCTGCCGGATGGTGCGCGAGAGCGGCGCGGGCCAGGTCCATGTCGCGGGCGGGGTGAGCGGGTACGCGGTGCGCAGGGAGGAGCGGCTGCGTACGGAGCTGGGGAGCGCGGGGGTCCGGCTCGTGGTGCACGACGCGGTGATCACCGCTGTGCCACCGGGGCAGATCGCCCCCTCGGGCAAGGACCACTTCGCGGTCTTCACCCCGTACTTCCGCCGCTGGGAGGGGACCAGGACGCGCGAGGTGCTGGACGCGCCCCGGACGGTACGGGTGCCCCCCGCGATCTGCGGCGGCCCGCTGCCGGAGTGGGGCGCGGTCGAGGGGGTGTCACCCGGCCTCGCCCAGGGCGGCGAGGAGGTGGGCCGCACGCTGCTGACATCGTGGCTCGCAGGCGGGATCGGGTCGTACGAGGACCGGCACGACGACCTTCCGGGCGATGCCACCTCCCGGCTCTCCCCCTACCTCCACTTCGGCTGTCTCTCGCCGGTGGAGCTGGTCCACCGGGCGCGGCGCAGGCGTAGTGCGGGGGCGGCGGCGTTCGAGCGCCAGCTGGCCTGGCGGGACTTCCATCACCAGGTGCTGGCGGCCCGCCCGCAGGCGGCGTGGTCGGACTACCGGGAGCGCGGCGACCGCTGGCGTACGGACGAGAAGGAGGCCGCCGCCTGGCGGGCGGGGCGTACCGGATATCCCGTCGTCGACGCGGCCATGCGCCAGCTGCTGTACGAGGGCTGGATGCACAACCGCGGCCGGCTGCTGGTGGCGAGCTTCCTCACCAAGACGCTGTACGTGGACTGGCGCGTCGGCGCGCGCCACTTCCTGGATCTGCTGGTGGACGGGGATCTCGCCAACAACCAGCTCAACTGGCAGTGGGTGGCGGGCACCGGCACGGACACCCGGCCCAACCGCGTCCTGAATCCGCTCACCCAGGCCAAGCGGTTCGACCCGCTGGGCGACTACGTACGGCGCTGGGTGCCGGAACTGGCCGGCCTGGAGGGGCCGGCCGTCCACCAGCCGTGGCTACTGGCGGGCCAGGACCGGGCCCGGCTCGACTATCCGGACCCGATCGTGGATCTTGCCGAGGGACGGGACCGGTTCGCGCGGGCCCGCGGCCCCGGCCATGACACCGGCTAGGCCCTGTCCGGTCGGACAGGACCTAGCTTTCGCGTGGCGGGCGCGGGAAGAAGCCGCTGGTGCGGGCGGTGTACTCGGCGAAGCCGGGGCGGTCCGCCATATGCCGTTCCAGCAGGCGCTTCCCGCTGCCGTTGATCAGCAGGTAACTCATCACCAGCGGGCTCACCACGGTCGCCGCGGCCACCGCCGGGGCGTCGCAGACGATGAGGAACAGCCCCCACCAGATACAGAAGTCACCGAAGTAGTTGGGGTGCCGGGTCCAGCTCCACAGCCCGCGGTCCATGAGGCGGCCCTTGTTCGCGGGATCCGCCCTGAAGCGGGCGAGCTGCCAATCCCCCACCGCCTCGAAGAACAGCCCGGTCAGCCAGAGCGCGCAGCCGGCGTACGCGACGGGGCCGGTCCTTCCGGGGATGTACTGCGCCGCCTGTACGGGCAGCGAGACCAGCAGCACCAGCAGGCCCTGAAGGAGATAGACCATGCGCAGGGCGTAGAGATTCCGGTGGCCCGGCGCCTTGGCGAGCATCGCCTCGTACCGCGGATCCTCGCCGTGCCCGCGCCCCCGCGCGGCGATATGGCCCGCCAGTCGCAGCCCCCACACCGCTGTCAGCACGGTGACCAGGAGCCGCCGTCCGTCATCCCCCTGTCCCGCCGAGGCGCCGTACGAGACGAGCGCGACCGCCGTGAACCCGAGGCCCCAGGCGATGTCGACGATCCGGTGCAGCCCCCTGACGACGGCGACGGCGAAGGTGATGAGCATGACGGCGAGGGCGGCGGCCGTGGCGGGGCCGACCCCCTGCCCGAACGCCGCCCACGGGTAGCCGCTCAGCGTCTGAGGGCCCGTCATCGGGAGGTCTCCTCCTTGGTCAGCAGCATCTGCTGCACATCCAGATAGCCGGAGCGGAAACCCGCCTCGGAGTAGGCGAGATAGAAGGTCCACAGGCGCCGGAAGGTCTCGTCGAAGCCGAGGGCGTCGACCCGCGGAGCCTCTTCGGTGAAGCGTTCGCGCCACAGGCGGAGCGTTTCGGCGTAGTGCGGTCCGAAGCCGTCACGGCCGGCCATCCGCAGGGTGGTGCGCTCGGCGATGATCCGCTCGATCGCCTCGGCCGACGGCAGCAGCCCGCCGGGGAAGACGTACTTCTGGATCCAGGTGAAGGTGTCCTTGGAGGCGAGCATGCGGTCGTGCGGCATGGTGATCGCCTGGAGGGCGATCCGGCCGCCGGGCACGAGGAGCCGGTCCAGCGTCAGGAAGTACTCCGGCCAGAACTCCGCGCCGACGGCCTCGATCATCTCGACGCTGACGATGGCGTCGAAGGTGCCCTCCACCCGGCGGTAGTCGCGCAGTTCGACGGTGACGCGGTCCTCGGCTCCCGCCGCGCGGACACGTTCGCGCGCCAGCTCCCGCTGCTCCTGGGAGAGCGTCACGGTGAGCACCCGCGCGCCGCGCGCCGCCGCGCGGATGGCCAGTTCGCCCCAGCCGGTGCCGATCTCCAGCAGCCGGGTGCCTGGCCCGACGTGTGCTTCGTCGAGCAGCCGGTCGATCTTGCGGTGCTGGGCGGCGGCCAGCAGGGACCGGTCGGCGGGGAAGCCGCGGAAGAGGGCCGAGGAGTACGACAGCGTCTCGTCGAGGAACAGCGCGAACAGCTCGTTGGAGAGGTCGTAGTGGCGGCTGATGTTGTCGCGCGAGCCCTCGGGGGTGCTGCGCTGGGCGGCCGGCTGCTTCGGCGCCCATACCGCGCGCAGGGTCTGCAGCGGAGCGGGGACCAGGTGCGCGGCCCGCTCGGCCAGCACGGTCAGGACGCCGACCAGGTCCGGGGCCTGCCACTCACCGGCCATGTAGGACTCGCCGAAGCCGATCAGCCCGCCGGCCCCGATCCGGCGGAAAAACGCCTTCGGCTCCCGTACCTCCAGCAGCGGTCCGCCGAGCCCGAGCGTCTCGGCGCCGCCGAGCCTGACCCGCAGCGGAAGCCTGCCGAGCGCGTGCCGGACGACCCGCTCGGCTATGGCCGTACGGAGCCAGGAGGCGCGTGGATGTCGCGCCACGTCGGGCCAGCGCAGCTCGTCGGCCACGGCGGGCCGCGCCGGTGCCTCGGACGCGGGCGGCGGGGCGGACCCCGGGGATCCGGGCGACGCCGGGGATACGGACACGCTCACTTGACACCCTCCTGGGGGCGATGACGGGGACGGGGCCGCACGGGAAGTCCGCGCAGCCAGAGCCGGATGCCGTGCAGCCGGATGGCGGCGGAGACGACGGCGGTGGACCACGGGTGGCGCAGAGCGGTGCGCACCAGGGTCCGGGTGGTGGCGGGGCGCCGCTCGCCCCGTACGGTCGCGGTGAACGAACGGCCGCCGGGCCGCTCCAGATGGACCGTCAGGCTGAGCCGCTCGTCCGGTTCCGGCAGCCGCATGGTGTAGCCGCCGTCGACCGGGAAGAACGGCGAGACGTAGAACTCCTTGTCCACCGTGGCCCGGCCGGCGCCGTCGGGCTTCAGCAGATAGCAGTGCCGTTCGCCGTACGTGTTGTGGACCTCCGCGACGACACACAGCGGCTCGCCGTCGGGTCCGTGGCACCAGTAGAGGGTCAGCGGATTGAACACATGGCCGAACACCCGGGCGTGGGCGAGCATCGTCACCCGCCCGCCGGCCAGCTCGATCCCCCGGGCGGCCAGGAAGGATTCCAGGCCCGCCCGGATCGTCGGCTGTGCGCCGCCGAAGTGGTCGCGGGCGTCGAAGCGGGCGAGCGGGCGCAGCGGCCGGGGCAGCCGTGGCGGCCGGTCGGGGTCGATCAGCCACATATAGGTGCGGTGGCGCAGGGCGTAGCGGCGGGGCGCGGTCCGCACATGGCTGACCGTGCAGGTGTAGAGGGCCGGGACGGTGGTCACGGACGGGGTGGTGCTCCGCGCGGCCGGGACGGTGGTGCTCACCACGTCACTCCCAGGGCCGCGGCCGCCTCGACGCCCGAGCGGCAGCCGTCCTCGTGGAACCCCCAGCCGTGATACGCCCCCGCGTAGGCGGTGACCGGGCCGCTGAGCGCGGGCAGCCGCTCCTGGGCGGCGACCGATTCCGGGGTGTAGACGGGGTGTTCGTACACCATGCGGGCGAGGACCCGCTCCTCGTCGACGCGGTCGGCGCCGTTCAGGGTGACCACATAGGTCTCCGGGGCGTCGAGCCGCTGGAGCCTGCTCATGTCGTAGCTGACCCGTACGGCCTCGGCGCCCGCGTCGCAGGAGGGCATCAGATAGTTCCAGGAGGCGCGGGCGCCCGCGCTGCGCGGCAGCAGACGCGTGTCGGTGTGCAGCTGGGTGGGGTTGCGGGAGTAGCGGAACGCGCCGAGCACCCGCCGCTCCTCCTCGGTGGCGTCGGCCAGCAGCCGCAGCGCCTGGTCGGGATGGACCGCGATGACCACGGAGTCGTGCCGCTGGGCGCTGCCGTCGGCGGCGACGATCTCCACACCGTCCGCGTGCCGGTGCACGGCCCCTACGGCGGTGGAGGTGTGCACGGCGTCCAGGCGCTTGGCGATCTGCTCCACGTAGGAGCGCGAGCCGCCGCTGACGGTCCGCCAGACGGGCGAGCCGCTGATCGCCAGCATGCCGTGGTGCGCCAGGAAGCGGAACAGATAGCGGGCGGGGTAGCGCAGCGCTGTCCGCGCGTCGCAGGACCAGACGGCCGAGACGAGCGGGGTCATGAAGTGGGAGGTGAAGTACGGCGAGAAGCGGCCCTCGGCGATGAACTCCCCCACGGTCCGCTCAGGCTCCCGGCCGTCGTCGGACGCCAGCAGCGCGCGGGCCCGCCGGTGGAAGACCGGAACCTCGGTGAGCATGCGCAGATAGCGGGGGCGCAGCGCGTTGCGCGGCTGGGCGAACAGACCGGCCGCGCCGCGCGCTCCCGCGTATTCGAGTCCGCAGCCCTCGCACCGCACGGACATGCTCATCTCCGACTCCTGGGTGGCGACTCCCAGTTCCTCGAAGAGCCTCAGCAGGCGCGGATAGGTCCGCTCGTTGTGCACGATGAATCCGGAGTCGACGCGGTTCACGCGGCCGTCGGCCGACGCTATGTCGTGGGTGTGCGCGTGGCCGCCGAGCCGTTCCTCCGCCTCGTACAGCGCCACGTCGTGCGAGCGCCGCAGTACGTACGCGGCGGTCAGCCCCGCGACTCCCCCGCCCACCACGGCCGTACGCCGGCGTCCGCCACTCATCGCGCTCCCTCACGTCCTGCTCCGGGCTGTGCCTCTCGGTGGGTATTCGAGGCGGCGGGGACCGGGGATTGGTGTCCGGAGCGATCTTTCTTCCGGCGGTGCGACTTTTAATTCCTTCGGGTGAACGACCAATCCGCCTCGCTTCCCGTGCCGAATGGCCGGTGTGAGTGAAGATCAGAAAGTCTCAACGCCGGAGGCCGGGCGTCCCGTCCGGACGCCGCGCCCGGTGCGGGCTCCGCTCGCCGCGCTGAGCGGGCTGATCACGGGGCTCTCGGCGCTGGCCGTGGCGGAACTGGTCGCGGCCGCGGTGCGGCCCGAGGCCGGTCCGGTCACCGCGGTCGGCGGGGCGGTCATCGACCGGACCCCTCCGTGGCTGAAGGACTTCGCCGTACGGAACTTCGGGACCAACGACAAGCTCGTGCTGCAGCTCGGCATCCTGGCCCTCCTGGCGGTCTTCGCCATGGCGGTCGGAGTGGTCGCGGCCCGGCACCGGCTGGTCGGTTCCGCGGCGGTTCTGGTCTTCGGCGTGGTCGGGGCGGTGGCGGCGGTCGGGCGACCCGACGGCAGCCCGTCCGACGCCTGGCCCTCGGCCGTGGGCGCCCTGGTGGCCTGCGGTGTGCTGTATCTGCTGGCCGGCCGGCTCGCCTTCCGTCCGTCCCCCGCGGCTGGCGGGACGGACGGAAGCTTCGACCGGCGCGGCTTCGTGATCGCCGCGACGGCCGCGGTGGCGGCATCGGCGGGAGCGGGGGTCCTGGGGCGCCGGCTCAACGCGTCAGGGGCGGCCGAGATCGCCGCCACCCGCGAGGACATCGTCCTGCCGGCGCCGGCCTCACCGGCCCGTCCGGTGCCGGCCGGGGCGGACCTGCGGATCCGCGGTCTCGGCCCGTTCACGACGCCCAACAAGGACTTCTACCGGGTGGACACCGCGCTGGTGGTGCCGCGGATCGACGCCACGAGCTGGCGGCTGAAGATCCATGGCAAGGGCGTCTCCCGGCCGCTGACGGTGAGCTTCGACGATCTGCTCCAACGGGAGCTGATCGAGCGGGACATCACCCTGACGTGCGTGTCCAACGAGGTCGGCGGCCCGTATGTGGGCAACGCCCGCTGGATCGGTGTACGGCTGGCGGATCTGCTGCGCGAGGCCGGGGTGAGGCCCCCCTCGAAGGGCGGGCCCGCCGACCAGATCGTGGCCCGCTCGGTGGACGGTATGACCATCGGCTCACCGGTCGAGACGGTCATGGACGGCCGCGACGCCCTGCTGGCGCTGGGCATGAACGGCGAGCCGCTCCCGTTCGACCACGGCTTCCCGGTCCGGATGCTGGTGCCGGGACTGTACGGCTATGTCTCGGCCTGCAAGTGGCTCCAGGACCTCGAACTCACCACGTTCGCCGACTACGACGCGTACTGGGTGAAGCGGTCCTGGTCCCCGCGCGCTCCCATCAAGACTCAGTCGCGGATCGACACCCCGCGCCCGTTCGCGAGCCCCAGGGCGGGCGCGGTTCAGGTCGCCGGCGTCGCCTGGGCCCAGCACCGCGGTATCGCCAGGGTCGAGGTACGGGTCGACGGCGGCGCCTGGCAGACGGCCCGGCTGGCGGCCGAGGACACCCACGACACCTGGCGCCAGTGGATGTGGGAGTGGCCGGCCACCAGCGGCAGCCACACGCTCGAGGTCCGGGCCACCGACCGGGACGGCTCCACGCAGACGGACCAGCGCGTCGGGACCGTGCCCAACGGCGCCACCGGCCGGCACTCGGTGGTGGTCGCCGTGACCTGACCGGCCATCAGCCACCGCCGCCGCCTCACCTCATGAGCGAGCGCCACACCAGCCATCAGCACCCCCCTGTGCACGACTTTCCGTGCATGACCCTTCAAGGAGATTCCGCATGAACGCCACCCGTTTCCACCGTGCCGCTGTCGCCGTCGTCGGTGCCGCCGTCCTGCCGCTGGCCCTCAGCGCCTGCTCCAGTGACGACGGCAAGGACACCAAGGACTCGGCGTCCTCGGTCGCGCCGCAGGAGTCCGAGAGCATGGCGGACGACGCGGCCGGCTCGTCGGACCAGCCGTTCGGCTCAGCGTGTGCGTCGGTGCCGAAGAACGGCGCCGGCAGCTTCGACGGCATGTCCAAGGACCCGGTCGCGACCGCCGCGTCCAACAACCCCGACCTTTCCACCCTGGTCACCGCGGTGAAGAAGGCCGGTCTGGTCGACACCCTCAACAACGCCCAGAACATCACGGTCTTCGCGCCGACCAACGACGCCTTCGCCAAGATCCCGAAGGCCGACCTGGACAAGGTCCTCAACGACAAGGCCATGCTGACCAAGATCCTCACCTACCACGTGGTCGGTGAGAAGCTGGCCCCCGCGCAGCTGGAGAGCGGCACCTTCCCCACCCTGGAGAAGAGCACGCTGGCCACGAAGGGCTCGGGCGAGGCGTTC
Source organism: Streptomyces sp. NPDC042201 (assembly GCF_055582185.1). Lineage (NCBI taxonomy): Bacteria > Bacillati > Actinomycetota > Actinomycetes > Kitasatosporales > Streptomycetaceae > Streptomyces > Streptomyces sp. NPDC042201. The sequence goes on along the minus strand of NZ_JBVJDS010000009.1, from coordinate 208,330 downwards.
ATGGTCAACGACTCCGCGAAGGTCGTCTGCGGCAACGTCCCCACCGCCAACGCCACGGTCTACATCATCGACTCCGTCCTGATGCCGAAGATGTAACCCCGGGTCATGACAGCGATCGGCCCCCGCCGGAGCATCCGGCGGGGGCCGATCGTCGCGTCGTCAGCCGACCGAGCTGTACGCCACCACTCCGCGCAGCACCGCCTCGACCGCCTTGCGGGCGTTCTTCGCGACCGTGCTGCCCTCGCGGGGCGCGGCCGCGGCGATCTGGCCGAGGACATCGATGACCTGCTTGCACCAGCGTACGAAGTCACCCGCCGGCATCTCCGCCTCGCGCAGCACCTCGTCGAGCCCCTTGCCCGAGGCCCACATGTAGACCGCCCAGGCGAAGCCGAGATCGGGCTCGCGCTGGCCGACCCCCTCCGTCTGACTGATCTTCAGGTCCTCCTCCAGGGCGTCGAGCCGGCCCCAGATACGGACCATCTCGCCCAGCGCGGCCTTCGCCGTGCCCGAGGGGACCTTGGGCGCCACCGCGTCGTCGGACTGCCGGGCCTCGTACACCAGGGCCGAGACACAGGCGGCCAGCTCGGCCGGGGAGAGCCCTTCCCACACCCCGTCGCGCAGGCACTCGCTGGCGAGCAGATCCAGCTCGCCGTAGAGACGGGCCAGCCGCCTGCCGTGCTCGGTGACCTCGTCGCCGCGCAGATAGTCCAGCTCGGTGAGGAGCGCGACGATCCGGTCGAAGGTACGGGCGATGGTGTTCGTCCGGCCCTCGATCCGCCGCTCCAGCTGACGGGTGTCCCGCTGCAGCCGGTGGTAGCGCTCGGCCCAGCGGGCGTGGTCCTCGCGCTCGTCGCAGCCGTGGCAGGGGTGGGCCCGCAGATCCGCCCGCAGCCGGGCGATCTCCCGGTCGTCGGCGGCGGGCGCGCGCTCCTTGCGATGCCGCTCGGGCACGATGTGGCCGGCCTTCGTGCGCAGGGCGGAGGCCAGATCGCGGCGCGACTGCGGCGAGCGCGCGTTGAAGGACTTGGGGATCCGCATCCGCTCCAGCGCCTCGACCGGCACCGGGAAGTCCATCGAGGCCAGCCGCTTGACCTGCCGCTCGGCGGTCAGCACGAGCGGGCGCGGCCCGTCCTGATACTCGAAGCCGCGGTGTCCGTTGGCCCGTCCGGCCGGCAGGCCCGGGTCGAGGACCAGCGCGAGACCGGCGAACTTCCCGGTCGGCACATGGATGACATCGCCCGGCTTGAGCTTCTCCAGCGAGGAGGCGGCGGCGACCCTGCGCTGCGTCACCCCCTGTTTGGCCAGGTCGGTCTCGCGGTCCTTGAGGTCGCGGCGCAGTCGCGCGTACTCCTCGAAGTCCCCCAGATGGCAGGTCATGCCCTCGCGGTAGCCGTCGAGCCCCTCTTCGTTCTTCTGCACCTGCCGGGAGATCCCGACGACCGACTTGTCGGCCTGGAACTGGGCGAAGGAGGTCTCCAGCAGCTCGCGCGAGCGGTGCCGGCCGAACTGCTGCACGAGATTGACGGCCATGTTGTACGACGGCCGGAAGCTGGAGCGCAGCGGATACGTCCGGGTTCCGGCGAGCCCGGCGAGGGCGCCCGGGTCCATGCCGCGCTGCCAGAGCACCACCGCGTGGCCCTCGACATCGATGCCCCGGCGTCCCGCCCGGCCGGTCAGCTGGGTGTACTCACCGGGTGTGATGTCGGCGTGCTGCTCGCCGTTCCACTTGACGAGCTTCTCCAGCACCACGGACCTGGCGGGCATGTTGATGCCGAGCGCCAGGGTCTCCGTGGCGAAGACCGCCTTGACCAGACCGCGGACGAACAGCTCCTCGACGACCTCCTTGAAGGTCGGCAGCATCCCGGCGTGGTGCGCGGCGATGCCCCGCTCCAGGCCTTCCAGCCATTCGTAGTAGCCGAGGACATGGAGGTCCTCGCCGGGGATGGAGGCCGTACGCTCCTCGACGATCTCGCGGACCCGCCGGCGCGCGTCGTCGTCGTTGAGCCGCAGTCCCGCGTACATGCACTGCTGGACGGCCGCCTCGCAGGCGGCCCGGCTGAAGATGAAGGTGATCGCGGGCAGCAGGCCCTCGGAGTCGAGACGCTCGATGACCTCGGGCCGGGAGGGCGTCCAGATCCGGCTGCGCTGCCGGCGCTCGCGCTCCCGGTCCGCCTCGCGGACCATCTTCCCGCGCCGGCGCTCGCGCGGGTTGTACGTGCGCTGGTTCTCCATCCGGGCCAGCCGGACGAGATCGGGGTTGACCTCCCGCTTGGCGACGCCGCGGCCGCCGTGGTCGGTCTCCTCCTCGAAGAGGTCGTACATCCGGCGCCCGGCCATCACATGCTGCCAGAGCGGCACGGGCCGGTGCTCGGAGACGATCACTTCGGTGTCGCCACGGACGGTGTCCAGCCAGTCACCGAACTCCTCGGCGTTGGAGACGGTCGCCGAGAGCGAGACGAGCGTGACCGATTCGGGGAGATGGATGATCACCTCTTCCCAGACGGCGCCCCGGAAGCGGTCGGAGAGGTAGTGCACCTCGTCCATCACCACATAGCCGAGCCCGAGCAGCGACCGGGAGCCGGCGTAGAGCATGTTCCGCAGGACTTCGGTGGTCATGACCACCACCGGAGCGTCGGAATTGACGCTGTTGTCGCCGGTGAGCAGGCCGACCTTGTCGGCGCCGTAGCGCTTGGCCAGGTCGGCGTACTTCTGGTTGGACAGCGCCTTGATGGGCGTGGTGTAGAAGCACTTGCGGCCCTCGGCCAGGGCCAGGTGCACGGCGAATTCGCCGACGATCGTCTTGCCGGAGCCGGTGGGCGCCGCGACCAGCACGCCCTTTCCGGCTTCCAGGGCCTGGCAGGCCTCGATCTGGAAGGGGTCCAGGCCGAAGTCGTACATCTCGCGGAAGGGGGCGAGGGCGGTGGCCTGCTCGGCGGCGCGGATCCGGGCAGCGGCGTATCGCTCGGCTGGGGAGAGGTCCTCTGTCATCTTGCAGTCGAGCCTACCCGTCACCTCTGACAGTCAGCCCGATCTTTAATCCGCGGTACGGAGCACCCGCACGGCGGCCGGTACGCACACGGCGGTGAGCGGCAGCGGGCCCAGCGGCTCGCCGTCGGCGTAGCCGGTGAGGCCCGGCGCGGCCAGGGTGATCCTGGACGCGCGATGGACCGTCACCGCCGGATGGCTCAGATGCGTTCCCCGGTAGACCTTCGGGAAGACCTTCAGCAGCTCCGTACGGGAACACTCCCCCACGACGGTCACATCGAAGAGCCCGTCGTCCAGCGCGGCGCCCGCGCAGATCCGCATCCCGCCGCCGTACGAGGATCCGTTGCCGACCGCGACGAGGGTCGCCTCGATCTCCCGCTCGGTGCCGTCGTCGAGGGTCATCCGGTACGGGACGGGCTTGAAGGCGGCCAGTTCCGCCACCATCGCCAGGTCGTACTTGAAACGCCCGGAGGGCCAGCGCATCCGGTTGCCCCGGTCATTGACGCGCGAGTCGAATCCGGAGGCCAGGACGGTGCCGAACCAGGTCCCGCCGACCCGGCCCAGGTCCACCGGGCGGATGCCGTCACCCTTGAGCGCCCGGGCGGCGAGCCGTCCGGCGGCGGCCGGGTCGCGGACGGGCAGGCCGAGCGCGCGGGCGAAGTCGTTGCCGGTCCCGGCGGCTATGACGCCCAGCGGGGTCGGGGTGCCGGCGACCGCCTGCAGGGCGAGGGAGATCATGCCGTCCCCGCCCACGGCTATCAGCGCGCCGGTGCCGCCGTCGACCGCCTCGCGGGCCCGGCGCAGCGCGTCGGCCGCGTCGGAGCCGAGGACCGTACGGACGGAGAATCCCGCGTCCCGCAGGGCGGCGGCGGCCGGCTGCGCGGCGTGCGCGCCCCGGCCGCGCCCCGCGGTGGGATTGACGAAGAGGGTGATCTCGCTGGTCACCCGGCGGACCCTACAAGGTCAGGTGATGTCGTCGTAACCGTTCAGCCGGTTCGCGCGGCTGCCGTCCGACTGCTCGGGACGAGAGCCCGACGAGGAGACGGGCTCGATCGCCCCGACGCCCTCGGGGGTCAGATCCAGCTCCGAGGCCTCGTCGTCGTCGAGCTCCGCGTCCGGGTTATTGCGCCTGCGCCGCCGGTCGTTCAGCAGACAGACACCCAGCGCCAGGAAGTAGAGGACGACGATGGGGGCCGCCAGCGACAGCATGGTGAGCGGATCGCCGGTCGGGGTGGCGAACGCGGAGAAGAGCGTGATGCCCAGCACCATGATGCGCCACCAGGAGCCGAGGCGCTTCGCCGACAGCACTCCAGTGAAGTTGAGCAGGACGAGCAGCAGCGGCAGCTCGAAGGCCATACCGAAGACGATCACCATGCGCACCACGAGGTCGAGATATTCGTCGACCGGTAGCAGGTTGCGGGCGTTCTCCGGAGTGAAGTCGAGCAGGATCGTGGCCGTCTGGGGAAGGATCTTGTACGCGAGGACGGCACCGCCGAGGAAGAGCGGTACACCGACGGCCACGAACGACAGCGCGTACTTCTTCTCGTGGCTGTGCAGGCCCGGCGCCAGGAAACCCCAGAGCTGGTACAGCCAGACCGGCGTGGAGAGCACCACACCCGATACGAGGGAGACCTTCAGCGCGATGGAGAAGGGCGCGATCAGACCGTTCACGGTCATGTCCGCGCACGGTGCGCCGTTCTTCTGCTTCACGGCGCCGTCGACACAGCCCACCGAGTCGAGGATCGGCTTCAGCATGAAGTCGATCAGATCCTTGTAGTAGAACGCGGCGATGATCGTGATGACCATGATCGCCAGGACCGATTTCAGCAGGCGGTTTCGCAACTCTCGCAGGTGCTCCGCGAGGGGCATGCGCCCCTCGACGTCTTTCTCCTGCTTGCGGGCAGACTTGAGCAACCCACGTCCCTCGTCTCGTTACAGCGACCGTCGGTGGAGAGCGTCAGCTCTGGGTGGTGCGGTTCGGCTCGCTGACCGGACGGGAGCTGGTGACATCGCCGGGCGCGGCCTGGATCGTCCGCGGAGCGGCCTGCTGCGGGGCGGTGGCGTCGGCGACCGGGTCGGCCGCGGGCGCCGTCGGCTCGTCGTCCTTCTTCATGGCCTTGGCCTCGCTCTTGAGGATGCGGGCCGACTTGCCGAGCGAACGCGCCATGTCGGGAAGCTTCTTGGCACCGAACAGCAACAGGACGACAGCGATGATCAGAACGATCTCGAGGGGCTTCAGATTGCCGATCATGTACGACTTCCTTCTCACTGAGGCGGCTGGCGTCGGGGCTGCCCGTACAACCGAACCGGTGTCCGGCCGTGGTGCTGGCAGCGATCGTAACCCGCTGGAGTAAACGAGGGGCAATGCCTGCGCATACTCCCGACGGCGGCCCGCGCCTCTGTGTCGGGGCCGCGATCATCAGCGTACCGTCCGGGCGGTTGAAGCAGGAGGGTGCGTCGGCGGCCGCATTCGCCGCGGTGCGCGGCTACCGGAGCGCGTCGCCCGTCGCGGCCAGTCGGGTGGCCGCCCGCTCCAGATCCTCGGCGGCCCGGTTGATCGTCTCCGTGGTGGCGGCGACCTGGCGCCCGAGCCGCTGGGCTTCGAGAAAGACACGGATCGCCAGGACACCGAGCACCGCGATACCGCAGAAACCCAGGGCGATGGCGAGCATGGGCCAGAACATGGGCAGCGCCTCGACCGTTCTAGAGAGGGGAGTGGTCTAGAGAGTGGAGTGGAGGCGCAGCGTCCGCACCCCGCCGCCCGTGAGGAGTTCGACGATGCGCTCACCGGCCGGCTTGCGCACCATGGCCTCGCACTCAGGACAGGTGAAGGAGTAGAAGGTGGTGCGCCGGCTGGCCCCGATCGCCAGCCGCAGCGCGCCCGCGGACAGCTCGAAGCGGGCACGGCACTCCGGACAGGCCGCCTTGAAGAGGACCGGGACCACGGTCGAGAATCCAGACAGCCCAGACATCGTCGACATATTCCTTGGTTCTCCTTGTCCTCTGCTGGTCATCTTCTGTGCCGTGCCGGCCGTTCGTCGCCGGCCGCTCCCCGCTCAGCCGTCGTAGGCCGCGAGGGCCTCACTCGCCGCCAGCCGCGCGCTGTCGGCCAGATCCCGGGGGGAGACGATCCGCCCGTCCCCGCCGAGTCTCAGCGCGAGCCGTCTGAGCGACGCGGGCGCCGGCGTGCGCAGCGTAATGCGCAGCCCGCCGTCGGGAAGTTCGTCCGCGCTGTCGTGCGGGTAGTACTCCGCCACCCACCGGCCGCCGGGCCCGACCTCGACCACCACCTCGGGATCCTCCGCGGACGGCTGCACCAGCCCCTCCGACAGATCCCGCAGCTCCAGCTCCGGCGGCGCGGCCGGCGCGTCCAGCAGCCTGACCTCGGCCACCCGGTCGAGCCGGAACGTACGCCGCGCCTCGGAGAGCCGGCACCAGGCCTCCATATAGGTGTGGCCCACGGCGAACAGCCGGATCGGGTCGACCTCGCGCTCGGTCAGCTCGTCCCGTGCCGGGGAGTAGTAGCGCAGCCACAGCCTGCGACGCTCGGAGATGGCCCGGTCGACCTCGGCGAAGACCCCGCCCTCGGACTCGAAGGTCACCGACAGCCGGGAGCTGGCCCCCGCGGCCTCCCCGGCCGCGGTCTCCAGCTTGGCGGTGGCGCGCAGCAGCGCCTGCCGGTCGCCCTCGCGCAGCCCCGGCAGGGTGGCGACCGCGCGGGCCGCGACGAGCAGCGCCGTCGCCTCGTCGGCGGCGAGCCGCAGCGGCTCGGCGACATCGTCCGCGTTGTGCCACCAGATGCGGTCGCCGTCGGTGTCGATGTCGAGCAGATCGCCGCCGCGGAAGCTGGTCCCGCACATGGGAAGGACATCGAGGTCGGAGATCAGCTCGTCCTCGGTGATGCCGAAGGCCCGGGCGACATCGCTGACGTGCGCGCCGGGGCGCTCCCGCAGATAGGTCACCAGGGAGAGCATCCGCCGGGTCTGGTCGATGGCGTTGGCTGCCATGGTTGTACGAGTCCCCCTCAGCCCTTGGCCACGGCGCGCAGCCGCTCCAGGACATCGGCCCGCAGATCCGCGGGCTCCAGTACGACCACGTCCGGGCCGAACTCCACCAGCCAGGCGTCGAGGCCGTGCCCGTACGGGATCTCCAGCTCGTCCCAGCCGTCGCCCAGCTCCCTCGACGACAGCGCCCTGGAGCGCAGCGGATAGCCGCTCCCCGAGCGCAGTTTGATCAGCGCGGAGCGGGTCGCGGTCTCCCCCGCCCAGCTCTCCACGGTCTCCCGCACCGTGACCACATCGGGCACGGGGGCGCTGAAGGCCCCGGCGCGGGAGCGGACCCTGCCGGTGATCCGGGAGAGCCGGAAGACCCGCTCGGCCCCGCGGTCGCGGTCCCAGCCGGCCAGATACCAGTGGCCGCGCCAGCACTCCAGTGTCCAGGGCTCGACCTGGCGCTGCTCGGGGCGGGCCGCGTTGGCCTTGCGGTAGTCGAAGATGACGGGGCGCCGGTCGCGGCAGGCGAGCATCAGCGGTTCGAAGGCGGCCTCATGGACGGGGATGCGGGGTTCGAGGGCGCTGTGGTGGGCTTCGTAGCTGTCCTCCGCCTCCGGCATCCCGGCGGCGCGCAGCTTCTGCAGGGCGCCGCTCGCCGCGCCGGCCAGCCGGGCCTGCTGCCAGACCTTGGCGGCGAGGCCGAGAGCGGCGGCCTCCTCGGCGTCGAGCGTGATGGCGGGCAGCCGGTTGCTGTCGCGGCGGGCGAGATAGCCGGTCTCGCCGTCGAGGTTCTCCACCGTCTCGATGACCAGGCCGAGTTCGCGCAGATCGTCCTTGTCCCGCTCGAACATCCGGTTGAACGAGTCGTCGGAGCCCGCTTCCAGATACGCCTCGATGGAGCCGCGCAGCTCACGCTTGCTGAGCGGACGCCGGGTACCGAGCAGGCACAGCGCCAGATTCATCAATCGCTCGGCCTTGGCAATCGCCATCGACGCCCTACCCCTTTGATCGTGCCGGGTCCGCTCGTTGACCGTACCGCCCCGGGGTGTCGCGGCCAAAGCCGAGGGCCCACGCCGGACAGCATGGGCCCTCGGGGTGTCCTGATGTGATCAGACAGCGACCAGATCGCAGACGAAGATCAGCGTCTCGCCCGGCGCGATGGCGCCGCCACCGGCGCCGCGCTCGCCGTACGCGAGGTGCGAGGGGATGGTCAGCTGACGGCGGCCGCCGACCTTCATGCCCTGAACGCCCTGGTCCCAGCCGGAGATGACCTGGCCGACACCGAGCTGGAACTGAAGCGGGGTGCCACGGTTCCAGGAGGCGTCGAACTCCTCGCCGGTGGAGAAGGCCACACCCACGTAGTGGACCTTGACGGTGTCGCCCGCCTTGGCCACCTCGCCGTCACCTTCCCAGATTTCCTTGATCTCCAGGTCGGCCGGCGGCTCGCCACCCGGGAAATCGATCTCGGGCTTCTCGATGCTCACTGAACTGCTCCTCTAAATGATGAACGGGGCAACCGGGACAGTCTTACACCTTCGCCAGGACGTCCACGGCGAACACCAGGGTGGAGTTCTTGGGGATGCCCTGCTGCTCCTGGGCGCCGAATGCCTGGTCCGGCGGGATCACGATCAGGATCCGGCTGCCCACCTTCTTGCCGACGATGCCTGTCTTGAGGCCCTTCAGCGTGAGCTGCGGCAGCGGGAAGGTCTGGGTCTTGCCGGTCTTGTACGTGCTGTCGAACTGCTTCTGGCCCTTCCAGAGGTACGCGGCGTAGTTCAGCACGACCGTGTCCGAGTCCTTGATGACCTCGCCGTCGCTCTCCAGCACATAGGAGGAGACCAGCTTCTTGGGCGGGTCGGTCTTAGGAATCGTGACCTTCGGTTCCTTGCCGTCCTCGTTGGTCCCGACCTTGGGCAGGGAGATGTTGTCCTGCGCGACCTTGGTGCCCTTGGCCGTGGTGGGGACCTGGGTCGCCTTCAGGATGTCGACGACGAAGACCAGCGTGGAGTTGGGCTTGATGTCGCCCTGGCCCTGGGCGCCGTATCCGAGCTCCGGCGGGATGCCCAGCTCGACGCGGCTGCCGACCTTCTGGCCTTCGAGGCCCTTGTCCCAGCCCTGGATGACCATGCCGGCACCGAGGGTCAGATCGAAGGGCTGCTTCCGGTCAAAACTGTTGTCGAACGGCTTGTCCGAATCCCAGCTCTGCCCCAGGTAGTTGACCTGGATCGCGTCGCCCTTTTTGACTGTCGCGCCGTCACCCTCGCTGAGGACGTCGACCTTCAGCTCCTTGGGCGGGGTGCCCTTGCCCTTTTCAAGGGTCGGCTTCTGACCGAACTTGGCGCCCGCGCTGATCGCGGGAAGTCCGTTCTTGGACGGGGTTGAGTCGGAGCCTCCGTCGTTGCCGCACGCCGCTGTCGACAGCAGCAGCAAGGGGACGACGATCAGGCCGGCAAGTCGGCGCACGTGTTCCTCAGATCTCAGACGGCACAGTAGTTGCCCGACACTCTAGGGCGTGCCAAGGGCCCCGTACGAGATACGTACAGGGCCCAGGTGGCGTTCAGTCAGTGCGTGGTCACATACCGGCGATCAGCTTTTCCACCCGGTCGTCGACGGAACGGAACGGGTCCTTGCAAAGCACGGTGCGCTGTGCCTGGTCATTGAGCTTGAGATGCACCCAGTCGACGGTGAAGTCCCTGCGCTGCTCCTGGGCCCGGCGGATGAAATCGCCGCGCAGCCGCGCCCTGGTGGTCTGCGGAGGCACGGATTTGCCCTCGAAGATCTTCAGGTCGTTGCAGATCCGGGCGGCCTGGCCCCGCTTCTCCAGCAGGTAGTAGAGGCCGCGACGGCGGTGGATGTCGTGGTAGGCGAGGTCTATCTGGGCGACCCGCGGATGCGACATGGTCATATTGTGCTTGGCCCGGTACCGCTCGATCAGCTTGTACTTCATGACCCAGTCGATCTCGGTGCCGATCCGGTCGAGGTCCTCCGCGTCGATCGCGTCGAGCGTGCGGCCCCAGAGCTCCAGGACCTGATCGACGACGCCGGTGCGGATGCCCCGGCGCTCCACGAAGTCCACGGCCTTCTCGTAGTACTCCCGCTGGACCTCCAGGGCGGAGGCCTCACGGCCGCTCGCCAGGCGCACCTTGCGCTGGCCGGTGAGGTCGTGGCTGACCTCGCGGATCGCCCGGATGGGGTTCTCCAGGGTGAGATCGCGCATCACCGTGCCCGCTTCGATCATGCGCAGGACGAGGTCGGTGGCACCGACCTTGAGCAGCATGGTCGTCTCGGACATGTTCGAGTCGCCGACGATGACATGGAGGCGGCGGTATCGCTCCGCGTCGGCGTGCGGCTCGTCACGAGTGTTGATGATCGGACGGGATCGGGTGGTGGCGGAGCTGACGCCTTCCCAGATGTGCTCGGCGCGCTGGCTGACGCAGTAGACCGCGCCTCGCGGGGTCTGCAGCACCTTGCCGGCGCCACAGAGCAGCTGCCGGGTGACGAGGAAGGGGATGAGGATGTCCGCGAGCCGGGAGAACTCTCCATGGCGGGCGACGAGATAGTTCTCGTGGCAGCCGTAGGAGTTTCCCGCCGAGTCGGTGTTGTTCTTGAAGAGATAGACGTCGCCCGCGATTCCCTCCTCGTGCAGGCGGCGTTCGGCGTCGACGAGCAGGCCTTCGAGAATGCGCTCGCCCGCCTTGTCGTGCGTGACCAGTTCGGTCACGTTGTCGCATTCGGGAGTTGCGTATTCCGGATGCGAACCCACGTCGAGGTAGAGACGGGCGCCGTTCCGCAGGAAGACATTGCTGCTGCGGCCCCATGAGACAACACGGCGGAAGAGGTAGCGCGCCACTTCGTCAGGTGACAGTCGGCGCTGTCCCCTGAACGTGCACGTGACGCCGTACTCGTTCTCCAGCCCGAAAATGCGGCGGTCCATGTCTGAACATTACGCCTGATGACCAGAGCTGAAACCGGGTTCGGCCGTAGCGCTTGGATCATTTTCCGTCCGGATGGTGGCATCCGGAGGAGCGCCGGGAGCTGCGAGGACCCGCTGAGTGACCACCAGCACCAGCAGCGCGGCGATCCCGCCTGCCCCCGCGACGCCGAAGCTCGCGGCGGTGGAGCCGATCTCGACGGCCGGGCCCGCCACGGCCGTTCCCAGCGCGGCGCCGACGCCGAAGGTGGTGACGAGCCAGGAGAACGCCTCGGTGACGGTGCCTCGGGGGGCGTGCCGGTCGACGACGATGAAGGCGCAGGCGATGGCGGGCGCCAGGAAGATTCCGGCGACGGCGCAGAGCGCGGTCATCGCGACCACACCCGGAGTGAGCGTCAGCGGCAGGTAACAGAGAGCCAGCAGGGCGACGATGCCCCGGAGCCTGCGCTCGGGGGCGCCGGCCCACTGTCTGGCCCCGTAGACCACGCCGCCGATCAGCGCGCCGAGGCCGAGGGCCGCCATCAGCCAGCCGTACACGGACTCGCCGCCGTGGTCGTCCGCGTAGGCGACCCCCGCGACGGTGATCGAGCCGAGGGCCATACCGATGAACAGGAACGCGCCCAGCAGGGCGAGCAGCCCGGGTGAGCGCAGGGCGCCGAGCCAGTGCGCCTCGCGGGGTGCGGAGCGCCAGGCGCGGGAAGGCCCGGACAGGACGACGGAGAGCGCGCCGAGCACACCGATCGCGTTGATGACGAGGAGCGCGGCGGCCGGCGACCAGAGCGAGACCAGCAGGGTGACGAACAGCGGGCCGACCGTGAACATGACTTCCTGGGCCACGGCGTCCATGGCGTACGCCCGGTGCACCCGGTCCTCACCGCCCAGGACGCTCGGCCACAGCGCCCGCAGTCCGCCTTCCAGCGGCGGGGTGAAGAGGCCCGCGACCGCCACGGCGCCGTAGGCGGGGAGCAGGAAGCCCGTTCCGACGGCCGCGAAGACCACCATGCCGAGGGCGGAGACAAGGGCGGCGGGGAGCTGCACCCGGGGCTGTCCGAACAGGTCCACGGCCCGGCCGAGCAGCGGCTGGCCGACGGCCGTGGCGATGCCGTAGACCGCCGCCAGCGCGCCGGCGAGCGTGTAGCTGCCGCCCTCGGCGCGGGTGAACAGGACGATCGCGATATGGCCGGTGGCGCTCGGCAGCCGGCCCACGAGCGTGCCGGCGAGCAGCCGTGCGGCGTGCGGTGCCTTGAGAATGTCCGCGTACCCGGCGGCCATGTCCCGCCCCCCATCTTGGTCAGCTCTTCCCCCGGCCCGAGCGGGTTGGGGTTTTACGTATAACGTCCGACGTCATACGTACCATGAGCGCAGTCCGCGGGTCCACCGCGATCTCTCACCGCGCGACGGAGAACGGCAGCCATGACTGAGCAGTCCGCCAGGCCCACCAGCAAGGACGTGGCACGGGCCGCGGGCGTGTCCCAGGCCACGGTCTCCCTCGTCCTCGGCGACAAATGGCGCGGACGGGTCTCGGAGCGGACGGCCGGGCTGGTACGGGACGCGGCGCGGGACCTCGGTTACCGGCCCAATCTCGCGGCCCGCAATCTGCGCCTCGGCACGACCAGGACGGCCCTCCTGGTCGTGCCCGCGCTCACCAACGAGTTCTTCGCCCGGGTCTACACGGGCGCGGCCGAGGTGGCCGCCCGGCACGGCTTCGGGGTGGTCATCTACCCCTCCCCCGCCGGGGTGGGGCCCGCCAGGGATCCCTTCGCCTCGGCGCGGGCCGCGCTGGACGGGGTGATCGCCTCCTCGATGGCGGCCGACGCGCTGGACGAGATCCGCGGGGTGGACGGCGCGGATCTGCCGCTGGTGATGCTCGACAGCGATCCCGCGGCGCCGGGCGCCGCCGCCCGGGTGAATCTCGACATCGCCGACGGAATGCGGCAGGTGACCGGGCATCTGCTGGGCCTCGGCCACCGGCGCCTCGTCCATCTCGCCTGCGCCATCGATTCCTGGACCTTCGCCGTACGGGCCGAGGCGCTGGCCGAGACGGTACGGGGAGTGCCGGACGCGGTCGTCACAACGGTGTCGGCGCCGCTGGACGTGGACGCGGCGCGGGAGGCCGCGGAGCGCGCCCTCACCGGCCCGGGGCCCCGGCCCACGGCGCTGGTCTGCGACGACGACATCCTGGCCGCGGGGGCCTGCAAGGCGGTACGGCGGCTCGGCCTGCGGGTGCCCGAGGACGTCTCCGTCAGCGGCTTCGACGATCTGGCGCTGGCGACGGCGGTGGAGCCGGAACTGACCACGGTGCGGCTGCCGGCCGAGCGGGTGGGCGAGCGCGGCATGTCGGCGCTGCTGGCGGTCCTGGACGGCCGCCACCCCGAGGAGGGCGACCTCCCGGTATCCCTGGTGACCCGAGGCTCCACGGCCCCCGTATCCCCCTCCGGGGGCCGCTAGGGCGTGTCTGATACATAGCGCCGTCCGCCCCTGGGGCGGGGCTCGCGGGGTCTGGTGCGTGCGATCACAAGGCGGAGGATCGTCCTCGTACTGGACGTACTTGGACGACTCCGACAACGCGGCGAGGTGCCGTGCCGGGCGTCGCGGGCCCGCAAAGATCGACCGGACAGGACCTAGGGGGTGCCGGGGGCGACGAGCGCCTCGGCGGGCGCGCATCGCTGTGCCCCGGCTCGCGGAGGCGGGCCGGGGCACGGGCGGGGATCACCGGTCAGTCGTCGGTGTCCTCCGCCTCCTCGATGTCCGAGGGGGCGTCCGTCGGGGTGGAGGCGGCGCCGTCCGCCTCCAGCAGGCGGGCGAGCTGGCGGTTGACGATCCGCTTGAATTTGCGCTGCTGCGGCCGCGTACGGTCCAGGACGGCCACTTCGAGCCGCTCCGCGGGGATCTCCCGCTCGCCGCCGTTGGTGTCCCTGGACAGCGCCTGGACGGCCAGCTTCAGCGCCTCGGCGAGCGACATGCCCTCGCGGTGCTGCTGGTCGAGGAAGGTGCTGATCTGCTCCGACTGGCCGCCGACCGCGACCGAGCCGTGCTCGTCCACGATCGAGCCGTCGTGGGGCAGCCGGTAGATCTGGTCGCCGTCCGGGGTGGCGCCCACTTCCGCGACGACCAGCTCCACCTCGTAGGGCTTCTCACCGGCGCTGGAGAAGATCGTGCCGAGGGTCTGGGCATAGACATTGGCGAGGCCGCGGGCGGTCACGTCGTCGCGGTCGTAGGTATATCCGCGCAGATCGGCATAGCGGACACCGCCGATCCGCAGATTCTCGTACTCGTTGTACTTGCCGGCGGCCGCGAAACCGATCCGGTCGTAGATCTCGCTGAACTTGTGCAGCGCGCGGGACGGGTTCTCGCCGACGAAGACAATGCCGTCGGCGTACTGCAGCACAACCAGGCTGCGACCGCGGGCGATGCCCTTGCGGGCGTATTCCGCCCGGTCGGCCATGGCCTGCTGGGGTGAGACATAGAACGGCGTCGACACCGGCTATCCGTCCCTTTCTGTCAGTGGCATGTCGGTTCGGACGGGGGAGGCGTCAGAGCAGCGCGGCGCGCGGGCCGTCGGGCTGTTCCAGCCGGCGCTCGAGGATCGAGCGGGCGATCTCCGAGGATTCGGGCTCGGTCAGCCGCCGGAAGCCGTCCTCGGTGATGACGGTGACGATCGGATAGATACGGCGGGCCACATCGGGGCCGCCCGTCGCCGAGTCGTCGTCCGCGGCGTCGTACAGCGCCTGGATGACCAGGGTGGTGGCCTGCTGCTCCGTCAGGTCCTCGCGGTAGAGCTTCTTCATCGCGCCACGGGCGAAGATCGAGCCGGAACCGGTGGACGCGTAGCCGAGCTCCTCGGAGCGGCCGCCCGTCACGTCGTACGAGAAGATGCGGCCCCTCCCGCGGTCCACGTCCCAGCCCGCGAAGAGCGGGACGACGGCCAGGCCCTGCATGGCCATGGCCAGATTGCTGCGGATCATCGTGGAGAGCCGGTTGGCCTTGCCCTCCAGGGAGAGCTGCGCTCCTTCGACCTTCTCGAAGTGCTCCAGCTCCAGCTGGAAGAGCTTGACCATCTCCACGGCGAGTCCCGCGGTGCCGGCGATGCCCACGGCCGAGTACTCGTCGGCGGGGAAGACCTTCTCGATGTCGCGCTGCGCGATCATGTTGCCCATGGTCGCGCGCCGGTCACCGGCGAGCACCACGCCGCCCGGGAACGTCACCGCGACGATCGTCGTGCCGTGCGGTGCCTCGATCGCGCCCTGGAGGGGCGGCAGCGAACGCTTGCCGGGCAGCATGTCCGGCGACTGGTGCGCCAGGAAATCCATGAACGAGGACGAGCCAGGCGTCAGGAAGGCTGCCGGCAGACGCCCGGTGCTACGAGGGTTGGCTTCCACACGTTTCCTTCCGGATGGGCGGCGGCCCGCCGCTCGGGCCGGGCCGGTCTTTAGAGCTGTGCACGGACCTTACCCGCGCCGTCGCCGGTCATCCGCCCCGGTGCGACCGGCTTTCGCCGGTGGCCCCGGGACGGACAACGGCTGCTACTGGCCGCCCTTTTGGACGAAGGACCGCACGAAGTCCTCGGCATTCTCCTCGAGCACGTCGTCGATCTCGTCCAGGACGGAGTCGACATCGTCGGACAGCTTCTCCTGGCGCTCCTTGAGGTCCTCGGATGCCTGCGCGTCCTGCGCCTGCTCCTCGGTCTCCTCCGTGGAACGCGTTGCCTTCTGCTGTCCGCCGCCGGTGTCCTTGGTCGCCATATCCCTCACCCCGCTCGGTTCGCCCCGCTCGATGTGACCTTCAAGATCAGACCCTACAAGCAGGGTCCGACATCGGCCCCGCACTTCGTACAACGTCCGGGGGCCATCTCCATGATTCCCGGACGGGGACCATTTCAGCCTCCGGACAGCACCCGGACCAGCTCCTCCGCGGTGCGGCACCGGTCGAGCAGCTCCTTGACATGGTTACGGGTGCCCCGCAGCGGCTCCAGGGTGGGCACCCGCTGCAGCGAGTCACGGCCCGGCAGATCGAAGATGACCGAATCCCACGAGGCGGCGGCCACATCGTCGGCGTACTGCTCCAGACAGCGGCCCCGGAAGTACGCCCGGGTGTCCTCCGGGGGCTTCGTCCTGGCCCGCTCGACGTCCTGCTCGTCCAGCAGCCGCCGCATCTTGCCGCGGGCCACCAGACGGTTGTAGAGGCCCTTGTCGGGCCGCACGTCGGCGTACTGCAGGTCCACGAGGTGCAGCCGGGCGGCGTCCCAGTCCAGGCCGTCCCTGCGGCGGTAGCCCTCCAGGACCTCCCGCTTGGTGATCCAGTCGAGCTCGCCCGACAGGCTCATCGGATCGTTCTCCAGCCGGTTGAGCGTGTCCTCCCAACGGCCCAGGACATCCCTGGTCTGCTCGTCGGCGTCAGCGCCGTACCGCTCCTCGACATACTTTCTCGCCAGCTCGAAGTACTCCATCTGGAGCTGGACAGCCGTGAGTGTCCGGCCGCTGCGGAGCGTGACCAGACGGGCGAGGGTCGGGTCGTGCGAGACCTGGTGGAGCGTACGGACCGGCTGGTCGACGGCCAGGTCGACATTGATGAAGCCGTCCTCGATCATGGACAGGACGAGCGAGGTCGTACCGAGCTTGAGATAGGTGGAGATCTCCGACAGATTCGCGTCGCCGATGATCACATGCAGCCGGCGGTACTTCTCCGCGTCCGAATGCGGTTCGTCGCGGGTGTTGATGATGGGGCGCTTGAGAGTGGTCTCAAGACCCACCTCGACCTCGAAATAGTCCGCGCGCTGGCTGATCTGGAAGCCGTGCTCATGCCCGTCCTGGCCGATGCCGACCCGGCCCGCACCGGTGACGACCTGGCGCGAGACGAAGAACGGCGTCAGATGGCGCACGATGTCCGAGAAGGGGGTCTCCCGCTTCATCAGGTAGTTCTCGTGCGTGCCGTAGGAAGCGCCCTTGTTGTCGGTGTTGTTCTTGTACAGATGGATCGGCTGCGCGCCGGGAAGCTGGGCGGCGCGCTCGGCCGCCTCGGCCATGATGCGCTCGCCGGCCTTGTCCCAGAGGACGGCGTCACGCGGGTTGGTGATCTCGGGAGAGCTGTACTCGGGGTGGGCGTGGTCGACGTACAGCCGCGCACCGTTCGTGAGGATCACATTGGCCAGGCCGATGTCCTCGTCGGTGAGCTGACTGGAGTCGGCCGTCTCTCGGGCGAGGTCGAAGCCACGGGCGTCCCGCAGCGGATTCTCCTCCTCGAAGTCCCAGCGGGCGCGGCGCGCCCGGTGCATCGCCGCCGCGTAGGCGTTGACGATCTGGGACGAGGTGAGCATGGCATTGGCGTTCGGGTGACCCGGGACGGAGATGCCGTACTCCGTCTCGATGCCCATTACTCGCCGTACGGTCATGCGGCCCTCCTTGCCCGGCGGCGCTCCCCTCGGGAGCGGCGCTCAAGTACCGCTGTCTCTCCGGTGCGTGTGCGGTGCCCGTCCCCGCACTGCGCGACGTGGCGGTACGAAAGAGCCTAAACGCCTCTGCGCCGGTGGGGAGATCATTTCCATCATTGCCTGGTGTGGTGGACGGTGCGGGGGAAAACAACCGGCTGCGGATGCCCTTCCGGGCATCCGCAGCCGGTCTGCGATCTACAGGTACTGACCGGTGTTCGCCACCGTGTCGATGGAGCGTCCGGTGTCCGCGCCCTGCTTTCCGGTCACCAGGGTGCGGATGAACACGATCCGCTCGCCCTTCTTACCGGAGATCCTGGCCCAGTCGTCCGGGTTGGTGGTGTTCGGCAGGTCCTCGTTCTCCTTGAACTCGTCCACACACGCCTGGAGGAGATGGGAGACCCTGAGGCCCTTCTGGTTGTGGTCGAGGAAGGCCTTGATGGCCATCTTCTTGGCCCGGTCGACGATGTTCTGGATCATCGCGCCGGAGTTGAAGTCCTTGAAATACAGGACTTCCTTGTCGCCGTTGGCGTACGTGACCTCGAGGAAGCGGTTCTCCTCGGACTCCGCGTACATCTGCTCCACGACGGACTGGATCATTCCGTGCGCCGCGGCTTCCTTCGAGCCCTTGTGCTCGGAGATGTCGTCCACGTGCAGCGGCAGGGTCGCCGTCAGGTACTTCGCGAAGATGTCCTTCGCGGCCTCCGCGTCCGGACGCTCGATCTTGATCTTCACATCGAGCCGGCCGGGCCGCAGGATCGCGGGGTCGATCATGTCCTCGCGGTTGGAGGCGCCGATGACGATGACGTTCTCCAGGCCCTCCACCCCGTCGATCTCGGCGAGCAGCTGGGGGACGATGGTGTTCTCCACGTCCGAGCTGACACCGGATCCGCGGGTGCGGAAGAGGGATTCCATCTCGTCGAAGAAGACGATGACGGGGGTACCCTCGCTCGCCTTCTCCCGGGCACGCTGGAAGACCAGGCGGATATGCCGCTCGGTCTCACCGACGTACTTGTTGAGGAGCTCGGGGCCCTTGATGTTGAGGAAGTAGCTCTTCCCCGTGGGCTGGCCGGTCACCTCGGCGACCTTCTTGGCGAGCGAATTCGCCACGGCCTTGGCGATCAGTGTCTTGCCGCAGCCGGGCGGGCCGTAGAGCAGGATGCCCTTCGGCGGCCGCAGTTCGTGTTCCTTGAAGAGGTCCGGGTGGAGGTACGGAAGCTCGACCGCGTCGCGGATCATCTCGATCTGGCCGCCCAGACCGCCGATCTTGTCGTAGTCGACGTCCGGGACCTCTTCGAGGACCAGCTCCTCGACCTCGCTCTTGGGAACCACTTCGTAGACATAGCCGGAGCGGGGTTCGAGCAGGAGGGCGTCGCCGGGGCGGATGGTGATGTCCAGCAGCGGCTCGGCGAGCCGCACCACCCGTTCCTCGTCGGTGTGCCCGACCACCAGGGCGCGCTCGCCGTCCTCAAGGATCTCCTTGAGGGTGACGATGTCCCCGGCGCGCTCGTACTCCATGGCCTCGACCACATTGAGCGCCTCATTGAGCATGACTTCCTGGCCACGCCTGAGCTCTTCGAGCTCGACGCCGGGGCTGACATTCACCCGGAGCTTGCGGCCCCCGGTGAAAATATCGGCCGTACCGTCCTCATTCGACTGCAGAAACACACCGAAGCCGGCCGGCGGCTGCGCGAGCCGGTCGACCTCTTCCTTGAGGGCCACGATCTGGTCGCGGGCCTCACGCAGCGTATTGGCGAGCCGCTCATTCTGTGCGGACACGCCTGCCAGGCTCGTCTGCAACTCGACGATCCGCTCTTCGAGAATCCTCGTGTGCCGCGGAGAGTCGGCGAGCTTACGTCGCAGGACGGCGATTTCCTGCTCGAGATAGGCAACCTGGCCGGCTGGGTCTTCAGACCCCCGCCCCGGCCGGATGCCGCGGTTGATGTCGTCGTCGTGGGCTGCCACGGTCCTCACCTCCTCCAAGGGGAGCTGGACGCTTCCTGACCCTACCTGGGTGGGTGATGATTGAAACCCCTAGATCACAAAGACTGTCGGGCTGTGACCGATCTTCACCCTTGCGCTCTCCCTTACGCCAGGGGAATACCCACCGATCAACATCGGAAAGCGGCCGGTTGTATCGTCGAACTGTTCAACACCCGTCAGGGCTGGCGCGACTTACGCCAGATCGCGCCATCCGGCGCAGCAAACGGCAGGAGAGATGACCGTGCAGCAGGAGGCCCCCACCGAGGGCGTCACCGGGACCGGTGAACCGCTGGAGGTCTGGATCGACCAGGACCTCTGCACCGGCGACGGGATCTGTGCCCAGTATGCCCCCGACGTCTTCGAGCTGGACATCGACGGACTGGCCTATGTGAAGAGCTCCGACGACGAGCTGCTCCAGGCCCCCGGCGCGACGACGCGGGTACCGCTGCCGCTGCTGCGCGACGTCGTCGATTCGGCCAAGGAGTGCCCCGGCGACTGCATCCACGTACGTCGTGTTTCGGACAGGGTCGAGGTGTACGGGCCCGACGCGGAATAGAGCCACCTGGCCGTGAGCCACCCGGAGTGACGGGTCACACACTCCGTGCTTCGGGCTGCTCACTGCGTGCGAACGCGCCGTTCTTCCACTGCCAGGAGACCCGCTCCTCCTGGTCAGGACAGCAGCTCGGCACCTCGGGACCGGAGTAGCCGAGCAGGGTCGCCAGGACCACCCCGTCCCGTATCGCGAAGTCGCCGGTGACGCTCTGCTTGTCCTCCGGGTCCACCAGCGTCGCCACGATCCGTGGCTCGGACTCGCCCGTCCTGGTCAGCACATACACGCCGGTCGGCGGGGTGCCCGAGTTCGTCCGGCACCTGACCGCCGCCACGGTCTCGGGGCTGCCGTCCCCGTCGAGGTCGCCGGAAGCCTTCCGCGTGACGACCGTGCCCGCTCCGGCGCACTCCAGCGGGAAGTCCACAGCGGCAGGATCGGGAGCCGGAAGCGGGGCCCGGTCGGGGCTCCCGGCCGCCTCGCGGCCCGAGCCCGACTGGGACGCGGTGGCGGCGCCGGGCTGCAGCAGACCCGCCAGGGCCACCACGGACGCCATCGCGGTGGCTGTCGCGAGCCAGTGCACCGGGCGGGGCCGGGTATGCGCGAGGTCCGGGACGTCGGAGATCTGCACGCGGAGTGTCTCCTGTGACGAATTAGCCAATGGGGGGAGGGAGTCAGCATCGTGCCACAGGTCACAGCAAGGCGGAACAGCGGGGTCCGTAAGTCCAACATAAAGACACCGCCGCCGACTTCCCGTGGGTGAACGGGAACTCGGCGGCGGTGCCGTCGTGTTGATGGGCGGTCTGGACAGGGCCGGCTCAGCCGCGTGAGCCGCTTCCGGGGCCGTCGTAGTCGTCGCCGTACGCGCCCTTGGCGGGCCGACGACGGCGCAGCGGCGGCTCGACACCGTCCGCGAGACGACGAGCGGTCACCAGGAAGCCGGTGTGACCGATCATCCGGTGGTCCGGACGCACGGCCAGGCCCTCGACATGCCAGTTACGGATCATCGACTCCCAGGCGGCCGGCTCGTTGAACGTGCCGAACTCCCTGATCGTCTCCACGGTACGGGCCAGCTGAGTGGTCGTCGCGACGTAGGCACAGAGGATGCCGCCGGGGACGAGCGCCTTGGAAACGGCCTCGATGCACTCCCAGGGGGCGAGCATGTCCAGGATCACGCGGTCGACGTCCGTGTCCGACAGATTGTCCTGAAGGTCACCGACCGTCAGCTGCCAGGCGGGATGCGGTTCGCCGAAATAGCGCTCCACATTCTGCTGTGCGATATCGGCGAAGTCCTGGCGGCGCTCGTAGGAGTGCAGCATGCCCTGGTCGCCGATGACACGCAGCAGGAAACTGCTGAGCGAGCCGGAGCCCACACCCGCCTCGACGACGCGTGCGCCGGGGAAGATGTCGGCGAAGGCCAGGATCTGGCCGGCGTCCTTCGGATAGACCACGGCGGCGCCGCGGGGCATGGACAGGACATAGTCGGGGAGCAGGGGGCGCAGCGCGAGGTAGGCGACGTTTCCCGTGGTACGGACAACACTGCCCTCGGGAGCACCAATCAGCTCGTCGTGCGGGAAGGACCCTTTGTGGGTGTGGAAATTCTTCCCGGCTTCGAGCGTGAAGGTGTAGTGGCGTCCCTTGGGGTCGGTGAGCTGGACCTGGTCCCCGACCTTGAAGGGGCCGCGACGACGGGCGGCACCGGTCGGTTCGGACATGCGACCAGCCTAGCCGCACTTTTTAAGGGCTCGGTTCGCCTCCGGGCGCTTTATGCCACTGTCGACGGTCGATCGTGCTCGGTTCGCTCGTTCCTCACGAACCTGTGCGCGTTCTCCCTTTCGACAGCGGCGCGCCCTTCGGCTCACTCGCCGGCGGTCGTGGAGACGGGCGGTCGTCACACGAGAGGAGCGGCCCTCGTGCCACGGGCGCGCGCGTCCCCACCCTTCCCCAGGCGGGGCCGAGCGGGGTGGCGGGCCGACGGCGGGAGGGGGGCGGGGGTGCAGGAGGTGTGTGTCCGGACGTAGAGCGTGATTTGTGGCGCACACCAAGCCGCACCAAACGTCCGGCCCGCACGGCGCCGTAAATCATGCAGTCCGGACACGCGCCTCCGGAACCCCCGGCACCCGCACCACGACGAACGGACCCGCACCCCCACCCCCGCCGGACGGCAAAACGCACCCGCACCACGACGAACGGCCCGCACCCGCACCCCCCGCCGGACGGCGAAACGCACCCGCAACCACCTACCGCGGACGCGCCATCGCGGAGACGAAGGCCCGTTCCACGTCCGCCGTGGACAGGACTCCATAGATCTCGCCGGTCTCTTCCAGCACCAGGTACTCCGTCGCCGGGCTCGCCCGGAGGCGGTCCAGGAGGGCTTCTCCCGCCAGGTCCGCGGGGACCTTCATGCCGTCCGTGAGGTCCTGGGCGAGGCCGCTCACCGCGACCCAGGGGCGGCGGTGCTGCGGGACGCCGACGATCGCGGCCTCCCTGACGATCGCCATCGGGTCACCGTGGCCGTCCACCACGACCAGGGCGCGGGCCCCCGCCTCGTTGGCCCGGCGCAGGGCCTCGGAGAGCGGCGTGCTGGACTCGACCGGCACCGCACGCCGGGTGAGCGCCCGGGCCTGCAGCTCGGGGAGGTGTTCGCGGAGTCTGGCCATCCGCAGGCTGTTGCCCGCGCCGGTCCAGATGATCGCCGCGAGGATGGCGGCGAGCAGCGCGTCGGTGACGGTCTCCATGCCGCTGACCTTCGCCGCCGACGTGCCGAGGGCTCCGGTACGGGTGAGCAGCGGCAGGCCGATGAGGACGGCGACGGCGAGACCCCGGCCGACCCAGGCGGCGGCGACGGTGCCGCTCATCGGCTTGCCGGTGATCTTCCAGACCACCGCGCGCAGCATCCGGCCGCCGTCCAGCGGAAGGCCGGGCAGCAGGTTGAAGGCGGCGACGATCAGGTTCGAGACCATCAGGCCGGCGAGCAGGACGCCGGGGACCGTACCGGGCTCGACGGCCAGCAGCCCCAGGTAGAAGACGCCGGAGAGCACCAGCGAGAGCAGCGGGCCCACGAAGGCGAGGATGAACTCGCGGCCCGGGGTCTCGGACTCCTTCTCGATCTCGGAGACCCCGCCGAAGAACTGGAGCTGGATCCGGCGCACCGGCAGCTTGAAGCGCAGGGCGGCGACCGTGTGGGCCAGTTCGTGGACGAGTACGGAGGCGTAGAAGGCGACCGCGAAGAAGAGGGACACCAGATACCGGAGGTTCCCGAGCTCGGGCAGCACCCGGTCGAGCTGGCCACCGAAGATCCAGGTGATGAGCGCGGCCACCAGGAACCAGCTGGGGGCGACGTAGACCGGCACGCCGAAGGGGCGGCCCATGAGAATGCCGCCGCCGGGGTTGTCGCGCTTCGGCGGCTTCCCGCCGGGGCCCGTGTTCCCCGTGCCGGGCTGCGGCCGCCTGTTCTCGCCGCTCTCGTCGTCCTCTTTCACGGGTTCCCTTCGTTCGCGGCAGCGTCGCTCGCTCGATCATGCGGTGCGAGTGGCTCTGTGGTCGATGGTATTCGGCTCGCTGTCAGTGTCGGGTCGTAGGGTCTGCGTCATGAGTACGAGCGTGCCGCCCTCCTCACTGTCTCCGTCGCGTGCCGGCGACTTCATGCAGTGCCCCCTGCTGTACCGGTTCCGGGTGATCGACAAGCTGCCGGAGAAGCCGAGCGAGGCGGCGACCCGGGGCACGCTGGTGCACGCGGTGCTGGAGCGGCTCTTCGACGCCCCGGCGGCCGAGCGCACGGCGCCGCGGGCGAAGGCGCTGATCCCCGGCCAGTGGGACCGGCTGCTGGAGGCCAGGCCCGAGCTGGGCGAGCTGTTCGCGCAGGACCCGGAGGGCGAGCGGCTGACGCGCTGGCTGGGTGAGGCGGAGCGGCTGGTGGAGCGGTGGTTCTCGCTGGAGGATCCGACGCGTCTGGAGCCCGCGGAGCGGGAGCTGTTCGTCGAGACGGAGCTCGACTCGGGGCTGCGGCTGCGCGGGGTGATCGACCGCGTCGATGTGGCGCCCACCGGCGAGGTCCGGATCGTCGACTACAAGACGGGCAAGGCCCCCCGCCCCGAGTACGCGGAGGGGGCGCTGTTCCAGATGAAGTTCTACGCCCTGGTGATCTGGCGGCTGAAGCGTGTGGTGCCCCGCCGGCTGCAGCTGGTGTATCTGGGCAGCGGCGAGGTGATGTCGTACGACCCGGTGGAGGCGGATCTCGAGCGGGTGGAGCGCAAGCTGCTGGCGCTGTGGGAGGCGATCAGGCTCGCCACCGAGTCGGGTGACTGGCGGCCGCGGCCCACCAAGCTGTGCGGCTGGTGCGACCACCAGGCGGTCTGTCCGGAATTCGGCGGCACACCTCCGGTGTATCCGCTGAGCGTCGCACCGGCCGGGCAGGGCGTGCCGGAGACGGCGTAGGGCCGGAGACCGCGTAGGGCCACCGTGCCCGGAGGGATCGGGGCGGGGCCGTCAAGGCAGAATGGGGCCGGTCTAGCGAAGGAGTTTCCCCGTGGCGATCCGCGTCCTACTGGTCGACGACCAGCCGCTGCTGCGCACCGGCTTCCGGATGATCCTGGAGGCGGAGCACGACATCGCGGTCGTCGGCGAGGCCGGGGACGGCCTCCAGGCCATCGACCAGGTCCGCGCACTGCAGCCCGATGTGGTGCTGATGGACATCCGGATGCCCCGGATGGACGGGGTCGAGGCGACCCGCCAGATCACCGGTCCGGGCCGGGACGGTCCGGCGAAGGTGCTGGTGCTGACCACCTTCGACCTCGACGAGTACGTGGTGGAGGCGCTGCGGGCGGGGGCCAGTGGCTTTCTGCTCAAGGACGCGCCCGCCAATGAGCTGGTGCAGGCCATCCGTGTGGTCGCGGCCGGCGAGGCGATGCTGGCTCCGAGCATCACGCGCCGGCTGCTCGACAAGTACGCGGATCATCTGCCGTCCGGCGACGAGCAGGTGCCCGACACCCTGAACACCCTGACCGAGCGTGAGGTCGAGGTGCTGAAGCTGGTCGCCCGCGGGCTGTCCAACGCGGAGATCGCCGCGGATCTCTTCGTCAGTGAGACCACGGTCAAGACGCATGTGGGCCATGTGCTGACGAAGCTGGGCATTCGCGACCGGGTGCAGGCCGCGGTGTACGCGTACGAGAGCGGGCTGGTGCGCCCCGGCGCCCAGTAACCCTCCACGACTCGTCAGCGGCGCCGCCGCGAGGGGGGTCCGTCTCCGGCCGCGCGGGAAGTGCCCACGCGGCCGGACGGGTCATCAGGGGGCGCCTGTGCCGCGGCGGAGCTCCCACAGGAGCAGTTCCGCTGACGAGTTGACCGCCCACTCCACGCCGGCGATGTCGTCGCGGGAGGCGACGTACTGCTTGCCCTGCCAGAGCGGCAGCACCGGTACGTCCTCGGCGACGATGTCCTGGATCTTGGCGAAGGTCTCCGTGGCGGCGCTGCGGTCGGCCTCGAGGCGCGACTCCGGTATCAGCTTGCTGCGCAGGGTGTTGTTGTCGTACGGGGTGTTGAGGAAGTTGTCCTTGTCGAGGAAGGGCGCGATGTAGTTGTCCGGGTCGGGGAAGTCCGGGAACCAGCCCATTCCGTAGACGGCGTACTCACCCTTGGTCTGGTTCGGCCGGAAGGACTTCCACGGCGTTCCCTTGATGGAGACATCGAAGAGCTCGCTGCCGTTGAGCTGGTCCTTGAGGGTCTCGAACTCCTTCTCCGTGGCCTCGCCGTAGTGGTCCGTGGTGAAGTTCAGCGTGAGCTTCACGGGGGTGCTGATGCCCGCGTCCTGGAGCATCTGGGCGGCCTTGGCCGGATTGGGGTTGCCGTACTTGTTGAAGAACGAGTTGGTGTGCGTGGTGACGCTCGACGGGATGAGCGAGTACAGCGGCTCGGCCATGGCCCCGTACACCTTGGTGACGATCTGACCGCGGTCGATGGTGTACGCCATGGCCTGGCGTACCGCCTTCTCCTTGGCGGTCGGGGCGTCGGTGTCGAAGCCGAGGTAGCGGATCTCCAGACCCGGCATCTCGGTGAGCTCGATGCCGTCCTTCGGGTTCTCGACCATCGACTGGACCTGGGTGGGCAGCATGGCGCGGGTCATCACATCGATGTCGCCCGAGTCGAGCGCCTTGCCCATGGTCTCGGCCTCGGTGAAGGGCCGCAGCTCGACCTTGTCGTTCTGCAGCTTGAGGTCGCCCTTGTACTCCGGGTTCTTGGTGAAGACCGCCTTGACGACCGCGTCGCCCTTGACCTCGGCCTTGAAGGTGTACGGGCCCGAGCCCTCCACCTCGAAGCCCGCACGGAGCTTCTTCGGCTCGTAGGACTTCGGGCTGAGGATGCCGGCCACCGGGGTGGACAGCTTGTACGGGAAGGTCGCGTCGGGCGTCTTGAGATGGAAGACGATCTCGGAGTCGCCGTTGGTCTCCATCGTGTCGATGTTGGTCAGCAGCCCGGACGCGCCGTTGGGGTCCTTGATGTCCAGGACCCGCTGGATGGAGAACTTCACATCGTCGGGCGTGACCGGGTCGCCGTCGGAGAACTTCAGCCCGTCGCGCAGGGTGCAGCGGTAGCTCTCGTTCGCGTTGTCCGTGAACCCGCACGCGGAGGCGGCGTCGGGGACCGGCGCACCGCCGCCGCGCGGCACATGCATCAGGGTCTGGATGGTCTGGCGCAGGACGTTCCACGAGCCGGTGTCGTACGCGTAGGCCGGGTCCAGCGGTGCGGGCCCGTCCTTCGTGGCGATGTACTGGTCCGTGGTGCCCACGACAATGGCATCTCCGCCGCCGGAGCCACCGTCCGAGCCGCCGCAACCGGCGAGCGCGGGCGCAAGCAGGCCGGCGACGGCCGACAGCACCAAAGTCTTGCGGTTCATCCTGGACGTACTCCCTCATCCGGCACTGAGCTACGGCGGCACATGGGAGACTCCGCCGCTTCCACCCGTTCGGGGCAGTGCGATCGGGCCGGGATACAGGGCGATCGGTCCTGTGTACATGGCGACTTGGTGGCTGTCGGGACATGTCGTTGATGCGGCGAAGTACTCGCCATGAGATTAGTCGGAGGCATCAGGAATGCCTGAACGGGCCCGATGTGAAACGTAATCACACAGTGATCGGAAATAGCGGCGTGTTGATATCCGGGCTATGGAATCTTCCGTACACCGATTAACCAATCGGGACACAACGTGACAGGTGGGCCCACGTCCGCCCGGCATGGATCATCCTCGCCCGCCCCTGTCGATGAGGCCGCAGGTGATAAACGTCACTCCTGGAGCCGTTTGCAAGGATCATGATTGAGGGGCGCGGGGGTAACGGAAAATATCCGGGCCAATGCCGAGAGTTTCCGAATACATTCCTGCGCCACGCTCAGTCAGCGGATCAGTGGCCGCGCGTCATCATGCCGCGCAGAAATACCAGATCGACCTCTTCGAGCGACCCGACGATCATGCGCCCGTCGGCGGGGGCGATCGGGGCGACGGAGGGGATGGCGACCACCCGGCAGCCGGCGGCCTCGGCCGCGGCCACCCCGGTGGCCGTGTCCTCGACGACGGCACAGCGCGCGGGATCGACGCCCAGGCCCCGCGCGGCGAGCAGATACGGGTCCGGGTGCGGCTTCGTACGGGGCACCTCGTCGCCCGCGACGGTGAGCGCGAAGTACTCGGGTCCGAGCGAGTCCAGGACCCGGTCGATGATGCGCCGGTGCGAGGCGGAGACCAGGGCGGTGGGCACCTCGTGCGCGGCCAGTTCGGTGAGCAGCCGGGTGGCGCCCGGCATCAGCGGCACCCCGCGCCCGATGCGCTCCTCGAACTTGTCGTTGAGCAGCACGGTCAGTTCGGCGAGGGTGACGGCGGCGCCGGTGGACTCGATGAGGAAGCCGGCGCTGCGGGTCATGGGCCCGCCGACCACCACATGGCGCCAGGACTCGTCGAGAACGAATCCGAGGTCCTTGAAGACCTCCACCTCCGCGTCCCACCAGAATCCCTCGGTGTCGACCAGGGTGCCGTCCATGTCGAGAAGGACGGCCTGAAGAGCGGAGCCTTCGGCCGTTCGGGTCAGGGACGCGGGGACCGTACTGGTCATCCGGCACACCTCCATGAGGGACGAGAAGGCCGGTCGCCTTTCCCGCAGGGTTACCCCACCGGGACAGGCGACCGGCCTGCACTGGACCGATAAGTGTACGACTCGTCCGCTTCTCGTGCCGCTCGGTTTCCCGCGGAGCGGTCCGGCCCGCCTCACAGCGGGCCGGCCGCGCCGGCTGCCGGGTCAGCGCGCGTTGAAGTACTTCGCTTCGGGATGGTGGATGACGATGGCGTCGGTGGACTGCTCGGGGTGGAGCTGGAACTCCTCGGAGAGCCGCACCCCGATCCGCTCGGGCTCCAGCAGGTCGGAGATCTTCGCCCGGTCCTCCAGGTCGGGGCAGGCCCCGTAGCCGAGCGAGAAGCGGGCGCCCCGGTACTTCAGGGCGAACATGTCCTCGACGTCGGACGGGTCCTCGCCCGCGAAGCCCAGCTCGGAGCGCACCCGGGCGTGCCAGTACTCGGCGAGCGCCTCGGCGAGCTGGACGGACAGCCCGTGCAGTTCGAGGTAGTCGCGGTAGGCGTTCCTCTCGAACAGCTCCGCGGTCGTCTCGCCGATCTTCGAGCCGACGGTGACGACCTGCAGGCCGACGACATCCACGTCGCCGGACTCCTCCGGGCGGAAGAAGTCCGCCAGGCACAGCCGGCGGCCGCGGCGCTGGCGCGGGAAGGTGAAGCGGGTGCGCTCGGAGCCGTCGTCGTTGAGCAGGATCAGGTCGTCCCCCTTGGACACGCAGGGGAAGTAGCCGTAGACCACGGCGGCTTCCAGCATGTTCTGGGTGTGCAGCTGGTCCAGCCAGCCGCGCAGGTGGGGGCGGCCCTCGGTCTCCACCAGCTCCTCGTAGCTGGGGCCGCCCTTGCGGGCCTCCTTGAGACCCCACTGCCCCTTGAAGAGCGCGCCTTCGTCCAGCCAGGAGGCGTACTCCTTGAGCTGGATGCCCTTGACGACGCGGGTGCCCCAGAACGGCGGTGTCGGGACGGGGTTGTCGACGGCGACGTCCGAGCGGACCGCGCCTTCCTCGGGGCGCTCCTCCACCACGGTGTTCGCCGTGGCCTTGACCCGGCGCTGCTTCAGCTCGGGGAGGGTGGCTCCGGGGACACCGCGCTTGACGGCGATCAGGGCGTCCATCAGGCGCAGGCCCTCGAACGCGTCGCGGGCGTAGCGGACCTCGCCCTCGTAGATCTCGTGCAGATCCTGCTCGACATACGCCCGGGTCAGCGCCGCGCCACCGAGGATCACCGGGTAGTCGGCCGCCATCCGGCGCTGGTTCAGCTCCTGCAGGTTCTCCTTCATGATCACGGTCGACTTCACCAGCAGACCGGACATGCCGATGACATCCGCCCGGTGTTCCTCGGCGGCCTCCAGGATCGCGGAGACGGGCTGCTTGATGCCCAGATTCACCACGTTGTAGCCGTTGTTGGAGAGGATGATGTCGACGAGATTCTTGCCGATGTCATGGACGTCGCCGCGGACGGTGGCGAGCACGATGGTGCCCTTGCCGTCGGCGTCGGTCTTCTCCATGTGCGGTTCGAGGTGGGCGACCGCGGTCTTCATGACCTCGGCGGACTGGAGGACGAACGGCAGCTGCATCTGGCCGGAGCCGAACAGCTCGCCGACGACCTTCATGCCTTCCAGCAGCGTCTCGTTGACGATGTCCAGGGCCGGCCGGGTCTGCAGCGCCTCGTCGAGGTCGGCCTCCAGGCCGTTCTTCTCGCCGTCGATGATGCGGCGCTGGAGGCGCTCGTCCAGCGGCAGGGCGCGCAGTTCCTCGGCCCGGCCGTCCTTCATCGACTTGGTGTTGACGCCCTCGAAGAGCTCCATGAGCTTCTGCAGCGGGTCGTAGCCCTCGCTGCGCCGGTCGTAGATGAGGTCGTGAGCGACCTTGACCTGCTCCTCCTCCAGGCGCGCGATCGGCAGGATCTTCGAGGCGTGCACGATCGCGGAGTCCAGGCCGGCCTTGACGCACTCGTCGAGGAAGACGGAGTTGAGGACGATGCGGGCCGCCGGGTTGAGGCCGAAGGAGATGTTGGACAGACCCAGCGTGGTCTGGACGTCGGGGTGGCGGCGCTTGAGTTCGCGGATCGCCCCGATGGTGGCGATGCCGTCCTTCCGCGACTCCTCCTGGCCGGTGCAGATGGTGAAGGTCAGGGTGTCGATGAGGATGTCCGACTCGAGCACGCCCCAGTTGCCGGTCAGGTCGTCGATCAGCCGCTCCGCGATGGCGACCTTGTGCTCGACGGTACGGGCCTGGCCCTCCTCGTCGATGGTCAGCGCGATCAGCGCGGCGCCGTGCTCGACCGCCAGCTCGGTGACCTTGGCGAAGCGCGACTCGGGGCCGTCGCCGTCCTCGTAGTTGACGGAGTTGATGACCGCGCGGCCACCGAGCTTCTCCAGTCCGGCCTGCAGGACGTTCAGCTCGGTGGAGTCCAGCACGATCGGCAGGGTGGAGGCGGTGGCGAACCGTCCCGCCAGCTCCGCCATGTCGGCGACGCCGTCCCGGCCGACATAGTCGACGCAGAGGTCGAGCAGGTGGGCGCCCTCGCGGATCTGGTCGCGGGCCATCTCCACACAGTCGTCCCAGCGGCCCTCCAGCATGGCATCGCGGAACTTCTTCGACCCGTTGGCGTTCGTCCGCTCACCGATGGCGAGGTACGAGGTGTCCTGGCGGAAGGGCACCGTCTGGTAGAGGGAGGCGGCGCCCGGCTCGGGGCGCGGCTCGCGGACGGCGGGGGTGAGCTCGCGGGCCCGCTCGACGACCTGCCGCAGATGCTCGGGCGTCGTACCGCAGCAGCCGCCGATCAGGGACAGTCCGTAGTCGTTGACGAACGCTTCCTGGGCGTCTGCCAGGCCCTCCGGACCGAGTGGAAAGTGGGCGCCGTCCTTGGTCAGTACGGGCAGGCCCGCGTTCGGCATGCACATCAACGGCGTGCGCGAATGGCGGGCCAGGTAGCGCAGGTGCTCGCTCATCTCCGCCGGGCCGGTGGAGCAGTTGAGGCCGATGAGGTCAATGCCGAGCGGTTCCAGGGCGGTGAGCGCCGCGCCGATCTCGGAACCGAGCAGCATGACGCCCGTCGTCTCGAAGGCAAGCGAACAGATCAGCGGCACGTTCACACCCAGCGCGTCCATCGCGCGGCGGGCACCGATGAGGCTCGACTTGGTCTGGAGGAGGTCCTGCGTGGTCTCCACGATCAGGGCGTCCGCGCCGCCCGCGAGGAGGCCCTCGGCGTTCTGCTGGTAGCCGTCGCGCAGTACGTCGTACGCGATGTGGCCGAGTGAGGGCAGCTTGGTGCCGGGGCCCACCGAGCCGAGCACCCAGCGCTGGCGGCCGTCCTCGGCGGTGAACTCGTCGGCGACCTCACGGGCGATGCGGGCACCGGCCTCGGACAGCTCCACGATCCTGTGCGCGATGTCGTACTCGTTCGCCGCCGAATGGTTGGCACCGAAGGTATTGGTCTCGACACAGTCGACGCCGACCGCGAAGTACTCCTCGTGCACGGAGCGGACGATGTCCGGGCGTGTCACGTTCAGGATCTCGTTGCAGCCTTCCAGATCCTGGAAGTCCTCGAGCGTCGGGTCCTGGGCCTGGAGCATCGTGCCCATCGCGCCATCGGCCACCACCACACGGGTGGCGAGCGCCTCACGGAGGGCATCGATGCGGGTGCGGCTGTCGGTGGAGGGGGTCGGCAACGAGGCCATGAAAGTACTCCCTGGGCTGCGACGGCTGTCGGCTTTGCGCCTGCTGATGGCAGACGCACTCGGCCAGCGTAGCCGGGCGGACCCCTTCGCGGTGTGGCATACCGCCGGACGGACGGCATCCTGTCCACGGAAAGATCCGGGGCGCGTGGTCCTTGACGGGCTCTCTCCCACAGTGGGAAAAGGTCGACATCGACCGATAGTGTTCAGCATGGTCGAACGTAGTGGAGGTCCGGGTCCGATGGCGAAGAACATCCAGTCGCTGGAGCGGGCGGCGGCGATGCTGCGGCTGCTCGCGGGCGGCGAGCGCCGGCTCGGCCTGTCCGACATCGCCGCCTCGGTGGGGCTGGCCAAGGGCACGGCCCACGGGATTCTGCGCACCCTCCAGGCGGAGGGCTTCGTCGAGCAGGACGCGGCCTCCGGCCGCTACCAGCTGGGGGCCGAGCTGCTGCGGCTCGGGAACAGCTATCTGGACGTGCACGAGCTGCGGGCCCGCGCCCTGGTCTGGACGGACGATCTGGCCCGCTCCAGCGGCGAGAGCGTCCATCTGGGGGTCGTGCACCAGCAGGGCGTCCTGATCGTCCACCACGTCTTCCGCCCGGACGACAGCCGGCAGGTCCTGGAGGTGGGCGCCATGCAGCCGCTGCACTCCACCGCGCTGGGGAAGGTGCTCTCGGCGTACGACCCGGTGGCGCACACCGAGGCCGTCGAGAGCGAGCGCACGGCCTTCACGCCGCGGACGGTCACCGGTCTGGCCGCGTTCGAGTCGGTACTCGATCTGACCAAGGCGCGCGGCTGGGCGGCGGACGTCGAGGAGACCTGGGAGGGCGTGGCCGCGGTGGCCGCCCCCATCCACGACCGGCGGCGGATGCCGGTCGGAGCCATAGCCGTCACCGGCGCGGTGGAGCGCATCTGTCCCGCCGGAGAGCTGCGGTCCGAGCTGGTCGCGGCCGTCCGCCAATGCGCCCGCGCGGTCTCCCGGGATATCGGCGCCGGGCGCTTTTGAACCGGATGCCGGATCATCGGTATGGGTCGAGGTTTCGGCGGCTACACCCTTGACGACAGTCGGGCTGCGGGACAAAACTGCCGTTCAGCGGTCGGCATTGTCGAACACCTACCGGCAATACGAGTTAGTGTGACAACGCCAAGGGCCGGTAACGCCCTCACCCCCGAGGGCTCGGACCACTGGTGTGAGCCGGAGGTTTGCCTTTCCCTGGACGAAGGAGTCTCGGGTGTCCAACTTCGACATCTTCATAGGTGAGGTCACGGGTACGGCCCTGCTGATCCTGCTCGGCGGCGGCGTGGTCGCCGGAGTGGTCCTCAAGCGCTCCAAGGCGCAGAACGCGGGCTGGCTCGCCATCAGCTTCGGCTGGGGCTTCGCCGTCATGGTCGGCGCGTATCTGTCGGCCGGCGTCTCCGGCGCCCTGCTCAACCCCGCGCTCACGGTCGGCCTCGCCATCGAAGGCGGCGTCAAGTGGGGCGATGTCCCGCTCTATGTCGGCTCTCAGCTGCTCGGCGCGATGATCGGCGCCTTCCTGGTCTGGGTGGCCTACCTGGGCCAGTTCAAGGCCCATCTGACCGACCCGGAGGTCCTCGCGGCGCAGCCGGCCGTCGAGGGACTCGTCGACCAGAAGGCGGCCCCCAAGGCGGGCCCGGTCCTGGGCATCTTCTCCACGGGCCCCGAGATCCGCAACCCGCTGCAGAACGTGTTCACGGAGGTCATCGGCACGTTCGTCCTGGTCATCGCGATCCTCACCCAGGGCCTGAACAACGAGGGCAACGGCCTCGGCGTGCTCGGCGTCCTGATCACCTCGTTCGTCGTGGTGGCCATCGGTCTCTCGCTGGGCGGCCCCACCGGGTACGCCATCAACCCGGCCCGTGACCTGGGCCCGCGCATCGTGCACGCGCTCCTGCCGCTGCCCAACAAGGGCGGCTCCGACTGGAGCTACGCCTGGATACCGGTGGTAGCACCGCTGATCGGCGCCGCGCTGGCCGGCGGTTACTACAACTGGGTATTCGCGTAAGAGGCCCTTTCCCTCCGCACCGAGCAGGAGCAGACACCATGAGCGACGCAACCACCACCGGCACCTCCTCCCACGGGACGGGACCGTTCATCGCCGCCATCGACCAGGGCACCACCTCCAGCCGCTGCATCGTCTTCGACCGGGACGGCCGCATCGTCGCGGTCGACCAGAAGGAACACGAGCAGATCTTCCCGAAGCCGGGCTGGGTGGAGCACGACGCCAACGAGATCTGGACCAACGTCCAGGAAGTCGTGGAGCGCGCCATCCAGAAGGCGGGCATCACCTCCGCCGACGTCAAGGCGATCGGCATCACCAACCAGCGCGAGACGACCCTGCTCTGGGACAAGAACACCGGCGAGCCCGTCCACAACGCCATCGTCTGGCAGGACACCCGCACCGACGCGCTCTGCCGGGAGCTCGGCCGCAACGTCGGCCAGGACCGCTTCCGCCGCGAGACGGGTCTGCCGCTCGCGAGCTACTTCGCGGGCCCGAAGGCACGCTGGCTGCTGGACAACGTCGAGGGGCTGCGCGAGCGCGCCGAGCGCGGCGACATCCTCTTCGGGACCATGGATTCCTGGGTCATCTGGAATCTGACCGGCGGCACCGACGGCGGTGTGCACGTCACGGACGTCACCAACGCGTCCCGCACGATGCTGATGAACCTGCACAACCTCCAGTGGGATCCGAAGATCCTCACGTCGATGAAGGTCCCGGCCGCGATCCTGCCGGAGATCCGCTCCTCGGCCGAGGTGTACGGCACCGCCAAGGGCGGCGTCCTGGACGGGATCCCGGTCGCCTCGGCGCTCGGCGACCAGCAGGCCGCGCTGTTCGGCCAGACCTGTTTCGCCGAGGGCGAGGCCAAGTCGACGTACGGCACCGGCACCTTCATGCTGATGAACACCGCGCACAAGCCCGTCAACTCCTACAACGGCCTGCTGACGACCGTCGGCTACCGCATCGGCGACCAGGAGGCGGTGTACGCCCTGGAGGGCGCCATCGCGGTCACCGGCTCCCTGGTGCAGTGGATGCGCGACCAGATGGGCCTGATCAATACGGCGGCCGAGATCGAGACCCTGGCGTCCTCGGTCGAGGACAACGGCGGCGCGTACTTCGTGCCCGCCTTCTCCGGTCTCTTCGCACCGCACTGGCGCCCCGACGCCCGTGGCGTGATCGCCGGCCTGACCGGCTATGTCACCAAGGCGCACATCGCCCGCGCGGTGTTGGAGGCGACCGCCTGGCAGACCCGCGAGATCAGTGACGCCATGACCAAGGACTCCGGCGTCGAGCTGACCGCGCTCAAGGTCGACGGCGGAATGACCGCCAACAACCTGCTGATGCAGTCGCTCTCCGACGTCCTCGACGCACCGGTGGTGCGCCCGATGGTCGCCGAGACCACCTGCCTCGGCGCCGCCTACGCCGCCGGTCTGGCGGTGGGCTTCTGGCCGGACACCGACGCGCTGCGCGCCAACTGGCGCCGGGCCGCCGAGTGGACGCCCCGGATGGACGCGGCGACCCGCGACCGCGAGTACAAGAACTGGCTGAAGGCCGTCGAGCGGACCATGGGCTGGCTCGACGACCCCGACAGCTGACCCAGCGACAGCCAACCGGCCGAAGAGCCGGCGAGGGCTGAAGAGGAGCGAGAATGAGCACCCTGCAGAGCGGCCCCGCACTGGGGACGCACCTGGCCGGCGGATCCCTGCCGAGCCGCGCCGAGACCCGGGAACAGCTGTCCAGGGCGACGTACGACCTCCTGGTGATAGGCGGCGGCATTCTGGGCATCTCCGTCGCCTGGCATGCCTCCCAGTCGGGACTGCGGGTGGCTCTGGTGGACGGCGGCGACTTTGCCGGCGCCACCTCCTCCGCCTCCTCCAAGCTGCTCCACGGCGGTCTGCGCTATCTGCAGACCGGCGCCGTGAAGCTGGTGGCGGAGAACCACTTCGAGCGGCGTGCGGTGTCCACGCAGGTGGCGCCGCATCTGGCCAATCCGCTCACCTTCTATCTGCCGGTCTACAAGGGCGGCCCGCACGGCGCGGCCAAGCTCGGCGCGGGCGTGTTCGCGTACTCCGCGCTCTCCGCGTTCGGTGACGGCGTCGGCCATGTCATCAGTCCGGCGCGGGCCCGGCGGGCCGTGCCCGAGCTGCGTACGGACCGGCTGAAGGCCGTGGCCGTGTACGGCGACGACCAGATGAACGACGCGCGGATGGCGCTGATGACGGTCCGCGCGGCCGTCGAGTCGGGCGCCACCGTGCTCAACCACGCCGAGGTCACCGGGCTGCGCTTCACAGGCGGCCGGGTGACGGGCGCCGAGCTGCGGGACCGTATGGACGGTACGGAGTTCGGCGTCGGCGCGCGGCTGGTCCTCAACGCCACCGGGCCCTGGGTCGATCATCTGCGGACGATGGAGGACCCGGCCGCGGCTCCCTCCATCCGCCTGTCCAAGGGCGCGCACCTGGTCCTCAAGCGCACCGCCCCGTGGAAGGCCGCGCTCGCGACGCCCATCGACAAGTTCCGCATCACCTTCGCCCTCCCCTGGGAGGACATGCTGCTGCTCGGTACGACCGACGAGGAGTACGAGGGTGACCCCGGGGACGTCGCGGTCAACGAGCGGGACATCACCCAGATCCTGGACGAGGCCTCGCTCTCCGTCCGTGACCAGCAGCTGTCCCGCGATCTGATCACCTACTCCTTCGCCGGGCTGCGGGTGCTGCCCGGCGGCCCAGGCGACACCTCCAAGGCCAAGCGCGAGACGGTCGTGACCGAGGGCAGCGGCGGCATGCTGTCGGTGGCGGGCGGCAAGTGGACGACCTTCCGCCATATCGGCCGTACGGTGATGAACAAGCTCGCGGCCCTGCCGGGACACCCGCTCGCCGACCATATGGAGCCGATCGCGGATCTGCCGAAGAAGCTCCCGCTGCCGGGGATCTCCAACCCGAACGCGGTCGCCCACCGGCTGCTGATCGACGGCGGCGGGACCGGCCCGTCCATGGCGCCGGACACCGCCCGCCATCTGGCCACGCACTACGGCTCGCTGTCCTTCGACATCGTGCGGCTGGCCAACGAGTATCCCGAGCTGGGCCGGCGGATCCATCCGGACGCCCCGGAGATCTGGGCCCAGGTCGTCTACGCCCGTGATCACGAGTGGGCCGAGACGGTGGACGACGTACTGCGCCGCCGTACGACCCTGACGATCCGCGGCCTGGCCACGGACGAGATCCGCTCCCAGGTCAAGGATCTGCTGGACAAGCGGGCCTGACCGCACGGCCGACGGCACATGTGTGCGAGGCGAGGGGCGCTTCCTTCCTGGGAGCGCCCCTCTTCGGCCTTCCTGGACGCATAATGGGGGCCGATACATCGGATGTCTGGAGGTCGCCCGTGGCTGTCACTGACGAGGCCATCGAGAAGATCAAGGGAATGATCGTCTCCGGCGCGCTGCGCCCGGGCGACCGTCTCCCGAAGGAGAGCGAGCTCGCCGCCGAGCTGGGACTGTCCCGCAACTCACTGCGGGAGGCGGTGCGCGCCCTGTCGCTCATCCGCATTCTCGACGTACGGCAGGGCGACGGCACGTATGTCACGAGCCTGGACCCCCAGCTGCTGCTGGAGGCGCTGAGCTTTGTCGTGGACTTCCACCGGGACGACACCGTGCTGGAGTTCCTCGCGGTACGCCGCATCCTGGAACCGGCCGCCACGGCGATGGCGAGCTCCCGGATAACCGAGTCCCAACTCGACGCGCTGGACGCGCAGTTGGACGCGCTCGGACCGCAGCCCTCGGTGGAGCAGCTGGTCGCGTCCGATCTGGAGTTCCACCGGGGGATCGTGCAGTCCTCGGGCAACTCGGTGCTCTGCTCGCTCCTGGACGGGCTCTCGGGGCCCACCACCCGGGCGCGGGTCTGGCGCGGGCTGACCCAGGAGGACGCCGTCAGCCGTACGCTCCACGAGCACCGGGCGATCCTCGCGGCGCTGCGCGACCGGGACGCCGAGGCGGCCAGGTCCTGGGCGACCGTCCATATCGCGAGCGTGGAGATGTGGCTGAGATCGACCCTCTGACCGGCTCGCCAGCACGGATCGACCCGGCTCTCCGGCACGGATCGGCCCACGGAGCTCCCTAGCTCCGTGGGCCGACGGTCCCGGTCCCGCCGCGCGCGGTCAGTCCTGCTTCTCGCCGCTCGCGAAGCGCGAGATGACCAGCGCGACGATGATGATCGCGCCGTTGAGGAACTGGTTCCAGAGCGCGGGTACGCCGCCGAGGGTCATCACATTCACCACCAGCTGAAGGGTCAGCACACCCGTCAGCGCCCCGAAGAGCGTGCCACGCCCGCCCTTGAGGCTGATACCGCCGATGACGGCGGCGGCGAAGACCTGGAAGATCCAGCCGTTGCCCTGGGTGGCCGCGACCGAACCGTAGTGGCCGGTGTAGAGGATGCCGGCGAAGGCCGCGAGCAGCCCGCCGACGGCCAGCACGATCCAGGTGATCCGGTCCACCCGGATACCGGCGGCGCGGGCCGCCTCCGGGTTGCCGCCGATGGCGTACAGCGACCGTCCGTGCCGCAGCCAGGCGAGGGCCGCGCCGCCGAGGGCGAACAGCGCCAGACAGATCCATACGGCGGCCGGGGCGCCCAGCCAGTCGGTCTTGCCCAGGTACCGGAAGGACTCCGGCACATCGGTGATCGACTTGCCCTCGGTGATACCGATGTGGAGACCGCGGAGCATGGTGAGCATGCCGAGGGTGGCGATGAAGCCGTTGACCCGCAGCT
Organism: Streptomyces sp. NPDC042201; assembly: GCF_055582185.1. Classification (NCBI taxonomy): domain Bacteria; kingdom Bacillati; phylum Actinomycetota; class Actinomycetes; order Kitasatosporales; family Streptomycetaceae; genus Streptomyces; species Streptomyces sp. NPDC042201. The sequence continues at coordinate 169,907 of NZ_JBVJDS010000009.1, read as the reverse complement.
TGAGCATCAGGAAGCCGTTGACCACCCCGATCACCACCCCGACCAGCAGGCAGGCGGGGATGGCCAGCCAGACCGGCAGCAGGTCGAGTCCGGCGAAGCGGCCGCCCTCCGCCGGCAGCACCAGCCACATGGCGACGACCGGCGCGATCCCGATCGTCGACTCCAGCGACAGGTCCATCCGGCCGCAGATCAGGATCAGCGCCTGGCCGAGCACCAGCAGGCTCAGCTCGGAGGACTGCTGGACGACGCTGATCAGGTTGTTGGAGGTGAGGAAGACCGGCGAGACGATGAAGCCGATCACCATCAGCACCAGGATCACCGGCACCAGCGAGAAGTCGCTCCACCGGATCAGCCGGAGCCGGCCGCGCGGGCTCGCGCTTCCGGTCCCCTCGGCCACCGGCGGACGTATGGTCTCGGTCATTCCCGCTCCCCCACACCTTCCATGGCGGCGACCAGTTCCCGGTCGGTCCACCCACTCCCGAACGAAGCCACCACGCGCCCGTGGAACAGCGCGAGGACACGGTCACACACCCGCAGATCGTCCAGCTCGTCCGAGATGATCACGGCCGCGCTGCCCTCGTCCGCCACCCTGCGCACCACGCCGAGCAGCGAGTCCTTCGATTTGACGTCGACACCCGCGGTGGGCCGCAGCGCCACCAGCGCGCTGGGCCGGCGCGCCAGGGCGCGGGCGACGACGACCTTCTGCTGATTGCCGCCGGACAGACCGGAGACCGGCTGCTCCGGGCCCTGGGTCTTGATGTCCAGCGATTCGATCATGGACCGCGCGAACTCCCGGGTACGGGAGGGCAGTACGGTCCCCCACGGGCCGAGCTGGTCGGTGACCGTGAGCGTGGCGTTCTCGGCGACGCTGCGGTCCAGGACGAGCCCCTGGCGGTGCCGGTCCTCGGGGATGTAGCCGATCCCGGCGTCCAGCGCGTGCGGGACGCTGCCGGGCTTCACCGTCCTGCCCTGTACGGTGATCCGCCCCGAGGTCGCCGCGCGCATCCCGGCCAGGGTCTCGCCCAGCGCGGTGTTGCCACTGGCCGCGGCGCCCGCGAGGCCGAGCACCTCACCCGGCCGTACCGCGAGATCGAGCGGCTCGAACTCCCCGTCGAGGGCGAGCCCTTCGGTCCGCAGCACGGGCTCCGTTCCGGCGTCCACCGGCTCCGCGCGCGCGGCGTGCCAGGCGGCGGCCGTGCCCGCGGACTCCCCGGTCATCGCCGTCACCAGATCCGCCTTGGACAGCTCGGCGACCGGGGCGGTCAGCACATGGCGGGCGTCGCGGTAGACGGTGACGGCGGTGCACAGTTCGTACACCTCCTGGAGATGGTGGGAGATGAAGAGGAAGGCCACTCCCTGGCTCTGGAGCTCCCGCAGCTTGTCGAAGAGCCGCTGGATCCCGCGCGCGTCAAGCTGCGCCGTGGGCTCGTCCAGGATGATGAGCCGGGCGCCGAAGGACAGCGCCCGCGCGATCTCCACGAACTGCCGCTGCTCGACCGGGAGATCCTTCGCGCGGGCGTTCGGGTCGACATCGACTCCGTACCCCGCGAGCAGATCCCGCGCGCGCTGCCGCAGCCCCCGCCAGCTGATGAAGCGGCTGCCAGGACCCGAGCTGTCCAGACCGTAGTTGTTGAGGAACAGATTCTCGGCGACGGTCAGATCGGGGACGACCATCGACTTCTGGTAGACGCAGGCGACCTTGGACTGCCAGGCCGCGGTGTCCCCGAAGCCGGGCGCGGGCACGCCGCCGAAGCTGACCTGGCCCGCGTCCGGCCTGTGCAGCCCGGTGAGGACGCTGACCAGGGTGGACTTGCCTGCGCCGTTGCGCCCGACGAGCGCGTGGGACTCGCCGGGCCGCACAGTGAGCCGGACACCGTCGAGCGCCACGGTGGGACCGAAGCGCTTGACGATGCCTTCCGCGTGGACCGCGGCCGGCGCCTCCTGCTGCATGGGCTCCATGGCTAGCTCTTCTTCTCCAGCTGGTTGGCCCACAGCTTCGGGTCGTCCACGTTGTCCTTGGTCACCAGGGGCGCGGGGAGCTGGTCCTCGAAGCCGTTCGGGATCTTGATGATCGTGGACTCGTGGTCGGTCGGACCGGCCTTGGGAGTCTCCCCCGCCAGCGCCTTCTTGGCCCAGTACAGCGCGTACTTGGCGTACAGGTCGGCCGGCTGGGAGACGGTGGCGTCGATCTTCCCCTCCCGGATGGCGTCCAGTTCCTCGGGGATGCCGTCGTTGGAGATGATCGTGATGTGCCCCGGGGTGCCGGGCGCCTTGAGCAGCTTCTTCTGCTCCAGCAGCGCCAGCGTCGGCTGCAGGAAGACGCCGCCCGCCTGCATGTAGATGCCGTTGATGTCGGGGTGCGCGGCGAGCGTGGACTGGAGCTTGGCCGACGCGACGTCACCCTTCCAGTCGGTGGCCAGCTCGAAGACCCTGATGCCGGGGAACTTCTGCTCCATGCAGGACTTGAACGCCTCGGAGCGGTCACGGCCGTTGATGGAGGAGAGGTCGCCCTGGAACTCGACGACCTTGCCCTTGCCCTTGAGCTGCTCGCCCAGGTACTGGCAGGCCTTCTCGCCGTACGCGCGGTTGTCGGCCCGTACGACCATGTAGACGTCGCCCTTGTCGGGCCGGGTGTCCACGCTGATGACGGGGATCTTCTTCTCGCTCAGCGTCTGGAGCGTCTCGGCTATCGCCCCGGTGTCCTGCGGGGCCATGATGACGGCCTTGGCGCCCTGGTCGGTGAAGACCTGGACATTGGAGACGAGCTTTCCGATGTCGTTCTGCGAGTTGGTCAGTGAGAGCGCGTCGACCTCACCGGCCTTGACGCCCTTCTCGACGTACTGCTGGTACGAGTTCCAGAAGTCGCTGTCGCTGCGCGGCAGGTCGATACCGACCTTGCCGCCGCCCGCGGCCCCGCTCTCCTGTTCACGGTTGCAGCCCGCCAGGGCCGTGACGGCCAGCAGCACGGCACAGGCCGAGGCGCTCGTCGTACGGAGTCGGCGGAGTGGGGGGCGCCCCACGGTCTGTCGCGGCATGGATGTCCCGTCCTTCAAAGGTGAGTGTCGGCTCAGCGTGCTCTCAGGTGGCGGGGCGCAGGCGCAGTCCCTGCATTCCGCCGTCGACCGCGAGCGCCGTTCCCGTGACGGCGGCCGCGGCGGGGCTTGCGAGATAGGCGACGGCCGCGGCGACCTCGCCGGCGCCGACCAGCCGTCCCGTGGGCTGGCGGGCTTCGAGCGCGGCCCGTTCGGCCGCCGGGTCCTGGGCCTGATCGAGCAGGCGGCCGACCCAGGGGGTGTCGGCGGTACCGGGGTTGACGCAGTTGACGCGGATGCCCTCGCGGACATGGTCGGCGGCCATCGCCAGGGTCAGCGACAGGATCGCGCCCTTGCTCGCGCTGTACAGGGCGCGCTGCGGCAGCCCGGCGGTGGCGGCGATGGAACAGGTCTGGGTGATCGAGACACAGCCCGGCCGGTCGGCTGCGGAGCGGCGCAGATGGGGCAGGGCGTGGCGGGCGGTGCGGACCATGCCGAGGACATTGATGTCGAGAACGCGCCGCCACTCCTCGTCGGGGTTGTCCAGGACGGTGCCGATGGCGCCGACGCCCGCGTTGGAGACGACCGTGTGCAGCCCGCCGAACTCGGCGGCCGCCGCGTCCACCGCCGCCCGTACCGCCGCGTCGTCGGTGACGTCGGCCGTGAGCGCCAGCGTCCCGGCGGGTGCTCCCGCGGTCTCCCGGTCCAGTACGGCGACCCGGGCGCCCCGCTCCAGCAGCAGGGTCGCGATGGCCGCGCCGATGCCCGAGGCGCCTCCGGTCACCAGGGCGCCGAGCCCCTCGAAGTCCCGTACCTGTGGTGCCGTCATGCGCCGGTCTCCTCGGTGGTGCGGCGGGCCTGCCAGACGGGCCCGTCCGGATAGCTGTGTTCGGCGATCGACTCGGGGAGCATCCGGGCGGAGAAGCCCGGCGCGCTCGGGGTGACGTACCGTCCGGAGTCGATCACCACGGGGTCGGCGAAGTGTTCGTGGAGGTGGTCGACGTACTCGATGACCCGGTCCTCCCAGCTGCCGGAGACGGCGACGTAGTCGAACATCGAGAGATGCTGGACGAGTTCGCAGAGTCCGACGCCGCCGGCGTGCGGGCAGACGGGCACGCCGAACTTGGCCGCGAGCAGCAGGATCGCCAGATTCTCGTTGACGCCGGCCACCCGGGCCGCGTCGATCTGGACGAAGTCGACGGCTTCGGCCTGGAGCAGCTGCTTGAAGACGACCCGGTTGGCGACATGCTCGCCGGTGGCCACCTTGACCGGCTGGCCGGCCCGGATGGCGGCATGGCCGAGGATGTCGTCGGGGCTGGTCGGCTCCTCGATCCAGTGCGGTTCGTACGGGGCGAGGGCGGACATCCAGCGCAGCGCGTCGGCCACGTCCCAGCGCTGGTTGGCGTCGACGGCGATCCGGATGCCGGGGCCGACGGCGGCGCGCGCCAGCTTCATCCGCCGTACGTCGTCGTGGAGATCGCCGCCGACCTTGAGCTTGATCTGGCGGAAACCGTCGGCGACCGCCTGCTCGGCGAGCGTGACCAGCTTGGTGTCGTCGTAGCCGAGCCAGCCGGGTGAGGTGGTGTACGCGGGATAGCCCTCGGCCCGCAGCCGGGCGGCGCGCTCGGCCCGGCCCGGCTGCGCGGCGCGCAGGATGGCCAGCGCCTCGTCCGGGGTGAGGGCGTCGGTCAGATAGCGGAAGTCGACCAGCGAGACGAGTTCCTCGGGTGTCATCGCGGCGAGGAACTCCCAGACCGGCTGGGACGCGCTCTTGGCGGCCAGGTCCCAGGCGGCGTTGATGACGGCGCCCGCCGCCATGTGCATCACGCCCTTCTCCGGGCCGAGCCAGCGCAGCTGCGAGTCATGGGTCAGCTCGATGTGGAGCGCGGCAAGATCGGCCGCGGTGCGCGGGGCCGGGCGCCCGACGACATAGGGGCGCAGTGCCTCGATGGCGGCGGCGGTGACCTCGTTGCCGCGGCCGATGGTGAAGCAGAAGCCGTGGCCCTCGGCGCCGTCCTCGGTACGCAGGACGACATAGGCGGCCGAGTAGTCGGGATCCGGGTTCATGGCGTCGGAGCCGTCGAGCTGTTCCGAGGTGGGAAAACGGATGTCGTGAACCTCGAACCCCGTGACGGTCTGACTCATGCACGCCCCCCTGTGAAGAACATCGGACCTCTTCCGGTCATCCGATGTATAGCGCCGTTGACGCCGGATCGTCCAGGGCCGAGACGAAATTCAAGGTCACAGCTCGGATGAATCTGCTTCCGGATGGATCAGTTCTCGGACCTATGCCCCACTACGGCGAAGTTCACCCGGGCGGGCACGCGACTGCGGGCGGGCACCGGGAAAGCCGTAAGGTTGGTGCGTACGAAAGGGAACTTCGGAAGGAGGCACTGGGTGATCGAGCTCGAGGGGGTTCCCGAGCTGATCGACCCGGTCATGGTGGCCGCGTTCGAGGGCTGGAACGACGCGGGCGACGCAGCCTCCACCGCGGTGGCGCACCTGGACCGGGAGTGGAAGGGCGAGGTGTTCGCGGCGCTCGACGCCGAGGACTACTACGACTTCCAGGTCAACCGGCCCACGGTGTGGCTGGACGGCGGCACGCGGAAGATCACCTGGCCGACCACCCGGCTCTCCGTGGTGCGGGTCGGCGGGGAGAAGCCCCGTGACCTGGTGCTGGTCCGCGGTATCGAGCCGTCCATGCGCTGGCGCTCGTTCTGCAACGAGATCCTGGGCTTCGCCCATGAGCTGGGCGTGGAGATGGTGGTCATCCTGGGCGCGCTGCTCGGTGACACCCCGCACACCCGGCCGGTGCCGGTCAGCGGGATCACCTCGGACGCGGACCTGGCCAGGACGATGGACCTGGAGGAGACCCGGTACGAGGGGCCGACCGGCATCGTCGGCGTCCTCCAGGAGGCGTGCACGCACGCCGGCGTACCGGCGGTGAGCCTGTGGGCCGCCGTACCGCACTATGTGTCGCAGCCGCCCAACCCCAAGGCGACGCTGGCGCTCCTCAACCGCCTGGAGGACCTCATCGGCCTGCGGATCCCGCTGGGTGAGCTGGCGGAGGACGCGCGGGCCTGGCAGCTGGGGGTCGACCAACTGGCCGCCGAGGACAGCGAGGTGGCGGAGTACGTCCAGTCGCTGGAGGAGGCGCGGGACACCGCCGAGCTTCCGGAGGCGTCCGGCGAGGCCATCGCCCGGGAGTTCGAGCGGTATCTGCGCCGGCGCGACGGCGGTCCCGGCCAGCCGCCGGGGGGCCATGCCACGGAGAGCGGTGACGGACCGTCGTATCTGCGCGACGCCTCGGGCGGCCGCGGCAGACCCCAGCGGCCGCCGCGCGGCCCCGAGGCGGGTACGGACCCCGAGCAGGGGCCAGGTCCCGACCCGGGTGACGAGGAAGATTCATCCGAGGACTGACCCGGAAGACCGGAAGGGAAGCGGGGCGACGCCATTGGGCGCCGCCCCGCTTCCGCGCTCGGGCGGTCCGTCCGGCCGGCCGACGCGGGTCGTCGTGTCCGGCGCCGGCCCACGGCACACCGGCGCTCACACTCCCTCACACCGCCCGCGGCCGCGTGGTGTTCGGCCGCAGAGTCTCCGGCCCGGCCGAACACGGACATGTGGGTCCGTGACCGGCCGGGCCCGAAACTCCGCGGCCGGCCGGGGAGTCTCCGGGATCGCTAGCGGGCCGCCGGGATCGCTACAGGGCGACGCCGAGGAGCGCGTCGACCGCGCGCGACGCCACACCCGGCGCCCCCTCGTCCGTACCGCCCGTGGAGCCCTGCAGAGCCGCCCAGCGGTCGACGGCCGCGAGGGCCGCCGGGGCGTCCAGATCGTCCGACAGCGCCTCGCGGATCTCCTCCACGAGCGCGTCGGCCGAAGGACCGTCGGGCCGCGACACCGCGGCCCGCCAGCGCGCCAGCCGCTCCACGGCGTCCTGGAGCACCTGGTCCGTCCACTCCCAGTCGGAGCGGTAGTGGTGCGCGAGCAGCGCGAGACGGATCGCCGCCGGGTCCACGCCGTCGCGGCGCAGCGCGGACACGAAGACCAGATTGCCCTTGGACTTGGACATCTTCTCGCCGTCCAGGGCGACCATGCCGGCGTGCACATAGGCCCGGGCGAACGGATGCTCACCGGTCAGCGCCTGGGCGTGCGAGGCGCCCATCTCGTGGTGCGGGAAGGCCAGATCGCTGCCGCCGCCCTGGACGTCGAAGCCCATGCCCAGATGGTCGAGGGCGATGGCCACACACTCGATGTGCCAGCCGGGCCGGCCGCGACCGAGGGTGCCGCCGTCCCAGCTCGGCTCGCCCGGACGGGCGGCCAGCCAGAGGATCGGGTCGAGCGGGTTCTTCTTGCCGGGGCGGTCGGGGTCGCCGCCGCGCTCGGCCGAGAGCAGCCGCATGGCTTCGGCGTCGAGGCGGGAGACCTCGCCGAAGTGCGGATCGGCCGCCACGGAGAAGTAGACGTCGCCTTCGAGGTCGTACGCGGCTCCGGTCTCGCGCAGCCGCTCCACCAGCGGCACGATGCCCGGTATCGACTCGACGGCGCCGATGTAGTGCTGGGGCGGCAGCATCCGCAGCGCGGTCATGTCCTCCCGGAAGAGCGCCGTCTCGCGCTCCGCGAGCCCGACCCAGTCCTCTCCGTCGCGCTGCGCCCGCTCCAGCAGCGGATCGTCGACGTCGGTCACGTTCTGGACGTAGTGAACCTGCCGCTTCGTGTCGAGCCACACGCGCTGAACGAGGTCGAACGCGTTATAGGTCGCCGCGTGACCCATATGGGTCGCGTCGTACGGCGTGATGCCGCAGACGTAGATACGGGCGACGGGACCGGGCTCGAGGGTGACTCGGCCATCGGTCGAGGTGTCGTGAATCCTGAGGTCGCGGCCTTTGCCAGGCAGGGCGGGGACCTCGGAAGCGGGCCAGGCATGCATGCCATGAGCGTAACCGGATGGATGTTCCGGATACGAACCGGATGGGAGGTCCTGGCCGGTTGGGCCCTCTTGCGCGACCGGCCGCGAGCTGGTTCACGCTCTTGGAGCGGTTCTCAGACGGGGGGCCAGGGGATGGCGGGCCACTGGCCGGAGGGCTCAGGATGGCGGCCCGTACCGCGCAGCGCGCGGACCCTGGCCCGTACGGCCTCGGTCTCGGCCGCGGTGATGAGTTCGGCCAGTCGGGTGGCGAGCGGCGTGCCCTCCGCCAGTGCGCCGTCCAGGCGGGCCAGCACCGCCAGCACCTCGGCGCTGAGGGGTTCACCCGCCCACCCCCAGAGCAGGGTGCGCAGCTTGTCCTCCACATTGAAGGTGACGCCGTGATCAATGGCGTACAACCGCCCCTCGGGCGCCGGCAGCAGATGGCCGCCCTTGCGGTCACCGTTGTTGATCACCGCGTCGAGTACGGCGAGGCGGCGCAGCCGCTCGTCGTCGGCGTGCACCAGCAGCGCCGTACGCCCCTCGCCCACCTCGGCGAAGCCGACCGCCTTCCAGCCCTCGCCCGGCTCCTCGTCCTCGACGAGCGCCAGCAGTTGGGCCGCGTCGTCGCCGGTCTCCGCCTCGATCCAGAGCTGGCACATGCCCTGCCCGTACGGACCGTCCCGCAGCACGGTCGGCGGCACCAGCTCCCAGCCGGTCGCCTCGGAGATCTCGTAGGCGGCCACCTCGCGCTGGGCGAGCGTCCCGTCGGGGAAGTCCCACAGGGGCTGCTCCCCCGCGACGGGCTTGTAGACGCAGTGGGCCTCCAGGCCCTCGTACGAGACGGAGCAGTAGAGCACCGCGTTGGACGCCTGACGGATCCGTCCGCGCACGGTCAGCTCACCCTTGGCGAGCAGATCGGCGACGCTCACGCTCCCCGGCGGTATCCGTTCTGGCGCGGGCATACGTGTCCTTCCGGATCGAGCGGCAGGCTGCACAGCGGACACGGCGGCCGCCCGGCGTTGACCACGTCCAGGGCGCGCTTGGCGAAGGCACGGGCCTGGGCCCCGGACAGCCGGACGCGGAGCATCGGCGGGCCGTTCTCCTCGTCCTGGAGCAGCCGCTCCTCGGCCTCGGCGAGATCCTCGTCCGTGTCGGCGTCCAGCTCGACGAGCGCCTGCGCCTCGACGATCATGCGCTGCTCGTCACCGTCCCAGGCGAGCGCCATGGTGCCGACCCGGAACTCCTCCTCCACGGGGGCGTCGAGCGGGGCGGCGTCACCGTTGTCGGAGGGCGCCACGGCCGGGACCGGGGCATTGCCGCCGGTGCGGCGTACGACTTCGTCGAGCAGCTCGTCGATCCGCTCGGCGAGCGCGGCCACCTGGGTCTTCTCCAGGGCGACGCTGGTGACGCGCCCTGCGGCGGAGGCCTGCAGGAAGAACGTACGGCGTCCAGGCAGCCCGACCGTACCGGCCACGAAGCGGTCCGGTGGGTCGTAGAGGTACACCTGACGGGACACGTCCTGTCTCCCTTGGGAATCGGCGGAAACAAAATAGGGCGGGCCGGGAGTCCTGGGAGGTTCCCCGGGATCGCGCGGACGGCGCGTCCACCCTACTGCGCTGAGCGATCACGGTGCTCCCGCGCCGCCCCCTACGACACCGGTCCCGCCGCTCGCGCTCTCACGCGGCGCCAGTCCGCCGAGATCGCCCGTGTCGCCGAGCCGCACCAGAAAGGGGCGCAGGCGCGTGTAACGGACGGCTGTCACCGAACACGGGTCGACATGGATCCGCTGAAAGAGATCTAGATGCATCCCTAGGGCGTCCGCGACGAGCGCCTTGATGATGTCCCCGTGCGAGCACATGAGAAAGACGGCGTCCTCGCCGTGCTCCTCCTCGACGCGCGTGTTCCACTCCCGTACGGCTTCCACGGCGCGCGCCTGCATCGCGCGCATGGACTCGCCGCCCGGGAACGCGGCGGCGGAGGGGTGCTGCTGCACGACCGTCATCAGGGGCTCGTCGGCCAGTTCGGCGAGCTTGCGGCCCGACCAGTCGCCGTAGTGGCACTCCCCGATCCGCTCGTCGGTGTGCGCCTCCAGACCGGGCCGGGCGTCGAGCAGCGGCCGCAGGGTCTCCTGGCAGCGCTGCAGCGGGCTGGTGACGACGGCGGCGAGCGGCACCCCGGCCAGCCGGCCCGGCAGCGCGGCGGCCTGCTCGGCGCCGCGCTCGTCCAGGGCGACCCCCGGTGTCCAGCCCGCGAGGAGCCCGGCGGTGTTGGCGGTGGACCGCCCATGACGTACGAGGATCAACGTGGCCATGCCCGCCAGCGTAACGGCCCGGTGCGCGAGAGGCGGTGGCCGTCCGAAGGTGCGTACGGGGCCCGGAAGGGGGCAGAATGCCCGCCGTGATCGTGGACTGTGCTATTTACCGCGACGGGCGCCGCACCGACGGGCCCGCCGATTTCTCCGATGCCCTGGACGAGGCGCGCGCGGAAGGGGACGCCTTCCTCTGGATCGGCCTGCACGAGCCGACGGAGAAGGAGTTCGGACTGGTGAGCGACGAGTTCGGGCTGCACCCGCTGGCGGTGGAGGACGCGCTCACCGCCCATCAGCGGCCGAAGCTGGAGGTCTACGACGACTCGCTGTTCATGGTCCTCAAGCCGGTGGAGTACGAGCCGGAGAGCGACACCGTCACCACCGGCGAGCTGATGGTCTTCATAGGTGATTCCTTCGTGGTGACGGTCCGGCACGGCGAGGGCGCTCCGCTCGCCGCGGTACGGCAGCGGCTCGAAGCGGAGCCCGATGTCCTCAAGCACGGACCCACCGCGGTGCTGTACGCGGTCAGCGACGCAATCGTGGACCACTACATCGAGGTGGCGGGGGAGCTCCAGGTCGACCTGGAGGAGACGGAGGCGGAGGTCTTCGCGCCGGCCGGGAGCGACGGCGGCTCGGGGCACTCGCGGTCCGCGACGTCGACCGCGGCGCTGATCTACAACTTCAAGCGGCAGGTGCTGGAGTTCCGCCGCGCCAGCGGGCCGCTGGCGGCGCCCATGGCCCGGCTGGCGGGCGCGGGCGTGCCGTTCGTCCATGAGCGCTCGCAGCCGTTCTTCCGGGACGTCAACGACCATCTGCTGCACGCCAACGAGCAGGTGGAGGGGCTCGACCGGCTGCTCTCCGACATCCTGTCGGCGCATCTCGCGCAGATGGGTGTGCGGCAGAACGACGACATGCGGAAGATCTCGGCGTGGGCGGCCATGGCCGCCGTACCCACACTGATCGCGGGGATCTACGGCATGAACTTCGACCACATGCCGGAGCTGACGTATGTGTGGGGGTATCCGGCCGTGCTCGGCCTGATGGCGCTCCTGGTCATCGGCCTGCACCGCACGTTCAAACGCCGCGGCTGGCTCTGAGCGCGCGTAACAGGAGCGGGGAGACGGGACACGTGGGAGGCGGACATGTGGGAGGCGGACATGTGGGAGGGGCCTAGAAGGCGGGGGCCGGGGGCGCGGGGCCGCCGAGGGCGTCGCGCCGCTCCGGCATCGTGAGCCTGACCATCCGGCGCCAGCCGGCGAGCCGTTCGTACGCGTACAGGACGTGGATCGCCGCCGCGAGCAGCGCGGCCTTGGGGGCGGGCCAGCCGAGGAGGCGGCCCATCCGCTCCATCACCGCGAGGCTCACCTGCCGGTAGATCCGGATCTCGCTCAGGGCGCACTCCCGCAGGGTGCGCTGGATCATCCGGCCGTGCCCCTCCTCGGCCAGCCGCAGCAGTTCCTCGTGGCAGTAGGCGAGGTGGTTGTCCTCGTCATCGCTGATCATCTTGATGGCCCTGCCGACCTCGGCATCCCCGCCGAAGTACTTGACCAGCATCACCATCTGGTCGGCGGCCCGCTGTTCGGTGATCCGGCTGTGCGCGAGATAGACGACGATGTCCCGCTCCGTCAGCGGCTCTTCGCGGCGCAGCTTGTCGTGGGTGAGCCCGATGCCCCGCCGCTCCAGCAGCATGGTGTAGTCGGTCTCCGGCGGGACCTCGACCGGGTCGAGACCGCGCTTCCTCAGCAGGGCGTGGAAGATCCGCCCGTGCTTGTCCTCGTCGGCGCCGTGCCGGGTGATCTTCGGGGCGAGGCCCCGCATGCTCTCGGGCACCAGAGCGGCGATCCTGCCGTTCTCCCAGCCTCCCTGGGCCTCGCCACTGGCCGCGATGGAGCAGAAGAGCCGGAAGGAACGATCGTCGTCCAGGATTTCCTGAAACAGGCTTCGGGCCGAGAACATCACTGCCACCTCCATACAGACGTCCGCAGAAACGAGTCAAATGGGGTGGACGGCAACAGGCAACAGGTGCGTCGGCCGGCTGAGCCGAAAGAAGGAGCGCCCAAGGGCCGTCCCCGGCGCGTAACCAAGCGGCACCCGGGCGCGTTGCAGTACATGACGGCCGTGGCGGGGAAGACCCCCCGAGCCCCCACCACGGCCGCGGACTTCTCATCCGTTCATCCGTGCGTGTCCGCGCGCCGGTCATAGCCCGTTCGGGCCAGGACGAGCTATGACCGGCCACGGGCGGCCGCTAGGACACCAGGCCCGCGCGCTCCAGGGCGTCCGTGCCGACGCGCAGCGCGGCGATCCGCTCGTCGAGCGTGAATCCCGCCGGGGCGAGGGTGAGCGTGGTGACGCCGGCGGCGGCGTACGCCTGCATCCGGTCGGCGATCCGCTCCACAGGACCGAGCAGCGTCGTCGAGTCGATCAGCTCGTGCGGTACGGCCGCCGCCGCGCCGGCCTTGTCGCCGGAGAGGTACTTGTCCTGGATCTCGGCGGCCTCCTTCTCGTACCCCATGCGCCGCGCGAGCTGGTTGTAGAAGTTCTGCTTGCGGCTGCCCATGCCGCCCACGTACAGCGCGGTGTAGGGACGGAAGACATCGGCCAGCGCGTGGACGTCGTCGCCCACCGCCAGCGGCACCGTGGGACACACGTCGAAGCCGTCCATGGTCAGACCGGCCTTCTCGCGGCCCGCCCGCAGCGGACGGATCGCGGTGTCCTCCAGATGGTCGGCGGAGGGGAAGATCAGCAGCGCGCCGTCGGCGATCTCACCGGTCTGCTCCAGGTTCTTGGGACCGATCGCGGCGATGTAGAGCGGGATGTGCTCGCGCTGCGGGTGCACGGTGAGCTTCAGCGGCTTGCCGGGGCCGCCGGGCAGCGGCAGCGTCCAGTGGTCGCCCTCGTACGACAGCCGCTCACGGGACATCGCCCTGCGGACGATCTCGACATACTCCCGGGTGCGGGCCAGGGGCTTGTCGAACTTCACGCCGTACCAGCCCTCGGAGACCTGCGGGCCCGAGACACCGAGGCCGAGGCGGAACCGGCCGCCGGAGAGGGAGTCGAGGGTGGCCGCGGTCATGGCGGTCATCGCGGGCTGGCGTGCCGGGATCTGCAGGATCGCGGAGCCGACGTCGATGTTCTCCGTCTGCGCGGCGACCCAGCTCAGTACGGTCGGGGCGTCGGAGCCGTACGCCTCGGCGGCCCAGCAGACGTCGTAGCCGAGCCGGTCGGCCTCCTGCGCGACCGCGAGGTTGTCGCTGTCCATCCCCGCGCCCCAGTAGCCGAGGTTGATGCCGAGCCGCATAACCACTCCCTTACTGATGAGTAACGTCCCTGTGCCGGGGACTCTAGCGCGCAGTGCGGGCATCCGTCAGGGGCGGGTTGTCCACAGGCTCTCTCCGCGTGGGGTCCTGGCCAGTAATCTCAGCAGCCATGGAGCAGAGGCATCTCGGCCGTACCGGCCTGCGTGTGTCCCGGATCGGACTCGGCACCCTGACCTGGGGTCGGGACACCGACGAGCATGACGCCGCCGATCAGTTGAAGGCCTTCTGGGAGGTGGGCGGGACACTCGTCGACACGGCGGATGTGTACGGCGGAGGGGAGGCCGAATATCTGCTCGGCCAGCTCGTCGAACGGCTCGTACCGCGCCGCGATGTGATCATCGCGACCAAGGCCGGCAGTGTGGCGGATCCGTACCGGCGCTTCGACGGATCCCGCGGGCATCTCCTCGCCGCGCTGGACGCGTCGCTGGAGCGGCTCGGGACCGACTATGTCGATCTGTGGCAGATCCACGCGTTCGATACGGGGACTCCGCTGGAGGAGACGCTCCAGGCGCTGGACATCGCCGTCAGCAGCGGGCGGGCCCGGTACGCGGGAGTGTCGAACTTCTGCGGCTGGCAGCTGGCCAAGGCCGCCACCTGGCAGCTGGCCTCGCCCGGGATACGGACGAGACTGGCCAGCACACAGATGGAGTACTCACTGCTGCAGCGCGGTGTGGAGCGGGAGGTGCTGCCCGCCGCGAGGGATCTGGAGGTCGGGCTGCTGCCTTCGTCGCCGCTCGGGCGCGGGGTGCTCACCGGTAAGTACCGGCACACCACGCCGCCGGACTCCCGGGGCGCGTCCGAGCAGCTGGCGCCGTTCGTCGAGCCCTATCTCGACGAGGCGGCGAGCCGGATCGTGGACGCGGTCGCGACGGCGGCGGACGGGCTCGCCACGACGCCCCTGGCGGTCGCGCTGGCGTGGGTCAGGGACCGGCCCGGGGTGGTGGCCCCGATCATCGGTGCGCGCAACGCGCAGCAGCTCACGGCCGCTTTGTCAGTGGAGAGCCTTAGTCTTCCTGACGAGATCTGCCAGGCGCTCGACGATGTGTCGGCGCCCGTGCACCGCTATCCCGACCAGGACTGGAGCACGCTGTGAGTACGGACCGCGACACCGCTGCCGAGGAGGAGGCCGAGTCCATGGCCGACACAGGCCGGCACCCCGCGGCACCGGCGCCGGACCCGGACCCGGGGCCCGCCGAGACGGACCCGGAAACGGACGGCGGGGCGGCCGAGAACGGCGCCTCGGCTGACGGCGCCTCGGCTGACGGCGCCTCGGCTGACAGCGCTGCGACTGACGGCGCTGCGGCTGACAGCTCCTCGGCCGACGGCGCCTCGGCCGACGGCACGTCGACGGAGCCGGAGGCGGGCGGGGCCGAGGCGGCAGAAGCCGCGGCGGCGTTGTCCGAGAGCCAGGCCGAGCTGGCCGCGCAGCGGGAGCTGCGCGAGCGGATCGAGCAGCGGAAGGCGGAGAAGGCCGGGCCCATCGCCGCCGGCGCCAAGCTCAGCGGGCAGGCCGCCGATCTGCTCGCCGCCGTACGGGCCGTGGAGAGCGGCGCCGAGGTCGACCCGTCCCTGCTGCGCGCCCCCGCTCCCCCCGCGCCGCCGCCGGCCCAGGACACGACGCCCGCGCGCGCCCCGGAGGCCCCGTCGGCACCCCGGGCCGCCGCGCCCGGGGCCGTGTCCGCCGTGCGGGCCGTGCTCGCCGAGGGAGGGGCGCCGGAGGCGCTCGCGGGGCAGGTCGCCACCGTGCTCGGGGAGCAGGCCCCGCACGTGCTGCGCGAGGACCCGTGGCAGCTGCTGGCCGTCCCCGGTGTGCGACCCGAGCAGGCCGACGGGTTCGCGCGGGCGCTGCTCGGGGCGGCCTGCGGCCCCGGCGACGAGCGGCGGGCCGCCGCGCTCGTCGGCTGGCTGCTGGAGCGGGCCGCGCTTCAGGGCCACACCGCGCTGGAGGCGTCGTCGGTACGCGGCGCGCTGGCCGGGCATGCCGTGCCCGAGCCCGATGAGGCCGTGCAGCACGCCATCGCCGAGGGCGCCGTGCTGGTGTTCCAGGACGGTCTGGACGAGGACGTGGAGGGGACGGAGAGCGAGACGGGGGAAGCGGAGGACGGCGAGCAGGAGGCCGCGGCACCGGTCCCGGTGCTGCTCGGGCTCGACCGGTACGCCCTCGCCGAGGAGAGCCTCGCCGACGGACTCGCGCGGCTGGTCAAGACCGGCCCCGACGCATCCTGGGAGGAGGCCGCGGCGACGGCCGCCTCACCCTCGGCCGCCGAGCTGATCCGCGCCGTCGCCGGCCATGGACTCGTCCTGCACACGGGCGGTGAGGCCGCGCGCGCCGAGCCGGTCGCCCTGGCCGAGGCCGCCCGAGCGCTCGGGATGCGCGCGGTCGTCGCGGCCCACGGCGAGAACGGCCGCGGCCGGCTGGGCGCCGGCGCGGTCACCGTGGCCGGGCTGCTCGCCGGCGCGGAGGGCCCGGGACGCGACGCGGACGGCACGTTCGCGCTGGATCTCCTCGTGGTGCTGGACGCGCCACAGCTGGATGTGGAGACGGCAGCGGTGATCGTGGAATCGCTGCCGGACGGCAGCCGCCTGGTGCTCAGCGGTGACCCCAGGGTGCTCTGGTCGGCGGGCGCGGGCCGGGTGTTCGCCGATCTGCTGGCCGCCGGGGTATGCCCGCGGATCGCCTCCCGTACCCCCGACGCGGGACCGATCGGCGAGCTGGTCTCCGGGATCGGCATCGGTGAGCTGAGCCAGGTGGAGGCGCCCGGCAAGGAGGTCGTGATCGTCCCGGTGCGGGACGCGGGCGAGGCGGTGCACCGCACGGTGCAACTGGTCGCCGATTCGGTGCCGCGCGCCTTCGGGGTGACCGCGGGGCAGACGCAGGTGATCACCGTGGGACACGGCGGCTCGGCCGGCACCCGCGCGCTGAACGCGGCGCTCAAGCAGCGGCTGAATCCGGGGCCCGGCCGGTTCGGCGGCTTCGACCCGGGGGACAGGGTCGCGTATGTCCCGTCGCCCGGCAGGACGCTGCAGGGCTCGGTGGTCTCCGCAGACACCGAAGGGCTGCGTCTCGACTGCGAGGGCGAGGCCGTCGTCGTACCCAGGGAGCGGGTCGAGTCGGCCGTACGCCACGGCTGGGCGCTCACCGCGCATCAGGCCGCGGGGATGCGGTGGCCCGCGGCGGTCGTGGTGCTCCCCGGCGACGCCGCCCAGGGGCTGAGCCGTCCTTGGGTCTATACGGCCTTCAGCCGGGGCGAGCGCCATCTGTCCGTGGTCCATGGCGTGGACCAGGCGCTTCCGCAGGCGGTGGCCGATGTCCCGTCCCAGGAGCGCACGACCAGGCTGCGCCCGCTGATCGAAACCCTGCTGGCCCCGGCGGCCCAGCCGGGGTGACCGCGCCGCCGACTCGCCTCATGGCTGAGCGCCTCATGCCCTGAGCCCGCGTCGACCTGTCGTCGGCGCGGGCCGGAGCGGGCGCCGCAGGATCAGGCGTGCTGCTCCTCCAGATCGTCCAGATCCGGGTCGAGGTCGTCCTCGTCGAAGACCGCGCTGACATCGAAGCGGCAGACCACCTGCTGGGGGTCGGCCTGGTCGAAGGGGGCGCTCAGCCACTCGCCCGGTTCGGGCAGGTCGTCCGCCGCCGCCACCCAAAGGGTGGAATCGCCCTCTTCGAGTCCGAATTCCTTGTGCCGGGAGGCGATCTCGTCCGGTTCGTACTCACCGAAGAGCACCCCGAGGGCGGCGTGCACACTGCTGCCCACCACGGCCCCGGTATCGGTGTCCCCTTCCACATCGGCGATGCGCTGTGCCTGTGCGAGCAGCCGCTGCGGCTCCACCACCGCGTAATCACGCCTGATCAGCACGGAGAGGGCATTCGGTTCCTCGGGGCCGTTGTACGGCGGCAGCGAGTCGTCCGGTTCCGGGATCTCGAAGGGGGTGACTTCGTCGTACCGGTTGTAGAGCAGCTCGTCGTAGACCTCGGCCGCGACGGCCAGGGCGTTGAACGCATCGGAGACAGCCGGGTCGTCCTCGCCCGTGCGGTGTTCGACCGCCGCGAGGTGGCGGTCCAGGGCTACCTTGACCGCCTCGGCGGCGGCGCGTACCTCGGCAGCAGTGGGCTGCGCAGCATCAGACATAGTGCAGACGCTATCCGTACCGGGGCTCTGCCCGCACAATAGATGCGATGCCGGAATACGAATTTGTCGACGTGTACGTGCCGCGCGGGGTCTCCCGCAAGGAAGCGGCCCGTCTGCTGACCGACCATGCCGAGTACGGACACTGGGAATTGGACCGCTTGAGCCTGCACCGGGACGGCAGCCGCAGGGTGCGGCTGCGTCGGCGCATCATCCGTCAGGTGCGCGCCACCTGGTGAGAACGGCGGAGCGGGCCCCGCTGTCGCGAGGCCCGCCCCTGTCCGTCCGTACGCTTCCGACTACGCGGCGGCGCGGGCGCGGCGGTAGAGGATGCTGCCCGCGAGCAGCAGTCCGGCGGCCGCCGGAATCGCCATCCCGAGTGAACCGGCACCGGTCTGAGCGAGTACGTCGTGGCCCGCGGGCTGCGCGACGATCTGCGTCTCAGGGGTGTTCGGGGTCGGACGGGTAATCGGGTTGTCGGGCTGCTCGGGCGTGGCCGGCGGCGCGACAGCTGAGTCGTTCTCGCAGTCGCTGCCCGTAGTGGGGTTGAGCAGGCCACCGATGGTGACGCTGTTCCCACAGGCGTTCACGGGAAGGTCGATCGGCACCTGGATCGAATTCCCGGAACCGATACCGGGTGAGTTCGACGTGCCCCCCTCCGCGTGCGCCCCGCCGGACGGCGCGGTGTGCGATCCGCCCTGGTACGAGCCGTCGGCCTGCGCACCACTGCCCGGCGTGGTGGCGTGCGATCCGCCGCCGTAGCCGTCGGACGAGGCGCCCGACGTGGTGTCCGACGTGTTGGCACAGGTGTTGCCGAGCGCCGGGTTGAGCAGCCCGACCACATTGACGGTGTTCCCGCACACGTTCACGGGGACGTGCACCGGGGCCTGGACGGAGTTCCCGGACAGCACGCCCGGAGAATTCGCCGCGATGCCTTCGGCACCCGCATCCGCTTGTGCGTAACCGCCGCCGAGCGCGAGCACTCCACCCGCGGCCGCAACCGTAATCAGGCCTTTGCGCGTGACCTGTCTCATAACTTCGATCCCTGCCTTCTGCCTTCAGGACTGCCCCTGGGCTTCGATGCCGGGGCAGGATGCCCAGCGGCCCCGAAGTGCATGGCGCGCACTCCGGGGCCGCCAGGGCTCAAACCCATACGGGTCGGAGGTACGACGTCACGCGTTGACGCAGGCGCTGCCGAAGGCGGGGTTCAGCAGCCCGACCGCGGAGACCGTGTTGCCGCACGCGTTCACCGGCACGTGAACGGGGGCCTGGATCACATTGCCCGAGGCCACACCCGGGGACCTGACAGCGGCACCCTGGGCACCCGAGTCGGCGACGGCCATACCCGCGCCCGCGAGCACCAGACCACCAGTGACAGCCGCAGCAGCGACGACCTTCTTGATCATTATTCCTCCTTGTTGGCAAATGCGGTCCCAGCCGCGGACCGCAACACCTGTAACGAAGAGGAACGAAATGAGGCTACGAGCCTATGGTCGCATTCACTCTTTTCAGTCGGGTGTGCACACGCTGTCGAATAGACGTGCGTCGCTCAGCTGTGGTCGATGAACCGGTCCAGGACGCGCACACCGAATTTCAGGCCGTCCACCGGCACCCGCTCGTCCACACCGTGGAACATCCCGGCGAAGTCCAACTCCGGCGGCAGCTTGAGCGGCGCGAAGCCGAAGCCGCGGATGCCGAGCTCGTCGAAGGACTTGGCGTCGGTGCCGCCCGAGAGCATGTAGGGAACGGCCCGCGCGATCGGGTCCTCCGCCGAGAGCGCGGTCTGCATGGCATCCACCAGCTTCCCGTCGAAGCTGGTCTCCAGGGCCTTGTCGCCGTGCACGTCCTCGCGCGTGACACGCGGGCCGAGGATCCGGTCGAGGTCGGTCAGGAACTCCTCCTCGTACCCGGGCAGGAAGCGGCCGTCGACATGGGCGGTCGCCTGGCCGGGGATCACATTCACCTTGTAGCCGGCGCCGAGCATGGTGGGAGCCGCGGAGTTGCGCAGGGTGGCCCCGATCATCTTCGCGATGCCGCCGAGCTTGGCGAGGGTGGCCTCCATGTCCTCCGGGTCGAGGGGGGTACCCAGCGCGTCGGACAGCTCGTCCAGGAAGGACCGTACGGTCTTGGTCACCCTCACCGGCCACTGATGACGGCCGAGCCGGCCCACGGCCTCGCACAGCTCGGTGATGGCGTTGTCGTTGTTGGTCATCGAGCCGTGCCCGGCGGTGCCGTCCACGGTCAGGCGCATCCAGTGCATCCCCTTCTGCGCCGTCTCGACCAGATACAGCCGCAGGTTCTCGTTGACGGTGAAGGAGAAGCCGCCGACCTCGCTGATCGCTTCCGTGACGCCTTCGAAGAGACCGGGGTGCTTGTCGACGAGATACCGCGCGCCGTAGGTGCCGCCCGCCTCCTCGTCGGCGAGGAAGGCCAGCACGATGTCGCGCGGCGGCTTACGGCCACTGCGCATCCGGTCGCGTACGACCGCGAGGGTCATCGCGTCCATGTCCTTCATGTCGACCGCGCCACGGCCCCAGACACAGCCGTCCGCGATCTCGCCGGAGAAGGGGTGGTGCTGCCAGTCGTCGGCGTTGGCGGGGACGACATCGGTGTGGCCATGGATGAGCAGGGCGGGCTTGGAGGGGTCCTCGCCCTCGATCCTGGCCACGGTGGAGGCGCGGCCCTTGTGGGACTCGAAGATCTTCGGTTCGAGGCCCACTTCCGCGAGCTTCTCCGCGACATACTCGGCGGCGGCCCGCTCCCCGGGGCCCGAGTGGTCGCCGTAATTACTGGTGTCGATCCGGATCAGATCACGGCAGAGGTCCACGACCTCGTCCTCGCCCGAGACGGTCCTGCCCGCGTTCGGCTCGCCCACGCTGCTCACTCCCACGGTCGTTGCTGGTGGTCCTCACATCCTCCGCGATCCCGGCCCGCTTCCCAAGGGCGGCCCCCGGCCGTCATACGCCCGTCACACGGGACGGGCACGTGATCGGGCACCGTTGAATGTTTGCTATGGTTTTCCACGTCGGAACGGCCCACAGCCGTCCGGCAGACACCTTGTCCGGGTGGCGGAATGGCAGACGCGCTAGCTTGAGGTGCTAGTGCCCTTTATCGGGCGTGGGGGTTCAAGTCCCCCCTCGGACACCAGGGGTAGCTCACACAAATACCCTGTTTGGCTTCACAGAACTCCCAGCACGGACTCGTCCGGGCTGGGAGTTCTGCTGTGTTGGGGGATCTTGTCCGGCGAGGATGCGCCGACGATGCCTGGTCGGGGTGCGCGGGGTCGCTGGTGACTGGTCGCGAGGGGCGCAGCAACAGGACGTAACGGGTCGATCGCTGTGCTGAATCACCCGCTCAGCCTGTGGCACACCGAGCACATCGGGGTGCGTATCACGGCGTCATTCCCACACCTTCCTGGCCTTTCCCGGATTCACCGTAGCCCTCTGCTGCTACAAGCGGCTCGTCCGCCTCACCACATGGGAAACGGTCTCCATGGCGGAACAAGTGACGCTCACTCATTCAGTCGATGGGCAATTCGCTCGCCACCGCCTACCCTGTGTGCGGATCAGCGACGGGCCAAAACCGGGCGAGACCTCCCCATCTCGCTCATGGCCAGCAAATCCAATCAGCGGTCATCACCATGGGAGATCACGCATGCATGATCACAAGAATTCGAACGAGGTTTCTCGGCGTCAATTCGTCGCGTTCTCCGGCGTCATGGGTGCGGCGACGCTCCTGGCCGGTGCGGGAGCGAGCGGGAGCGCGGCCGCGGCAGTCGGCCCGGTGCACGGAGAGCCCTCGTCCGACTCATGCCCCACCTCCCCTCCCGGGGCAGGCCCGAGCCCCTGCCCCCCTGCTCAGCTTCAGTCCGTCTGCGGCAGTCCCACCGACAATGATCCGCTGTGGAACGATGTCCGGTACTGCACTCACGGGACAGTCCCGCCGCCGCAGTCCAGGCCCAACTGCTTGAAGACAACACCGAATTACGTCGTGCTGCACGGCAAGCCCGAGAACCAGCACAATTATCTCCTGGCCCCCAGTTGTCGGATCACAGGTATCGAATGCCCGTTTCTCACGACCTCTGGGGCGGCGAACTACTGGAACGACGCATGGGAGAACGCGAGGAGCGGGGGAAGCGTCCCCGTGCAATATCCCAATATCGGATTGGGGATCAACTCGCAGAACGCCCGGCGCTTCAACCAGTTGCACATTCACATGGCCGGCGTCAGGGCGAGCACGCAGAGGCGACTGCAAGAACTCGAAATGATGGGCCGCATCGCCACCCACCCCGCACAATGGGGTGCACCGCCCTACCAGGTACCCATCTCGGGCCCCCAAGGCACAGGGGATCGCACGTACCGAGCCCTCAAGCTGCCCAACCTCGGACAAAATCTTTTCATGCTGCTGCACCGGTATGTGGTGGTGCCGTCCGGGCTGGACATGGCGAATCAGACACTGATCGTCGTGCCGAAGATGACAACCGCCGGATTCGCTGGGACCTTTTATGTCCTCAACAGCGACAATTCGCTCCACGACGGTACGAGCACCTGTGACTACTTGCTTGTGTACAGCTGACGCCGCCGCTCGTGTTGGCGGCGGTACTCGCCAGGGGCTTTCCCGTACTCGCGTTTGAAGGCGCGGTTGAACGCGGATTCCGAGGTGTAGCCGGTCAGCCGGGCGATGGTGTGCAGGGGCGTGTCGTCGAGGCGGAGCAGGGTGCCGGCCGAGGTCATCCGCCACCAGGTGAGGTACGTGAGGGGTGGTGTGCCGACGAGGGTGGTGAAGCGGCGGGCGAATGCCGCTCGTGACAGCCCCGCGCGTGCGCCCAGTTCCTCCACGGTCCAGGGGTGGGTGGGGTCGCCGTGGAGGTGATGCAGTGCGCTGCTGACCGCCGGATCGGACAGGGCTGCCGCCCAGCCGGTGGTGGCGCTCGGGGCTCGCTCCTTGTACCAGGTGCGCAGGATGTACAGCAGCATCGTGTCCAGCAGGCTGGAGACGATGGCGTCGGAACCGGGGTTGCGCTCGTTGAGTTCGTCGCCGAGGAGCGCGACGACGGCCGAGAGGGGAGCCTGCCGGCTGACGCGTGCCGGCAGGTGGATGAGATCCGGGAGCTCCGCCAGGAGCGGGTGCGGGCGGGCTCGGTCGAGTTGGTAGGAACCGCAGATGAGTACGGTGGCGGCCGCCGCGCCCTGAATTTCGGTACGGGGGATCCAGGCGTCGTCCAGGTCCTGAGTGGCGTCGACGAGCGCACTGGACGGGTGGTCGGCGAGGGCGAGTTCCTGCCCGTGAGACACGAAAACCACGTCACCCGCCGCGAGAGCCGCCGGTGCGGCGTTGCGCGACAGCAGCCAGCACCCGCCCTCAAGCACCACGTGGAACCCCGGGCCGCTGGTCGGCGCGAAGCGCAGGCCCCAGGGTGCGGTGAGGTGGGTACGTGCCGAATGCGGCCGGCCGGTCCGGATCGTAGCTACCGCGTCACTGACGACGTCCATGAGGGAAACTCTACCTGGGAGGGCTCATGCGAGACGCACGGTCAAAGAAGCGAGACTTTTAGGCATGGATCGTCTCGTCGGACGGCTCTAACGTCGGAATGCGTCAGGTGCTCCGGATCGGCCGGCCACTGACAGCATCCCGAGACCGAGGAACCATGACCCCCACCCTTTCTTCAACCGTGTCCCGTTCTGCCGCGGAGGGCGGCGAGTTCGCCGGAAAGCGTGCCCTGGTGACAGGAGGGACGCGCGGGATCGGCGCAGCGATCGTCGACAGGCTCACCAGGGCCGGCGCCGCGGTCGCCTTCACCGCCCGCTCCGCGTCCGCGCAAGAAAGCGAGCTGTTCGTGCGGGCCGACATCGGCACCCGGGAGGGGATCGACGTGGTCACCCGGCATGTGAACGAGCGGCTGGGCGGGGTCGACATTCTCGTCCACAACGTGGGCACCGACGGAGACCAGCACGTTCCGCTGCTGACACAGGAGGACGCTGTGTGGCAGTTCGTCATGGACATCAATCTCTTCGCTCCCGCACGGCTCGACCGGGCGCTGGTGCCCGGCATGGTCGAGCGCGGCGCGGGAGCTGTTGTCCACATCTCCTCGCTCTCCCGCTCGATCCCGAGCGCGAACCGAGTTCCGTACGGATCGGCCAAGGCCGCTCTGTCCCACTACAGCAAGGGGCTGGCCAACGAAGTCGCTCCGAGCGGGGTCCGCGTCAACAGCGTCACTCCTGGTTTCACCGAGAGTGACTGGGGCCGTTCCTTCGTCGCGGCCTTCGCGGACGAGGCGGGAGTCGACTACGAAGAAGGCCGCCGGATGGTCATGAACGGGATCGGCGGCATTCCCCTCGGCCGGCCGGCCCGCCCCGAGGAGGTGGCCGAACTGGTGGCCTTCCTGGTCTCGGACCGGGCGTCATCGATCACCGGCGCCGAACACGTCATCGACGGCGGCACCAAGCCCACGGCCTGATCCAACTGCCTGATCCAACTGTCTGATCCAACGCCCAGCAAGGAGCTGCACCTCTTATGAACGCCACCCCCATCGAGCTGCCCGACGCGGTGAGCCGCTATCTGGAGGCTCACCTCGTCCGGAACACGCCGACCGCCCTCTCGGCATTCCACGAGAGCGCCACCCTCACCGACGAGGGCGTCACCCACACCGGCACCGCCGCCATCGAGACATGGCTCAGCACAGCGGCGAGCGAGTTCACCTTCACCACCGAACGGCTCGGCGCCGAGCGACTGGACGACACCCACTGGGTGGTAACGAACCGGCTGGAGGGCGACTTCCCCGGCGAGCGCGTCGATCTCCGCTACCGCTTCACGCTCCGTTCCGGCCTGATCGAGGACCTCACGATCGCCCCCTGACCACGGCCACCGCCGGAAGACTCGCTGTCCCTCACGCAGTGGCCGACGAAGGTCAGGTGCGGGGGGCGGCTATGAGGGCGGTGGTTTCCATGGGGAGTCCCGCGATGTGGTCGATGTCGAAGCCGGCCCGGTCGAGAAGGCTGCGGAACTGGCCGATGGAGCGGTGCCGGCCGCCGTTGGTCATGAGGAGGTGGAGATCCCACAGCGCGGGCAGCACGGTGGAGTTTTCGTCGGTCACGGTGCGGTCGAGGACCAGGAGCCGGGCGGCGGGGCCGGTCATGGCGTGGCGGCAGTGCTGGAAGGCTTCGACAACATCGTCGTCGCTCCAGCCCGCCAGGACGCGGCAGAAGAGGTAGACGTCGCCGCCCTGGGGGACGGCTTTGAACATGTCCCCGGCGTGGAGTCCGACGCGGTCGAGGCCGACGGTGCGGGAGAGGTACTCGCGGGCGATCGGTATCACGTGGTCGCGGTCGACCAGTTCGCCGCGGGCGTCGGGGGTGGCCTCAAGGATCACGGAGAGGAGGTGGCCGTTGCCGCCACCGCAGTCGACGATGGTCTTGCCGCCGGAGAAGTCGAAGATGTCCGGGACGTAGTCGAAGAAGAGGTTGCCGGCCTTCATGGTCCGCTGGAACCGGACAGCCATGTCGGCGTGGTCGTCGAGGTAGGGGTAGAGCGGCTGGCCGTAGGCGAGTTCGAAGCCCGCGGTCAGGGTGGTGAAGCATTCCGCGGCGCGGCCCCAGGCGGTGTAGAACTCCTCGCCGTAGAGCAGGCACATGTCCCGCATGGTCCCGGGCTGGTCCAGGAGCGCGGCGGAGACCGGGGTGTTCCGGTACCCGGTCCCGTGATCCCCCTCGAACACACCCATCGCCACCAGGAGACGCATCAGGCGGCGGATGCCCTCTTCCTCGGCGCCGGTGGCCTCGGCGAGTTCCACGCCGGTGGTCCGGCCGGCTTCGATGTGATCGGGCAGGCCGAGCTTCGCGGCGGTGTGGACGGCTTGTGCCCGCCATCCCCCGGTGATCAGCTCGACTACCTCTTGGGCCGCCTTCAGATCGGCTTTCACTGTGAATTCTCCAGGATGTCGAGGGATTGCTGCGTCGCGTGTGGGGAATCCCTCTGGGTTCAGGTGGGAATCTCGCCCCGCCGGATCACCGGAATTTCTATGCCCAACGCCCGGAGCTGGTTGTACGGGTTCATGAATTCCCGATTCTGGACGATTTTTCCGTCGTCGAGCAGGAACGAATGGATGAAGTGGTTCTTGTAGTGCCCCGGCGGGTAGCCCGGGAAGAGAATCGCACCCTCGCCGTCGCACTCGACCCAGAACCGGTTGGGATCCTGCGTCTCGAAAATCTCGACGTTGTACCAGACCCAGTCGGGGAAGCACTCCAGTGACCACGCACCGTGTGCCTTCAGCTTGTCCTGGCCGCGCGAGACGATCGGCTCCTCGGTGTCGGCCGTGTACAGGCCGCCGCTGCCGTCCTCGGTGAAGAGGAGATAGCGGCTCCGGCGCCCCTCGCCCTTCCTGCTCATGTAGTCCTCGACCACGGCTCGGTGGCGGCGCCGGAGTTCCGCTTCATCGTCGGACGCCGGTTTGTTCACGGTGGCTTCGGCCATTGCCAGACCTCACAGGAGAGACGACGGATGGTAAATCCAGGAATTCGCTGGCGGGTCTGGAATACCTTATACGGGGCGCCGGGTGTCCAACCGGCGATTTCCGTCCGTTGGACACCCGGCACCCCGCCACTTGGACGGACCCGACTTCTTGCGGGCTCCGGACCGGCCCGGTATTTTGCGTGAATGCTTGATTATGTAGTCGCCGATGTTTTCACCGATGAGCCTCTCTCGGGAAATCCGGTGGCCGTCTTCCTGGACGCCTCGGAGCTTTCCGCCGTACAGATGCAGCGCCTGGCCCGGGAGCTGAATCTCTCGGAGACGACATTCGTCCTTCCGCCACGGGACGGAGGTGATGTGCGGGTCCGCATCTTCACCCCGGTGAACGAGCTGCCCTTCGCCGGCCACCCGACGCTGGGCACCGCGATCGTCCTGGGCGCGTCCACCCGGCGAGAGCGGATACTCATGGAAACCGCGGTGAGTACCGTTCCGTTCGAATTCGACCGGGGCCCGGACGGCGCAATCCGCTCGGCCCGCATGCGGCAGCCGATCCCGACCTGGGAGATGTACGAGGAGGCCGAGGACCTGCTCGCCGCGCTCGGTGTGAAGTCCTCCGTCCTGCCGGTGGAGGTCTACCGCAACGGCCCGCGCCATGTGTTCGTCGGACTCGACAGCGTGGCGGCGCTGTCCGCGGTGCGGCCCGATCTACGGGCGCTGGCCAAGCACTTGGACATGGCGGCCAACTGCTTCGCGGGGTCGGGAAGCCACTGGCGGATGCGCATGTTCTCGCCCGCCTACGGCGTCGCCGAGGACGCCGCGACGGGGTCGGCCGCCGGGGCGCTCGCCGTGCACCTGGCGCGGCACGGTCTGATCCCGTACGGACATCAGATCGAGATCCTCCAGGGCGTCGAGATGGGCCGTCCCTCCACGATGCTCGCTGCCGCCGGCGGCAGCGAGCATCGGGTCGACACGGTGGAGGTCGCGGGCTCTGCGGTCATCGTCGCCCGTGGGGCGTTCCAGCTCTGAGGCCGGACGATGTCATGGCTGGAGCCGGCCGGCGGTCCAGCCGGTGTCGGCGCGGTCGTAGCGCAGCCGCCGGTGCAAACGGTCGAGGCTGCCGTGCCAGAACTCCACCGCGGACGGCTTGAGCAGGTAGCCGGCCCAGGCCGGCGGTCGTGGCAGCGGCTCTCCGCTGTCCGCGAGGATCCTGGCCTGTGCCCGCAGCGTCTCCTCGTCCCCCAGGGGTTCGCTCTGCCGGGCCACGGCCGACATCGGATGGGTGGCGCGGGGGCGGGCGTGCCACAGCGCGTCCGACTCGGCGTCGGAGAGCCGGCCGGTCGGCCCGGTAAAGATGATCTGCTGCCTGGTCTCCCGCCAGTACCAGACGCCCGAGGACCATCCGGTGGCCGCGATGTCATGGCCCTTCGGGCTGGTGGCGTGGCTGGTGAACACCAGTCCCTCGTCGGTGAGTTCGATGGTCTGGACGATCCGGTTGGAGGCATGGCCCGCGGTGTCTGCGGTGGCCAGCGACAGGGCCCCCGGTTCGCGTACTCCCAGCTCCTGGGCGGTCTTGAACCAGTCGCGGAAGAGGGCGATCGGGTCCGCCGGCGGCTTGTCGAACTCGGGCAGCGCCAGATCGACGGAACCGGCGAACGTCTGAGGATTGTCTTCGGGCATGTCGTGTCTCCCTGGGTCGACGGGATCGTTGAGGTTCGCGCGCGTTCAGGCGTCCGGGTTCAGGCGTCCGGGTTCAGGCGTCCGGTTCAGCGTCGTAGACCAGTCCGAGGCCGGACAGCGCGGCTCTGCTGTACTCGCCCTCGACCGTGGCCTCGACCTCGAACTGCACCCGCTCGGTGGGCGGATAGCCGATCAGCTGGGCGGCACGGTGCGGCGGCAGCGGCTGCTCGCGGGCCCCGGCCGATTCCCACAGCATGACCGCCCCCCAGCGGTTGCCCGGGCGGTCCGAGATCCAGAACTTCAGGCGCAGGCCCTTGACCGAGGTCCACGGCGGCACCCCCTCGTCCCGCAGGTACTCCCGCAGTGAGTCGATGCTCTGCTCGGACTCGGTCAGATCCCACCAGGCGATGGTGACGATCATGCGCGTAACACCTCTTCCATGTGTGTGGCCCAGATGTGCTGCCCGTCGCGGGTGAGCACCGATTCGGCGTGGAACTGCATCGAGGCGAAACGCGGTCCGCGCAGCGCGTGCACCTCGCCGCTCCCGGCGTCCCTGCTGACCTCGATCCGGCCGACGCCGGGGTGGTGGATCTCGTCCTCGCCGCAGCGGGCGGCGAACGCGTTGTAGAACCCGGCGAGCACGCGGGTGCCGAACAGGTCGATCTCGCGCCGGGTGCCCTGGTTGCAGACGTCGCAGCGCCGCACGTCCAGACCGAGGCGCCGACTGAGCACCTGGTGGCTGAGGCAGACCGCGAGGAACGGGCGCCGCCGCGCCAGCAAGGAGCCGATCGCCGCGTGTAGATGGGCGATGCGGGGATCGCCGGTGACGTTGGGATCGCCGGGGCCCGGGCCCATGACGACCAGGTCGTGGTCGTCGAAGGAGTACTCCTCGTCGAACCGGCGCACCGTCACCTGAGGTCCCAGGGAACGCAGCTGATGGCCGATCATCGCGGTGAAGGTGTCTTCCGCGTCGACGACCAGCACACGGCGGCCGGCCAGGGCCGGCACCGGCCTTCCGCGTGCCGCGTCCCCGGCGAGCCAGAACCGGGCGAGGTCCGTGTTGCGGCTCTCCAGGGCCGACCGTACGGCCGGGTGGTCACCGAGGCCGCCCCGCCGGGCGCCCTCCGGGGCCGGCCCTGTCGCGGGGTGCTCTCCGGCGCCGTCCTGGCGGCCACTGTCCAGGGCGGACAGCAGACCGGCCGCCTTCGCCCTGGTCTCGGCGGCCTCGGAGACCGGATCGGAGTGCCGTACGAGGGTGGAGCCCACCCCGATGCTCATGCGGCCGGCGCGGTCGATGTCCGCGGTGCGGATCAGAATGGCGGAGTCCAGGGACCGGCGGCCGCCCTCCCGGCCGATCAGGGCCATGACGCCGCTGTAGTACCCCCGGCCCTGCGGCTCGTACCTGCTGATCACGCGGCACGCGCTCTCCAGCGGGCTCCCGGTCACCGTCGGCGCGAACAGCGTCTCGCGCAGGATCTCCTGCGGCTCCCGGCCGGACCTGCCCTCGATGAAGTACTCGGTGTGCGCCAGCCGCGCCATCTCCTTCAGGTGCGGACCCACGACCCGGCCACCGGCGTCACAGACGCGGGCCATCATCTTCAGCTCTTCGTCCAGCACCATGTACAGCTCGTCGCTCTCCTTCTCGTCGGAGAGGAACTCCAGTACGTCGGAGAGCACGGGCCCGCCCGGCGGGTACCGGTGGGTACCGCTGACCGGGTTCATGACCGCCGCGCCCGCGCGCAGGCTGATGTGCCGCTCCGGGGTGGCGCCGACGAAGGTACGGGCGCCGGTGTGCACGATGAACGTCCAGTACGCGCCCGACTCCCGTTCGCACAGCCGGCGGAAGAACGTCAGCGCGCCGGCCGGGCCGTAGCCCTCGATGTCGGCGACGAACGACCGCTTGACGACGAAGTTCGCCCCCTCGCCGCTGCCGATCTCCTCGGCGACCACCGTGCGGACGATCTCCGCGTACTCCTCGTCGGCCACATCGAAGCGGCCGTTCGCCAACCGGATCGGGACATCGGGGATCCGCCCCAGCACCTCGGGCAGCGACAGCACGGCCTGTTCCGTCACCCGCAGCGCGAGGAGCGGGGCCCCGTCGTCGACGCAGGCGAAACCCCGTTCGGCGATCTGCCGGTAGGGGACGATCACCAGGACGTCCTGGCCCTCCCCACCGGCTTCCCCGGGCACCGGAATGCCGGCGAGAGAGTCCAGCTCCGACAGGTCGCCGACCAGCACGTCCAGCCGGTCCTGGCCGGTCGACTCCGGACGGTGCAGCAGCGCGAACGGCGGCGGCCGACCGCTCAGCACCCGGGCCAGCGGATCCCCGGTCACGCCAGGACCTCTGCGTGGCCGACCACCATGGCGCAGCGCTGCGCCGCGTATTCCAGGGTCAGCCGGTGGTGGTTCGCGGAGAAATCCCCGATCGCGTCGGCCACCAGGAACGTCTGGATGTCGTTGGTGAACGCCTCCACCGCGCTCGCCAGTACCCCCACATGCCCGTACACGCCACAGACGACGAGCTGGTCACGCCGGCGCGAGCGCATCCATTCCAGCAGGTCCGAGCGGTGGAACGCGCTGTAGCGCCACTTGGTGAACAGCCGGTCGTCCGGTCCGGGAGCCAGCGGCCCGACCACCTCCCGGTCCGCCGGGTCCGTGCGCATCCCCGGACCCCAGAAGTCCTTCAGCAGGCCGCGCTGTTCGTCGGTCATGCCACCGGGCTGCGCCGTGTACGCCACCGGCACGTCCAGCTCGCGGCAGCGGTCCCGCAGCGCGGCCACGTTCCGTACCAGCTGCTCCCGCAGCCCTTCGGGTAACGGCCGCAGGAAATATCTCTGCATGTCGTGGATCAGCAGCACCGCACGCCCGGGATCGGCGGCCCAGTCGGCGGAGTTGGCCGGGAGATCGGCGGCGGTGGGCAGCGCGTACGGCTCTATGAGGGGAATACTGGACATGCGTGGCTGTCTCCTTGAGAAGGCATACGTCCCGTCCGGGAGGTTCGTGGCGCTATGTCGAGCGTGGGGCGTTCCGGGCCAATTGCTCGGCGACCACCCTCCATCCCCGGGCGCACTCCATCGCCAGGTTCGCGATGGCGTGCCGACGGTGGGCGGGGACGCTGTTCGCGAGGTTCGCCCATGTCTCACTGCTCATGGCATGGGCTTCCATCAGGCGCAGCAGCGTGCGCCCGTTCTCGCTGTAGCGGAGCGAGGGGTCCGTCCTGAGCCGCTGGACCACCGCCGCGCGATCCGGTGGCTCCTGGTCAGGCCCCGCGTCGGCTCGCGCGTCGCCCGTATCCGGCCGCGGGGGCTGCTCGGGCGTCCACCGCACAGCGTCGGGCTCCCGTTCGGCCGGCTCCTCGTCGCTCAGCAGCCGGGTACGGACGGACCTCGCCGTCTCCGGTGAGATTCCCACCGCCTTGGCCACCTGACGGAGGGACAGCTCGGGTTTGCGCAGGATGAGTTCGGCGGCGAGCCTGCGCTTCTCCGGCGCGTCGGCGGGCCGTACGCGCCCGTCCCGCCCGATCCTGCTGCCGGGCCGGCGTGTCGTCTCGGCGGGGTGCCGGCGGCGCACCTCGGCGACCGTCTTGGCGGAGAGGCCGGTGACGGAGGCGGTCAACCGGTCCGACCACTGCGGATGCGAGGCGATGATGCGCGCCGCGGCCGCCTTGCGGTCGGCCACGGAGAGCGGCAGCCCGCCCGCCAGGTTCGCCTGCACCGCGAGGACGAACGCCTCGGCCTCGTCCCCTTCGAACATCCGGGCCGCGATGAACTCCTGGTTGCGGAGTTCGGCGGCGCGCAGCCGGTGCAGGCCGTCGACGACGCGCATGGTCGCCCGGTGCACGATGATCGGCGGGAATTCACCCAGGGCTCCGGCCAGCGTACTGATGTGCTCCAGGTTCTCTCCCGTGGTGCGTGGCGTGTCGGCGATCACCAGTGACCCGATGACGACCTTGACCACCGGCCCCCGCATCTTCCGCCGGCGCCCCGGAATCGCTTCCTCGCATTCATATGGAAGCCCGCTCTCCCCGGCGAGAGGACCAACCGCTGAATTCGTCACCATCCACACCCCAAACATCGCAAGGAAAGAAAATAAACCTCCGATGAGGATCGGCCGCCACAGTAGGGAGTGAATGCCGAAAGCGTCAATATCACAAATGACGCAGACGGTGCACCGCAGCACGGGCTCCGCCGGAAGCGCCGCCGGCCCCGCCGCACCACCGGGATCCGCGGCGCTGCGGGGATCGGGCCGGAATCCAGTTCCGCTCGACTTTCGCTCTAGGCCCGGTCGAAAACATTCGTTTTCCGGCCGGAGCCCCCGGCGGCGCGGCAGGGACCTCCCAGGGCAATGCGCCGCATATGAGGGTCAGGAATACCGCCGTACCGAACCGTCCAACTGACATCTTTCCCCGGTTGGACACGCGTTGATCACGGGCGCCGTTCACCAATCCGACCCTGGACAGCCACCTGGGGACCTGATAAAAGAATTCACGCAGCCCAGGTGGGAACTGCTGCCGCTTTTCGGACGCATTTCATTCCCCACACCTCGAGAGGCTCACCGATGGCCGACATCGCCGTGAATGCTCCGCTTTTCGGATCCCCGTTCCCGCACGATCATCCTGCGACCAGGAGTGACTCCTTATGTGTGGTATTGCCGGCTGGGTCGCCTACGACTCCGATCTCACCAAGCGCCGCGATGTCCTGGACGCGATGACGGGCACCATGGCCTGCCGGGGCCCGGACGACTCGGGCACCTGGGTCCGGCCGCACGTGGGCCTGGGCCATCGGCGCCTGGCGGTCATCGACCTCGCGGGCGGCAGGCAGCCGATGGAGGTACGGACGCCGGGCGGCACGGTCGCCATGGTCTACACGGGCGAGGTGTACAACTTCACCGAGCTGCGCGCTGAGCTGGAGCGCAAGGGGCACCGCTTCCGGACGGCCAGCGACACCGAGGTCGTGCTGCTCGGCTACCTGGAGTGGGGCGAGAGCCTGGCCGATCACCTCAACGGCATGTTCGCGCTCGCGATCTGGGACGAGCGGGAGAACAAGCTCGTGCTGATCCGCGACCGGCTGGGCGTCAAACCGCTCTACTACTACCCGACCCGCGACGGCGTGCTGTTCGGCTCCGAGCCGAAGGCGATCCTGGCCAACCCGTTGGCCCGCAAGGCGGTCGACACCGCGGGCCTGCGGGAGCTGATCGGGTTCACCATGACACCGGGCTGGGCCCTGTGGAAGGACATGTACGAGGTCGAGCCGGCCACCGTCGTCACCGTCGACGCACGAGGCATCCGCAGCCGCGCCTACTGGAAGCTGGACGCCAGGGAGCACACGGACGACCGGGAGACGACGGTGGCCAGGGTCGGTGAGCTGATGACCGACATCGTGCGCCGTCAGCTCGTCGCCGACGTACCGCAGTGCGTGCTGCTCTCCGGCGGACTGGACTCCAGCGCGGTCACCGGCCTCGCCGCGGCCCGCCTGGCCGAGCAGGGTGAGCGACTGCGCACGTTCTCGGTGGACTTCGCCAACCGGGAGGAGACCTTCCAGGCCGACGCCAACTGGGACAGCGCGGACACGCCCTACATCCGCGACGTCGTGGAACTGGTCGGTTCCGACCACCGGTTCGTGACACTCAGCCCGCACGAGCTGACCAACCCCGAGCTGCGCCGTGCGGTGATCACCGCACGGGACATGCCGGTCGGCTTCGGCGAGACGGACACCTCGCTGTATCTGCTGTTCAAGGCCATCAGGGCGGAGTCGACGGTGGCGCTGTCCGGGGAGTCCGCGGACGAGGTGTTCGGCGGGTACCGGTGGTTCCACGACCCCGTCGCGGTCAACGCCGATACGTTCCCCTGGCTCGCCTTCCGGAGCCCGATGAGCGGCGACCGGTCGGCGCCGCTCCATCCGGACCTGCGCCGCGCCCTCGATCTCGACACCTACGTCGCCGACCAGTACGCGACCGCGGTGGCGGGGGTCGAGCACCTGGCCGGGGCCAGCGCCCACGAGCGGCGGATGCGCACGATCGGCAATCTGCACCTGAGCCGGTTCGTCCGGATGCTGCTGGACCGCAAGGACCGGGTGTCGATGGCGGTCGGACTCGAGGTGCGGGTGCCGTTCTGCGACCACCGGCTGGTCGAGTACGTGTACAACACCCCGTGGTCGCTGAAGAGCTTCGACGGCCGGGAGAAGAGCCTGCTGCGGCACGCCACCGCGCATGTGCTGCCGGAGTCGGTGCGGGGCCGGCTGAAGAGCCCCTATCCGTCCACCCAGGACCCGGGGTACGGGGCGGCCCTGCAGCAGCAGGCGAAGGAGGTGCTCGCCGACGACGGCCACGCGGTGTTCACCATGATCGACCGGACTTGGCTGACCGATGCCGTCGCGAGGGATGTCACTATGCCCAGCGGCGACCGGCGCGGCCTCGAACGGGTGCTGGATCTGTATCACTGGATCGACCTCTACCAGCCCGAGATCCACCTCGACTGACCGTCCCGCTCAGGGGCCGGCCTCCCCCGGGCCGGCCTCCCCCCGGCCGGCCTCCCCCGGGCTGACCTGGGAGCACCGAAGGGGCGCCGGCGATCCGCTCGCCGGCGCCCCGTACGCTGCGCCCCGTACTCACCCCAGGCGGAGGCTCACGCCATGAGCGGGGCGAAGGGGTCGATCACCCGGTCGTCGGCGCCGCCGCGCAGGCCCCGGCTGCGCCGGAGATCCCGTACGACGGTGAGCCGGCGCATCCAGCGGTCGGTGCCGTCGTAGCGGGGCTGGAAGGTGCCGCGTCCGTGCAGAGCGCGGTAGTTGTCCACCAGCAGCAGGTCGCCCTCGTCCAGGTTCACCGTCGTGGCGCCGCGGCCCAGCTGCTCGGCCAGCTTCTCAAGAGCCCGCGCCGCCCGTTCGTCCCCCGGCCTGGCTCGCGTGTACGGGAGGTCGACCCGCAGGTACGGCGCGTGCCGGGAGCCGAACATCACCGGGCGCAGCCGTGCCGCCGACTCCGGGGTATCGCCCGTCCTGCGCAGGTGCTCGGCGTCGGGCGTGATCAGGAACCGGGGCGAGAACAGCGTGTCGACGTCCAGCCGGCCGAGATCCAGGGCCGCGGTGGTGACCAGGCTGCTGGGTACCCGGTCGTGGTTCCTGAGGCAGAGCAGGGCGAGCGCGTCGCACCGCTCGTCGCTGAAGCAGTCCTCTATGTGCAGTTCGAGGTCGGCCTCGCTGCTGTGGCCGGTCTGCTGGAGCTCCTCGCCCTCGATCGGCAGCATGTCGTTGAACAGCCGGCCGTCCTGCAGGCTGGACCAGCCGATGGGGTCGCCCAACCGGGCGGTGACCAGAGCGAGCCAGAAGTCCTGACGGACCGTGGCGGCGGGGTCGCGTTCCTTCCAGTGGGCCGGGGTCGGACCGTCCGCGCCGCGCACCGGTCCGCCGCGGATCACCAGGGCGGCCACCGACTCCGCGTACCGCAGCTCCTGGACGGCGTCCCGTACCCCGGCCGGCAGCCGCGACGCGAAGTCGCCCGCCTTCCGCAGGAAGAGCGGATCGTCGGCGGCGTCGAACTCCTCGCCCACGGCGTCGAGCACGGCCGCGCATTCCCGCGCGGCCTGTTCCGTGAGGGACAGTTCCCGGATTCCGGGGGCCGCGTCCGGTACGGCGCCGCGGACGTCTCCCGCGCTCAACGCGGTGTCACCTCCCGTGCCATGGCGGCGAAGTGGGCACGCCATGGCTGCGGATCGAACGACCGCAGCACGTGTTCCCGGTCCCGGTCGAGGCTCCGCACCGCCGACGGATCGGCGTCGGCGTTACGGTCCATGAGGTCCTGGAGCTCCTGCGCCGCCGCCGCCAGATACCGCTGCTCCTGGCCCTTGATGACGACGCAGCCGCTCTCGGTGCCGTAGAAATCCTCGAAGCAGGTGTACGCGGTGACCGCGCACGGCACCCCGGCGACGGCGGCCAGCGCGGGGCCGAGCCCGACACTCTCCACATCCGCGGTGTTGGGGGTGAAGAGCACCGCGCCCCCGCCGGAGCGGCAGAGCCGCAGCAGGTCCACCTCGTCAAGACGCCACTGCCCGGCCGTGTCCCGGTGGCTGGCCAGCGGGACACCGTCCAGGAAGACGATGTCCTTCTGCACACCCAGTTCCTGGGCCAGCGAGAGCACCTCGCGTGCGTACGGCGGATCCTCGTCGAGGCTGCCGAAGGCCACCAGATACGGCGCGGGGGTGCTGCGGCTCTCACAGATCTTCTTGATCTCGGCGAAGAGCGCGACGGATATCTCCACGCCCTTGACCCGGAACATCCGCACCGGCACGAGCAGCAGCGGACGGCGCGGGTCGAGTCCCCGCTGCGCGAGGAACTCCGTGTGGCGGTCCTGGAGCTGACCGCTCTCCACGGTCGGCAGGACGTTGGGAAGGATGGCCGCCGTGAGGGGCGACGGATAGCCGCTGACCTCTTGGGCGAGCGCCGGCGAGACAACGGCCCAGCGGTGGCACGGATGGGAGCCGGGGACGGGCGTGAACTCGTTCGGCTCCACGGGGTAGAGACGTACGCCGTCCTCGAATATCGCGCAGCTGCCGAACAGGTCGTGGTCCCAGAAGAGGACGCCGCCCGGCCGTCCGTCGGACCAGCGCTTCGCCGCCGCCCGGTGCAGGCCGAGGGTCACCGGCACGGCGTCGGAAAGCGTCATGTTGACCGCGCACACCCAGTCGATGTCCTGCTCGTCGAACCAGCGGGTGAAGTACTCCTCGTAAGGCCCCGCGAGCGACTCCACCGCGCGGCGCAACTCCGCCCGCTCCGTGTCGTCCAGGGAGTCGGCGCGCGCCACCCCGGCCCGGATGTCGGTGAGTTGGCGCATGAGCTCGGCTCGCTCCAGGTCCACCGGCACGACGTCACTGACCGACATCCACTCCGGATAGCCGCTGTCCGGGCGTCCGCCGGGGAAGAAGTGTTCCTTGTCGGGCCGCCACGAGTACCCGAGATCCGCGGCGACGGGCAACTCGAGCTGCCCGGAACCGAGTTCCGCTTCGACCACATTCCGGAAGATGGTGAGCAGTCCGCTCACCGGAAGCCCGTCCCCCGACACCAGAGCCAGTTTCATCGAACCCTCTCTCCGTGAAAGGACGCCCGGTGCGACGCGGCGCCGGGCGTGTGCGGAGAGGCTTCTTCCCAACTCCGTCCGGCCCATGCTCAGTTACCGGTTCGGATGCGGTACGCCACGCTGCTCCCGCGCTCCCTCAGCGGACGCGGGAGGTGGGTGGCGGGCCGCCGCTCGCCAGCGGGGAGCGGGCCAGTTCCAGACAGCCCGCGGTGATCAGGGCGATGGCGACGAGCTCGGGCAGCAGCCACCAGCCGGTGCGCAGGGTCTCGCCGAACAGCGTCACGCCGTAGGTGATGCTGATGAGCGCATCGCCGAGGGTGAGCATCGGCTGAGAAGCGACGAGCGAGCCCGCCTGGAGCGCGTTCTGCAGCAGGAACAGCGCCCCCACCCCGGCGACAGCGGTGGCGTAGAGCTGCCAGGAGGTGAAGAGCGCGACCGCCCCGCCGCCGTCGTCGAGCCGGGCCACGGCGTCCTTCATCAGCGCGGCGGTCAGGGCGTATCCGCAGGCGGCCGCGAGCCCGAGACAGGCGGCTCGCGCGTTGCCGTGCAGCCGCATCGACCAGATGATCAGTACGGCCTCGAAGATCCCGGTGAAGATGAGCGCCGGGATCCAGGCCGCGCCCGCCACCCGCTCGCTGCCCCCGTTCGGCGCGGCACTGGCCAGGCCCAGGGCCAGCCCGCAGGTCACCGCGGCGACACCGAACCAGGCGGAGCGGGGCAGCCGGGACCGGAAGACATACCCGGCGATCAGCAGGGTCGACGGCAGCTCGATGACGAAGATCGGCTGGACCACGGCGATCGGACCGGTGGCGAGCGCCACCGCCTGGCACACCGCGGCCACGATCACCAGGCCGATCCCGGCCAGCCACACCTTCTGCCGCAGCAGTTGCCCGATCAGCGAGAGGTGCATCGCCTTGGTGTCGGGGACGGTGGACGCGGCGCGGCGCTGGAGCACCGAGGCGGAGCCGTTGCTGATCGCGGTCAGGACGGCGAACAGGACACTGATCACCCGCCCATCATGCGGGTGGCGGGGAACGGAACCGGTCTCATCCCGGCCCGTGCTGTCGGCCGGGGGCCGAATGGCGGATTCCGGCCCGGCCGGCGGGACACGGGCCTCGTCACCACCGAGGGTGACCGGCCGGTACACTCGCGGCGCTGATGGACCGTGACCGGGGCTGATGCTTCGTGAGCCGTGGCTGATGTTCATGAGCCGGGGCTGATGCTCCGTGAGCCAGGAAAGACGCGAAAACCCGTGGGACGCAGACACAGACCCCCGCCGCCCTCGCCGCTGCCCCAGCGGGACGGCATCGACCCGGTGCGGCTGCGGCTGCCCCCGGATCCCGCCGGCGCCTGGCCGACCGTGCGGGACCATCTGATCGCGCGGTTCGGCGAGGCCATCGGCGCCGAGCGGGTCGACGCGATGTTCCGGGAGGGGCGCTTCGTCGGGGCGGACGGACCGGCCGGGCCCGCGGAGCCGTACACCGCCGGGCGCTACCTCTGGTTCCACCGGGACTTCGCCGCCGAGGAGCGGGTGCCCTTCGGGATCGGGATCGTGCACCGCGACGAGCGGATCGTCGTCGCCGACAAGCCGCACTTCCTCGCCACCACCCCGCGCGGGCGGCATATCACCGAGACCGCCCTCGCCCGGCTGCGCCGTGATCTCGGTCTGGCCGAGCTGCAGCCCGCGCACCGTCTCGACCGGCTGACGGCGGGCCTCGCGCTCTTTGTCGTACGGGCCGGGGACCGGGGTGCGTATCAGACGCTGTTCCGGGACCGGCTGGTGCGCAAGGAGTACGAGGCGGTGGCGCCGTACGATCCCGGTGTGGCCCTGCCGGTCACGGTGCGCAGCCGGATCGAGAAGGAGCGCGGGGTGCTGGCCGCCCGGGAGGTGCCGGGCGAGCCGAACAGCGAGAGCCGGATCGAACTGCTGGAGCACCGGGGCGGGTACGGCCGGTACCGGCTGCTGCCGGCCACCGGCCGTACCCATCAGCTGCGGGTCCATATGAACAGCCTGGGGCTGCCGATCCTGAACGACCCTGTCTACCCGGTCGTCGAGGAGCCCTCACCCGCCGGACCGGCCGACTACTCCAGGCCCCTGCAACTCCTCGCGAGGGTCCTGGAGTTCACCGATCCGGTGACGGGCGAGCCGTACCGCTTCGAGAGCCGGCTGCGGCTCTCTCAGTGGCCCCGCTGAATCCACTCCTCCAGATGCGGTGCCTCGTCGCCGATGGTGGTCGGGTCGCCGTGGCCCGTCCGCACCACGGTCTCCGGAGGCAGGCCGAGCAGCCGGTCGCGGATCGAGTCGATGATCGTCGGGAAGTACGAGAACGACCGCCCGGTGGCGCCGGGACCGCCCTGGAAGAGCGTGTCGCCGGTGAAGACCGTGGACAGCTCGGGGGCGTACAGGCAGACCGCGCCCGGTGCGTGCCCGGGGGTGTGGAGCACGGTCAGCGTGGTGCCCGCGACGGTGAGCGTGTCGCCGTCGGCCAGCTCGCCGTCCGGGATCTGCTCGGGGTAGGTCTGCTTCCAGAGCGGCAGGTCGTCCGGGTGCAGCAGCACCGGCGCGCCGGTCGAGGCGGCCAGCGCCGGGGCGGCGTCGATGTGGTCGTTGTGCGCGTGGGTGCAGACGATGGCGCGCAGCGTACGGCCGTGCAGCGCCGCCTCGATGGCGACGGCGTCATGGGCGGCGTCGATGACGATCGCCTCGATGTCGTCGCCGATGATCCAGACGTTGTTGTCGACTTCCCAGGTGCCGCCGTCGAGCGAGAAGGTGCCGGAGGTGACCAGATGGTCGATACGGGCGGTCATCACAGCACCACCACCGAACGCAGGACATCGCCTTCGTGCATCCGGGCGAAGGCCTTCTCCACGTCGCCGAGGCCGATGGTCTCGGTGACGAAGGCGGCCAGGTCGATCCGGCCCTGCTGGTGGAGGTCGATGAGCATCGGAAAGTCGCGGGACGGCAGACAGTCGCCGTACCAGGAGGACTTGAGGGAGCCGCCGCGGCCGAAGACGTCGAGCAGCGGCAGTTCGAGCTTCATCTCGGGGGTGGGGACGCCGACGAGGACGACGGTCCCGGCCAGGTCGCGGCCGTAGAAGGCCTGTTCGTACGTCTCCGGGCGGCCGACCGCCTCGATGACGACATCCGCGCCGAACCCTCCGGTCAGCTCGCGGATCGCCTCGACGGGGTCAGTGGAGCGGGAGTTGACGGTGTGGGTGGCGCCCATCGACTTCGCCGTCTCCAGCTTGCGGTCGTCGATGTCGACGGCGATGATCCGGGCCGCGCCGGCCAGGCGCGCGCCGACGACGGCCGCGTCTCCGACGCCGCCGCAGCCGATGACCGCGACGGAGTCGCCGCGGCTGACCTGGCCGGTGTTGATCGCGGCGCCGATGCCGGCCATCACTCCGCAGCCGAGCAGCCCGGCGACGGCCGGTGAGACGGTGGGGTCGACCTTGGTGCACTGTCCCGCCGCGACGAGGGTCTTCTCGGCGAAGGCTCCGATGCCGAGCGCCGGGGAGAGTTCCGTACCGTCGGTCAGGGTCATCTTCTGCGCGGCGTTGTGGGTGTTGAAGCAGTACTGGGGCCGCCCGCGCCGGCAGGCCCGGCAACTGCCGCACACGGCACGCCAGTTGAGAATGACGAAGTCGCCGGGGGCGACCTCGGTGACGCCGTCGCCGACCGACTCCACCACGCCCGCGGCCTCATGGCCGAGGAGGAAGGGGAACTCGTCGTTGATCGCGCCCTGCTTGTAGTGCAGATCGGTGTGGCAGACGCCGCACGCCTGCACCTTCACCACGGCCTCGCCGGGGCCGGGGTCGGGTACGACGATCGTCTCGACCCGCACCGGCTCGTTCTTGCCGGGGGCGATGACCCCTTGCACCTGCTGCGCCATGCCAGGACCTGCCTTTCCTCACACCTCGAACGGTTCGTCCGTCCCCCACTATCCCGTGCCTGAGGCGTGCCGGCGGTACGCGCGGGCGGACATCGGCGCTCGTCAGGGGGCCAGGACGTCCAGTTCCTGGAGGGCGCCGACGGCGATCTCCCTGGTCAGTTCCTCGGCCCGGACCGCGTCGCCCTCCCGGACGGCCTCCGCGACGCCCACATGCAGGGTGACGGCGGCCGGATCCGGGTCGTCGAACATCACCTGATGGTGCGTACGGCCGGTGAGGACCTCGGCGACCACATCGCCGAGCCTGGCGAACATCTCGTTGCCCGAGGCGTTGAGCACCACCCGGTGGAAGGCGATGTCATGGACGAGATACTCCTCCAGCCGGCGGCCCCGTGAGGTGGCGACCATCCCGAGCGCCTGCTCGGTGAGAGCGGCGCACTGCTCGGGCGTGGCGTGGCGGGCGGCGAGACCGGCGGCGACCGGTTCGACCGCGGACCGCAGCACGGTCAGCGACCGCAGCTGGCGGGGCCGGTCGGTGCCGGCGAGGCGCCAGCGGATGACCCGCGGATCGTAGACGTTCCACTCCTCGGTGGGGCGTACGGTCACGCCCACCCGGCGCCGGGACTCCACCAGGTGCATCGATTCGAGGACGCGGACCACCTCGCGGACGACGGTGCGCGAGACGTCGAAGCGCTGGGCCACCTCGTCGGTGCGGACCACGCTCCCCTGCGGATACTCGCCCGCGGTGATGGCGAGACCGAGGGTGTCCAGCACACGGGTATGCAGGCCCCGGCCTTCTGTGGTCATGGGGGCAAGCCTACGGGGCGCACCCCTCGGCTAAAAAGTACGACGTTTACATCACAGGCTCTTGAATATGTCGTACCTAATAGGTTTCAGTAGCGCGACGGACCGAGGTCGACGAAGACAGCGAGGCACGAGATGAGCACCCCCCACGTCGTCGTGGTGATGGGCGTGGCAGGCACCGGCAAGACCACGGTCGGGCCCCTGCTCGCCGCCGCGCTGGGCGTTCCGTACGCCGAGGGCGACGACTTCCACCCGCCGGAGAACATCGCGAAGATGTCCGCCGGCACCCCCTTGGGTGACGCGGACCGATGGCCCTGGCTGGACGCGATCGGTACCTGGGCGCACGGCAGGGCCGGGCTCGGCGGTGTGGTGAGCAGTTCCGCGCTCAAGCGCGCCTACCGTGACCGGCTGCGGGCCGCCGCGCCCGACGCCGTCTTCCTCCATCTCACCGGCGACCGGCCGCTCATCGAGCAGCGGATGGCGGAGCGCAAGGGGCACTTCATGCCCACCGCGCTGCTGGACTCGCAGTACGCCGCCCTGGAGAACCTGGCGGACGACGAAGCGGGCGTGGCCGTCGATGTGTCCGGTACCCCCGAAGAAATCACCGACCGGGCCGTCGCCGCGCTGCGCCGGCTCAAGAGCTGAAGGAATTCCCCGTGAGCAGTCTCAGTGTCGAGACGCTGGCAGCGGACGCCGTCGAACCGATCACCTCGGCGGGCAACGCGCAGCTGGGCATAGCCGTCCTCGCCGGCATAGCCGTCATCGTCGTCCTCATCAGTGTCTTCAAGCTCCACGCCTTTCTGGCGCTGACCATCGGCTCGCTGGCGCTCGGCGCCTTCGCGGGCGCCCCGCTGGACAAGGTCATCGTCAGCTTCTCGACCGGTCTCGGCTCCACCGTCGCGGGGGTGGGCGTGCTGATCGCGCTCGGCGCGATCCTGGGCAAGCTGCTCGCCGACTCCGGCGGAGCCGACCAGATCGTCGACACCATCCTCGCGAAGGCGAGCGGACGGGCCATGCCCTGGGCGATGGTGCTGATCGCCTCGGTCATCGGGCTGCCGCTCTTCTTCGAGGTCGGCATCGTGCTGCTGATCCCGGTGGTGCTGCTGGTCGCCAAGCGCGGCAACTACTCCCTGATGCGCATCGGTATCCCGGCCCTGGCCGGACTCTCCGTGATGCACGGCCTGATCCCGCCGCACCCCGGTCCGCTGGTCGCGATCGACGCCATCGGCGCCAACCTGGGCCTCACGCTGGCGCTGGGTGTGGTGGTCGCCATTCCGACCGTGATCATCGCGGGGCCGCTCTTCTCCAAGTACGCCGCGCGCTGGGTGGACATCCCGGCGCCCGAGCGGATGGTGCCGCAGCGCCCGTCCGAGGATCTTCAGACCCGTCCGAGCTTCGGCGCCACCATCTCGACGGTGCTGCTCCCCGTCGTCCTGATGCTGGCCAAGGCGCTCGTGGACATCGTCGTCGACGACCCGGAGAACCCCGTCCAGCGGGTGACCGACGTGATCGGCTCGCCGCTGATCGCCCTGCTCGCCGCCGTGCTCGTCGGGATCTTCACCCTGGGCCGCGCGGCCGGCTTCAGCAAGGGCCGCATCTCCGCGACCGTCGAGAAGTCCCTCGCCCCGATCGCGGGCGTGCTCCTGATCGTCGCCGCGGGCGGCGGCTTCAAGCAGACGCTGATCGACGCCGGGGTGGGCCAGATGATCCTGGACATCTCCAAGGACTGGTCGATCCCGGCGCTGCTGCTGGCCTGGCTGATCGCCGTCGCGATCCGGCTGGCCACCGGCTCGGCGACCGTGGCGACCATCTCCGCCGCCGGTCTGGTGGCGCCGCTCGCCGCGGACATGTCCAGCACGCACACCGCGCTGCTGGTGCTGGCGATCGGTGCGGGCTCGCTCTTCTTCAGCCATGTGAACGACGCCGGGTTCTGGCTGGTGAAGGAGTACTTCGGGATGAGCGTCGGCCAGACGCTCAAGACCTGGTCGGTGATGGAGACGATCATCTCCGTGGTCGGACTCGGCTTCGTCCTGCTGCTCTCGCTGGTGTTGTAACGCCGGCCACCGCGCCGGCCGGGGCGGGGCGGGTCACTCCTCTTTCCAGTGGGGGTGCTCCCGCTCCGCCCACGCGCGTTCCACCGATCCGGTGCGCATCCCGCGCCGGGCCTGCGGGTCGCCGTACGCCATCCCGATGTGCCCGATGAGCACGACGCCGATGGCCAGGGCCAGCCAGTCGTGGACGAAGGTGGCGCTCGTACGCCACAGGATCGGGGCGAACCCGGTGAACCACATGAGCAGGCCCGTACCGAGCATCACCAGCACGGCGCCCGCGATCCAGGCCGCGTAGATCTTCTGCCCCGCGTTGAACTTTCCGGCCGGCCGGGAGCCCGGCCGGGCGTCGCGCCGCCGTACCGCGCGCAGCCACTCCCTGTCGTACGGCAGGAAGCGGTTCAGCCGGCTCAGATCGGCGCGGAAGGCGCGGGAGCCGAGGCCGAGAACGACGGGCACGGGCAGCAGCAGCCCCGACCACTCGTGGACGGTGACGACGAGATGGCGGCGGCCGACGAGCTCGGCGAGCTGGGGCACGTACAGAGCGGCCGCCGTCGCCACGCACACCAGCATCAGCGCGCCGGTGGTGCGGTGGATCCAGCGCTCGGCGCGGCTGAAGCGCCGTACCCGCCCGGCCGGCTCAGACGGGCTCTCGGACGGTGGGGGTGTCGTCGCGGCCGTTGGACCGGCCGACCCAGGCGTCGACGTCATAGCCGAGCTCCTCCCAGTAACCGGGCCGGACGTCGGAGGTGACGGAGATCCCGGAGAGCCATTTCGCCGACTTGTAGAAGTACATCGGCGCCACATAGAGCCGGGCCGGGCCGCCGTGCGCGTGCCCGATCGGCTTGTCCTGCATGTTCAGTGCCACCAGCACATCGGCGCGGCGTGCCTGCGGGAGTGTCAGGCTCTCGGTGTACGTGCCGTCGAAGCAGGTGAAGCGGACGGCCCTGGCCTCGGGGCGTACCCCGGCGGCGTCGAGAAGCCTTGAGAGCCGCACGCCTTCGAACGGGGTGTCCGGGACGCGCCAGCCGGTGACGCACTGGACATCGCGGACGATCCGGGTCTGCGGCAGCTTACGCAGCGCGTCCAGGGTGTACGTGGCGGGCCGGTCGACCAGGCCGTCGATCTTCAGCCGGTAGGTGTCCGGGCCCTTGCGGGGGACGGAGGACGTGACCGAG
Source organism: Streptomyces sp. NPDC042201 (assembly GCF_055582185.1). Lineage (NCBI taxonomy): Bacteria > Bacillati > Actinomycetota > Actinomycetes > Kitasatosporales > Streptomycetaceae > Streptomyces > Streptomyces sp. NPDC042201. The sequence goes on along the minus strand of NZ_JBVJDS010000009.1, from coordinate 125,082 downwards.
TAGTAGCGGAAGCCGCCGCCGTTGGGCAGCAGTCCGGTCAGTCCGGTCGGGTCCTTGTCGGCGGCCGAGCCGAGGAACGCTTCGAGGCCGCGCTGGAGATAGGGCGCCGTGACGAGTCCGGCGGCGCCCAGGCCGAGCATGGAGAGCATCAGACGCCGCCCGACGGGCGTGCCCTCGGGCTCACTCTGTTGTCGGTTCACACACCGATTCGAACACCCGCGGCCTCCGGAAGCCAGCGGTCGCGGGTGTTCGTCAGACTTTCGTCAGGTCCGGTGGTGGCCGTCAGACCCTCGCCGTCTCCGACTCGGCGGCCTTCTCCAGCTGGAAGGCCTCGTTGCCGAGTCCGATGCGGGCGTGCACCTCGGGCTTGACGGACCGCAGGACCAGTCCGTACACCAGCCCGCCGACCAGTGCGAGGCCAATGATCCCGGGCAGCACCCAGCTGAGCGCGGAGCCGGGGCCCGCGCCGACGAGGACATCGAAGTCCTTGACGGTGTAGACGGCGATGACCACCAGCGCGACACCCGCCAGTCCCGAGGCGATCAGGCGCGGCGCCTGCGCGCCCCCGGCCCCGCGCCGTACGAAGAAGGCGATGACGGCGAAGGCGGCCGCCGCCATCAGCACGATGACGCCGAGCGCGCCGACATTGCCCATCCAGGTGAAGAGGTGCAGCACCGGCGCCGTCGGGTCGCCGGTGGGCTTGTCGTCGGTCACGGCGAAGGCGACGATGACGGCGACGGAGACCAGGGACTGGAGGACGGAACCGGAGGCGGGCGCACCGCTGGACTTGTTCGTCCGGCCGAACGCGGCGGGCAGCAGCCCCTCACGTCCCATCGCGAAGGCGTAGCGGGCGACGACGTTGTGGAAGCTGAGGAGCGCGGCGAACATACCGGTCACGAACAGCACGTGCAGTACGTCGGTGAAGGTGGCGCCGAGACGGCTCTCGGTGAGTCCGAAGAGCAGTCCAGGACCCTGCTCGCTCGCGGCGGCGACGATGGAGCCGGGACCGGCGGCGACGCTCATGGCCCAGGCGCTGAAGGCCAGGAACAGGGCGGCGTAGCCGACGGCCAGGAACATGACGCGGGAGACGACGACGTGGGGACGGCTGGTCTCCTCGGCGTAGACCGGCGCCTGCTCGAAGCCGACGAAGGCGGCGATACAGAAGCAGAGCGCGGTGCCCAGGCCCGCGCCCGTCAGGGTGTCGGGGTTGAACGCCGCCAGGGAGAGGCCCTCGCTGCCCGGGTCAGCGACGGCGGCGAAGTCGAAGATCACGACAAGGGCGCACTCGATGAGCAGCAGGACGCCGAGCACCTTGGCGTTGAGGTCGATCTTCAGCCAGCCGAGCAGACCGACGATCAGGGCGGCGGCGAGGGCGAACACCCACCAGGCGACGGTGATGTCGAGGTAGGTGGCGAAGAGGCCGGAGACCTCGAAGCCGAGGATGCCGTAGATGCCGACCTGCATCGCGCTGTACGCGACAAGGGCGACGAGCGAGGCGCCGGCGCCCGCGGTGGGACCGAGACCACGGGCTATATACGCGTAGAACGCGCCGGCGTTGTGGATGTGGCGGCTCATCTCTGCGTACCCGAAGCTGAACAGCACCAGGACGACGCCGATGATGACGTACAGCAGCGGCTGACCGACGATGCCCATGACCCCGAAGATGGTGGGCATGACGCCGGCGACGACCAGCATCGGCGCGCTCGCGGCGAGCACGGACAGCAGCAGGCCCAGGGTGCCGAGGCGGCCCGCGCGCAGCGCCCGCTCCTGCCCCTTGTAAGTATTGATCTCGCTCGTACTCGAACTGCCCGTCGACATGACAGGGGTGTCCTTTCGGGAATCGATTGAGCGCGTCGATGGTGCGAATCGGTGGCGCGCATCGGTGGACGAGTCGCTCAGGCGGAGCCGAGCGCGGCATTGCGCGCGGCGGTGAACGCTTGGTGCGGATCCCGGTCGGGGTACGACCAGGGAGCTGGGGTGAGGTGCGGACCGATGCGCTGGAACAGCGCGGCGGCCTCGGCGATCCGGCCGTCGTGGAACTGCGCGTGGGCCAGGAAGTTGAGGTCGACGCGGCTGCGGGGATGGTCCTCGCTCTCCCACTCCAGCCACCAGTCGAAGGCGCCCTTGAGCACCTGTCGGGCGCGGCGCCCGGTCCAGTGGGCGGAGGCGGCCGGATCCGCGGGCTCCCGGCCCGCCGCGGCGAGGACCCGGTAGCGCTCGGCGTGGGCGACCACGGGGAGGATCGCGAGCGGCGAGTCGGCGGGGGCCTGTTCGGCGGCCCAGGCGGCGAAGTCGTAGACCTCGTGGAGGGGGTCCTGACCCGCGTCGGCGTGCCGTTCCGCGAGCCGGGCGGCCATCAGGTGATGGGCGTGGTGGTGATCCGCGTGCCGGGTCCTGACCTCGTCGAAGAGCTGCGAGGTCTCTTCCTCGGTGCCGAGCGTCCTGGCCAGGAGCAGCAGCGCGAGCCAGGGCGTGGGATCGGCGGGGGCCCGCCGGATGGCCTCGCGGCAGGCGTCCCGGGCCCCCTGTTCGCGTTCCTTGCCGCGCAGTGCGCCGATGACGGTGGCGCAGGCGAGGAGGGTGACCGCGTCGGGGCTCTCGGGCTCGGCGAGCAGCCAGTCGCGGGTCCAGGCGAGGGCGCCGGAGGCCTGGGCGAGGACGACGACACGATGGCCTCTGCGGTCCCAGTCGTCGCCGGTGCCGGCGAGCAGGGTACGGGCCTCGGACCAGCGGCCCTGGGCCAGTTGGTCTCGTACCGAACCGAGTTCGGCGTCATCAAGGGCCGGATCGAAGAACTGATCGGAGCGTGAGCCCCGTCTTCGGGAGCGGCCCAGGGGTGGCGGAGGCGGGGACATCCGCTGGTTCCTCCAGGACACATAAACGAGCGATGATCGCGCACAGCAAACCGGTAGGCAAGGCTTCCCGTCAAGAGTTGACTTGGTGCGAGATGAACCAACTGTCCCCGGGAACCGTACGGTTGATTCGTCCCCCGGCCCCCCGCGATCCCGCCCGCGACCGCTCCGTCCCAGCTCGGAGCCCGGATGGGGCCCCTTTCGGTCAGCCGACCGCCTGGGCCGCGGCCCGGCCGGCCGTGCGGCCCGAGAAGATGCAGCCGCCGAGAAAGGTGCCTTCCAGGGAGCGGTAGCCGTGCACGCCGCCGCCGCCGAATCCGGCCGCCTCGCCCGCCGCGTAGACGCCGGGCAGGGGGTCGCCGGCCTCGGTGAGGACCCGGGAGGACAGGTCGGTCTCCAGGCCGCCGAGCGACTTGCGGGTGAGGATGTTCAGCCGTACGGCGATCAGCGGGCCTGCCCCGGGGTCGAGGATGCGGTGCGGGGCGGCCGTACGGATCAGCTTGTCGCCCAGGTACTTCCGGGCTCCCCGGATCGCGGTGATCTGGAGGTCCTTGGTGAAGGGGTTGGCGATCTCCCGGTCGCGCGCGGTGATGTCGCGGCGCAGCGCGGCCTCGTCGATCAGCGGCTGCTCGGTGAGCGCGTTCATTCCGCGTACGAGCGCGCCGAGGTCCTTCTCGACCACGAAGTCGACGCCGTGGTCCATGAACGCCTTCACCGGCCCCGGGATGTCGGCGCGCGCCCGCCCGAGCACGTCGCGGACCGACTTGCCGGTCAGATCGGGGTTCTGCTCGGACCCCGAGAGCGCGAACTCCTTGCCGATGATGCGCTGGTCCAGGACGAACCAGGTGTAGTCATAGCCGGAACGCATGATGTGCTCCAGCGTGCCGAGCGTGTCGAAGCCGGGGAAGAGCGGTACGGGCAGCCGCCGGCCGCGCGCGTCCAGCCAGAGCGAGGACGGGCCGGGCAGGATGCGGATGCCGTGCCGGGCCCAGATGGGGTTCCAGTTCTCGATGCCCTCGGTGTAGTGCCACATCCGGTCGCGGTTGATGTGGTGGCCGCCCGCCGCTTCCGTGATGCCGAGCATCAGACCGTCGACATGCGCGGGCACCCCGGAGAGCATGGTGCGCGGCGGGGTGCCGAGCCGCTCGGGCCACTGGGCGCGGACCAGGTCGTGATTGCCGCCGATGCCGCCGGACGTGACGATCACGGCCTGCGCCCTGAGCTCGAAGGCGCCGGTGACCGTACGGCTGCTCGCGGCGCCCCGCTCGGCGTCGCTCGGCTCCAGTATCTCGCCGGTGACGGTGTCCACGGCGCCCGCGGAGGTGCCGAGGCCGGTGACCCGGTGGCGGAATTTGAAGGTCACAAGCCCCTTGGCGACGCCGTCGCGCACCCGGCGTTCGAACGGCGCGACAACCCCGGGCCCGGTGCCCCAGGTGATGTGGAAGCGCGGCACGGAGTTGCCGTGGCCGGTGGCGTCGTATCCGCCGCGCTCCGCCCAGCCCACCACCGGGAAGAACCGCATGCCCTGCCGGTGCAGCCAGGCGCGCTTCTCACCCGCCGCGAAGTCGACGTACGCCGCGGCCCACTCACGCGGCCAGTGGTCCTCCCGGCGGTCGAAGCCGGCCGCGCCGTGCCAGTCCTGGAGGGCCAGCTCCCGGCTGTCCTTGATCCGCATCCTGCGCTGCTCGGGCGAGTCCACGAGGAAGAGCCCGCCGAAGGACCAGTGCGCCTGACCGCCGAGCGACTGCTCGGGCTCTTGGTCGAGAACGAGGACGGAGCGGCCCGCGTCGACCAGCTCCGCGGTGGCGACCAGGCCGGCGAGGCCCGCCCCGATCACGATCACATCGGCGTCGTACGCCATGGCGTCCATCCTTCACGGGGCGAGCTGCACGGGGCGAGTGGGTGGTCCGATCTTCCGTACGCGCGAGTAACGAGTCAACAGTCCGGCGCCGGGAAGGGCCGCGGGGAGGGCTGATTGCCGCCGGGAGGACTGATTGGATGGGCGCCATGAGAGCGGCAGACGAAATCCTGGACATCGTCGACGAGAACGACCACGTCACCGGGCAGGCGCCGCGCGGTGAGGTGTACGCGAAGGGCCTGCGCCACCGCTGTGTCTTCGTGCTCGCGCGGGACGCGCAGGACCGGGTCTTCGTCCATCGCAGGACCCCGGTCAAGCTGGTCTTCCCTTCGCTGTACGACATGTTCGTGGGCGGTGTCGTCGGCGCGGGCGAGAGCTACGACGACGCGGCGCTGCGGGAGGCGGAGGAGGAGCTGGGGGTCTCGGGGCTGCCCCGTCCCGTGCCGCTGTTCCCGTTCCTGTACGAGTCCGCGGACGGCGCGGGGAGCTGGTGGTCGCATGTGTACGAGGTCCGCTGCGAGCTGCCGGTGAACCCGCAGGCGGAGGAGGTCGCCTGGCACACCTTCCTGCCGGTGGCGGAGCTGGAGCGGCGGCTCGCCGCAGGCCCGGGCGGGTGGGAGTGGGCGCCGGACGGCCTGGCGGCGTACGAGCGGCTGCGCGCGCTCCGCGCGTAGGGTGCGGGAGGTGATCGAGTTTGTGCGGAGCCTGCGGCTGTGGTTCGCGCCGCAGCGCATCAGCGAGGAGGGTGAGACCCCCGATTACCGCTTCTCCCTGGCCAATGAGCGCACCTTCCTGGCCTGGCTCCGCACCGCTCTCGCCCTCGTCGGCGGCGGCTTCGCGGTCGATCAGTTCCTGCCGGATCTGCGCTGGGGTGTCCGGGTCGGTCTCGCGGTGGCGCTGCTCGCGGCCGGGGCGCTGTGCGCGCTGCGGGCGGTCGATCACTGGGTGCGCTGTGAGCGGGCGATGCGGCGCGGGGAGGATCTGCCCGTGTCCAGGTTCCCGGCGCTGCTGAGTCTCGCCGTGGGGGCGGTCGCGGTGGCGATGCTGGTCATCGTGGTACTGGGCCGGGCGGGCTGATGGCCGCGCCGGAGCGGGACGACGGAGCGGGGCCAGGGGCGAAACCGGGACCGGAGCCGGGGCTCCAGCGGGATCCGGGGCTCCAGCCGGAGCGGACCCGGCTGGCCTGGCGGCGTACGACCCTCGCGTGCACGATCGTGGCGGTGCTCGCGGTCCGGCAGGCGATCCACGACGGCGCCGCGGCGGCCGGGCTGGTCGCCGCCGCGCTGAGCGCCCTCGTCTGGCTGGGCTTTCTGGGCGTGGCGCACCGGCGTGTGCTGGCGCTGGGCGCGGTCAGGCCGCCACCGCTCCCGGCGCGCGGGGCGCTCGCGGCGGCGGCCTGTACCGTCCTGCTGGCCCTGTTCGCGGTGACCGTGATGATCTGACCCGGCGGTCCGGCCACGCGGTCCGGCCACGCGGTCCGAACCGGCGGTCCGAACCGGCGGTCCTGAGCGAGGGTCCGAACCGGCGGACGAGCCGCGCCGGGCCGGGCCCGGCTTTCGCTCCCGCGCCGTCAACTGGCAGGCTCAGGACGACCATCCGGCCCTGACCTGGAGCATCCCCCATGCCTGCCACCGATCCCTACACCGTCCGACTCGCCCCCGGCGTGTATGCCTACGTCCAGCCGGACGGCGGCTGGTGCCTGAACAACGCCGGATTCATCAGCGACGGGGAGTCGACGCTCCTCGTCGACACCGCGGCCACCGAACAACGGGCGCGGCTGCTGCGCGAGGCGGTCCTCACGGCCGGCGTCCCGCTCCCCCGCACCCTCGTCAATACGCACCACCACGGCGATCACACCTACGGCAATGGCGTGTTCGTGCCGGAGGCCGTCGTGATCGGCCATGACTCCTGCCGCGGTGAGCAGATCGCGGCGGGACATCAGCTGCATCTGATGTGGCCGGGGACGGACTTCGGCGACATCCGGATCACCGCGCCGACGGTGACGTACAACGACCGGCTCACCGTGTGGGTGGGTGAGACCGAGGTACGGGTGATCCACCCGGGCCCGGCGCACACCATCGGCGACTCGGTCGTGCATCTGCCCGAGCGGGGGATCGTCTTCACCGGCGATCTGATCTTCCAGGGCGGTACGCCGTTCGTGCCGATGGGCTCCCTGAGCGGATCGCTGCGCGCCCTGGAGCTGCTTCGCTCGCTGGACGCGACGGTCGTCGTCCCGGGGCACGGACCGGTCACGGATCCGTCGGCGTACGACGCGACGGAGAGCTATCTGCGGTACGTCGCCGAGCTGGCCCAAGAGGGCCACACCAAGGGCCTTTCCCCGCTGGAGGCGGCGCGGCAGGCCGATCTCGGGGAGTTCGCGCGGCTGCGCGAGAGCGAGCGGCTGGTGGCCAATCTGCATCGCGCGTACGCCGAGCTGGACGGGGAGCCGGAGGGCTCGCCGCTGGACCCCGTCGCCGTCTTCACCGACATGGCCGTGATGAACGGCGGGGTACCCGTGGCCTGTCACGCCTGAGGCGTCGTCGCGGGGCCGCCCGGACCCGCGCCGGACAGACACTGGACTACATACCGACTGGTCGGCATCATGTGGAGCGACCGTATGACCGCCACCGGCCGCCCGGGCCGGCCGCCCGGAGCCCCACGGAGGTACGCACGATGAGCCCAGCCCCACCGCCAGGACTCGATCCCGAGCAGCTGCGCGGCCATCTCGACCGCGAGCGTCCTGGCCTGGTGAGCGGACCGCTCGACGCGCGTCTGATCGAGGGCGGCCGGTCGAACCTGACGTACACCGTCACGGACGGCGCCCACCGCTGGGTGGTCCGCAGGCCCCCGCTGGGCCATGTCCTGGCCACCGCGCACGACATGAGGCGTGAGTACCGGGTGATCGAGGCGCTGCACCCGACGGCCGTGCCGGTGCCGGAGCCGCTGCTGCTGTGCGAGGACGAGTCGGTGCTCGGGGCGCCCTTCTACGTCATGGAGTACGTGGCGGGCACTCCGTACCGTACGGCCGAGCAGCTCGCCCCGCTCGGCCCCGAGCGCACCCGCGCCGCCGTCCTCGCGCTCGTCGACACGCTCGTCGAGCTGCACGCCGTCGACGCCGGGGCGGTCGGTCTGGGTGACTTCGGCCGGCCGGACGGCTTCCTCGACCGGCAGCTGCGGCGCTGGGGCAAGCAGCTCGACGCCTCCCGCAACCGCGAACTGGCGGGCATCGACGAACTGCACGCGGCTCTGGGCCGTTCGCTGCCCGTCTCCCCCGCGCCCACCGTGATCCACGGCGACTACCGGCTCGACAACGTCCTGATCGGCGAGGACGACCAGATCAAGGCGGTCCTCGACTGGGAGATGTCCACGCTCGGTGATCCGCTGACGGACCTGGGGCTGCTGGTGATGTACAGCGCGCGGCTGGAGCTGACGGGCTCCCCGATCAGCACGACGGCCGGGGCGGCGGGACACCCCGGGCCCGGCGAACTGATCGAGCGGTACGCCGCGGGCTCCGGCCGGGACACCACCGCCATCTCCTGGTACACCGCGTTCGCCTGGTTCAAGCTCGCCGTGATCCTGGAGGGCATCCACTACCGCTACACCCTCGGCCAGACGGTAGGACCTGGCTTCGACCGGATCGGCGATCTCGTTCCCGTCTTCATCACGCACGGCCTCACCACCCTCCAGGAAGGCTGAGTACACCCCATGGACTTCGCATTCGACGCCCGCACCGAAGAGCTGCGCACGAAGCTGCTCGCCTTCATGGACGAGTATGTGTATCCGGCGGAGGAGGTCGCGCGGGAGCAGCGGTCGCGGCTGGACAGTCCCTGGGACACCCCGGCGGTCGTGGAGGAGCTGAAGGCGCAGGCGCGTCGGCAGGGCCTGTGGAACCTCTTCCTCCCCGACGCGGAGTACGGCGCCGGGCTGACCAATCTCCAGTACGCGCCGCTCGCCGAGATCACCGGCCGCTCCCCGCAGCTCGCCCCCACCGCGCTGAACTGCGCGGCGCCCGACACCGGCAACATGGAAGTGCTCGCCCAGTTCGGTTCCGAGGAGCAGCAGAAGCAGTGGCTGGAGCCGCTGCTCGCGGGCGAGATCCGGTCGGCGTTCGCGATGACGGAGCCCGAGGTGGCCTCCTCGGACGCGACGAACATCCAGACGCGGATCCTGCGCGACGGCGACGACTACGTCATCAACGGCCGCAAGTGGTACATCTCCGGGGCGATGAACCCGGACTGCAAGATCTTCATCGTGATGGGCAAGACCGATCCGGACGGCGAGGACATCCGCCGCCAGCAGTCGATGATCCTGGTCCCGCGCGACACCCCCGGTGTCGAGGTCCGCCGCGCCATGCAGGTGTACGGCTACGAGGACCACTCCCACGGCGGCCATGCCGAGGTCGTCTTCGACGACGTCCGGGTGGACGCCTCCCAGCTGGTCGGCGAGGAGGGCGGCGGCTTCGCCATCGCCCAGGCCCGGCTCGGCCCCGGCCGTATCCACCACTGCATGCGGCTGATCGGGATGGCGGAGCGGGCGATCGAGCTGATGTGCCGGCGGGCCGTGTCCCGTACGGCCTTCGGGAAGCCGATCGCCCAGCAGGGCGTCGTCCAGAACTGGATCGCGGACGCCCGGGTGACGGTCGAACAGCTGCGGCTCCTCGTACTGAAGACGGCCTGGCTGATGGACACCGTCGGCAACCGCGGCGCGCACACGGAGATCCAGTCCATCAAGATCGCCACTCCGCGCGCGGTCGTCGACATCATCGACCGAGCCGTCCAGCTGCACGGCGCGGGCGGGGTCAGCCAGGACTTCCCGCTGGCCGAACTGTGGGCCGCGGCGCGGACGCTGCGGCTGGCGGACGGCCCCGACGAGGTGCATCAGCGCTCCCTGGCCCGGCGGGAGCTGAAGAAGTACCTCTGAGGTCCGCCGCGCGCGGGGGCGTCCGGTGCACCTCATCGGGCGCACCGCGTGGCGCCATCTCGCCGTACATTTAAGCCTTTACGGTGACAATCGCCCTGCGTGCCACCGCCTGGGCGGCTCCCCTGGTTAGCGTCATGTGCCCTCTCCTGACCGAAGCAGTACCAGAGCTCTGGGGAATCACCCATGCGTAAGCGTTTCTTTGCCGCCGTGGCCGCGTCCGCCGCGTTCGCGGGTGTCATCGCCACCGCGCCCGCCGCGTCCGCCGAGCCCAGCCCGCCCGGCTGTCCCAAGCAGTATTTCTGCGCGTACTCCGGGCCGGGGCTGACCGGCAGGCTGCTGCTGAAGGCCGCGGGCAGATGGTCGGGCAGTGTGGCCGGCGTCCGCTCCGTCATCAACAACGGTGTCCGCCATCCCGGCGCCGACCATGTGCAGCTCTCCTGGAGGTACAACGGCAGCAGCTGGAACAGGTGCCTCCACTACAACCCGGGCCCCGGCGCGTACCGGATCGACTTCGACAGCGTGAGGATCACCAGGGTGGCCTGGCGCGGCGAGTGCTGAGCCGGCGTTAGGGGCGCAGCGCCCGTAGGAGCAGATCCGCGAGATGGTCCGCCACCTGCTGCGGGGTGAGCGGGCCGTCCGGGCGGTACCACGTGGAGAGATGGTGGACCGAGCCGAAGTGGTAGTCCACCACCAGGTCGGACGGGGTGGCGGTGGAGAAGACGCCGCTCCGCTGCCCCTCCTCGATCAGCGCGCGGAACCGCTCGTGGTAGCGGCGCCGCTCCATCCGTACCTGCTTGTTCTTCTCCGGGCTCAGATGGTGCATCGAGCGGAAGAAGATCGAGGCGTCGTCCAGGTTCTCGATCGTCGTGACGACGACATCGGCCGCGGCGGCCCGCAGCCGCCGCTCCACCGGCTCGTCCGCCTCCGCGAAGGCGTCGAGGCGCTCCTGCTGGAGCCGCAGGACCCGTGCGTAGACCTCCTGGAGGAGATCCTCCTTGGAGCCGAAGTAGTGGTAGAGCGCGCCCTTGGTGACGCCCGCCGCCTCGACGATCTCCTGGACCGAGGTGCGGTCGTAGCCGCGCTCGGCGAAGAGCCGGGTGGCGGCGGCCAGCAGTCGCTGGGGGACGGGGGTGCCGCTCCCGTCCGTCGTCCTGGCCATGTGCCGCCACCTGCCTTTCGCTCCGTACCGCCCGCCCGCGCGTCACCGTGCGCGCCCGGGCCGTCTATGGGTGGGAACGCAGTTCCCGCCTGAGGATCTTCCCACTTGTCGTCTTGGGCAGCTCCGGCAGGATCTCCACTTCACGCGGGTATTTGTAGGCCGCGAGCCGCTCCGCGCAGTACGCGCCCAGCTCGCCGGGCTCCACCGTCGCTCCGGGGCGCAGACTGACGTACGCCTTCACGCTCTCCCCGCGGTAGGCGTCCGGGATGCCGACCACGGCCGCCTCGCGCACCGCGGGGTGGGTGTAGAGCACATCCTCGACCTCGCGCGGCCAGACCTTGAAGCCCGAGGCGTTGATCATGTCCTTCTTGCGGTCGACGACATAGAGCCAGCCGTCCTGGTCCATGAACCCGATGTCGCCGGTGCGCAGTTCGCCGTCGGGGAAGGTCTCGGCGGTCGCCCGGGGCAGCCGCCAGTAGCCGGAGACGACCTGAGGGCCGCGTACGGCGATCTCGCCCTGCTCGCCGAAGGGCAGGTCCTCGCCCTTCTCGTCGATGATCCGTACGACGGTGTCGGCCCCCGGTACCCCGACGGAGAGCGTGCCCGACACCGGGTCGACCGGGGCCTCCTTCTCCGGCGGCACGGAGGCGCAGGGGGCGGTGCACTCGGTGAGTCCGTAGCCGTTGCGGAGGTAGGGACCGAGGGCCGCGCGGAACCGCTCGACCAGTGCGGGCGGCAGCGGCGCACCCCCCGACGAGATGACCTGGAAGGAGCTGAAGTGGTCGCGGGTGACGTCCGGGTGGGCGGCGAGCGCCATGAAGGCGGTGGCGGGACCGACGGTGTAGGCGGGGCGGTGCTCGGCGAAGGCATCGAGGACCACGCCGGGTTCGAAGCGGTAGGCGAGGGCCAGGGTGCCCGCGTTGGCGACGCACACGGCGAGCTCGCAGACCATGCCGGTGATGTGGAAGAGGGGCGCGAGCGCGAAGTAGCAGGCGCCCTCCTCCAGGGGGTGGCCGGTGCGCTGGCGCTCGGCGTTGACCATGATGTTGCCGTGGGCGTTCATGGCGCCCTTGGGGGTGCCGCTCGTACCGGACGTGTAGCTGATCAGCGCCACATCGCCGGCGGCCGGGTCGCGTCCGGCGGGCGCGGGCAGGCCCTGCCGGGCGACGGCCAGCAGATCGTCGGTGTCCGCGGGCGCCGGGAGACGCGCGAAACCGAGGACCCGGCTGTCGTCGCGGGTCTGCAGATCCCGTTCGCAGGCGGTGAGGGTGATCCGTACGGGCGAGGCCGCGGCCGTCTCGCGCAGAAACGCGTCCCATGCCCGGTCCGCGCAGACCAGCGCCGTCACCTCGGCGTCCGCCAGCACATGGGCGACCTCGGCGGACTTGTACATGGGGTTGAGCGGCACGACAGTGGCGCCGGCCTTCCAGGCGCCGAGCAGCGCGAGGACGAAGTGCGGGCTGTTCTGGAGCATGATCGCGACCCGGTCGCCGCGCTCCAGGCCCCGGGCGGCGAGGTGACCGGCCACGGAGTCGGACAGCTCATCGGCTTCTCGGTAGCTGATCCGGCCGTCGAAGTAGGCGAGCGCGGGATGCTCGGGAGCCCGGGCGACGGCGGAGCGGAACGCGTGCACCACGGACGCGGGCGGGTCGACGGGGGCTCGCTGGGCCGCGCTGAGCTGGGCGAGCCAGGGCTTGGCCGCGTAGCTCGATCCGGTCATCGCGCGCCGCCTTCCCACTTCTGCTGGACGCGGTTCATCGTGGCCAGCCAGCGGTCCGGGTCGGCCGCGCGTGCCTGGTGGAAGCCGGCCACCTCGGGGTGCGGCAGGACGAGGAACCGGTCCTCGGCCATGGCGGCGAACAGGGCGTCGGCGACGGCCGCCGGCTCGATGGCGGTGGAGCTGAGCACCAGCTCGCCGGCGCTGCCGGAGGCGGTGAGCATGTCCGTACGGACACCCTGCGGGCAGATGGCGTGGACCTTGAGGCCGCGATGGCGGTAGGTCAGCGAGAGCCACTCCGCGTAGGCCAGTGCGCCGTGCTTGGTGACGCTGTACGGGGCCGCGCCGATCATGGTGAGCAGACCGGCGGCGGAGACGGTCGAGACGAACCGGCCGCTGCCGCGCTCCAGCCAGTCGGGCAGCAGGGCGCGGACCGCCCGGACATGCGCCATGACATTGACGTCCCAGGCGTCCGCCCAGACGTCCTCGCCCGACAGGGCGTCGCCGGGAGCGCCGAGGCCGGCGTTGGCGCAGTAGATGTCGACGGCGCCGCCGAGCGCCTCGCGTGCGGTGTCCACGATCAGGGAGGCGTCGCCGGGGACCGCGAGGGCGCCGATCTCCGCGGCGACCGCGTTGGCCTTGGCCGCGTCGAGGTCGTTGACCACCACGCGGGCGCCCTCGGCGGCGAATCTGCGGGCGAGCGCGGCGCCGATGCCGCCGCCGGCTCCTGTGACCACAACCCCTGCGCCGTGCACCGTACTCATCGGGACCTGCCCTTCCGGCCTTCCGGTTTCTCGCCGGCCGCTCCGCCGACCTACGCAGACTAACCAGTCGGTATGTGGTGAGGGAAGGGGCCTGCCCGGACGGAGCGGGGTGCGCGCCGGGCGTCGGTCGCGAGGGGGCGGACGACGCGGGCCGGACCGCGAGGTGAGCGGTCCGGCCCGTGGATCACACCGTCACCGGTGTGACGGGAACTCCACGACCTGCTGATAGGTCGGCCTGTTCTGCCAGTTGACCGTGGGATGGCTGATGCCGCCCAGCGCCCGGTGGATGATCGCGTCCGTGCACCACTGGTCCCCGGCGGAGCAGTTGTCGTCCCCGGGATAGACCTCGGTGGCGGGCGCCGCCACGGCCGCCTTCAGGGTGGTGAGCAGCGTGTCCCGGCAGGCGCTCAGCCCGCCGTTGCCGCAGTACGTGGCGGCCGTCGGGGACTGTACCGGCTCGCCGAGGACCTGCCTGAGGTCCTTGTCGACAAATCCCCACCAGCCGTACTGGAAGGCGGAACCGCCGTGCGCGCCCGTCGCCCCATGGCTCGCGGCCGGTGATTCGTCGATCGCGAGCGAGGCGGTGAGCGCCTGGTACAGCCCGTCGCCGAGCCCCGGTTCGAACTCGGCCTCGACCAGCCGAGGCCACCAGGCGTCCATGATCCGTACGGCGGCGGAGTGGCCGTAGGTGTGCGAGCCCTGCGCGGTCTCCTTGCGCGGGGAACCGCCGGCCCGCCAGGACTCCAGCTGCTGCACGGCGGTGTTCAGCTGCGGATCGGTGACGGGCGCGGAGCGCACCACCTTCAGCAGCTCGGGCAGCACCTGCTCGCCGCGCAGATCGGTCACGGCGGCCTCGGCCATCGCCCGGGTGAGGGAGGCGCGGGTGACCCCGCCCTGCTTCACCAGCGCCTGGACCCGGTCGTCGAGCAGATCGGCGCGGTGCACCGCGCCGAAGCCGAACCCGGCCGCGTCGTACCCCTTGGCCTGCCGGTTGTTCCAGGAGATGTAGTAGTCCTGGCCGACGGACTGCGGATGCTGGGAGAAGGGCGTGTAGGCGGCGGTGTTGTACGCCGGGTCGTAGCCCCGCCATTCGTACGCCTGCTCGGCCTTGACCGGCAGCGCCGGGTCGACGCCGCCCGCCCGCACCGGGTTCATGCCGCTGTTGAAGTAGGCGGCGGTGCGGGAGTCCGCGTAGAACCAGTTGAAGGCGTAGTCGATGTTCTCGGCGGCCCGCTGGAAGGAGGCGGCGTTCTTGGTGTAGGCGGGGTCGTTGAGCATCTGGAAGCCGATGATCGAGTCGGCCTCGTGCCGGTAGGTGGTGCGCAGCGAGGTGTACGCCACGGGCTTGCCGCCGACCGTCGCGCGGTGCGTGACCATGCCGTACTTGGTACGGAAGACCTGGAGCCGGTACGAGCCCGCCGCGGTGGAGTCGGCGACGGTCGGCTTCCAGGAGTTTCTGCGTTCCATCTTCTCCATCGGGGTGCAGACGGAGCGGTAGAGGTAGTGCGTGGACGCCTTGGTGGCCGCCGAGCCGTCGGGCTCGCACAGCTCGATGGCGTACGTGTCGGTGATGTCCTGGCCCGCCGAGGTGGCGCTCCAGGCGTAGTCCTGGCCGCGGCCCATCTGGACATACATCCCGACGCCGGCGAAGGCGACACCGCGGGCGCTGATCCCGGGGCCCTGGAGTTCCTGGAGCATCATCAGCTGTGGCGCGAAATAGCCGGTCTGCGGGCCGAAGACGGCGACGGGGTTGCCGCTCGCGGTGTGCTCGCCGGAGACCAGCAGGGCGTTGGACATCCCGCGTTTGGCGTTGAGCGATCCCGAGGGGACGACGCCGTCGTCGAAGATGCCCTGGGCGGGCTTGAGTTTCGCCGGGGCGATGACCGGGGCCTTCGCGTTGGTGCCGGCCGAGCCGGTCTTGTCGTACACGAGCTGCTCGGCCTGGACCGAGCCCGCGTCGGGCAGGGCGGTGCCGCGGGGCTGCGCCGGCTTCTGCGCGTACGGGAAACTCGTGCCGTCGTGGACGGTGAGGACGGCCTCGGGGTCGTCGCGCTGGCGGAAGGACTCCCAGACCTCGGTGCCCTTGACGACGCCGTACTTCTGCTGCGCGGCGAGGAGCGAGAGGGCGGCCTGCACCTCGCCGCCGCCTCCGCCGCCGAACTGGCCGCCGACGACGGACGCGATGGAGATCAGGTCGGTGATCTTGAACGGCTGGATCTCGCCGATGTTGGTGATCGCGTCGATCTTGCCGGTGAGGACGTACTCGCCCGGGAAGTAGCGGCCGTCCTTGGCCTTCTGGCGGTAGGCGTTGATGCCGTCGATGTACGCCTGCGCGTCGGCCATGGCCAGCGCGCCGCGCTCGCCCTCGGTGGTCCTGATCCGTTCCACCTGGGCCTCGTAGTCGGCTTCGGTGTACGGCGCCGAGGGCCAGAACTGCTGCTCCAGGCCCTGGTTGCCGAGCGCGCCGCCCGCGAAGGAGGTCAGCTCGCCCCGGCCGATATGACGGAAGAGATCCATCATCCAGAGCCGGTCCTGTCCCGCGGCGTAGCCGGCGCCGAACTCGGTGCCGTAGCGGGTGGTGCCCTTGATGTGCGGGACGCCGGTCTTCTTGTCGCGGGTGATCGTGACGTCCTCGCGCGGGGCGGTGACGGATTCGATCTGGTTCCCGGGGACGCCGAAGGAGGAGTCGTTGAAGAAGTCGGTGAGCTTCTCGTCGGTGAGCCCGCCGTGGCCCGCCACCAGCGCGTCGTACCGGCCGAGTTGGTCGGAGGCATGCGCGGGATAGGTGCCCAGGAGTTGGTGGGCGAGGATGTCGGCGAGGGTGGCGTTTCCGTTCTGGCCGGGCGGCAGGATGTCGTCGCACTGGCCCTGGCAGTGGTCGGTGACCGGGTCGGCGGCCGCCCTGGCGCCGGACAGGGCGCCGGATCCGGTGGCGGGTGCGCGTGCGGGGTCGGCGGCCGCCTGCGGCAGGGGCGTCAGCAGGGCGGCGCCCAGCGCGAACACCGCGGCGGCGGTGGCGCTGGTAAGTCTTCCGGTGCGTCGTGGCATGGGTGCTCCTCGGGGAGGCCGGTGCGCCGGAGGTTACTGATGGTGTGACCGCTCAGTAAGGTGAACATCAGTCACCTTTTCCGAATCACCACAAGGGGATTCCTGAGAATCGCCTTCGAATTCTGCTCGATATCGGGCGGTATGCCGGACTCGTGGACGCGATCTGTTTTTTGATGGAGCCGAATGGGGCAGGCGTACGTCCATTCCACAACGCCGAAGTACCAGCGACGGAGGTGGCGGCGGTGGCCGGATTCCGGAGTCTTGCGAGACAGGTGCGTGACCCGCGGTGCGATCTGGCCTTGCGACGGTATTCACTGCGCAAGTGCCTGGAGCGGTTTGCCCCTTATGGGCACCGGGCGACCTGGGATCATCTGTGCGCGAGGCACAGCATCGAACCCGAGGACAGGGCGCCCGACCCGGCGCGGCTGATGGCCGCGCTGGATGAACTGGAGGAGGCGCGGGCCGTATGGCTCACGTACGAGATGGAGTTCGCGGAGCGGCGCAAGCGGGAGAAGCATGACGGGCTACGACGGCCCGGGAGCTTCGACGACTGGCACCGGCGGACTTGGGGCGGCAACGGTGTCGCCCGGTGCGACGATCCGGCGGTCCACCCGTCGGAGTCGCTCGCCGAGGTGCTGCGCCGGCTGATCGCCGGCCTGGAGACGGGGCCGGGAGCGAGCTGCCCGGTGTGCGCGGAGCGCGGAATCGTCTGGCGCCCCGACCTGTCCCACGAGCCGTGGTCGGGGCCGGTCTGTATGGGCTGCGGCATTGTCGTACCGCAGCCGGTTCTCACATCCGAGGCCCTGGACCGGGCGAAGCGGGTGCGTCTGAAGGAACTGGCATCAGTGGCATGAGACGTGTGGGGGCGGGCCCCGGAGCCGGTGCGCCCCCGCGGCGCCGGCGGTGACCGGGCGGCCGTCGCCGCTACCGCTACGGCCGCGCGCGGCCGTCAGGAGCCCCCCGGCTCCCGCGGTGCGCGGCGTTCCGGGAGGCGTTCCGGGAGGCGTTCCGGGAGGAGGCGGGAACCCGTCATACGGTCGCCGAAGACATCGTCCGGGTTGGAGAGGACGCAGGTCTCCAGGGAGAGGCAGCCGCAGCCGATGCAGTCCGTCAGATGGTCCCTGAGGCGGCCCAGCTGTCTGATCCGCTCGTCCAGCTCCGAGCGCCAGGCTTCGGAGAGCCGGGCCCAGTCATGGCGGTTCGGGGTGCGTTCCTCGGGGAGCTCGGCCAGGGCGTCCCTGATCGTCGCGAGCGGGATACCCACCCGCTGGGCGGCGCGCACGAACGCCACGCGGCGCAGCGCGTCCCGGCCGTAGCGGCGCTGGTTGCCGCTCGTCCGGCGGCTGCTGATCAGCCCCTTGGACTCGTAGAAGTGCAGGGCCGACACCGCGGCGCCACTGCGCGCGGACAGCTGGCCGACGGTGAGCTCATGGATCTTCTCCGGAATCTGCGGCACCCCTCGAAGCCTACTGTCAGGGCCCGCCGTCCAGGACTGTCAGGGTCCGCCGTCCAGGACTGTCAGGACCCGCCGTCCAGGACCGGTGTCCGCGTTGACAGGAGCGCGCCCGCCCACCCATGCTGAGCAAGCGCTTAGACATGCGCGGTGGACGCTTGACGGGCTTGAGAGGCAGGGAACAGGGACATGGCTGAGCCGAGGATCTTCACCTCCGCCGAGGAGCTGCGCGCCGGGGTCGGCGAGCAGCTGGGTCACAGCGACTGGCTGGAGATCGACCAGAAGCGGATCGACCTCTTCGCCGACGCCACCGGCGACCACCAGTGGATCCATGTGGACCCGGAGCGGGCCGCGGCGGGGCCGTTCGGCACCACGATCGCGCACGGCTATCTGACGCTGTCCCTGCTGCCGGTGCTCGTACCGCAGATCATGCGGGTCGAGAACGTGAAGATGGGCATCAACTACGGGACCAACAAGGTCCGTTTCCCCTCGCCCGTGCCCGTCGGCTCCCGGCTGCGCGCGTCGGCCGTCCTGAAGGGCGTCGAGGATGTCGGTGGCGGTGGCGTCCAGATCACCACGCTCGTCACGATCGAGCGCGAAGGCGGCGACAAGCCGGCCTGTGTGGCGGAGTCCGTGTCCCGCTTCTATCTCTGAGCCCTCGCTGAGCCATCTCCGAGCCGGGGCGCGGCCGCCTCCCGCCGGGCCGCTTGCGGCGCGAGGCTATGTCCGCACCGCGACCATGCGCAGGACGAGGTCGGCGTAGAGCGCGCCGACCTCGTCGGGCGTCCGCCGCCCCGCCGCGTTGAACCAGCGCGCCACATCGATGCAGAGCGACAGCACCGCGAGGGTGGTGCCCGGTACATCGGGGACGTCGAACTCCCCGTCCCGTACGCCGTCGCCCAGGATGCGCCGTACGACGGCGTCACTGCGCCGCCGCAGCTCGACGATCTCCACGCGGTGCTCGTCGCCGAGCGCGTCCAGCTCGTACTGGACGACCCGCGCCGTGGTGTGCCGCTCCGCGTGCCAGCGGACGAAGGAGCGTACGGCCTCGGCGAGCCGCTCCGCCGCCGTGCCCTCCCCGTCGGCCGCGGCCGTCAGGATCTCCAGGGCCTTGTCGTGGCCGATCCTGCTGATCCGGTGGAGCAGCTCTTCCTTGGTCTTGTAGTGGATATAGAGCGCCGCCGGGCTCATCCCCGCGCGTCCCGCGATATCGCGGGTGGTGGTGGCGTGATACCCGCGCTCGGCGAACGCCTCGACGGCGGCGACCAGCAGCTTTCTGGCCGCCTCCGGGGTGACCTCGCCCCACGGCGCGTTCTCACCGTCCGCCGTCTGCTCCGCCGTACGCATCGCTCGCCCCTTCCACTCGGCAGGACGGACACCATACCCCGAAGCTGAGCAAGCGCTTAGTGCCGGTGACGACGGACCTCCGGATCGGAGCCCCGGGGTCAGAGCTTCTCGCCTCGGGGGTCAGAGCTTCTGGAAGGGGTCGTGCTCGGCGAGCATCTTCTCCAGCCGGGCCTGGTCGACCCGGCTGACGATCTGTCCGGCCTCCTGCCGGTCCCTGACCACCTTGGCCAGCGTGAACGCCGAGGTCGTCAGATAGAGGACGGCGATGCCGAGGAAGCCCCGTACCCACGCGCTGGCGTCGAGCTTGAGGATGCCGATGGTCACGGCCGCCAGGGCGAGGGCGAAGGAGATGACGGCCTGTCCGTAGAACGCCGCCGTGTTCTGGTGTTTGACGGGAGAATCAGTCATAGCGGCAGCATCGGCCGCCGGGGCGCGGACCACATCCGCATCCGTACTCAGATCGTACTCAGAAGGCCGAAACCCCCGTCAGCGCCCGCCCGATGATCAGCTTCTGGATCTGGCTGGTGCCCTCGTACAGCGTCATCACCCGGGCGTCGCGCAGCAGTTTGCCGACCGGGTACTCGTCGATGTAGCCGTAGCCGCCGAAGACCTGGAGGGCGTTGTTGGCGGCGCGTACGGCGGCCTCGGAGGCGAAGAGCTTGGCCTTGGAGGCGGCCGTAGCGAACTCCTCGCCGCGGTCGATCAGATCCGCCACCCGCCAGGTCAGCAGCCTGGCCGCGTCCACATCGACCGCGATGTCGCTGATCAGTTCCTGGACCAGCTGGTAGTGGGCGATGGACTTGCCGAACTGCTCGCGCTCCGCCGCGTATCCCACGGCCGCTTCGAGGGCCGCCCGCGCGATCCCGACGCAGCCGGCGGCGACCGACATCCGGCCCTTGGCGAGCGCGGACATGGCGAGGGAGAAGCCCTTGCCCTCCGGGCCCAGCAGGGCGGTGGCCGGCACCCGGACCTCTTCGAGGACCAGCTCCGCGGTGGCCTGGCCGCGCAGACCGAGCTTGCCGTGCAGGGTGCGGCGGGTCAGCCCGGGGCTGTCGGCCGGCACGAGAAAGGCGGAGATGCCCTTGTGCCCGGGGGTGTCATTGGTCCGCGCGAAGAGCAGGACGACATCGGCCCAGGTGCCGTTGGTGATGAACATCTTGGAGCCGTTGACGACCCAGTCCCCGCCGTCCCGTACGGCTTTCGTCGTCAGGCTGCCCGCGTCGGAGCCCGTGCCGGGCTCGGTGAGCCCGAAGCAGCCGATGGCCTCGCCGGAGGCCAGCCGTGGCAGCCACGCGCGCTTCTGCTCCTCGTCCCCCCAGGCCAGGATGGTTTTCGCGACCAGACCGAGCGAGACGGAGACGATGCCCCGCACGGAGGAGTCGCCGCGCCCCAGCTCCTCCGTGACCAGGCAGTACGCGAAGTGGTCGCCGCCCGAGCCGCCGTACTCCTCGGGCACGGTCAGCCCGAGGAAGCCCAGCGCGCCCAGCTTCCCGACGATCGCCCGGTCGACGCTCTCGTCCCGGTCCCAGTCGACGGCGAACGGAGTGACCTCGCGGTCGACGAAGTCCTCGGCGAGCCTGCGTACGGCCTCCTGCTCCTCGCTCAGCCCCAGATCCACGGTCGGCACCCCGCCCTTCGGTCAGACCTTTAATTAGCACTGCTAGTTTCCAGTCGGCAGGCCCTACTATGTGCGCCATGGCCAGACCGCGCAAGCCCCTGCTCAGCAGAGAACGCATCGTCGTGACGGCGAGCGCGCTCGTGGACGCCGAGGGCCTCGAAGCGGTCTCCACCCGCCGGCTCGCCGCGGAGCTGGGGGTGAGCGGTCCGTCCCTCTACAACCACTTCCGCACCAAGGACGAGATCCTCGAAGCCGTCGCCGACGCGGTCAGCGCCCAGGTCGATCTGTCGATGTTCGAGGAGAGCGACGGCCGTGACTGGCACACCGCGCTGCACGACTGGGCCGTCTCCTACCGCGCGGCCCTCACCGCCCACCCGCACATCGTGCCGGTCCTCGCCCGGGGCCCCGGCCGCCGCCCGGCGGGCCTGCGGGTCGCTGACGCCGTGTTCGGCGCGATGGTCCGGGCCGGCTGGCCGGCCGCCCAGGCCACCCATATTGGCGCCCTGATGCGGTACTTCATCACCGGCTCCGCGCTCGGCTCGTTCGCCCTGGGCTTCGTCGACGACGCGGCGGCGTACGACCCGGCCGACTATCCGCACCTCGGCCAGGCCCATCTGCTCGCCGAACGGCAGCAGCAGGTGGACGAGGGCTCCTTCGAGACGGGTCTGCGGGCGCTGCTCGACGGCCTGTCCCTCCAGTACGACCGGTGCGAGCGGCCCGGCACCATGCCTGGGCCCACGCCGAACCATCCCTGACGCGTCCTGGGAGTACGGCACACCCGGAGCACGCGATATTGCGGTGAGGACCGAAGCTCCGTCCGCGTACGTTCACCCCATGACATCCTCCTCGCAGGCCGGCTCCCCGCCGCCGGCTTCCCCGTCCTCCCGCGCGACCTGGCTGCCCCTGGCCGCCGCCGGTGTGACGGTCGTGCTCTGGGCCTCGGCCTTCGTGTCGATCCGCAGCGCGGGCACCGCCTACTCCCCCGGCGCGCTGGCCCTCGGCCGGCTGCTCGCCGGCGCTCTCACCCTCGGTCTGGTCTGTCTGGTACGGCGCGAGGGACTGCCCCCGCGCGCCGCCTGGCGCGGTATCGCGATATCGGGGCTGCTCTGGTTCGGCGTCTACATGGTGGTGCTCAACTGGGGCGAGCAGGAGGTCGACGCGGGCACGGCGGCGATGGTGGTGAACATCGGACCGATCCTCATCGCCCTGCTCGGCGCACGGCTGCTGGGCGAGAGTCTGCCGCCACGGCTGCTCGCGGGCATGGCGGTGTCGTTCGCGGGCGCGGTGGCCGTGGGTCTCTCGATGTCGGGCGAGGGCCATGCCTCGGTGCTGGGGGTGCTGCTGTGCCTGCTGGCGGCGGTGGCGTACGCGGGCGGAGTGGTGGCGCAGAAGCCCGCGCTGGCGCGGGCGAGCGCGCTCCAGGTGACGACCTTCGGCTGTCTGATCGGCGCGGCCGGCTGTCTGCCGTTCGCGGGACAGCTGGTCCACGAGGCCGGCAGTGCCCCGCTGTCGGCCACGCTCAACATGGTGTATCTCGGCGTGTTCCCGACCGCGCTGGCATTCACGACCTGGGCCTACGCCCTGGCCCGTACGACGGCGGGGCGGATGGGCGCGACGACGTACGCGGTCCCCGCGCTGGTCGTCCTGATGGCCTGGCTGGCCCTCGACGAGATCCCCGGCGCGCTCACGCTCGGGGGCGGCGCGCTGTGCCTGGCCGGGGTGGCGGTGGCCCGGTCGCGTCCCCGCCGGTCCACCGTCGTGGCGCGCAACGACGGCGGTACGGCGGCGGGAAGCGCGGCGGAAGGGAACGCCGAGGCCGGCCGGCCGAGCGCCTAGACCGGCTCCAGACCGGCTCAGGCCCTGAGCGGCACTAGAACACGACCAGGGCGCGGCCTCCCCGGCCGGCCAGCATGTTCTCGAAGGCGGCGGGGATGCCGTCGAGACCGATCCGTTCGGTGACCATGGCGCCCAGGTCGAACCGTCCGGCCCTGATGTGTTCCGCGAGCACCGGCAGGTCCTTGGCGGGGTCGCTGTTGCCGTAGACGCAGCCGGAGAGCGTACGGCCCCAGTGGAACAGCTCCAGGGCGTTGAAGGTGACCTGCTGGTCCTTGCCGCCGATGCCGACGACCGTCGTACGGCCGCCGCGCCGGGTGGCGTCCCAGGCGGTACGGATGGTGGCGGCGCGGCCGACGCACTCGACGGCCACATCGGCGCCCCGGCCGCCGGTCAGCCCGCGGACCTCCTTGGCGGTGGTGCCGGAGGCGACCAGATACTCGGTGGCCCCCGCCGCACGCGCCAGGGCCTCCTTCTCCGGGGAGACATCGACGGCGATGACGGTCGAGGCCCCGGCGATCCTGGCGGACTGGAGGACGGCCAGGCCGACCCCGCCGACGCCGAGGACCACCACGGACTCGCCCGCGCGGACCCGTGCGGAGTGGTGGACGGCGCCGTAGCCGGTGAGGACCGCGCAGCCGAGCAGGGCGGCGTCGGTCAGCGGAATGCCGTCCGGCAGCGGCAGGACGCAGTTCGCGGCGACGACGGTCTCCTCGGCGAACGCCCCGACATTCAGGCCGGGGTGGAGTTCCGTGCCGTCGGCCGTACGGGCATGGATGCCCGCCGCGCCCACGAGCGCGTCGGCGCAGAGCCAGACCTCACCGATCGAGCACGGGTGGCAGATCCCGCAGGACGGGGCCCAGTTGAGGACGACGCCGTCGCCGGGCGCCACATGGGTGACGCCCTCGCCCACGGAGACGACCGTGCCGGCTCCCTCGTGGCCGAGGACGGCGGGTACCGGCACCCGCATCGTGCCGTTGGACAGGGACAGATCGGAGTGACAGACACCGGCGGCGGCGAGGCGTACCCGTACCCGGCCGGGACCGGGCTCGGGAAGCTCGATCCCGGCGATCTCCAGCGGGGCTCCGACGGCGGGCAGGATGGCGGCGCGGACCATGGGTTTCTCTTCCCGGCTCAGAACTGGAGGGACTTGGTCTGGAGGTACTCGGCGAGCCCGTGCGCGCCCAGTTCGCGGCCGACGCCCGACTGTTTGTAGCCGCCGAAGGGCGCGAGCGGGTTGAAGCGGCCGCCGTTGATGTCGACCTGTCCGGTGTCCATCCGGCGTGCGAAGGCCACGGCCTCGCTCTCGTCCCCGGCCCAGACCGCGCCCGCGAGGCCGTAGACGGTGCCGTTGGCGATACGGAGCGCGTCTGCCTCGTCCTCGTACCGCAGGAGGGAGAGGACCGGTCCGAAGATCTCCTCCTGCGCGATGGTCATCTCGGGCGTGACCTCGGCGAAGACGGTCGGCGCGATGTAGTAGCCGGTCGCGTGCGGGGCCTCGGGGCCGCCGGTGACGAGCGTGGCGCCTTCCTTGATGCCCTTTTCTATGTAGCCACGTACCCGTGCCCGCTGTTTCGCGTTGACGACCGGGCCGAGGCGGTTCGCGGTGTCGTGGGGGTCGCCCGCGAGGTAGCCGCCGGCCGCGGTCCTCGCCAGCTCCACGGCCTCGTCGTACTGGTCGGTGTGGACCAGCATCCGGGTCCAGGCGCTGCATGTCTGGCCCGAGTTGGACATCACATTGGCGACGCCGACCTTGACGGCCTTGGCGAGATCGGCGCTCGGCAGGATCACATTGGCGGACTTGCCGCCCAGCTCCAGGGCGACCCGCTTGACGGCGGCGCCCGCGGTGGCGCCGATCCGCTTGCCGACCGCGGTGGAGCCGGTGAAGGAGACCAGGTCGACGCCCTCGTGCTCGGCGAGGGCCTGCCCGGCGACCGGGCCGAGGCCGGTGACGAGATTGAAGACACCGGCGGGCAGGCCGGCTTCATGGACCAGCTCGGCGAAGAGCCGCGCGACCAGCGGGGTGTCCTCGGCGGGCTTGACGACGACCGTGCAGCCCGCCGCCAGGGCGGGGCCGACCTTCGCCACGATCTGGTGCAGCGGGTAGTTCCACGGCGTGATCGCGCCGACGACCCCCACCGGCTCCAGCAGCACGGTGGAGTTGCCGACCTTCTCCTCGAAGGGGTACGTGGCGGCCAGCTCCGCGTAGGAACCCGCGACCGCGATCGGCGCGCCCGCGTGCACCTTGCGGGACAGGCCGATGGGCGAGCCGAGCTCGGCCGTGACGGTCTCGGCGATCTCGTCCGCGCGGGCCGCCATGGCGTCGCGCAGGGCGGCGATGTACGCCGCGCGCTCGGCCGGCGGGGTGGCGGCCCAGCCGGGGAAGGCCGCCCTGGCCGCCCGTACGGCGGCGTCGATGTCCTCCGCCGTACCGGCCGGGACGGTGGCGATGACCCGCTCGTTCGCCGGGTTCACGACATCGATCGTGTCCGTCCCCGCCGCGGGCCGCCACCGTCCGCCGATGTACATCCCGTCGTATGCCTTCATCGCCATTCCCTCCGGGCCTGCCGAGCCGCCGTCGCCGTACGCGACCACACTGCCGTCGCACCCAAACTAGCGGTGTTAGTTTTTCGGCGCCAGAGCGGCCCGGCTGACGGCGTACGCGGCTCAGCTGACGGCATACGCGGCTCAGCTGTCGAAGCCCGGCAGGTCCCTGGGTGCGGGGCAGATCCGGCGGCCGTAGTGGTCGAAGACGTACAGATGCGCGAGATCGACCAGCAGCGGCACCTGGGCGCCCGTCCGCAGCCGCATGTCGGGGCCGGTGCGGACGACCAGATCGCTCGCCGCGATGGCGGGCCGGTCGGGGCTGTGGGTGGCCGGCCTCTCCGGCTCGTCGAGCACCACGACCGGTCCGCTGACATGCCCGCCCGCGCGCTCCCTGAGCCGTTCCAGCACGCTGGGTCCGCTTCTGCGGCGGCGCGGAGCGGGCTTGGGCCGGGGGGATTCGAGATCGGTCACCACCGCGGGCCGGGAGCCGGTGTTGAGATGCACCAGCGCCTCATGACCCTGGTACTCCACGTGCTCGACGATGCCGCTCAGCGCCACCTCACCGGGCCGGGCCTGGCTCGGCGGTGCGATACGGGCCGCCTCGGACCGCAGACCGACGATGACCTGCCGGCCCTGCTGGATACGGAGCAACTGGTGGTCGGAGCTGAGGGGTTCCGGCAGCGGAAGCCGCTGCCTGCCGAGGTCGATCGACATCCGTCCCTCCAGCGGCGCGTACACCACGGCCTGGAGCAGATTGATACGCGGCGTGCCGATGAACGCGGCGACGAACACGTTCTCCGGCAGCGCGTACACCTCGCGCGGCGCGCTGACCTGCTGGAGCACTCCGCCGCGCATCACGGCGACCCGGTCGCCGAGCGACATCGCCTCGGCCTGATCGTGCGTCACATAGACGGTGGTGACGCCCATTTCCTGGGTGAGCTGGGCGATCTCGGCGCGCAGATGGTTGCGCAGCTTCGCGTCGAGATTGGACAGCGGCTCATCCATCAGGAAGACCGAGGGCCGCCGGGAGATGGCCCGCCCCATCGCGACCCGCTGGCGCTCGCCCCCGGAGAGCTGGCTCGGATAGCGGTCGAGCACGCTCTCGATGCCGAGCATTCTGGCGGTGGCCTCGACGCGCTCCGTGTTGTCCTCGCGCGGGTTCTCCAGCCGGAGCGGAAACCCGATGTTGTCGCGGTTGGTCATGCTCGGATAGAGCGCGAAGTTCTGGAACACCATGGCCATGCCGCGTTCTCGCGGTGGCATGAGGTTGGAGTACTCGCCGTCGAGGAGCAGTTCGCCGTCGGTGATGTCCTCAAGACCGGCGATCATTCTGAGCACCGTCGACTTGCCGCAGCCCGAGGGGCCGAGCAGCACCACGAACTCGCCCGGCGCTATGTCGAGCGAGAATCTGTCGACGGCGCGGGTGGCCCGTCCGTACACCTTGCTGACGCTGTTCAGAGATATGGCGCGAGTCATGTTGGTTCCGCCCGGGAAGGAGAGGTGGAGCGACTGCGACGCCTGAAGCTAGCCGACTAGTCGCGGTCAGGGAATGACTCGCGCGAAGGTTGCGCCGCGCGACGCCACCGCTTCCGGCGGCGCCGTCGCCTCCGACCGGGGGTAACGGGCGCCGCGGGCTGTCGCCGTGACACGGCGCGGACGGTCGACGGAAGACACTTCCGTCCACTCCCTCGACTCCGTCCGCTCCCTCCGCTCCCTCCACAAGCGCATCGTCATGAACGCGGCGTGCGGCGGTGCCCGGAGCGCGGGCAGGAACCGATACCCTTCTCCACCCGGAGAGCGCCGCTGGGCGTAGCGCGAGGTTCACCACCGACCACAGGAGCCACCGCCTAGATGATCTCCCTTCGTGAAGTGCGCGACAGTGACCTCTCCGCCTTCTGGGAACACCTTTCCGACCCTGCGGCGCAGCACGTGGCCGCCGTCACCCGGAAGTACCACTACGACCGGGGGCACTTCGACGACCACTGGGCGAGGATGCGTGCCAACCCTGCCGTCCTGGTGCGCACCGTGCTGGCCGACGACGAGGTGGTGGGCCACGCCGCTGTGTACGGACCGCCGGATGAGCGCGAGGTCACGTACTGGATCGGCCGAGCACACTGGGGCCGCGGAATCGCCACGGCAGCGCTTGCGGCCCTGGTCGAACTCGTCAGCACCCGGCCGTTGCACGCCCACGCGGCAGCCGACAACGCGGGCTCGATCCGTGTACTGGAAAAGCGCGGCTTCGTCGTTACCGGGCACGACAGGGGTTTCGCTCAAGCCCGCGACGGCGAGATCGACGAAGTACTCCTCACTCTGAGCTGAATCCCGGATCGGATACCCCGGGCGCGGAACTTCTGGGCCCCGCGGGTTACCAGGGGCCGTGGTAGACCAGGCCCAGTGCCAGGGCGGCCGCCGCGGTGGCGAGGAACGCGATCCCGCCTACGATGTTGCGGGAGCCCACCCGCAGGTGGGCGATGATTGCGCCGATGAAGTACAGCACGAGGCCGGCGGCGGCGAGGGTTCCCAGGAGCGGCACGGCGAGCCCGGCCAGCAGCCCCACCGCGCCCGCCGCCAGCAGCATTCCCAGCACCGGTACCCACTTCCGGGGCACGCCCTTCATGTCCGCCTGGGTCTTGGGGTATTCGTGGCCGATCAGGTAGGTGACGGCGGCGGCACCGTTGAAGACCGCGCCGAGGATGGTGACCGTGACGTAGGCGGCGAACACGATTTCTCCGTCTCTGTGGGGCAGTAGCGTTGCTGGGCACTCCGTCGTGGGATGCCGTTCTCCTGAATGACGAGTCGGCGATTCGATTTGTGACATCGCTTGGCAGCCGGGCGTGCCAGTGGTCTCGAACGCCTGCTAACCGTTGAGCAACTGGCCGTTCACCCACCGGAAGGCTGAGCAGCGCGGAAGGTACCGCTCGGCCCCATACCGCGGAAGCGTTCTCACCTGCACGTGTCGCCGGACTGGGCACCAAGCATTTCCGTTCTACGCTGTCAGCGTTGCCCATTGCGTTCAACGGCCCAGCGTCCTGGGAGGAAGCCTCGAAGCGTTCGCAGGTCCCGGATCGCTCCGGCCGCCTGCAGAAGGGACCATGCGATGGATCCTGATATCCGGACCAGGGCCGCACTCGAGGAACACTGGCGGGCATCGGAACGTGGGGATACCGAAGCCGAGCACGCCATCTACGCTGCGGACGCGATCCTCGACTACCCCCAGTCCGGTGAACGCTTCCGGGGCCGCGCGACGATTTCGGCGCAACGTGGCGGGCACCCTGCCAGTCGGCACTTCACCGTCCACCGAATTGTCGGCAGCGGGGATCTGTGGGTGAGCGAGTGTGTCATCACGTACGACGGGGTGCCCACCTACTCAGTGAGCATGATGGAATTCGCCCACGGGCATGTGACGCACGAGACGCAGTACTTCGCGGACGCCTTCGGCGCACCTGAATGGCGGACAGCACTCGCGGAGCCGATGCCGGGCAGGAATATCGCCAGGGCCTGACCCAGGGCTAAGAGATCATCTCAATTGGCTTGATCACTAAGCTGACTGCATCGAGTCCTCCGACCGTGGAACAGACGGTGGCCCGGCTGGCCCTGGAAAGCCGCGTCGCCGCGCTGATCGGTGTCTTCCGAGAGCGCGGCCTGCTGCCGCGGCTGGAATTCGCACCAGAAGCCGCGCCCGGTGCGGCACCAGCTCTGAGGGCCGTGGGCTTCGGCACCGAGGCCGTGCACGAATACCTCGTCTGCACCCCCCACACACTGACGACGCCTCAGTCCGCCGACTCCCCGCGCGTGGAAACCCCGACCACCGACGTGGAGTACGCCGCCCTCGCCGAGGCATTCGGTGGCGTCTTCCCTCCCTCTGCGTAGGGGGCGGCCCGGCTGCGCCGAACCCAGCAACGCGGCGGAGCGGTGCGGTTCGTCCGTACCCCGCAGGGCTTACTGCGCCGGCGGGGCCTCCTGCTCGCCGCCGGCCGAGGACACCGCCGAGCTGTCCGGCGTCGGCACTCGCCCCGCCTACCGCAGCCGTGGCATCGCTCGCCGCAGTGACCGCCACGCTGACCGGAGCGATGTTCGCTCAGGGGGCCGGATCGGTCTGGCTGGAGTACTCCGGAGCGGGATCCCGACGCGTCTACGAGCGCGTGGGCTACCAGCCGCAAGGCACCCGCCTCTATCTCTCGCTACCCCCGGAGCAGCAGCCCTGACAGCACAAACCCGCTCGGCGGCAGCTGATGACTGCCGCCCCCGAGCTCGCCGTGCCCACAGGATTACTGTGAGCACGGCAGCCCTGACTGAACCCCGTGCCGGGGCTCACTTACGAGAGATGGTGAACATTGACGTTCTACTGGGTCTGGATCGCGGCGTCCACGGCGGTCCTGGTTCCCCTCGTCATCGCGTCGCTGCGCGGTTGGTCTCCCCGCTGGGCCGGCATCAGCAGCCCCCGACTCGCTACCGCTCGCGGGGCCGCCGCATTCGCGCTCTACATGAGCTGCCTCACACCGGCGATCATGGGGCTTGCGGGAGTCCCTGGTGACGAACTGCTCGCACTCCGGATCGTAGCCGGACCCCTCCTCATCCTCGGGGCCCTCGCCCTGGTCGTGGGAGCGGCGACAGCCGAACGCCGCACACGTCGTACCGCCAACAACGACTGAGGAACCCCGGCTCCACCCGCCCGCTGCCCTCGGAGAACAGCGACTGTCCACCCGGACTCCTCCGCTCATGAGAGCCCACACCGATGCCGGTACGGGCTCTCATGCCTTGTCACCTCGCGTGCCTTCGATCCAGGGGGTGGATGCGGCGCACCCGGCCCTTACCGATTTTGGCCTGTCCCCGTGCCTGCTCACCGGGGTTGTCCACATGGATCAGCTGCGCCTAGAGGGGCAGGTGCCCTTCGCCCAGGTGCCGACTGGTACTCACCTCCCTGGGCAGCGGTGTTCGACCCCGCCCGCCCGGGCCGCAGGGCGGCATCGTTGTCGATGGCGACCGCGCCGTCGGCCCGAACACTCCGGGCTCGGCCCGCAGCACGGCGAGGCAGTCGCCGCCGGGCGCCACCGCGAGCGCCAGGTCCAGCACCGAAGGTTCTTCAGATGCGCTGACGCTGCGGCAGTCGGCGTATCGGAACACCCGCGCCTGGCCCTCCCCGACCACAGTAGGGTTGCCGTGATCACTACAAATGGGGGGCTCATGCAGATTCGGCGTGTCCAGGGTATGGCGATCGTCACCGCGGCGCTCGCGGCCTGTCTGCTGTCCTGTTCCGGAGGCGCGGACGACAGCTCCGGGGGCGCTGGGGCGCGGGACAGCTCCCGTTCCTCGTCCGTCCCGGCGCCGGCGGACGCCGCGGTGCGGGAGACTGCCGCCGCCGACCCCAAGCCCGCGGGGTCTCCGGGGCCGGAACTGGTCCGCGACGCCTTCGCCGGGCTCCAGGCCACGCTCAACGACACCTGCACATCAGGCTCGGGAGACTGCGCGTACTTCCTGGGCAGGGTCCACGAAGAAGTGATGGGTCTCGATGCGGCGATGAAGGCGGACCCGAAGGGCCCGGGCCACTTCCCTGAGCCCGTCGCGTGGATCGCCGGCCTCCGTACGACGCTCGACGGCGACACCTCCACGGAGAACCTGGAGACCCACCGCACCGAGCTGATCGGCGTCCGCGACCGGATCAACGTCTGGATGCAGGACCACCCCGACGACTACCAATGAGCACATGATCAATCTCAGCTGAACGGAGGTCAGGGGCGGTCGTGGGCCGGGGTGGTTCCGCGCGGTTGCGGGACCGTGCCGGGGGTCTTCGGCGGCGGGGTGTCCGTCGACGTCCGCAGGCCGAGGCCGGCCGCCGCCACCAGCAGCGCGCCGAGCATCACGAACGGCGCCGCCGTGCCGGCCACTCCCGCGACCAGACCGGCGGAGGCCGGGGCGGCGACCTGGCCGAGGCGGTTGCCGGTGAGCCGCAGCGCGAGGGCGGTGGAGCGCGCCTCGTCGGGAGCGGCCCGTACGACGGTCGTCATCGACAGCGGCTGGCCGACGCCCAGACAGAACCCGAGCGCGGCCAGCATCACGGCGAGCGCCCACACCGGTACGGGCAACGCGATGCCCGCGCACAGGAGTCCGCCGAGCAGGCAGGTCACCGTGAGCAGGACCGAACGGCCGAGCCGGCGGATCATCGGAGTCATCACCAGGCGGCAGGCGATGGTGGCGGCCGCGCGCAGGCTCAGCAGCAGGCCGATCGTGGCGGGCGCGATCCCCCGCTGTTCGCCGAGCACCGGCAGATAGGCCGTCAGGATGTCGGTCGCGGAGAGCACGGACAGGCTGATGAAGATACCGGCGGGCACCCCGCGCGTGCGCAGGATGCGGTGGACGGGGACCTTGGCGGACCGGGTGGCCGCCGGAGCGCGTACCGTCCGCTGCTCGATGCGCCAGAGCGAGGTGAAGGAGACCGCGGCGGCGGCCGCCGAGACGAGCAGGGCGAGGGCGCTCGTACGGGCCATCTCGCCGTTCTGCCCGGAGACCAGCAGGCCGGCCGCGACCGGTCCCGCGAGCTGGCCGAGGGAGGCGCCGATGGTGAAGTGGCCGAAGTTGCGGTCCTGTTCGGCCGGGGTGCTGCGGCGGGCGACGATCGACTGGGCGCCGATGACGAAGCAGAGATGGCCGAGGCCCATCACGCCGCTCCAGGCGGCCAGGGCCGCCAGTGAGCCCGCCGTACCGCTGAGGGCGCACCCGCCGGAGATGAGGACGACACCGGCCACCAGCAGCGGGACGCAGCGTCCGTGGTCGGTCCTGCGGCCCAGTGGTACGGCGGCGAAGAGCGGCAGCAGAGCGTACGCCGCGGTGATCACACCGATCGCGCGTTCGTCCGCGCCGACGGCGAGCGCCCGGTAGGAGACGGCGGGCCGCGCCATCGACACCGCGCCCTGCGCGAAGCAGAAGGCGATGACGAGACGCAGAAGCCAGCTTCTCCCGCCGGGCGCTCGCTCGGGGACCATCAGATGATGCCGAAGAGGATCCCGGCGGCGAGTACCACCAGCGAGGTGAGCGCGGCCCACTTGACGGTGAACTTGGTGTGGTCGCCGAACTCGACCTTGGCCATGCCGACGAGGACATAGACGGCGGGCACGAGCGGGCTCGACATGTGCAGCGGCTGACCGACCAGCGAGGCGCGGGCGATCTCCAGCGGGGAGACGCCGTGCGCGGCGCCGGCCTCGGCGAGCACGGGCAGAACTCCGAAGTAGAAACCGTCGTTGGACATGAAGTACGTGAGCGGCAGGCTCAGCACACCGGTGACGATGGCCATGTGCGGGCCCATCCCCTCGGGAATGGCGCCGACGAGCCAGTCGGCCATGTGCTCGACCATACCGGTACCGGTGAGGACGCCGGTGAAGACGGCGGCGGCGAAGACCATCCCGGAGACGTTGAGGACGTTGTCGGCGTGGGCCGCGATACGGGCCTTCTGCTCGGCCATGTTCGGGTAGTTGACGGTGAGGGCGAGGGCCGCGCCGATGAGGAAGAGGACGGGGATCGGCAGCAGTTCGAGGATCATCGAGGTGAGCAGGGCGACGGTGAGCCCGGCGTTGAACCAGTAGAGGCGGGGGCGCAGGGTGGGGCGGTTGGGGTCGAGGCCCTGGAAGCCCTCGTCGTCGGCCTCCTCTCCGGCCTCCTCTCCGGACTTCTCTCCGGACTTCGCTCCGGACTCCTCTCCGGGGGCCGTACCGGTACCGCCGCCAACGCTCGCGCCGGTGCCGGAGCCCGTACCCTTGCCGCTTCCCGCGCCCGGGCCGCCGACCGCCGTGGAGCCGCCAACCGCCGTTGAGCTGCCGCCGCCCGCCTTCACCAGGACCTGCTCGGTCCCGGACCCGGTCCCGGTCTCCAGCGCCTCGTCGAGGGTGAGCATGCCGAGACGCTTGCGCTCCCGGCGGCCCAGCACATAGGCGAGGACGAGCACAGCGGCCATGCCGACGGCGAGCGCGGGGATCATCGGGACGAACACATCGCCCGCGTCCACCTTGAGCGCGGTGGCCGCGCGGGCCGTCGGACCGCCCCAGGGCAGGGTGTTCATCACACCGTTCGCGGTGGCCGCGACCCCGGTCATCACGACCAGGCTCATCCCGAGCCGCTTGTAGAGCGGGTACATCGCGGACACGGTGATCATGAACGTCGTGGAGCCGTCGCCGTCCAGCGAGACGATCGCGGCGAGCAGCGCCGTACCGACCACGATCCGCAACGGGTCGGCCTTGCAGAAGCGCAGGATGCCCCGGACGATCGGGTCGAAGAGACCGACGTCGATCATCACCCCGAAGTAGACGATGGCGAACATCAGCATCGCCGCGGTGGGCGCGAGATCGCCGACGCCCTTGAGGACGTACTCACCCAGCTGCCCGCCCTGCCCGACAAACACACAGAAGAGTGCGGGGATGAGCACCAGCGCCGCGATCGGCGACATCTTCTTCATCATGATCAGCACCAGGAAGGTGGCGATCATGACGAAGCCGAGGATGGTCAGCATAGAAGGCCTCTCACGTTCACCCTTGAACTCCCGCCGGGGGCGGCGGTCCGGATGACGTTAGGGTCCGTTTCCTCGCGTTAACAAGATGTTGACAAGCGAGCAATACGAGCAAAACACCAGGTCACGGCAGGGGAGCCAGCTCGACGGGGAAGCCGTTGAGCACGGCGGTGCCGGAGAGCGGGTCGAGCCGGGAGCCGTCCAGCAGCTGGTTGACATTGACTCCGGGGCGGGCGCTCGCCACCGACGTCCGGGTGCCTGGACGGTCGTGTCCCCAGCCGTGCGGCAGGCTCACCACCCCGGTCCGCACGGTGTCGGTGATCTCCACCGGCGCCTCCAGTACTCCCCCGTCGGCGGTGATCCTGGCCGGGCGGCCGTCCTCAAGACCGAGCCGGGCCGCGTCGTCCGGGTGGACCTGGAGGGTGCAGCGGTTGGAGCCGCCGCCCAGCGCGGGGACGTTGTGCATCCAGCTGTTGTTGGAGCGCAGATGACGGCGGCCGACCAGGACGAGCGAGGCGGGCCGCTCGTCGAGGGCGCCGCGCAGCCTGGGCAGATCGGCGGCGATGGGCGCGGGCAGCAGTTCGATCCGTCCGCTCCGGGTTTTCAGGACCTCGGGGACACGGGGGCGTAGTGGTCCGAGGTCGACGCCGTGCGGGTGGTCCAGCAGCCGCTGGAGGCTGAGGCCCGCCCCGTCCGCGCCGCCTTCCCCGTCCGCGCCGAAGCCCTCCCCGTCCGCCCCGAAGCCGTCGCCGTACGGGCCCAGACGCAGCTTCAGGTCGAGCCTCCGCTCGGGTCCGGTCCGGCCGGTGAGCAGGGCGGACAGTTCCGACGGATCGCGGCCGTGTACGGGTGAGTGCGGGTCGGCGACGGCCTTGCCGAGCGTACGGCCGATCACCCCGTCGTCCACGGCGGAGGGGGCCGCGCCGTGCATCCCGCTCACCGCGAGGATCAGCCGGGCCAGGATCTCGCTCTCGTCGAGCCGGCCCTCCTCCAGCGGGACGGCGGCCGGGGTGTGGCGCGCCTGGTTCCGTACGGCGAGGGCGTTGAACGCGAAGTCGAAGTGCGCGCTCTGCGCGGGCGGCGGCGGAGGCAGTACGACGTCCGCGTGGCGTGAGGTCTCGTTGAGATACGGATCGACGCTGACCATGAAGTCCAGGCCGGCCAGGGCCCGGTCGAGGCGGTCGCCGTCGGGCGCGGACAGCACGGGATTGGCGGCGAGGGCGATCACCGCGCGGATCCGCCCCTCCCCCGGGGTCTCGATCTCCTCGGCGAGGGCCGCGAGGGGCAGCTCGCCCTTCGCCTCCGGATGCCCCGCGACCCTGCTGGCCCAGCGGCCGAGCACAAAGCCCTTGCCCGGGGCGGGGGTCCGGGGCGCGCGGTCGCTGGCGGAGAGCGGGAAGAGCGCGCCGCCCGGCCGGTCGAGATTGCCGGTGAGGATGTTCAGGATGTCGACGAGCCAGCTGGCGAGCGTGCCGTACTCGACGGTGCAGCTGCCGACCCGCCCGTAGACGGCGGCGGTGGGGGCGGCGGCGAGCTCGCGGGCGATCGTACGGATCTCCCCGGCGTCCATGTCGCAGGCCCTGGCGACGGCCTCAGGGGTGAAGTCCCGTACCGCTTCCTGCACTTCATCGACGCCTTCGACATGGTCGGCGAGCGGCCCGAGGCGGGTGAGCTTCTCCTCGAAGAGGACCTGGGCGAGGGCGGCGAGCAGCAGGGCGTCCGTACCGGGCCGGATGGCGATGTGCCGGTCGGCGAGGCGCGCCGTGCGGGTCCTGCGGGGGTCGACGACGGTGAGCGTGCCACCGCGCCGGCGCAGCGCCTTGAGCTTGCCGGGGAAGTCGGGTGCGGTGCAGAGACTGCCGTTGGAGTCCAGCGGGTTGGCGCCCAGGAGCAGCAGATGGTCCGTACGGTCCAGGTCGGGTACGGGGATGGCGAGCGGGTCGCCGAAGAGCAGTCCGCTGGAGACATGCTTGGGCATCTGGTCGAGCGTGCTGGCCGTGAAGAGATTGCGGGTGCCGAGCGCGCCCAGCAGCACCGGCGGATAGAGGGCCCCGGCCATGGTGTGGACATTGGGGTTGCCGAGGACGACGCCGGTGGCGTGCGGTCCGTGCTCCTTGATCAGGGGGCGCAGCCGGGCGGCGATCAGGTCGAACGCCTCTTCCCAGCTCGCCTCCCTCAGCTCTCCGTCCCGGCGGACGAGCGGGGCGCGCAGCCGGTCGGGGTCGGCGTCCAGCTCGCCGAAGGCCGCTCCCTTGGGGCAGATGAAGCCCCGGCTGAAGACATCGTCACGGTCTCCCCTGGCGCCGGTGACCCTGGTCCCCTCGATGGTGAGGGTCAGCCCGCAGGTGGCCTCACAGAGGGGACAGATACGCGGCGCGGTACGGGTGACGGGGGCGGGGGCGGGGCGGGCTGCGTCTTCGGGAAGCATGGGTCCTCCGGGGCGGCGGCAGCGGTGGCGCGCGAGCAAGGCGAGCATACCGACCGGTACGGACAACGGAAGGGCCCACCGCCCACCGGGTGAAGAATTCGGCCGCGACACCTCAGGACACTCGACCGCGACGCCTCAGGACACCGCGGGCGGGTCTCAGTCGAGACACCGCGGGCCAGTCTCGGACGAGACACCGCGGGCCAGTCTCAGTCCAGACACCGCGGGCCGGTCTCAGTCGAGCGTCCTGGCGAGATAGGCGCCGAGCAGTTCCCGGGTCTCGGCGACGATCCCGGGATCACCGGACGCGTGCGTACGGAACGCGAGCTGGAGCAGCGCGTCGGTGGCTTCGACGGCGACCAGCACCGTGCGGTGCAGGAAGGCGTCCGGGGTCCGGCCGAGATGGGCCGCGAGCAGAGCGGTGAGGCGGCCGGCGATCCGGTGGTTGGGGTCCGACGCCGGGTCGGCCGGGGCCGGGTCGCCGGGCAAGGGCCGCTTGCCCAGCGGGATCTGCGCGCCGAAGTCGACCAGGGCGAAGCCGGGCACGCTGCGCTTCATGGCGAGGTATTCGTCCAGGACCGCGTCGATGACGCCCCGCCAGTCACTCGCGTCCAGCGCCGCGAGCCGGTGGGTGACCCGCTCGACGAAGCTGTCCAGATTGCGCCGGGCGAGGGCGTCCGCCATGGCGCGTTTGTTGCCGAAGAAGCGGTAGACGGAACCGATGGGGACGCCGGCGCGGGCGGCGACGGCGCGGGTCGACAGCTGCTCGTAGCCCGTCTCGTCGAGGAGTTCGCCGCAGGCGTCGAGAATCCGGGCGAGCCGCTCCGTGCTGCGCTGCTGCACCGGGGCTCTGCGCAGGCCGCTGCCGCCGCCTGCGGCCGTCCCGGGATCGGCTCCGGCGGCCGTCCCGGGATCGGCGCCGGGGCCTGCGTCGGCGCCGGCATCGGGCTTCGCGTTCGTACGGTCGTGTGGCACGGGCTCCATGATGCCGCGCGGCGCCGTTGACGTGCCGCGCCAGCAATCCTACGGTTGACCATAGGATTCGAGGATTCCTTGGACAGGGGAGCGGATGATGAGCGGCATCGAGCAGGCGCGGAAGACGGCCGAGGATCTAGTCCATTCCCCCGGCTTCGGCAACGAACACAGTTCGGAGGCCGTTCCCGGCGCGCTGCCCCATGGCCGTAACGCGCCCCAGCGCGCGCCGCTCGGTCTCTACGCGGAACAGCTGAGCGGCAGCGCCTTCACCGAGCCCCGCGCCCACAACCGGCGGTCCTGGCTGTACCGCGTCCGCCCGTCGGCCGCGCATCCGCCGTTCAGCCGGATCGACAACGGCGCGCTCCGGTCCGCCCCGTTCACCGAGTCCGTCCCCGACCCCAACCGGCTGCGCTGGAACCCCCTGCCGGAGCCCGCCCCCGGCACCGACTTCCTGGCCGGCCTCTGGACGCTGGGCGGCAACGGGGACGCGGCGCAGCGCACGGGCATGGCGGTGCACCTCTACCACGCCAACGCCCCCATGACCGACCGGGTGTTCAGCGACGCCGACGGCGAGCTGCTGATCGTTCCCGAGCGCGGCGGCCTGCTGATCCGTACCGAACTCGGCCTGCTCGCTGCCCAGCCCGGCCAGGTGGCGCTGATCCCGCGCGGTGTGCGCTTCCGGGTCGAGCTGCTGGACGAGACCGCCCGCGGCTATGTCTGCGAGAACTACGGCCGGCCGTTCGTCCTCCCCGACCTCGGCCCGATCGGCGCCAACGGCCTCGCCAACGCCCGCGACTTCCTCGCGCCGGTCGCCGCGTACGAGGACATCGAGCAGCCCACGCAGGTCGTCAACAAGTTCTGCGGAAATCTCTGGGCCGCCACCTACGACCACTCCCCGCTCGATGTCGTCGCCTGGCACGGCAACCATGTGCCGTACGTCTACGACCTGCGCCGCTTCAATGTCATCGGGTCCATCAGCTACGACCACCCCGACCCGTCGATCTTCACGGTGCTGACCTCGCCCTCCGACACCCCGGGCCTGGCCGGGGTCGACTTCGTCGTCTTCGCACCGCGCTGGCTGGTCGGCGAGGACACATTCCGGCCGCCGTACTTCCACCGGAACGTGATGAGTGAGTACATGGGCCTGATCGAGGGCGCGTACGACGCCAAGGCGGAGGGATTCGTCCCCGGCGGCGGCTCGCTGCACAACATGATGTCGGCGCACGGCCCCGACCGGGAGACCTTCGACCGGGCGAGCGCCGCCGAGCTGAAGCCGCAGAAGATCGACGACGGGCTGGCCTTCATGTTCGAGACCCGCTGGCCGGTCACGGCCACCGGACAGGCGGCCGGAGCCACCCACCTGCAGCAGGGGTACGACGACGTGTGGCAGGGTCTTGAGCGCCACTTCAGGCCCTGATACGGAGCTGCCGTGACCGCCTTCGCCCCCGACTCGCTGGTCCTGAACCGCAAACTGCCGCTCTGGTATCAGGTCTCGCAGTCGCTGCGCGCCTCGATACTGGGCCGCCGGCCGCACGATCCGCTGCGGCTGCCCACCGAGGAGCGGCTCGCCGCGCACTACGGCGTCAGCGTGCTGACGATGCGTCAGGCGCTCAAGGAGCTGGAGGAGGAGGGCCTGATCAGCCGGCACCGGCGGCGCGGCACCTTCATCGAGCCGGGCGCGCGGCGCGGCGCCCCGCGCAGGCTGCTCGGTTCGATCGACGCGATCGTGGCCCAGCAGTCCGGCGAGCTGACGACGGTCCTCAGCCATGGTCCGGCCCCGGTCCCCGGCGAACTCGCCGAGTACTTCCCCGGTCTGGACGAGGTGGTCTCGTACCGGCGGCTGCGTTGCGACGGCGAGAGCGGTGAGCCGGTCAACTGGGCGGAGAACGCGGTCCGCCCCGACGTGGCGGCGGGTATCGAGGTCACCGATCTGGAGCGCTGGCCGATGACGAAGGTACTGCGCGACTCGGTGGGGGTACGGATCAGCCGTATCACCGACACCGTTGAGGCGCGGCTCGCCGACCCGGCCACGGCGGAGCTGCTGCGGGTGCCGCTGCTCAGCCCGATCCTGCACTACACGGGGGTGACCTACGACGAGGCCGGCCGGGTCGTGGACGTGGCCAGGATCCGCTATCGGGGGGACCGTTTCTCCTTCTCGGTCACGGTCGAGGCGGACCTCACGGGCGAAGCTCCGGCGCCCTGACCCCGGGGCCGGGAGCGCCGGTTACGATGCCGCCGACGGCCCGTAGGGACATAAAGGGCGACGGGAGGATGCCCCCATGACGGCGACGCGGTCCGGCGCGGCCGGTGACGCTCGGCTCTCCGAGGCCCCGCTGCTGGGTGATCTCATGCCGTGGTCGACGGCCCCGCTGCGGTTCGGCAGGGCGTGGATCCTGGCCCCGGACCCGCCGTCCCTCACGGCCCGCTGGGACCGGCTCGTACGGGCCGGGGGCGCCGAGCGCGAGGCGCTGTTCGGGCCGACCCGGGCCCGTACGCCGCACAGCGCGGTCACCGCGCTGCCCGGGCAGGCCACCGGCACCGGGAGGTTCGCCCGGGAGTCGGGCCGCTGTCCCCGGCCGCTGCGGGTGCTCCACGGCCCGTTCGACGAGCAGTGGCTGATCCCCGACCACCGGCTGATCGACGCGGCCCGCCCCGAACTGTGGCGGGTCGCCGACGACCATCAGCTCTTCGCCGTCGAACAGGGATACGTGCCACAGGCCGACGGCCCCGCGCTGCTGGTGAGCGGCCTGCTCCCGGACGGCCGTTCGCCGGCGGGCCGTCCCGGCCGGATCCGCCCGCTCTACCGCCGCCCGGGCGGCGCGGAACCCAATCTCGCCCCGGGGCTGACGGCCCTGCTGACGGCACGCTACGGGCACGAGGTCACCGCCGGCCAGGTGCTCGCCTGGGCCGTGGCCGCCGCCGCGCCCTCCCCCGAGGGGTGCGCGGTACCCCTGACCGCCGATCCCGGCGTCTGGGCCTCCGGCGTGGAGCTGGGGCAGCGGATGATCGATGTGCAGCTGCGCGGAGCGCGGGGCGGCGAACGGCCCCGGCTGCCCGGCGGCCGCCGCCCCTATGTGCGCGCCGCCGTGCCGGCCCGGCCGGAGACGATCGCGTACGACGCCGGGGAGGAGGCCCTCCTTCTCGGTACGGGCCGCATCTCGCCCGTACCGGCGGGGGCATGGGACTTCCTGGTCGGCGGGGTACGGATGCTGGAGCTCTGGTTCGAGCGCCGCACCGCCCGCCCGGAACCGGGCACGCTGGCGGCGATCGGGCCCTCGGCCTGGCCGCGGGAGTGGACCTCGGAGCTGCTGGAGCTGATCACGGTCCTGGCGCTCCTCGCGGAACTCCGCCCACGGCAGCGGGAATTGCGCGAGCGGCCGTGGATCGGCCGCGCCGAACTGCGCGCCGCGGGCGTTCTCCCGGTCCCGGCGGCGGCCCGCAGGCCGGCGTCGGTCCTGGACCACCACGAGGATGGCCCGGAAGGCCAGTTCGCGCTGATCTAAGTCCTGTTCCGTCCGGGCCTAGGACGCCCCCGGCGGTCGTGTGAACGAGTCCAGGACGCGGGCGAGCGCCCGGTCGAAGACGGCGTCCAGATCGATCGGCCCCGCGTCCTCCGTGAACGCCGCCGCCAGCCGCGGATAGCGGCCCGAGCTGATCTCACGCCCCAGATAGGCGATGCGGACGGCCTGTTCCCGCTCCTCGGACCAGGGCAGGGACCGGGTGCGCTCGGCGGTGGAGAGTTCATTGGCGACATAGGTGGTGACCACGCCGTTGACCATCGCCACCATCTCCATCTTCTGGCCGTAGGGCAGATCGAGCCCGTCCAGGCAGCTGAGGCTGTATTCGAGATAGCGCATGGCGCTCGGGCTGAATCCGTAGACCGGTGACATCAGCCGGGGCATCCAGGGGTGCCTGTGCATGATCGCCCGCGCCTGGTGCGCCAGACCGAGCATGTCGGCCCGCCAGTCGCCCGACGGTTTCTCGGGCAGCTCGTACTCCGCGCCGGCCGCGTCGACCATCAGTTCGTACAGGTCCTCCTTGCGCGGCACGTAGTTGTACAGCGACATCGTGCCGCAGCCCAGCTCGCCGGCCACCTGCCGCATGGTGACGGCGTCGATGCCGCCCGCGTCGGCGATACGGACGGCGGCGGCCGCGATATCGGCGCGGCTGTACGCCGGCCTGGGACCGCGGCCGGCCCGCTCCGGACGTGCCCAGATCACTTCGGGTTCAGCAGGTCTCCCCGCCATTGATCATCACCTCGTCCACCATCGTAGTTACGTACGACGTACGTAGTGCGCTACGGTGGGCCGCATGACAACTACGTACGCTGTACTTAGTGAAGGTCTGGAGAAGCGGTTCGGCGATGTGCGTGCCCTGCGCGGGCTGGATCTGGCCGTCGCCGAGGGCACGGTCTGCGGGGTGCTCGGGCCGAACGGGGCGGGCAAGACCACCGCCGTACGGGTGCTGACCACGCTCACCGCCCCGGACGCGGGCACCGCCCTGGTCGCCGGGATCGACGTCAGCCGCGATCCGGCGGCGGTGCGCCGGATGATCGGGGTCACCGGCCAGTTCGCCTCCGTCGACAGCGAGCTGACGGGCCGGGAGAACCTCCGGCTCTTCGCCAGGCTGCTCCGCCTCAGGGGCGCGGCCGGCCGGGCACGCGCCGATGAACTCCTGGAGCGCTTCGAACTGACGGACGCCGCCGACCGGGTGGCGCGGACCTACTCCGGCGGTATGCGGCGGCGGCTCGATCTGGCCGCCAGTCTGCTGACCCGCCCCCGGGTGCTCTTCCTCGACGAGCCGACCAGCGGTCTCGACCCGCACAGCCGCAATCAGATCTGGGACGCCGCGCGCGAACTCGCCGCCCGGGGCACCACGATCCTGCTCACCACGCAGTACCTGGAGGAAGCCGACCAGCTGGCCGACGACATCGTGCTGATCGACCAGGGCCGGGCCGCCCACCGCGGCACCCCGGCCGAACTCAAGGCGCGCATCGGCTCGTACGCCGAGGTGGTCCTCGCCGAGGAGCCGACGGAGGCGGCCATGGAGACGGCGCTCATCGCGGCGGCGGGTGTGCTGGACCGGCTGACCGGCGCCGAGCCGGTGCTCGACCGGGAGCGCCGTACCGCGGGAGCCGTGGCGACGGACCCCGCGCTGACCCTGCCCCGGATCGTCCGGGAGCTGGACGCGGCGGGCGTGCCGGTGGTCGACGCGAGCCTGCGGCCGCCGACGCTCGACGAGGTCTTCCTCCGGCTGACCGACCGCACCACCGGACGCGCGGCGGACCGGGTGGGCGCCGGCGCGCCCCGCCGACACGACAAGGAGTACACCGCATGAGCACGATCGCGTACGACAGCGGAGCCGTCCTGGGACGTCATCTCCAGCGGATCAGGCACGCCCCCGGCGTGGTGATCCTCACCCAGACCATGCCGATCACCATGCTGCTGTTCTTCGGCTATGTCTTCGGCAGCGCGCTGGCGATGCCGGGCGAGGAGTACCGTGCCTTCCTGGTGCCCGGGCTGCTGGCCGCGACGGCCACGGGCGGCATCATGACCGGGATGTTCCAGGCATCCCAGGACGTTCAGCGCGGGGTCATGGACCGTTTCCGGACGATGCCGATGAGCAGGGTCGCCGTGCCGCTCGGCCAGACCCTGGCGGATCTGCTGACCACGGCGATCGGGATGGTGCCGCTGCTGCTGGTGGGGCTCGCGGTGGGCTGGCGACTCGACGGCGGGGTGCTCGACGCGCTCGCCGCTTTCGGACTGCTGCTGCTCTTCCGCTTCGCGAGCACCTGGGTGGGCACATATCTGGGGCTTCTCATCCGCAACGAGGAGGCGGCGGGCCAGCTGGGCAGCGTGACGTTCGTCCTGCCGCTGCTCTCGAACGCGTACATCCCGACGGACGGAATGCCGGGCTGGCTGCGTACGGTCGCCGAGTGGAACCCGATCAGCGCGCTCGCCACGGCGGTCCGCGAGCTCTTCGGTCAGGCCGCCCCGGCCGCGAATAACGCCTGGCCGGTGGCACATCCGGTGGCCGGTTCTGTGCTCTGGTCGCTCGCACTTCTCGTACTGTTCGTACCGCTCGCGGTGAGGACGTACGCCACCAGCGGGAAGTGACGGAAAACGGCGGTCCTGCGGAACGCCTGAACGGAAAGACAGGGCACGGGGGTTGAACGAGCGCGACGCGACCGGCCGGAGCCGGCGGCGGGGAGTGGTCCGCCGGCTGGGCCGTCGCGTCGAGGGGCGAGGAGTTCCCGCGCTCGGCGACTGCGCCGACGCACTGCTGCAGGCCGTGGGGATGACGGACGAGCGGAGAGCAGCACTGCGTCGGACGGAGTGATCGGCCGAGCGCGCTTCAGAACGCGTTGAGGGTCAGCCGCGGCTGCCGAACAGCGAGCGGCGCAGACGTCGCAGCGGCGCGAAGAGCGATACCCGCGCACTCCTGCTCCTGCGGGTGCGCGACGCGTCACGTGAGGTCAGCTCGCGCATCAGAAGCGTCGCCTCGGCCGTCTCACGCTGGGGCACGGCGGGACCGCCGAGCACCGAGAGATGGCGGTCGAGGCGCGAACTGGTCGCGCTGCTCCCGCATGTGATCGCAGGGACTCGTGCCCTGCTGTGCATCGTTATCTGTTCCATGTCACTCCCCACCCGTACG
Source organism: Streptomyces sp. NPDC042201 (assembly GCF_055582185.1). NCBI lineage: Bacteria > Bacillati > Actinomycetota > Actinomycetes > Kitasatosporales > Streptomycetaceae > Streptomyces > Streptomyces sp. NPDC042201. The sequence continues at coordinate 81,418 of NZ_JBVJDS010000009.1, read as the reverse complement.
AGGGCACCCGACCCGGGCAGGTTAACCCTATCGCTCCCCCACGACACCCGTGTATCCCGTCCTGACGATTAACCACACCCGTACGGGGATTGACAGCCACTGCCCGATCCATCTGATTTCAGGGCGAGTTGGACAGATCGCCACAACGAGGCCGGCGCCGTTCCCGGCGGCCCGGAGCCGGCCTCGCGCGGACGCCGACGGCCTGGAGCGGCCGGCGGCGACTTCTACGCGGCCGAGGCGAAGGCCGGCAGATAGCCGCCCACCTGCCCACCGGAGGTGGGGTGGTACGACTCGGTGAGGTTGAACAGGTTCACGCTGTGCAGCCAGGGCGAGCCCGAGCAGATCTCGTGACCGGTGAAGCCCCCGGCCACACTGGCGAAGGTGAAGCCGTGATCGGCCGCCCGCTTGGCGGTCGCCGCGTTGAGATAGTCGGAGGCGCCGTTGATCGCGGCGCGCTCGTTCTCGCTGAGCCCCGCTATGCAGGTGCCGTTGAGCTTGTAGAAGCGCGGGTAGCCGAGGACGACGACCCGGGCCGACGGCGCCTTGGATCTGATCGCCGTGTACACCGAGTCGAGGTTCCCCGGCAAGGTGCTGTCGACGAAGGCGCGCGCCGTGGCGACCCGGCTGAGACAGGTGGCCTCGGACTGGAGGACACAGGTGGTCATGACGTCGGCGAAGCCCGCGTCATTGCCCCCGATGCTGATGCTGACAAGGTCGGTGGCCGAGGTGAGCGGGCCCAGCTGACCGGCGGTCACATCACCCGTACGGGCGCCGGAGCACGCGGTGAAGGCAAAGCTCGACGGCGAGTTCGCCGCAGCCCAGAGGGCGGGGTACGCCTTGGGAGTGCGCAAGCAGTTGCCACTGGCGCTGTCGTAGCTGCCGGATCCGACTCCCGAGGAGTACGAGTCACCGAGAGCCACATAGTCGACAGCGGCGGCCGAGGGCGCCGCCTGGGCCGAGGCCGCTCCGGTAAGAGCGAGCACGGCGCCGAGGAGCAGCGAGGACGAGAATGCCGTAATTCGGGACAGTTTCATGGACCCTCTCCTTGGCAGGATTTCTGCCTCAACTTTGTTACCAGGCAGCACAGTTCACTGGAAGTGTTCATGCCAAGGACGTTCGGTGCGGTCTTCTGACGGACCGTCAGAACCGCGTCGGTTCGTGCCAGATCGGGTGGATCCGATCAGGGAAGTTCCGGAAGTGACCGTCGAAGTACGGCCAAAGAAGTAAAAAGGTGAGTCCCCGTACCAGGTCTTGCCATACGGTCCAAATCATCAATAACGTCGTATATCCACCCGTATCGGACCATCATGAAAACGGCTCAGGGGAGGGCTCGAACGTCGCGATGGCTCCGGGTGTGAGTAGTTGAGGTACAGGAGCGGTTCACGTACCGGGACTTCACCGACCGGAAGTGGGAGCGGGAGTTCCGCGGCTTCCTTTACGGGCGGGCGTGGACGCACGCCGAGGGACCGGTGGCGCTGTTCAACCACGCGGTGACGTGGCTGCGGAAGAACCGGGTGCTGCTGTCCGGAGTCTCGGTGTTGGCCCGCCAGATCTCGGAAGCCCGCACGGCGGCTGAGAGGCGCGTGTACGAGGCAGTGGCCCGTGCCGCGCGCCGGGCCGATCCCGCGCTCGCGCCAGCGCTGGCCGAACTGCTGGTGGCGCCAGAGGGCAAGCGGGTCTCGGAGCTGGAACGGCTGCGTACGCCGCCTGTGAAGTCGACGGGCACCGCGATGGTGCGGGCCATGGAACGGGTGGAGGAGATCTCGGCGTTCGCATGGGGCCGGGTGAACCTGTCACGGGTGCCGGTGAACCGGCTGTCCACGCCGACCCGGTACGGGCAGCTGAGCAAGGTGCAGACGATCGAGAGGGCGCCGGAGCCGCGGCGGACCGCGCTGCGCGGGCGGCGCCGGCGACGAAGCCTCAATCGAGCGGCGAGTAGACAACGAACCCGATGCCGAGCTGCTTCATTCCATCTCTCGTTCGAGGAGAGCGTGGAATGTGCGCGCGGGTTGACCCGCGAGGCGCTGGACGGTGTCGGTGATGCGGTCCTCCGCCCCCTCGGCGATGGCACGGTCCATGCTGGCCAGCATCGAGGCGAACTCCAGCGGCACTTGCGCCGCGAGGCGGTCGCGCATCTGTTCGTAGGACAGGCGGTGGTGGTCCACGGGTCGGCCGGTGACCTGGGTGATGGTGGTGGCGATGTCGTCGTAGCTGAGCGCCTCCGGCCCGGTGAGGACGAGATCGGCGTTGGGGGCATGTGCGTCGGTCAGAGCATGGACAGCGACGGCCGCGATGTCCTCAACGTCGACGAAGCCGACCCGGCCACTCCCGGCCGCGGTCCAGATGGTGCCTTCTTCACGGATGCTCACGGCATGCGCGTGTGTGCCGGTGAAGTTCTGCATGAACCACGAGGGCCGCAGCACCGCCCACTGTTCGAACAGATCGGGCAGCACCTGGTGCACCGCTCCCACCGCGGGGCCGCCCGCGGGGATGGCCGAGGAGCTGAGCAGCACCGCACGGTGCACGCCGGCCGCGCGGGCCCGCCGGAGGAACGGCACCATGACCGCCGCCGGGTCGGCGTCGCCTACGGGCGGTATCAGGTAGACGCGGTCGGCTCCGTCGAGGGCGGCGGCGTGAGTGGCGGGTTCGTACCAGTCGAATGCGACCGACTCCGCGCCGGGGACGTTGACGGCGCGACGGCTGGCGGCTTTGACGCGGTGGCCGAAGGCTGACAGCTGCGCCGCGGTACGGCTGCCGGTGGTGCCGGTGGCGCCGATGACCAAGGTGGTGCCGGTGGTTGTCATCGGCTGCTCCCGGTGAAATCGGTGCCGGGTTCGAGGACCGCGAGGGGGTTCCAGTAGTCGCGGTAGGAGGTGATGTGCCCGTCCCGGACTGTTACGACGGCGATGTAGGTCATGTCGAAGGGGCGGTCGGACTCCACCAGGCGGCCGACGCCACGCATCTCGACCACGATGGTCTCAGGATCGGTGGTCTGGTGGATCCGCAACTCGGGGAAGTCATGCAGATCGATGTGATCCGGGTAATGGCGCATGTACGCGGCGATGGCCTCCCTGCTCTCCAGACGCTTCGGCCAGCCGTCAGGGGCGAAGGGGAACTCCATGAAGCCGTCCTCGGCCCACAAGGCGACCCACGCGGGAATGTCCTTGTCCAGCAACAGCCGCAGGCTGTGGCGGAAGAGGTCCACCGGAGAAGTCGGTGCAGACATGGGTATCCTCCATCTCATAGAATACGGACCATGGGTCCGCTTTGAAGATACGGACCCGGGGTCCGCTTTGCAAATGGAGGACGCCCCATGCCCGAGCGCAAGCCCCGCAAGGATGCCGCCCGTAACCGGCAGGCCGTCCTCGCGGCCGCCGACGCTCTCTTCGCCCGCGGCGAGAGCCCGGAAGGCATCACCATGGCCGCCGTCGCAGCAGCGGCCGACGTCGGCAAAGGAACACTCTTCCGGGCCTTCGGCGACCGCCCCGGCCTGCTGCGCGCGCTGTGCGAAGCGCGGCTGGAACCGGTCAGGGAGGCCGTTGAAGCCGGACCGCCGCCCTTGGGCCCCGCGACCCCGCCGCGGCAGCGCGTACCCGCGCTGCTCGACGCCCTGCTGTGCTTCAAGCTCGACAACCGCCCCCTCATGCTGGCCCTGGAGGAGAGCGGGAGCGGGAGCCCGTACCAGGCGGAGCATTACGGGCGTTGGCACGGCCTGCTGGACACCATGCTGGAGCAGATCCCCGGCCTGACCGACAGCGACTTCACCGCTCACGCCCTGCTCGCAGCCACCCGAGCCGACCTTGTCGAGCATCTGGCCGGGCATGAGCGTGTGCCGCGCGAAAGGATGCGGGCGCAATTGGCCAACTTCACTGCCAGAGTCCTGGACTCCGGCCCTGTGCGAGGCCCGGCGAACGAGGGCTGACCGCTTGAGCTCGCCTTCGTTTTCGCTCGGGTTCGAGACCCTGCGCTTCCGGGAGATCCGCGCCGTGGAGTTGGGCGACGCGTCCGTCTCCTTCGCCCATCCGGACGGCCACTCCAGTCGGCGGAGGGGTAAGCCCCGGTCCGCCGCGCCCGGCGGGCCGCCCGCGTGGCCGGCCGGACGGAGGGCGCTGGCCGCATCTGACCGGGCGGAATCAACCGCCCCACGACGGTCCCGGCCGCCCGCCCCGGCGGCCGGGACCGTTGGACAGCACGCCGCCACAGGGCAAAACACCGTGCATCGGCCGTCCCTGTGCCGGATCATGGGCGGCATGTCTGCCAAGCCTCAGGACGCACTGCCGATCCGGCTCAACGTCGACGACAGCGACTCGCCGTCAGATGTGGTCGACGCGCTGTTCCTCGGCCGCTTCGCGACGGGCGAGCAGCCGTACTCCCACAGTTCTACGATCGACCGGGTCAAAACGGGCGTGACGCTGCTGCCGCCCGGAGCCTCGGTGCTGCGCTCCGCCCGGGACGACGACCGCAGCGCGACCCTCGCCGAGGGCAGCGGCTGGACGCTGCTGGTGTCCCGCTGGAACCGCGGCGCCGATGTCACGGTGACCGCCGTCAGCTCCGAGCTCGCCGAGAAGATCCATCAGCAGGCGACGGACGGCGCGCAGGACGAACCGGAGCCGCAGCCCGAGAACGTGACCATGGGCTTCTGGTACGTCTCACCGCGGCGCGGCCCGCACCGCACCACCCGGCAGATCGCCGCCGGCACCTGGGACGAGGTCAGGCCCAACTACACCGCGCCGGTGGCCGACGCGATGGACCGGCTGATGAAGGTGACCCCGGACGACATCGCGGGCCGACTGCTGCTGCTGCACGGCCCGCCGGGCACCGGCAAGACGTCCGCGCTGCGCACGCTGGCGCGCTCCTGGCGCGACTGGTGCCAGGTCGACTGCGTCCTCGACCCGGAGCGGCTCTTCAACGACGTCGGCTATCTGATGGACATCGCGATCGGCGAGGACGACGGCTCGGCCAAGGGCCGGTGGCGGCTGCTCCTGCTGGAGGACTGCGACGAACTGATCCGCGGCGAGGCCAAGCACACGGCGGGTCAGGCGCTGTCCCGGCTGCTCAATCTCACCGACGGTCTGCTCGGCCAGGGCAGGAACGTACTGGTGGGGGTGACGACCAATGAGGATCTGGAACGGCTGCACCCGGCGGTGGTGCGTCCCGGCCGCTGTCTGGCCAGGATCGAGGTCGGATCGCTGACCCGTTCGGAGGCGCTGTCCTGGCTGAAGAGGGAGGACGGCGACTGGGAGGCGACGGTCGGCCGTGAGGGCGCGACGCTGGCGGAGCTGTACGCGCTGCGCCGGGGCAGCGGTCCTGCGGCGGTCCCGGCCCAGCAGTCGGTGGCGGACGCCGGCCTCTATCTCTGAACCCCGGCCCGGGGACTTACGACCTGGTGCACGATAGCCAGCGGGCTCCCGACGCCCTGCGACTCCGCCTCCGACGTTGTCGTCAGTCGACGACGCTCCGCGTCGCCTCCCTCCTCCGCCTTGGATGCGAAGCCGCAAGACGCCGCTCGCTGATCCACTGGCTATCGTGCACCAGGTCGTTACCCGGACCGGTCCCCCGGGGCCCGTGGGGGCGCTGTCACTTCGTGTAGACGGCCCGGACCGCGTCCTCGGCGGCCGCGAGCGCGGCGGCCCTGTTCAGTCCCAGGCGCTGCGCGCGCTCCGCGTACGCCCGCGCGGCGGCCGCGGCCTCGCGCTCGGCGGCATCGCCGGCGGCGGCGATGAAGGTGCCGTTCCTGCCGCGGGTCTCGATCACCCCGTCGGTCTCCAGCGCGCGGTAGGCCTTCGCGACGGTGTTGGCGGCCAGCCCCAGGTCCTCGGCGAGCCCCCGTACGGTCGGGAGTTTGTACCCCACGGGCAGCGCGCCCGAGCGGGCCTTCGCGGAGATCTGGGTACGGAGCTGCTCGTACGGAGCCGTCGCGGCGGCCGGGTCGATCACGATCTTCAAGGTCACGGAGTGATTCTCCCTCACGGCCGGCCGGGTCAGGGCGGCGCGCGACCGGTGAGCGCGACCGGTAAATGGGAGGCGCTCCGGAGGAACGGACCCGTAGCGTGCCGCCCCATGACTGTGATTGTCCGTGATTTCCGCACCGAGGACGCCGGGGCCGTGGTCGGTCTGCGGCGTGCCTGCCTTCCGTTCCACGTAATCACCGAGGAGGCGATCCTGTTCGAGGTGGCGACCGCTCATCCGGCCAAGAAGTACCGGCTGCTGGTCGCCGAGGAGGACGGGGAGATAGTCGGTACGGCGCACGTCGGCATCGTGTACGACAGCAGTGAGCCCGGCCAGTCGTCCGTCACCCCCCATGTCCACCCGGAACGCCGGGGCCGGGGTACGGGGACGTTGATCCTCCGTGCCGCCGAGGAGCATCTCGCGGCCGAGGGCGCGACCAGCGTCTATTCCTGGGTGATGGACGAACCGGCGAGCCTGGCCTTCGCCGAGCACCGCGGCTACCGGCCGAGGCGCCCGGCGCACTTCCAGCGGCTGGACCTGGCGCACGGCACCCTGCCGGACCTGCCGCCGCTGCCCGCGGGGGTCGAACTGCGCACGGCGGCCGACTACGCCGACGATCCGCGGCCGCTGTTCAAGGCGGACGCGGAGGCCACGTCCGACGAACCGGGCGACATCAGCATGTCCTTCGACGACTACGAGGACTGGCTGAACCACACCTGGCGCGATCCCGGCCTGGACCGCGAGCTCACCACTGTGGTGGTGGTCGACGGCCAAGTCGCCGCGTTCACGGCGGCCCAGACGGATCGACGCACCCGCTACGCGTCCGGCATGACCGGCACCCTGCGCGCCTTCCGCGGCCGGGGCCTGGCGAAGCTCGCCAAGACCGACTCCCTGCGCCGCGCCCGCGCGGCCGGCTACACGGAGGCCTTCACCAGCAACGACGCGGACAACGGCCCGATGCTGGCGATCAACCGATGGTTCGGCTACAAGATCTGCGCAACAGAAGTCCGCCACGTCCGCACCCTGCCCTAGCGCCGCGTTCCGGCCGGGGTTCCGCCAGTGGTGGTGGCGGGTAGGGGGGTCGCGCGGTCGGGGCCGTTGGGGGTGTGGGCGATCGGGTCGTCGTTCTTGTGCCAGTGGATGACGAAGCGTTCGCCGGCGCGGTAGGCGTCGATGGCCGCCCGGCAGTAGGCGACCATGTCGTCCGGGAGGGCGGAGAGGGGATGCCAGGAGAGCCCCGAGCACTTGTGCGGCTCGCGGTTGTACGGCTCGCCTCCCGCGCCGTACTCCGCCTCGAAGAACCAGCCGATCCGCGGCTGTCCCGCCGGGCCGCGGTGCTGCATGACCAGTGCGACGCGCAGATCGTCCGGGGTCAGCCGGACGCCGATCTCCTCGAACGCCTCGCGGATCATGGCCGTACGGACATCCTCGCCCGACTCCACATGCCCGGAGGGGCCGTTCAGCAGGCCGTCGGCGTATCCCGTCCCCGCGCGGCGGGCGAGCAGCACCTCCTCGCCCCTGCGCAGGATCAGATGGACATCGACCACCTCGGTATGGCGCCGGGGCTCGGCCGTCCGGGCGATCAGTGCGTACCGCTCGTCGTCGACAGCGCGGCCCCAGAGGGCCGGGTCCGCGGAGAGGCGCTCGTGGTGGACCCGCTCGGTGAGCGGGGCCAGGGCCGTGATGAGACGGGACGCGGGCAGACCTGAGCCGGACCAGACGCCCTCGACGAGCACCAGCCGGCCGCCCGGCCGCAGCAGCGACGACCAGTGGCGCAGCGTCTCTTCGGGATCCGGCAGCAGCCACAGCACATGCCGGGCCAGGACGACATCGAAGGTCCGCTCCCCCACCGGCGGCCGGCCCGCCTCACCCACCAGGACCTCGGCGCCGGTCCCCGCCAGCTTGGTCCCGGCCAGCGCGGCCATGCGCGGGGAGAGGTCGACGGCCGTCACCTGATGGCCCTGTTCCGCGGCGAGCAGGGAGAGGCTGCCCGTACCGCAGCCGAGGTCGAGCACTCTGGACGGCTCCCCGGGCAGCCAGTCCGTCAGCCGGCCCGCCCAGGCCGCGCGGACGGCGGGGTCGAGCAGCCCGTGATCGGGCTCCAGGTCGAAGGAGTCGGCGGTCGCGTCCCAGTCGATCGTGGTCATGTCCCGATGGTGCCAGGCACCACTGACAACTCCGGCCCGGTTATCACCGGGTCACGCCGGGACAGCTGCCTGCCGGCGATTCGCCCGCTGAAACAAGAGCGTCCGGGGGGTGAAAGCCGCGACCGACGCGGCCTTCACCCCCCCGGACGTCCTCAGAGGAACATCACGGCGCCGATACCTCACGGCGACGGCGTACGGCAATCAGCTTCTTCACTCCCGGCCAGGCCAGCAGCAGCACGATCACGATGTACACCGCCACCGAGAACGGCGTGTTGACCAGGCCGGTCACGCTTCCGTCGCTGATCTGCAGGGCGCGGCGCAGCTGCTGTTCCGCGGCCGGGCCGAGGATGACGCCGATCACGGCCGGCAGCACCGGCAGTCCGTAGCGCCGCATTCCGAAACCGATCAGACCGATGATCAGCAGGATGATCAGGTCCAGCGCCTCCCCGCCGACCGCGTACGCGCCGACGGCCGCGAAGAAGAGGATTCCCGCGTAGAGATACGGGCGCGGGATGCGCAGCAGCTTCGCCCAGACCGGCGCGAGCGGCAGGTTGAGCGCGAGCAGCAGGACCATGCCGACGAAGAGCGAGGCGATCAGGCCCCAGACCAGGTCCGGTTCGCGTTCGAAGAGCAGCGGTCCCGGCTGGATGCCGTACTGCTGGAAGGCGGCCAGCATCACGGCGGCGACGGCCGTCGTGGGCAGTCCGAGGGTCAGCATCGAGACCAGTGTCCCGGCCGCCGAGGCCGAGGCCGCCGACTCCGGTCCCGCCACGCCCTCGATGGCGCCCTTGCCGAACTCGTCCTTGTGCTTGGAGAGCCGCTTCTCGGTGACGTACGAGAGGAAGGTGGGTATCTCCGCGCCGCCGGCCGGGATCGCGCCGAACGGGAAGCCGATGACCGGTCCGCGCAGCCAGGGCTTCCAGGTGCGCCGGACATCCTCCTTGCCGAGCCAGGGGCGGCCGACGGGAATCGCCTCGCCCGTGGAGCGCCGCAGATGGGCGGCGACCCACAGGGCCTCGCCGATCGCGAAGAGACCGACCGCGACGATCACCACATCGATGCCGTCGGCGAGTTGGAGCGTGCCGAAGGTCAGCCGCTGCTGGCCGGTCATCTGGTCCAGGCCGACGAGGCCGAGAGTGAGACCGATGAGCAGCGAGGCGAGACCGCGGATACGGGACGAGCCGAGCACCGAGGTGACGGCGATGAACGCCAGCACCATGATCGCGAAGTAGTCGGGAGCACCGATGTCCACCGCCAGTGAGGCGACGGTCGGGGCGAGGACCACCAGCAGGATCGTGCCGATCATGCCGCCGGCGAAGTGACCGCCCGCGGCCGCCGCCAGTGCCTGGGCTCCCCGTCCGGCTTTCGCCATCGGGTTGCCTTCTATCGCGGCCACGACGGCCGCGCTCTCACCCGGCGTGTTGAGCAGGATGGAGGTGGTGGAGCCGCCGAACATCGCGCCGTAGTAGATACCGGCGAACATGATGAACGCACCGGTCGGTTCGAGTCCGTACGTCACCGGGAGCAGCAGGGCGACCGCCATGGCGGGGCCGATGCCGGGGAGTACCCCGATCGCCGTGCCCAGCAGCACACCGATCGCGGCCCAGAGCAGATTGACCGGCGTGAGCGCCGTGCCGAAGCCGTCGAGGAGGGAGTTGAGGGAGTCCATCGGTTACAGCACCCCCATCAGCGGGCCACCGGGGAGGGGGACACCGAGCAGGTTGTTGAAGACGAAGTAGGTGACGAGCGCGAGGCCCGCGGCGATCAGCGGGTCACGGTCGTAGTGACGGCTGCCGAGCGCGTACGCCGAGCCCCAGAAGAGCAGGGCGCCGGAGATCGGGAAGCCGAGCGGGCCGATGAGGACGGCGTTGGCGAGGAAAACACCGGCGAGCAGCAGCACGGTGCGCCAGTCGCTGGGCTCGCTCAGGTCGATGTCCTCGCCGCCTTCCGCCTCGCCGCGGCCGCCGCGCAGGACGTCGAGGGTGAGGAGGACGGCGACGACCAGCAGGCCGATTCCGACGACGATCGGGACGGTCTTGGGGCCGACGGGACCGCGCTGGGCGATCTCGACGTTCATGGTGAGGGCGTCGGTGAGGACGAGGACGCCGATGGCGAACAGCAGCAGGCTGACGCCGATCTCGGAGTGCTCGCGGAGCCACGACCGGGGGGCGGGGGGTGGTGTTTCGGGGACACCGGGGGTGTCGGGGGTATTGGTCTGCGTCGTCACAGTCCCAGCTCCTTCAGGACGGAGTCCACGCGCTGGTCTTCATCGGCGAGGAAGTCGCCGAACTTGTCGCCGGGGAGGAAGGCGTCGGCCCAGCCGTTCTTCTTGAGGGACGCCTTCCACTCGGGCGAGTCGTGCAGCTTCTCGAAGAAGGCGAGCAGCTTGGCGCGCTGGGCGTCGGATATGCCGGGCGGTGCCACGATGCCGCGCCAGTTGGTGAAGTCGGTGTCGAGTCCCGACTCGCGCAGGGTGGGCGCGTCCAGGCCGGCCACCCGCTCGGGGCCGGTGACCGCGAGGACCCGCAGCTCGCCCGATTCGATCTGGTCGAGATATTCGCCGAGACCGGAGACGCCGAAGGAGACCTTGTTGCCGAGGATCGAGGCGAGGAGTTCACCGCCGCCGTCGAAGGGGATGTAGTTGACCGACTTCGGCACCACATCGGCGGCCTTCGCCGTCAGCATGGCGGCGAGATGGTCGGGTCCGCCGGGCGAGGAGCCACCGCCGACGGGCACCTTGGCGGGGTTGGCCTGCCAGGCCTTGACCAGGTCGTCCATCGTCCGGAACGGGGAGTCCTTCCCGACGACGACGATGTCCGACTCTTCGGTGATCCGGGCGATCGGAGTCGTGTCGGCGAGGGTTTTGGGCGTTTTGTTGGTGTGTACGGCTCCGACGACACCGAGGCCCATGGACATGGCGAGCTTGCCGTTGCCGTGCTCACCCACGAGCCTGGTGAGGCCGACGGTGCCACCGGCACCGGGCAGGTTGAACACCTCGATGTTGTGCGTGAGCTCGGCGTCCTCGGCGTTCTTGGCCAACGTGCGCGCGGTGATGTCGTAGCCGCCGCCGGGAGTGTTCGGGACCATGAAACGCAGGCCGGGGATCTGCGTACCGGTGTCGGCGCCGCTGCCCGAGGTGAGCAGCGGTGGCCCCACCAGCACCAGCAGCGCTGACCCGAGCAGGGCCAGGGGGGTGCGCAATCGCACGTGTGCCGCCTTTCGAAAAGCTATGTGAAGTGGCCCACATGTTGCCTGCGTGTTAAGAAGCTGTCTCTCTTCCGCAATCAACGGACGTTGTGGTCGTTACGGTCGCGGCTTAGCGTGTCGGCGTGACGAAAGTGCTGGTGGTGGACGACGACTTCATGGTCGCGAAGCTGCACAGCCGCTATGTGTCCGCTATGGACGGGTTTACGGTCGTCGGGGTGGCGCACAACGGCGCCGAGGCGCTGCGCGCGGCCGAGCGGCTGTGGCCCGACCTCGTGCTGCTCGACATCTATCTGCCCGACATGGACGGGATCGCCGTGCTGCGCGAGCTGCGGGCGGCGGAGGAGCGGGACCGGAGCCGTATCAGCGTCGACGCGCTGTTCATCACGGCGGCGAGGGACGCGGGAGTCATCCGCGCGGCGCTGCGGGCGGGCGCGCTGCACTATCTGATCAAGCCCTTCAGCCAGGCGGCGCTCCAGGAACAGCTGCGCCATGTCGCCTCTCTGCGCACCCGCCTGGCCGGTCTGGGCGAGGCCCGCCAGGAGGACGTCGACCAGATCTTCGGCACCCGTCCGCCCGGCAGCCGCGAACTCCCCAAGGGCCTGGCGGCCCACACGGCCGACCTGGTCGAACGCACCCTGCGCAAGCACTCCGACGGGCTCTCGGCCACGGAGTGCGCGGACGCGGGGGCCCTCTCCCGGGTGAGCGCGCGCCGGTACCTGGAGTACTTCGCGGACACGGGCCGGGCGGAGGTGACCCTCCGCTACGGCGGCACGGGCCGCCCCGAACGCCGCTACCGCTGGATCGGCTGAGGAGCGCTCGCGGACTCGCGGGGGGCGTGGCGGTGGTGCGCTCCCTGCCGACAAAGCGCCGCGCGCGCTGGGCCGTTCGGGTGACACCGCGTCGGGTCCATTGTCGGGGCTTTTCGTGGGTGGGTTACTGGGTGGAGTCGAACCGACAGCCGCGCCACCGTCGCCGCGCGCCGGGCGCGACCAGTCGAGTGCCGGGCGCGACCAGTCGAGTAGGGAGCACCCTCATGTCGCTTGCACCGAACCAGGGTTCCACCGGGGGCGGCGACGAGGTGATCCTCTCCGGCCATCACTTCACCGGCACCACCGACGTACGCTTCGGCCCCCGCCGGGCCACCAGCTTCGCGGTCGTCAACGACACCACCACCGACGCCACCACCCCCGCCGGCAACGGCGCCGTGCCGGTCGCCGTCACCACGCCCGGAGGAACCGGCGTCATCGGCACCTTCTACTACCTGCCGCCGCCGTCCATCCGCGTCATCACGCCCCCCGCGGGCCCGGTGGCAGGTGGTAACACCGTCCTCATCACCGGCGTCGGCCTCTACACCACGAGCGAGGTCCACTTCGGCGCCCAGAGCGCCACGTTCGTCGTCGTCTCCGACGGCGAACTCCTCGTGACCGTCCCCTCGGTGGTCGCGGCGGGGTCGGTGGCCGTGACCGTCGTCGCCCGGGGCGGTGTCGGCAGCGGACTGACCTACACCTACCTCAACGCGCCTGCCATCACTGCCGTCACCTTCGATTCCGGACCGGTGGCCGGCGGCAATCTCGTCGTCATCACCGGCACCGCCTTCCTCTACACCACCGGCGTGACCTTCGACGGCGTACCCGTCATCTCCTACCGGATCGCCTCGGACACCGAGATCGACGCCGTGGTACCCGCCGGAACGGTAGGACCCGTCGATGTGTCCGTCACCACCCTCGGTGGCACCACCACCGCCCTGAACGCCTATACCTATCTGACGAGCTTCGCCGTGCTGGCCGGCACGACGGTCACCAATACCGGTCCTTCCGTGGTCACCGGAGACCTCGGCGTGAGCCCGGGGACGGCGATCACCGGCTTCCCGCCCGGCGTGGTGAACGGGGCCACCCACGCCGGGGATGCCACCGCCGCGCAGGCCCAGGCCGACCTGACCGTGACGTACAACCGCGCCGCCGCACTGCCTCCGGATTCCACCATTTCCGGCGATCTCGGTGGTCTGACACTGGCTCCGGGCGTCTACAACGCCGCCTCGTCCCTCGCGCTCACCGGCACCGTCACCCTGGACGCCGCGGGCGATGCCAACGCCGCCTGGGTGTTCCAGATCGGCTCGACGCTGACGACGGCGTCCGCCAGCAGCGTGCTCCTCGTCAACGGCGCCGCGGCGCGCAATGTCTCCTGGCAGGTCGGGAGTTCCGCCACGCTCGGCACCGGCACCGCCTTCGTGGGCACCATCCTGGCCCTGACCTCGATCACGGTGACCACGGGGGTGACGATCGACGGCCAGGTACTGGCCCGCAACGGCGCCGTGACGCTGGACACCAACACCATCACCCGGTCGAACTGATCCGGGCGGGCGCATCCTCAGCGGCCTCTTAGCGTCGGCTTAACAGGACCATAAGGATCGCCATCACCCCCTGCTCGCAGGCGATTTCGGGGTGTGGAGCGGCTAGCTTGCTGATCGCCGGGGCGGCGTGGGAACGGGGAGGTTTCCCGCCGCTCCGGCGGCTTCACCCGTGCCGCCCCGAAGGAGAACCAGTTCATGACCGCTCGTCGTACGGCCACCGGGATCGTCGTCCTCGGCTTCGCTCCGCTCGCGCTGGCCGGGCTCGCCGCCGCGCCGGCCGCCGCTCATGGGTCGATGACGGATCCGGTGAGCCGGGTGGCCGCCTGCTTCGCCGAGGGGCCCGAGAACCCGCGGTCGGCGGCGTGCAAGGCGGCGGTCGCGGCCGGCGGTACGCAGGCGCTCTACGACTGGAACGGCCTCAATATCGCCAACGCCGCGGGGAAGCATCAGCAGTTGATCCCGGACGGAAAGCTGTGCAGCGCGGGCAACGACAAGTACAAGGGGCTCGATCTGGCGCGCGGCGACTGGCCGTCGTCCGAGATGACCGCGGGCAATCGCACCTTCCGCTACAAGGGCACCGCGCCGCACAGGGGTTCCTTCGAGCTGTACATCACCAAGGACGGCTACGACCCCGGCAAGCCGCTGGCCTGGTCGGACCTGGAGGAGAAGCCCTTCCTCACGGTCACGGACCCGAAGCTGGTGAACGGCGACTATGTCTTCACCGGCATCGTCCCGAACAGGTCGGGCCGTCATCTGATCTACTCCGTCTGGCAGCGCTCGGACAGCCCCGAGGCGTTCTACACCTGCTCCGACGTGGTCTTCGGCCGGGACAACGGCAGCGCGGGCGGCGCCGTTCCGGCCGCCTCCGCGCCCACCGACGAGGAGCTCGCCGACGGTGCGGACAAGTCCTCCGTCGAGCACGACGGCCACGGTGACAACGATGCCGGTACGGGCGCCGAGGTGACGGAGGCCGCATCGGACACCGCCTCGGCCGACCGGCCGGAGGACTCCGCCTACGCCAACGCGCCCGAGGCGAAGGGCGCCGCCGGCCCGGCCGAGGAGCGGGAACAGCAGCCCGCCGGCGGTCAGGAGAACCTCGCCGAGACCGGTGGCAGCGCCGCCACCCCGTACCTCGCGATCGGTGGCTCGGCCACGCTGGCGTTCGGCGCCGCGGTGCTGTTCGGCGCGGCCCGGCGCAGGGCCGTACCGTCCGGACGTCACAGCCGCTGACCCACCGGCCGTACGCCCACGGACAGCCGCCCGCTCCGGTCCCTCCACCGGAGCGGGCGGCTGTCGCCGTGCTGTGCGGGGCCCTGCGGCGCCGTGTCCGTCAGCTGAACACCGAGGCGCAGGTGGTCGGGGTGGCGCGGGCCGGATCGAGGGCGTTGGCCACCTCGTGGAAGGCGATCCTGTCGATCGTCCCGATCGCCACATGCTCGGAGATGTCGACCGGGCACAGGTCCTGGAGCAGCACATTGCGTACGTCGGGACCGGTCAGGAACTGCGTGCGGTACGGGGTGACCACCTCGTCGTAGCGCGTGGCGATGACGGTGTAGCGGACCCCGGGCACCGTGTCGCCGCCCGCGTTGAGCTTGGTGAGGAAGGCTGATCCGGCCACCTGGTCGGTGAGCGCGGGGGTCTTCTCGTTCAGCAGGTCCGCCGCTCCGGGGAAGTACGGCAGCAGTTCGGTCAGCCCGAGCAGGGTCGTACCGTGGTTGCTCGGGGCCAGGCCGACCAGGGCGTTCACCTTCGCCGCCCCGCCCAGGAACTTCAGGTAGTAGCGCGGCATCATGCCGCCCTGGGAGTGGCCGACGAGATCGGCCTTCGCGGCACCGGTGGCGGCGAGCACCCGGTCCACATAGGCGGCAAGCTGTCCGGCCGAGGCGTCGATGGGGCCGAGGCCGTAGAAGAACGGCACCCCGGGGAGCTGCCCGTAGTCGAGGGAGAAGACGCAGTATCCGCGGCTCACCAGGTACGGGGCGAGGGAGAGCCAGTTGTCGACGGCGTTCCCGAGGGTGCCGTGGACGAGGACGACGGGCCGGGGGTGGGCGGCGGAGGGCTTGCAGGAGTAGTTGTTCCAGCCGCTGCTCGGCGCGGCCGCGCTGTGCGCGGCGGCGGAGGTGGTGGCTGGGGCGGAGGTGGTGGCGGCAACGGCGGGGGTGACGGTGACCGTGGCGGCCAACAGCAGCGCGGTCAGTGGTCCGAGCGCGCGTTTCCAGGGCAGCATCGGGCGATCTCCTTGCGGCTCAAGGGAAATGGCGAGGCTGTCAGCCCTGTGGCCCGGACCACCAAGATGGCTGTGCTCATGACAAGTTACGCACGAGTAAGCGTGCGGAGGGAAGTTACGCGTCGGTAAAAACTCGCGGCGGCGGTACCGGCCTCCAGCGGTCAGAGCCTGTCGGGTGACCTCCGATCAGAGGTCACCCGACAGGCTTTCAGGCGGCGCCACGAGCCGGACCGGCGAGCGTCGCGGGCCTGACCGCCCCGGGCCACCGGGAGTTGAGCCGGTCGATCACCGGCTCCAGCGTGCGCGCGCGAGTCGCCCGCTGGTCAAAAGTGAGCTGATGGCCGGCGAATTCGACATCGGTCAGCCTCTCGGCCCGGAGGGAAACAGCGCGCACCCGAGCACGCTGCAGACCCAGCGCGTCATGCAACGCGTAGGCGGCGGCCGCCAGCGCCGGGGTATGGGCGGTCGGCTCCACGAGAGCGCGCGTACGCGTGGTCGTGGACCGGTCGGCGTACCGCACGGTGAGCGCCAGTGAGCGGCACACCTGGTCCGTTCCCCGCATTCGTACGCCCAGCTCCCCGGCGATCGAGAGCAGTGCGCGCCGCTGCGCCCCCCGGTCCAGCTCGTCATGGGAGAAGGCGCGTTCAGCGGCCAGTGAGCGGGCGGCGGCGTTCGGGGCGACCGCCGTACGGTCGACGCCGTGCGCCTTCTCGTGCAGCTCGCGCCCCATGCGTACCCCGGCGATCCGCTGGAGCGTCGACAGCGGCACGGCCGCGGCCTTCCCGACCGTGTCGAGTCCGTACGAGC
This sequence comes from Streptomyces sp. NPDC042201, assembly GCF_055582185.1. NCBI lineage: Bacteria > Bacillati > Actinomycetota > Actinomycetes > Kitasatosporales > Streptomycetaceae > Streptomyces > Streptomyces sp. NPDC042201. The sequence goes on along the minus strand of NZ_JBVJDS010000009.1, from coordinate 64,731 downwards.
GGAGCACACGGGCCGTCGCGGCGCCGATCCCCGGCAGCGCGGCGACCGGCCTGGGCTCCAGGAACCGCCTCACCGCGCGTTCGTCGTCGGCCACCACGAAGGTCGCTCCCGGCTCGGCCTGCTGGACGGCCATCCGGGCCAGCATCGGGGTGCCGGCCACCCCGATCGTGCAGCCGGCGCCGAGATGCGCGAGGGCCCGCACCCGCAGTACGGAGGCGATCCCGGCCGCGTCCTGCCCGAAGTACCGTTCCGCGCCGCGTACATCGACGAGCGCGGCGTCCGGCGGCAGCGCCTGGACGGCAGGACTGATGTCCTCGATCAGCCCGAGCAGGGCGGGCAGCGCCGCCTCGGCCCCGCTCGTCGCCCGCCCCGAGGCGTGCTCGACCGGGGCGGAATGGAACCGGACGCAGAGGATCATCCCGCGCTCCCCGGGCTGGAGTGCCACAGCTTCCGTCCGGTCGGCATGCCTTCGCCCGGCGGCTGGAGGTCCGCCCAGGGATTCATCTCATAGCCCGTGGGCAGGTGGATGCGCCGGCCGTTGTCACCGGAGGAGCCCGGGGAACCCGACGGGCCCGAACCCGCCGAGCCCGGGGAATCCGCCGAGCCCCGGCCGTTGTCGGAATCCGCCGGGCCCCGGCCGTCGTCGGAACCCGCCGGCCCCGGAGCGTCCAGCGCGGCCGCGACCGCGTCCAGCCCGCCGGCCTTCCGCAGCTCCACCAGCTCCGCCAGATTCCAGGCCGCGGCGCCCACCACACTCAGACTCCGCGGGCCGCGCCGCTGCACCACCCCGCGCACCAGCAGCAGCCAGGAGTGGAAGACGGTGTGCGCGCACGCCTCGTGGCTGTCGTCGAAGAAGGCGAGGTCGACCAGGCCCGTACCGTCGTCCAGCGTTGTGAAGATGACCCGCTTGCCGGAGCGGATCGGCGGGGTCTGGGTCGCCGCCTTGGCACCCGCGACCAGTACGGTCCTGCCGTGCGGCACCTCGCGCAGCCGCCTGGCCGACATCACTCCCAGCTCCTTCAGGAACGCGTGGTGATCCTCCATCAGGTGACGGGAGGCATCCATGCCGAGTACGCCCAGCTCGGCGCTGAGACGTTCCGCGTCACCCAGGTCGGGCAGTCCGGCGGGGGCGGTCCGCCGCCCGCCGCCGAGCGGAAGCTGATCCCCGTAGGAGCCGGTCTTCCGCTGGGCTCCGTGCAGTTCGGACAGATGCAGCAGGAGATCGCGCCGGTTGGCGCCGAATCCGTCCAACGCGCCCACCTGGGCGAGCCGTTCGGCGACGGGCCGGCCGGGCCTGGCCCGCTGCCAGAAGTCCAGCAGCGAGGAGTAGGGCTGTCCGGCCGCGATCCGCGCCGTCTCCGCCTCGCTGATGCCATGGACGTCACCGAGCGCCAGCCGCAGCCCCCACACCTCGCCCGCACCCCTGCTATCAGACACCAGTTCGATTTTATGTGCGGCCGCCGACCGGTTCACATCCAACGGCAGCACCGGCACGCCGCGCCGCCTGGCGTCCGCGAGCAGCAGCCGCTTCGGATACATCCCCGGGTCATGGGTGAGCAGCCCGGCGTAGAAAGCAGCCGGATGATGCGCCTTGAGCCAGGCCGACTGGTAGGTCGGTACGGCGAAGGCGACGGCGTGCGCCTTGCAGAAGCCGTACGAGCCGAAGGCCTCGACGATCTCCCAGGCGCGCGCGACGACCTCGGGCGCGTACCCCTTCCGCCGCGTCCGCTGCTCGAACCAGGCACGGATCCTGCCCTGCGACTCGGGGTCGGACAGACCTCGCCGTACCTTGTCCGCCTCCTCCCGGCCGCAGCCGGTCATGATGTCGACCATCTGGATGATCTGCTCGTGGAAGACGACCACGCCATAGGTCTCGCGCAGCGGTTCCTCCAGATCCGGGTGTGGATAACGGATGGGCGCCCGGCCGTGCCTGGCCTCGATGAACGGCCGCACCATATCGGCCGCCACCGGTCCCGGCCGGAAGAGCGAGATGTCGACCACCAGATCGTGGAAGGTGGCCGGCTGGAGCCTGCCGACCAGATCGCGCTGGCCCGGCGACTCGATCTGGAAGCAGCCCAGCGTCTCGGCCGAGCGGATCAGCCGGTAGGTCTCAGGATCGCCCTCCGGGACCTGCTCCGGATCGTCGAGGTCCACCGTCTCGCCCGTGGCACGTTCGATCTCCGCGACCGCGTGCGCCATCGCCGACTGCATCCGTACGCCCAGCACATCGAGCTTGAGCAGCCCCAGCTCCTCGACATCCTCCTTGTCGAACTGGGACATGGGGAAGCTCTCGCCGCTGGTCGGCACCACCGGGGTACGGCGCAGCAGCGAGGCGTCCGAGAGCAGCACTCCGCACGGGTGCATGGCGATCCCGCGCGGCAGCGCGTCCAGCGCCTCCACCAGGTCCCACAGCCGTCCGTACTTCTCCTTCTCCCCCGCCACGGCCCGCAGCTCCGGCAGCTCCTCCATCGCGGCGCGCGCGTCACGGGCCCGGATGTGCGGGAAGGACTTGGCGATCCGGTCGATCTCGGCCGGATCCATGGAGAGGGCCGCGCCCACGTCCCGTACGGCATGGCGCACCCGGTAGGTCTCCGGCATGGCGACGGCCGCGACCCGCTCGGGGCCGAAGCGGCCGAGGATGGCGCGGTAGACCTCCAGCCGCCGCGCGGACTCGACGTCGATGTCGATGTCGGGCAGTCCGGGCCGCCGGGTCGAGAGGAACCGTTCCATCAGCAGTCCGTGCGCGACCGGGTCGGCGTGTGCGATCCCCAGCAGATGGTTGACCAGGGAGCCGGCGCCCGAGCCGCGCGCGGCGACCCGGATGCCCATCCCCCGTACATCGTCGACGACCTGGGCGACGGTGAGGAAGTACGAGGCGAAGCCGAACCGGTCGATCGTGCGCAGCTCGGTGTCCATCCGCGCCCAGTACTCCCGGTCCCGGTCGTAGCCGCGCAGCACCATCCCGGCGGCGCAGCGCGAGCGCAGCACCCGCGCGGCGGTACGGCGGTCCGCGCCGACCAGCCGCGGTTCGGGGAAGTGGACGGTACCGATCCCCAGATCGTCCTCGGGGTCGACCAGACAGCCGGCGGCGGTCTCCTCGGTCAGGGCCAGCAGCCGGTGCGCGGTGTCACGCCGGAATCCGGCGGCCTCGGCGACCAGCTCGGCGGTACGGACCATCCCCGCCGGGTCCTTGAGCCAGCGTTCCCCGCTGTCCAGGCCCCTGCGCGGGTCGATGGGGACCAGCCGGCGGGCCGCGTCGAGGACATCGGCGACCGAGCCCTGTCCGGCGTCGGCGTAGCGCACGGCGTTGCTGAGCACGGCCCGTACGCCCTGCTCGGTGGCGAAGCCGAGGGTACGGGCGGCATGCCGCAGCGAGCCCGCCCCGGTGCCCCGGCGCCCGTGGTGCACGACCTCCAGACGCAGCGCGTCACCGTAGATCTCGCGCCAGGGCGCGAGCAGCCGGGCGGCCCGGTCGGGGCGTCCCGCCGCGAGGGCCAGGCCGATCTCGGAGCCGGGTCCGAGCAGCACGGTCAGGCCGGCGCCGTGATTGTCCTGCCAGGGCAGCAGCGGGCCGCCGTCCCCCGAGGCGTGCGCGGTGGAGACCAGCCGGCACAGCTCCGCCCAGCCCGCCGCGCCGTCCCTGGCGAGGAAGACCGCGCGGGGCGCGGACTCGTCGATGAAGGCGCCGCCGCGCACCGGGGTGCGCCGTCGCTCGGTGGGCCCCTCTTTGCGCGCTCGCTCACCCACCGCGAGCTCCACCCCGAAGAGCGGCCGCACCCCCTCCTTGGCGCATGCCTTGGCGAAGCGGACCGCGCCCGCGAGGGTGTCGCGGTCGGTCAGGGCGAGGGCGTCCATGCCGCGCCCGGCGGCGCGCTCGGCCAGCCGCTCCGGATGAGAGGCCCCGTACCGCAGGGAGAACCCGGAGACGGTGTGCAGATGCGTGAAACCGGGCATCGCACCTCCTGGATCATTCCGTTCTCACCTCCCCGTCCTCCACCATAGACCAAGTTTCGAACGTTCGTGCGATAGCCGGGGGCTCGGCCACTCAGCCCCTTCCCACCTGCGCGGATACCGGAAGAGCCCGGCCCACCAGTGGTGGGCCGGGCTCCGTGAAGCGATTGCGCGCCGGCCGGTCTTCGCGGCCGGTCTTCGGTCAGCCGGTCAGCCGATCTGGGCACCGTACGCGGCGAGCGCCTCCGGCACCGGCTGGAAGAACGTCTCACCGCCCGAGGAGCAGTCGCCGCTGCCGCCCGAGGTCAGCCCGAGCGCGGTGCTGCCCGCGAAGAGCGCGCCGCCACTGTCGCCCGGCTCGGCGCAGACCGTGGTCTGGATGAGCCCCTCGACAATGTCGCCGCCGCCGTAGTTCACGGTGGCGTTGAGCCCGGTGACCTGACCGTCGTGCACCTGGGTGGTGGAGCCACTGCGGGTCACGGTCTGGCCGACGGTCGCGTCGCCCGCACCGGTGATCGCCTGCGTGCTGCCGTCGTAGAGGTCGACCTCACTCGGGTGCGCCACGTCGGCGGTGTACTTGACCAGGCCGTAGTCGTTGCCCGGGAAGCTGGAGCCCTCGTTCGCCCCGATCTCGCCGCCGCCCTGCGAGTCGGACCAGCTCTGGACGGCCTCCGTGCAGTGCCCGGCGGTCAGGAAGTACGGCTCGCCGCCCTTGACCACGTTGAAGCCGAGCGAGCAGCGCGAGCCCGCGCCCCAGATGGCGTCGCCGCCGGCGATGAGGGGCTTGAACTCCCCCGCCGTCCTCTTGAGTTCGGCCTTGCCGCCCAGCCCCTTGACCACGCCGCTGAGCTTGCTCCACGCCTCGCCCTTGACCGTACGGTCGGCCGTGACGACCACCTTGTTGGTCACCGGGTCGACGACCCAGGACGTACCCGGGATGGTCGCCTTGTCGGTGAGGGTCTGCCGGGCGCTCTTGAGCTCGGCGAGGGTGTTCTCGACCAGCTTGGCCTTGCCGCCCGACTGGCGAACGGTCTCGGCCGCCTGCTCGTTGACGACATTCACCACGAGCGCCTTCGACGTGGCGTCGTAGTACGAGCCGGCCGCGTCGCCGCCCAGGCTCTCATCGAGGGTGGATGCGAGGTTTCCGGCCGCCGTCGCCGTCAGCGACTTCACCGTGAACTCAGGAGTAGCCTCACTGGCGTTCGCAGTCTGGAAGGTAACGCCCGCCATCACCAGAGCGACAACGGCACTGCCCGCCATGGTCGCCCGCTTCTTGGAAACACGCAGATGCTTCAACTCTGACCTCCTGTGGGGGCCGCGCCAGGGCATGTGGGGTGTCCTGACACGGAGGTTGACGTGCCCACTATTTCGAGACTGGCCGGTAACACACAAGGTCGACTTCAGGACGCACGTTCGACAAACCCACCGCACCCCCGACCACTCGCCACCTCGGGCTGCCCAGGGACGGTCCCGTTTGCGAACACCCGGTGCAATCACCGCTTCATCAGCGGGTGAGGACTAGTCCTGTCTTGAAATCGCCGCTACCGGATGTACGGATCGGACCGGTGCTACCGCCCCCTGCCCAGGACGATCATCGCGAACCAGGCCGCGCGGCACGCCGGGCAGCCGGTCGGGCCGCCCCCGCCAGGGTGAGATCCGGAGGGCTACGCGGAGCGGGGCGAGATCCTCGCCGCCTTCAGACAGTCCACGATCCGCTCATGGCTGTCGCCCACGGCATCCGTGACACGCACCCGCAGATACAGCGCCTCAACCTCGTCGACGAAGCGCTTCGAGAAGGTCCCCGCCGTCACGGTCTCGTAGTTTCCCGTGCTGACCAGAGGGAACCCCGCACCGAAGTTGACGATCAGGAAGTCTTCCCTGACCGTCAGTCCCGCCGCGGTCAGTACGGCCGTGGTGTCGGCTGTGTCTGTCCACTGTGCGTCGGCGCTGTCGCTCTGCCCCGCCAGAACCACTCGGCAGTCGCAGCTCTCGATCACCGCGGCGTGCTGCCCGCCATTGAGGATGCCCACGTGCCACGCCGCGGCGTCCGACTTCAGGTGCCCCTTCTCCCAGGCCGCCCGCCACCCCAGATAGGGCCTGACCGTACGGGCGTACTGGGCCCTGCCGAAGACCACACCGGCGCCGACCGCCAGCAGACTTCCCAGCGGATCCGCGTCGAGCAGCCGCAGCCGCCAGGGCCACTCGATCTGTGCTTCCGCCGTCATATTGGACCGGACTATCTCCCACAGGAGGATCACGACGAGTATCCCGAGCAGCACGATGGGCGCCGTGAACAGCAACGGGCTGCGGCGGATCCGCCGTTGGGTGTCGGACGCGGGTGTCGACGGGCGGGGCCGCGTGGTACTCAATCTCTCTCCTCCACCAAGAAGCGAGCCCCCGCTCGGAGTTCGGCCGGGGGCTCACCTGCTGTTGACCGCGATCTATCAGTATGCGGGTGGGTCCGCGTGGGTCAGAGGATGGTGACGCCGTAGGCGCTCAGGGCCTCGGTGACCGGCTGGAAGTAGGTCGTGCCGCCGGAGGAGCAGTTGCCGCTGCCGCCGGAGGTCAGGCCGATGGCGAGGGTGCGGGAGTAGAGGGGGCCGCCGCTGTCGCCGGGCTCGGCGCAGACGTTGGTGCGGATCAGGCCGGACACGACATCGCCGCCGCCGTAGTTGACCGTGGCGTTGAGGCCGGTCACGGAGCCGCTGTGGATGCCGGTGGTGGAGCCGCGGCGGGTGACGGCCATACCGACCGTGGCGTTGGCCGCGCCCGTGATGTCGACGCTGCCGACCGTGCCCGGGTGGGCGAGCGAGGTGTTGGAGTACCGCACGATGCCGTAGTCGTTGCCCGGGAAGCTGGTTCCGGCCGTGGGGCCGATGCTCGTGGTGTGCGTGGAGTTGGTGTACCAGGGCGGGTTGCCCTCGGTGCAGTGGCCCGCGGTCAGGAAGTAGTAGGTGCTGCCGCTGACGACATTGAATCCGGCCGAGCAGCGCCAGCTGGTGGCGTAGACGGCGTCGCCGCCGGAGATGAGCTTCGAGAGCGTGCCCGGGGTGCGCTCGACGCGCAGCGCCCCGGCGTTGGCTCCGGCGGCCTGCTTGATCCCGGCGATCTCCGCCTGGGACACGGTGCTGTCGGCCGTGACGACCAGGGCGTTGCTCGCCTTGTCGATGTACCAGGCGGTGCCGGCCACATCGGCGTTCAGTACGGCGTCGCTCGCCGCGGTGAGCTGGTTGGCGCTGAACGTGCCGGCCGTGCCGGCGTTCGCGGCGGGTACCGCGAACGCCGCCGCGGCGACGAGTCCGGTGGTGACGGCGAGCAGACGCGTGCGTCTGGCTATGCCACTGCGAGGGGTGGTGCGCTTGATCCTCACTTGTCGTTCCTCCCGAGGGGAATCGGGGGCCGCGGAGGGGTGCCGGGCCCGTGAGGCGCAGCCGGGGGCGTCCGTCCGGAGTCCGGCGGGACCGTGCCTCTGGCAAGCGCTGATCGGGAGTATCGGGTGACGCAACTCGCCGCGCAAGGGCGCCTTTTGGCCGCCCGTGAACGGTGGTGTCCACGGTGCGGAAGGGCTTCCTGCGACGGCTTTCACCAGGAGAAACGGCAGTGGTGTCAGCCGGCGACGAGGTGGCGTTCGCCCGCCGGGACGGCGATCGGGAGGGTGTTGCCCGGCGGCGGGAACGGGCAGATGAAGTGGTCCGCGAAAGCGCAGGGCGGCAGCAGCGCGCGGTTGAAGTCGACGGTCACCGTTCCGTCCTCGGCCGGCACACCGGGGCGCAGGAAGCGGAAGCGGTAGCTGTCCTTTGTGCTGGTGGTGTCGGCGAAGACCACCCAGAGGGAGCCGTCCGTCTCCACCGCGGCCTGGAGGGTGTGCTCCGTACCCCCGACGGTGAAGGCGATCTCGCCGCCGAGTCCGAGGCCCCGTTCGCGTCCGTCGGCGTTCTCGACCTGGACGGTGCGGCTCTCGTCGTACGGGCGGAAGCGGCCGGGCAGCTCCCAGCCGGCGTCGTACGGCGTGGCCTCGATGCCCAGGAACGCGCGCCGCGCGTCGGACCTGGGATCGAAGTCGCGCACGGCCCAGAGCCCTTCGCGGCGCAGCACGACCAGCCTGCGCTCACCGGCCGCGATCCGGGACTCCTCGAACGGGCCGAGGTCGGCGCTCAGCCGGATCTCGCCGTCCAGTGACGCGCCGTCGGCGGTCAGGCCGTCCCCGGCCGCCGCGGTCAGCACCACCTCGTCGCCGTCCTCGCGCCACACCCCGGGGAGCGCGGGAAGGCGCCCCTCGGGATGGTCGGCGAGCCAGTGGGTGCCGGTGAGCGAGAGCGGTCCGTACGGCGCCGAGACGGTGAAGACACGCTGTTCGTGCCAGCCCCTCCAGTCCTGGACGGGGTCCGTGGGCGCGGCGTGCGCGGCAGGCGCTTCGGTGGTCATGCTGATCAACCTTTCCATACGGGGCAGGGAAGCCCGAGATGCGACCGCAGGGTGGCACCCGCGTAGTCGGTGCGGAAGGCCCCGCGCTCCTGGAGGAGCGGTACGACCCGGTCGACGAAGTCGTCGAGTCCGCCGGGGGTGAGATGGGGTACGAGGATGAAGCCGTCCGCCGCGTCCGTCCTGACGAAGGTGTCCAGCGCCCCGGCGACGGTCTCGGGGGTGCCGATGAAGGACTGGCGTGCGGTGGTCTCGATGACGGTTGCCCGGATGGACAGACCCTTGGCCTCGGACAGCGCCCGCCACCTGGCCGCGACGGCGAGCGGATCACTGACCCTCACCCGGCCCTGGACCAGGCCGGAGTCCGGGTCCGGGTCGATGTCGGGCAGTGGTCCTTCCGGGTCGTACGCCGAGAGGTCGCGGCCCCAGACCCGCTCCAGGGCGAGGATCGCGTTCTGCGGGGAGACCTGCTGCCTGCGGATCTCGGCGGCCCGCTCCTGCGCCTCGGCGTCACTGTCGCCGAGCACGCAGGTGATCCCCGGCATGATCTTGAGGTCGGAGGGGTTCCTGCCGTACTTCGCCATCCGGGCCTTGGTGTCGGCGTAGAAGGCGCGGCCCGCCTCCAGCGTGCCGTGGCGGGTGAAGACGACATCGGCCGTGGCGGCGGCGAACTCCCGGCCCCCCTCGGAGTCGCCCGCCTGGATGACCACAGGGTGGCCCTGCGGGGAGCGGGGGACGGTGAACTCCCCCTCGATCCCGAAGTGCCGGCCGGAGTGGGCGAAGGGCCGGGGAGCGCCGTGCGGGGAGCCGGGGCCCGCGGGGGTCCAGGAGTCCCACAGCTCCCGGGCGGTCGCGACGAACTCGGCGGCCCGGGTGTAGCGGTCGGCGCGGTCGAGATAGCCGCCGCGCCGGAAGTTCTCCCCGGTGAAGGCTTCGGAGGAGGTGACGACGTTCCAGGCGGCCCGTCCTGCGCTGAGATGGTCGAGGGTGGCGAGCCTGCGGGCCAGTTCGTACGGCTCGTTGAAGGTGGCGTTCACGGTGGCGGCGAGGCCCAGCCGGCCGGTGACGGCGGCCAGCGCGCTCAGCACGGTGAGGGACTCGGGCCGGCCGACCACGTCCAGGTCGTGGATCAGCCCGTTGTGTTCCCGCAGCCGCAGCCCCTCGGCGAGGAAGAAGAAGTCGAACTTCCCGCGCTCGGCGGTACGGGCCAGCCGCTCGAAGGAGGAGAAGTCGATCTGCGACCCGGAGCGGGGGTCGGTCCAGACGGTGGTGCTGTTGACCCCGGGGAAGTGGGCGGCGAGATGGATCTGCTTACGGCCGGCGGTGGTGCCGGCGCCGGTCGGTTCCGTGGTCATGAGGTCCCCGCGGCGGGCGCGTACCGGTTGGCCGGACGGCCGAGGCCGAGATGCTCGCGGAGCGTGCCGCCCGGATGGAAGGTGCGGAACCGGCTGCGGTGCTGGAGCAGCGCCACGGTGCCGTTGACGAGCCGTTCGAGATCGCGCCAGGGCTCGGCGGGCGTGAGATGGAAGCCGTCCACGGCGCCGGCGCCGTGCCAGCCGGCGATCAGTTCGGCGAGGTCGACGGGACCACCGCGGTAGTGCGCTCCGCCGGCGCCGGCCGTGGTGCGTGGGGCGCTGTCCAGGCCGGGTTCCAGCGGGCGTTCGCCGTCGCCGAGGTCGACGGTGAGCGCGGCCAGCACCCGCAGGGTGTCCGGGTCGCGGCCGTGCTCGGCGGCGCGTGACCGGAGCTTCTCGCGGAGCGCGCCCGCCTCCTCCGCCCGGCCGGCCCTGACCAGCACGACGTCCGCGTGGCGCGCGGCGGTCTCCCTGCTGTGCCCGTCGGTCGCGTCGACCACGGTGACCGGGTGGCCCTGCGGCGGCCTGGGCACGATGGACGGGCCACGGACGGTGAACGTGGCCCCCTCGAAGTCGACGTAGTGCAGCTTGTCGCGGTCGACGAAGCGTCCGGTCGCGACCTCACGGATCTCGGCGTCGTCCTCCCAGCTGTCCCACAGCCGGGCGCTCACCTCGGCCACCTCGCGCGCCTCCTGCCACAGGGCCGCGGCGGGCGCGGCCGGACGGCGGCCGAAGAGCCGGGCCTCGGCCGGGGTCGCCGACACGTCGACGAGCCAGCCGGCCCGGCCGCGGCTCACCCAGTCCAGGGTGGCGACGGCGGCGGAGACATGGAAGGGCTCGGTGTGGGTGGTGGTGACCGTGGGCACCAGACCGACGCGTTCGGTGGCGGGAGCGACCCGCGAGAGTACGGCGAGCGCGTCGAGCCCCGGGCGCGCGAAGGAGTCCTGGAGGGTGACGAAGTCGAGGGCGCCGCGCTCGGCGAGCTGGGCGAGCTCGACGTACCACGCGGCGTCGTACCGCGGTGGACCGCCGATCTCGGCGGCCAGATGCAGGGGGCGGGTGGCGGACATGGGGGCCTTCCAGCTTCGGTTCGGGACGGTCGGGGAGGCTGCGGCAGCTCAGAGCCTGTCGGGTGACCTGCCCTCAGGCGCTGAGGCTCGTGCGACAGGAGAGCTCACGCAGGAGGGTGAGCGCGCTCCGCGCGGTGGCGTCGTTCTGCCGGAAGGCCGGGCCGCCTGTGCGCGGCCGGGTGAAGGCTCCGCTGGACCGCGCGGTGGTGTACGGGCCGAGCGCGAAGCGCCGGGGATGGGGGCGTCCGTCGCTCTCCAGGAGCCGTCCGTCGCCCGGATCGACCCGGACCAGCCCCGCCGAGGTGGTGGCGGCCCCCTCCTCGTACAGCGCGCGCAGCAGCGGGCTGCGGGTGCGTTCCGGTGCGGGGTCGGGCAGCCGGGCCTCGACCAGGGCGCGCGCCTCGACGTGCTCCCCCGGTACGACGGCGCTTGTGGCCCGGAAGAGTCCGCGCCGCTCGTCGGCCTCCACCGTCACACCCGCGCCGAGGAAGCGGACGACGCCGGCCCGGGAGAGGGCGAGCAGCTGGCGCAGCCGGGGGCCCGGCGGGCCCGAGGCGAGATAGCTGAAGAAGCCGTGCCACCGTCCGCCCGTGTCCCCGAGGTCGCCGAGGCGGATCAGCTGGCCGTAGACCGAGAGCAGTCCGAGGAAGACAGCGAGATCCGGGCTGTGGGACGGATCGTGCCGGCGGGCGAGGTCGGCGTCGATGTAGTCGCGCAGCCCGTCCTGGAGGGCGTCGTACGAGGGGAAGCGCAGCCCGTCCAGCGGGCGGTCGAGCGCGTCGAGGTCGAGCCGGTCGGCGAGGTCGGGGACGGCGGCGGCGACAAGGGTGTCCAGCTCGGGGCTGCCGGGGTCGGCGGCAGCGTACTTCTCCTCGAAGTCGGTCCAGCCGACGCGGGTGCGCTCGGGGTGGGCGGTGAAGAGCCGGTGGTAGTGGGCGTAGCCCAGCTCCTTGTCGATGAGGGGAGCGACATCGCGCCGGAAGTCGAGCGGGGCCTGTCTGCTCAGCAGTTCGTCGGTCTGCGCGGGGCCGAGGAAGCGGGGCAGCGGGGGCCGTTCGCCGTCCAGGGCGTAACCGATCTTGGAGTGGTACGGGACACCGCGCCGCGATCCGACGTGCAGGACCGGTTCGCGCCCCGACGGGTGGTAGACCAGCTCCCCGCCGTCGTCTGCGGCGTCTGTGGCGTAGCGGCCGCCGCGTCCTTCGGTGAGGAGCACCATCAGATCGACGAAGGCGAGTCCGAAGCCGCGGACGATGACCGGTTCACCGGCGGGCAGGGCGGACAGATCGCTGTCCGCGGTGAAGTCGGGCGGCAGGTGGACCAGTCCGTGCCGCCGGGCGAACTCGCTCAACTCCCGCTGCTCCACGTCCGGTTCGCCGTCGAGATGGCCGAGGGTCAGCACGACGAGATCGGCGAGCAGCGGTTCGGTGCGGTCCTCCAGCCATACCCGCTGGCGACCGCCGCGCGGACCGCTGACGCGCAGGGCGCGGGTGGGGTGCCGGTGGACGGTGACGCCGGGCGGCAGGGCGGCCACGGTCTGTTCGTACACCCAGCTCAGATAGGCGCTCTGCACCCGCCGGCTGGGAAAGGTCTGGCCGGTCAGGGCGGCTATCTCGGCGCGGAGTCCGGGCCCGGCGGTCTCGTGCGCGTACCCGGACCGATGCGACTCTGCGCGCTGCGACTCGGCGCGCTCCGACTCGGCGGAGATCCGCGAGCGGCCCTCCCTGATGTCCCGTGCCCATTCGTGCAGCGCGGGCCCCTGCCGTACCGGCCCGGCCAGGGCCACCGAGTCGTCGGTGAACATGGTGACGTCCTCGGCCATGGAGTTCATCCAGAGCAGCGGCGACTGGTCGCGGCGCCAGATCCGGCCGCCGCCGGGCGGATGCGGGTCCACGAGATGGATGTCCAGCGGCAGACCGCCGTACAGGGAGGGCGCGTTGGCGGCGAGCCGCTCCAGGAAGCCCGTGCCGCGCGGACCTGCCCCGACCACGACAACAGACGGGGTCACGGGCGGGTTGCGGACGGAATGCGAAGACACAGGCATGCGAAGGCTCCGTGGATACCGGGATCGAACACGGGAAGTGCCTTCACAGACAGCGCAGGCGGATCGAGCCCCTCAGCACGAACCGCTTGTCAGGGCGAGGCTACGGCGTGTGCACGGCCGGTTGTCAAGCTTGTCCGCACTGTGAGCGGCCGTCCGGGGCCGGTTGACGCGGAAACGGATGCCTGTTCCACTTGGCCCATGTATTCGCAGCAGTGGCTGGTCACCCGCTCCCACATCGACTTCGGTCGAGTGTGGTCCTCTTCCTGTTGAGCTGACGCCCTGCACGGCCTCCGGTATGTCCGGCGCTCGCGCGCCGTCCCCGCGTGCCTTCACACGCAGAGAACCACGTCTTTTCCCCCTCGCACACACCTCCGTCGCGGCTGCCCGCGGCCGCGTCAGCAGCTGCAGTCACAGCAGTCGGGACAGGGGTCGCAGTCGCACTCCCGGCAGCAGCCCTCCCGCTTCTTGCGCGACCACGGGCCCTCGTACTCCTTCGCACAACAGAGCTTGCAGGTGCAGCAGAGTCCGACGAAGACCGCGCAGCCGGCCCAGAAGCCGCGTCGGCCCGGCTTCGGCGGCTCCTGCTGGAAGCCGGGCGGCGGCAGACCGGGACCGCCCGGTGCGCCCGGCCCGCCCGGGTTCCCGCCGCCGTAAGGATTGTTCGAGCCGTAGGGACCGTAGGGTCCGGCGGCCTGGCGACCCTGCGGTCCCGCGCCATGCTGCCCGCCGTACTGCCCACCGTGCTGGTCGCCGTACTGCCCGCCGTGCGCCTGGTGCGCGCAGGCCGACGTACCGAACACGCGGTCCACCGAGGTGCGCAGTTCGTGCGCCAGCAGCACATGCGCCAGCGCGTGGTCGGTGAACTCCGCGTCCCGCAGCGCGAGCCGGATTCCGTGCACCGCGTCATCGGCGAGCCGCCGGGCCTCCGCCCGTGAGGTGCCGGTCGCGGTGAGCGGGTTCCACGCACCCGACGCCGCGTCAGTTCCCTGGTCCTCCACGGCATCCAGCAGATGCGCGAGCCGTCCGAAGAGCCGCCCGGCCTCGGCCAGCGGCTCCCGGTTGCCCGGCCGGCCCGCCAGTACGGCCGTGTGCGCGAAGGCGGCCGCGGTGGCCGTCTCGGTCGGTTCCGTGACGGTGAGCAGCGAGCTGCCGGGACCGGCGAGCGCCTCGATCTCCTGCTGCCGGTCGACCGCGTCGACCAGGACGGCCGTGTCGAAGCCCAGCTCCGCGCCGGTACGGGCGCCTGCCCGGTCCCAGCCGGTGGCGACCCGGCGCGCGGCGGCCGCCAGCGGCCGGCGGCCCAACAGGCCGTCGCGGTCGGCGACGTGGTCCCGCACCTTCGCCGAGGCCAGCACCAGCGACACGGCGGCCGCGAGACGCGCCCCCTCGCCCCGGGCGACCGGAGCGGTGCGCATCCCGCGCAGCGGACAGGGGCCGGCCGTGCGCCGCTGTCCGGTGGCGCCTTCGGTCTGAGCCTCCGTCAGAACCGAGACGATCAGGCCGTCGTAGTTGGTGACGACCCGGGAGAACTGCCCGTGGTCGGAGCGAAGGGCCAGGCACAGCCCGCAGAGATGGGCCATCCACTCGGCCTTGAGACCGCCCGTGAGGCGGTGGCTGCACGGTCTGACGATTCCGAACATGACGGTCCCCCGAGAGTCGTTCAGCTGGGCGCGACGCATCGTACCGAGTGACCCCGTTCACCCGTACGCCCCCCGCGTCACCCTTCTGGCCCGAAGTTCATATTTTGATCCGATTCAAGGCCCCTACGCAGGAAGAACCTTGACGAACCGCCACATCCTCTGCACCAGTACCGTCACGAATCGCCTGCGCGCCGACTATCCCCTTGGCGCGCAATCCGCATCATGGACGACGATAGGGATAGGGAACGAGAAGTGACCGCGGTGAAAGGAGGCGTCCATGGGATCGGTGCGCAAGGCGAGTGCCTGGCTGGGCCTCGTTGAGGACAACGACGAGCGGTACTACGACGACGAGTACGCCGAGGGTGCGGAGAACGGCGACACCTGGAAGACCGACCCCCGGGTACGGGTCGCCTCCGAGGTCGCCCATGAGCAGGACCGCAGAATCGCCACCGTCTCCCCGGACGGGTTCCGGGACGCCCGGGGCATCGGCGAGCTCTTCCGGGCCGGGACGCCGGTCATCATGAACCTCACCGCCATGGAGCCCGCCGACGCCAAGCGCGTGGTGGACTTCGCCGCCGGACTGGCCTTCGGGCTGCGTGGCTCGATCGAGCGCGTGGCCACCCGGGTCTTCCTGCTGACCCCCGCCGACACCGAGATCGTCACGGGCGCCGCCGCGAGCCGCTCCCAGGACGGCTTCTTCAACCAGAGCTGAGCAGGGCGCTCACCGGTTCACCGGACGGAGCGGTTCACCGGAAGGCGTCGAGGCCGGTGAGCGCCTTGCCCAGCACAAGCTGATGCATCTCGACGGTGCCCTCGTAAGTGAGCACCGACTCGAGGTTCGTCGCATGCCGCATCACGGGATATTCCAGCGAGATCCCGTTGGCGCCGAGGATGGTCCGCGAGGTGCGGCAGATCTCGATCGCCTCCCGCACGTTGTTGAGCTTGCCGAAGCTGATCTGCTCGGCGCGGATCCGGCCCGCGTCCATGCGCCTGCCGAGATGGTGGGCGAGCAGGATGCCTTTGTGCAGTTCGACGGCCATGTCGGCGAGCTTGGCCTGCGTGAGCTGGAAGCCGCCGATCGGCCGGCCGAACTGCTCGCGCGTCCTGGCGTACTGGAGCGCCGACTCGAAGCTGGCGCGCGCCGCGCCCATGGAGCCCCACACGATTCCGTAGCGGGCGTGGCTCAGACAGCTGAGCGGTCCGCGCAGTCCGGTGACCTCCGGGAGGACGGCGTCGGCGGGCAGCCGTACGCCGTCGAGGACCAGTTCACTGGTGACCGACGCTCGCAGGGACCACTTATGGGTGATTTCCGGGGCCGAGAAACCGGGGGTGCCCGCCGGGACGAGAAAACCGCGGATGCCCTCGTCGGTCTGCGCCCAGACGACGGCGACGCCCGCCACCGAACCATTGGTGATCCACATCTTGCGGCCGGTGAGCACCCAGTCGCTGCCGTCCCGCGCGGCATGGGTGCGCATGCCGGCCGGGTCGGAGCCGTGGTCGGGCTCGGTGAGGCCGAAGCAGCCGATGATCTCGCCGGCCGCCATGCCGGGCAGCCAGCGCTGCTTCTGCTCCTCGGAGCCGTAGCGGTGGATCGCGTACATGGCGAGCGAGCCCTGTACGGAGACGAGGGAGCGGATACCGGAGTCGGCCGCCTCCAGCTCCAGACAGGCGAGTCCGTACTGAACGGCGGTGGCGCCCGCGCAGCCGTAGCCCGTCAGGGACATGCCCAGCGCACCAAGGCCGCCGAGTTCCCGGGCCAGCTCACGGATGTTGGGCAGCTCGCCGCGTTCGTACCACTCGGCGATATGCGGCAGAACCCGGTCGGCGGCCCAGGCGCGCACGGTGTCCCGGATCGCCAGGTCCTCCGGATCGAGCAGATCGTCCAGGCCGAGCGGGTCACCGGGGTCGAAGGGCGGGGGCTTCACGGCGGACGGTGCGGACATGAGGTGGCCTCCGGCGGCTCGCACGGGCTCGACCGGCCGGGGCCGGTCTAAAACTAGCACTGTTAGTTACGCTCGGTGCTGACGTTACGGCTCAGCGTGGACCGCGTCCAGACCCGGCCCGCTCGGCGGGCCCCCGGCTGCGCACGAGGGCGGCATCGGCGGTCTCCCGCGGACCCGGCGCCTCGGCGGGCTCCCGCCGCTCCGGCGCTCTGCGCGGCCGGGGCGGCCGCTTCTCCGGCGGCTCGGGCGGCTTCGCCGCGCCCCGCACGGCCGGCGCCCGTTCCACCGACCGGTGCTTCGGCGGCGGTACGTCACGCGCCTCCCGCGCCACGTCACGCGCCTCTCGCGGTACGTCCCGCGCCTCCCGCGCCTCTCGCGGCGCGTCTTCGCCGAGCGTCTGGCAGTCCATGAGCTTCGGCAGCCGCAGCGCGGCCAGCGCGCCGAGCAGCAGCAGAACCGCGCTGACCAGGAGCGTGACATGCAGGCCGTGCACGAAGGAGTCGCGGGCGGCGGTCCGCAGGGTCTCCCCCGCGGTCCCGCCGAGACGGGAGGCGACCTGGTAGGCCTCACCGAGCGATTCGCCCGCCGCCGATCCCGCGGCCGCGGGGACGCCCTTCACCGAGGACATGGCCGGCGCGTACGCCGCGTTCATCACGCTGCCGAGCAGGGCGATCCCCATGCCGGCGCCCAGCTGGTAGGACGTCTCGCCTATGGCCGCCGCCCCGCCCGCCTGTTCGGGAGGAGCCTCGCTGAGCATCGATTCGTACGCGCCGAAGAGCGTGGTCTGCAGCCCGAAGCCGAGCAGCACGAAGGCCGAGGTCAGCAGGGCGGGACGGTCGTGCTGCCCCATCAGGACCAGCAGCAGTACGGCGCCGGCGGTGAGGACGAAGCCCCAGGCCACCATCCGGCGCGGGCCGACCCGGCGCAGCGTGACCGATCCTGTGGCGCCCGCGGCCATGGCGGCGAAGGTGAGCGGCAGCAGCCGCAGTCCGGTCTCCAGTGGGCTGAGTCCCAGCACGAGCTGGAGGTACTGGACGGCGATCAGCTCCAGGCCGACCAGGGCCAGCATGGCGAGGACGATGCAGCCCACGGAGGTGGAGAAGGCGGGCCTGGCGAACATCCGCATGTCGATCAGCGGATGCGTCCTGCGGCGCTGTCTGCGGACGAAGAGGACCAGCAGGGCGGCGCCGAGACAGAGCGGGCCCAGCGTCGCGAGGTCGAGCGGTCCCTCTCCGGCGCCGAGCCGCTTCACCCCGAAGACCACCCCGAGCACCCCGGCCGCCGCCATCAGCGCGCCGAGCACGTCCCAGGGCCCGTCGCCGCAGCCCTTCGACTCGGGCAGCACCAGGCGGCCGAGCGGCAGGATGACCGCGAGCAGCGGGATATTGATCAGGAAGACCGATCCCCACCAGAAGTGCTCGACGAGAAAGCCGCCGAGGACCGGCCCCACGGCGGCGCCGACGGCCGCGACCGCGGTCCAGATGCCGATGGCCATGGCGCGCTCGCGCCGGTCGGGGAAGACCGCGCGCAGTATGGAGAGGGTCGCCGGCATGATCATCGCGCCGCCGACGCCGAGCAGGGCGCGCGCCCCGATCAGCACCATGGGCGTGCCGGCGAAGGCCGCGACAGCCGAGGCGGCCCCGAAGAGGGCATAGCCGAGCAGCAGCACCCGCCGTCGTCCGATGCGGTCGCCGAGCGTGCCGAAGAGGATCAGCAGGGAGGCGCAGACCAGCGGATACGCGTCCACGATCCAGAGCAGCTCGACCCCGCTGGGGCCGAGGTCGGCGGTCACGGCCGGGACGGCGACATGCAGCACGGTCGCGTCGAGCGCGACCAGCAGCAGACTGATGCAGAGGACGACCAGGACGACCCAGCGGTTGGCACCGCCGCCGGCGGCCGCGCGCAGCCGTGTTCCGGCCGTGGTGGTCCCGGACATCTGAGTACCTCCCAATGCGTCCCTCGCGCTCGGCGGGCCGGACGGGTCCATGAGGCCCTCGGGGCGGCCCGGCATCGACGGGCGAGTGAAGCCGCCAGCGTACGCGAGTGAACGCGTGTGGCGCGTGGTGCATCTCTCACCGCTCCGACCAGGCAGTGTGGCGTACGCCACTCCGGCCGGCCGGCACCGGGGCCCCCGCCGCGCGCGAGCAAGAGGGAAATTCCACGCGACGCCACGGTGAACTAATTCCGTTCCGCACAAAGACGGCTCCCGGAACGGCGTGTCGATTAATAGGGCCCAAGGTCACTTGGTTTTCGGGAACCGCCTTGAATAAGCCGCGACCTGAGACGTACTCCACATCACATCGTCATCACAAAGAGACCTGAACGACCTGTTCGGTCACTCACTCGCTGTAACGTCGATTGGGTGCGTACCGACATCTTCGCCCGCCTGGACCGGGAGCCGGAACCGCCGAAGATAGAGATCCCGCGGATGAGCCGCACCCGCAAGGCTCTCTTCGGCGGGACGTTGGCGTTCTATCTCGCCATCGTCGTTGCCGTGCTCGTCTCGGCCTCGCTGGTGACCCTCGACTGGAAGGTCATGCTCTTCCGGCCCTATCAGCAGTGGCCCGGCCTGCATGCCTTCCTCGACTACTTCGTGGTGCTCGGCCAGCGCGGGCCGACCGCCGTGATGATCGCTGCCTGGCTGGGCTGGCGCTCCTGGCGCCAGCACACGCTGCGGCCGCTGCTGGCCCTCGGCGCCGCCCTGCTGCTGCTCAACGTGACCGTCGGAGCGGTCAAAATCGGCCTCGGGCGGCTCGGCCCCCACTACGCGACACAGATCGGCTCGGCCGAGCTCTTCGCGGGCGGCGATATATTTCCTTCGGGACACACCGCCAACGCCGTTGTGACCTGGGGAATCCTGGCCTATCTGGCCACCACCCCGCGGGCCAGGCGCTATCTGTCCGTCCTGTCGGCCGTGGTGGCCCTGGGCGTCGGCGCGACGACCGTCTACCTCGGCACGCACTGGCTGAGCGATGTGCTGCTCGGCTGGGCCGCCGGTCTGCTGATCCTGCTGGCGCTGCCCTGGTTCGAGCCGCTGATCGGCCGGTCCGAGCTGGCGGTCTTCGCGGTGCGCGAGCGGTGGCGTGCGCGCCGCAGGGCCGTCCCCTCCACCCCGGTCGCGGCCGGGGGCAGGCGCCCCGCACCGGTGCTCCAGGGGGCCGGGGTGAACGGCGAGGCCGTGGGGCGCGAGCCGATCGCCGCCGGTCACAGCGGCCGCACCACTGCCAACCGGAGCACCGGACAGCTCACCCAGCCCCGGCCGCACGCGGTGCGCTCGGAGCGGACTCCGATCACTCCGGCCGGCAGCCGTCGCCCGCCGCGATCGAGGCCGGTGACGGGCGGCTGACCAGCACCGGAAGACGGCGGGGACGGTACGCACAGCCTCTTCCCCGCATACGGAAGCCCCGGCTCCGGCCGGGGCTTCCGTAGGTCAGCGGGTCAGAAGGTCAGCGGGTCCGCCTCCGCATGCCCCGTGCAGGTCCGTCCGGGCGCTCAGCCGTGCCAGCAGCGGATGACCGTGCCGTGGTCGACCTCGAAGTTCAGCCGCCCCACCACGTACTCCATGGTGATGATCGAGCCCGGCGGCAGCCCTCTGACCGTGGTCCAGCCACGCTCACGGGCGCGCTGCTCGGCGGTCTCGGCATCGAGGCCGACGTACGACTCGAGGTCGTCGACGGGTTCTGCGGGAGGGGTCGGTATGGGTGCCATACCACTCACCGTAGGCGCCCGGGGCCGGTGAAGGAAGCCGGGCGGATACCGGGGAGAACGCTTCCCTTCCGTCACCGGTCACACTTCTGTCACGGGACCACGACACGCTTCGGAGCCGAACGGCATCACTCCAATGGGCGGTTCCTGCCCCACTCTCGTGTAATTGCTCGACAGCGAAGATCACACAAATTCTCTCTTCTGAATTCCCTTCTCCAGCGGCCCGCCGAACTTCGTCGGCAATTGACGGCCCGTAGGAGAATTCACGAATTCCCCGCATAATCCGCCGATGGACGACACGTTCGATCCGTTCGTATCCCGCTTCGTACCCACCCCGTCAGCCCGAGGCCGCGCCAGGACGCTCCCCTGCTCACCGGGCGGGATCCGTGGCGGGCGCGGGATCCAGCCGTACGCAGAAGTCGTTGTCGCCCGTGTAGCACGGGGCGGCCAGCCAGCCGTCCGCTCCATGCCCCGGATAGACGTAGATGCCCCGCTTGTCCCAGACGTCGTCGAGGATGCGGGAGATCCGTATCCCGGCGGCGTCGCGCGTGGGGAGCAGCCACAGGTCCCACCACTGCCGCTCCTCGACGGGCTTCGCGGCGAGCGGACCGTACGGGAGGGTGAAGGTGAAGACCTCGCCCCGGCCGGTCACGGCGACCCGGTGGGTCCGGTCGCCGCCGCGCAGCCGCGCCTCCGCCTGCGCGTCCTGCCCCAGCTCCGCGCCGTACAGCACGCCCTCGACCGTGGTCGTGTCCTGCTCGCAGCGGACCGTCCCGGCCTCGGCGTGCGGCGCGCGGACCCAGGAGCGGACGGCGAGCCGGCCGTCGCCGGTCGGGTACGGGACACGGGCGGCGACCCGGCCCGCCCCGGGGATCCGGTCGACCAGCGCCCGTACGTCCCGGACGCCGGGCCGTACGGGCTGATCGCCGGAGACTCCCGTACGGACGTCCCAGTGCCCCTCGGCCAGCTCGACCGTGCTGGGCAGCACCGCGCGCAGCCGGGACTTCCCCGCCCCCGTCAGGGGCAGCCGTACCTCGTCGTCCGCACCGTCCCCGGCCAGCGCGGCGGAGGCCCGGCCACTGCGGCGGCGCAGTACGAGCACCGCGTCGGGCCGTGCGTCCCCCGTGATGTCGAAGGTGATCCCGCCCGCGGAGTCGGCGATGCAGTCGGCGACACACACGGCGGACGACGCCCGGCGCCCGATGGGTCCGTTCATGCCTTTCTGCCCTTTCTGATCACGTCGACTGCCTTGTCGCGCACGGTGGCGGCGCCGCTCAGTGCCGCGCTGCCGCCCCGGTTCACCGCGTCGCGCAGCGTGCCCCGGTGGCCCCGGGCCAGGTCGGTGAAGAGCGCCTCGTGGCGCGAGGCGATCCGCGCCGGGTCGAAGCGGGCCGAGGCGGCGAGCGCCGCCTGCCCCATGCGCCGGCGTAATTCGTCGTCCTGGATCAGCCCGAGCAGTGCCCCGCCGATCGCGTCCACGTCCCCCGTCGGCACCAGCCGTCCGTCGACACCGTGCTCGATGATCTCGCCCGGTCCGTGCGGGCAGTCGGTGGCGACGACCGGGACGCCGCAGCGCATCGCCTCGACGATGGTCATGCCGAAAGCCTCGCGGCTGGAGGTGACGGCGGCGAGTGATCCCTTGACCCACTCCGCCTCCAGGGGGTCGGCGGGGCCCATCAGGAAGACGTGGTTGTACAGACCGCACTCCTCGACGAGCGCCCGGAGCGCCGCCTTCTCGTCACCGGTCGCGTCGCCGCTGCCGTGGATCCGCAGCCGCCAGTCGGGACGGGCGGCCACCACCTGGGAGAAGGCCCGCACCAGCAGGTCGTACCGCTTGACCCGGGTGAGCCGGCCCGCGGCGACGACCCATTTGCCGGTGGAGTCGGCCGGGGCGACGGTGGGCACCGGCACGCCGTTGGGGACGGCGTCGATCCGCACGCCGGGCAGCCGCAGCCGGCTGCGGTAGGCGCGCGCGTCGGCCTCGGTGACCGTGGTGACCGCGTCGAGCAGCCGGTAGCGGTGGCCGATCTCGCGGCGGAGCCGGACGCCGTGGCTGTCGAGGGTCAGATGCTCCTGCCCGACGCGTACCGGGCCGCGCCTGGCCTGCCGGACGATATGGACATTGAGTCCCGGGCGGGTGCCGACGACGACATCGGCGTCCAGGGACCGCAGATGGGCGGCGATCCTGGCATCGGTGAGACGGCTGTACTGGCGGTACCGGCCGTCGCCGCGCGGGAAGACCCTGGCGGGCCGGCCGTACTCCGGTTCCTCGCCCTCGTAGCCGGGGCTCCCCCGCCGTAAGTCGACCAGGTGACGCAGGCGCACGCCGGCCGGGGCTCCCATGGTCGGCTCCTCCCGATGGCGGAAGACCGAGACGATCTCCACGTCGTGGTGCTCGGCCAGCGTCCCGGCGAGGGTGAACGTGGTCCGGATCGTGCCGCCGATGCCGTACGCGTTGTGGAGCAGAAATGAGATGTGCATGCCCTGCTGAGCCCCCTGGTCCTGACGGTCCTTGCGGTGCGGTCGGTGCGGTGCTCGCGGCGCTTCCCCACGGCGCGGTCTCCGCGGTCCCGGAGGACCAACTGGGTAGACGCGGAAATGACCCACATGGTGCCGACTTCCGGCGGATCCGTACGATCACGCGCCGACGCGGCCGCCTGCCGGTGCGCCGAAACCACCGGAAGGACCAACGAGATTCAGCCACCCCTTTGATTGGCCGATCTCCCGATTTGTCGACCTGTCGCTCTACTGACCTGCGGCTCGTCATACCGGGTCAACTTCCTGCTACTTACGAGGTGTTGAGATGGAATGACTCGTTCCGGCCGACGGCTCGCCCGGTGCGCCGGATGGTTCGATTCCATGCCCTCCGGCGCGTGACTCCGGCGACGGCTCACCCGTTGTCTCTTTACGAGCCGGGAACAGCCCGGCCCACGCACCGAGTTCGAGGAGCCACCCGTGCCGCGCATGCTCGACGTCAGCGAGGACGTACGCGCCGAGATCGGCGACGAAGAAGCCGACCGGCTGCTGGCCGGCGAGAACTCCCCGGGCAGCTACGACTGCACGTCCTGCCGGACCCCCGGCGACTCCGAACAGGAGCGGACCAGCACCGTGCTGTTCGTCGGTGAGGAGACCGCCGTTCTCGCCTTCGCCCACGCCACCTGCATTCCCTCCCAGGTCGTCCAGGTCGCCGAGGACCAGCTCCAGGGCGCGGTCCGGAGCATCACCGGCAACGAGCCGCAGGGGCAGGGGGCCCACTCCACCGGCGCCGGCCAGGCCGTCCTCGGTGTCACCAGCGGGCTGGTGCTGATCGGGGGCGATCTGCATCCCGCCCTGGTCGTCGAGCCGACCGTCGCCATCGCCAGGCCGGGGTCGAGGGGCAGCACCGACGAATTCCTCCCGCTCCTCGTCGAGCAGGGCTTCCAGCCGGTCACCGATCTGAACCGGCTGCCCGTCCTGCTGTCCGGCTGGTCGGTGCTGCTCGCCATGGGCCAGCTGCACGCCGTGCTGCAGCCCGGCACCACCGGCCCGGTCGCCTGGTGGCAGGCCCACCAGCCGCTCCAGGTCACCGAGGGCTGGCGGACCGCGGCCAACAGGTCGCACACCGTGCTGGTCTTCGCCGCGCCGGTCGGCTCCATCGGCCAGCAGCCCCGCGAGGACCTGCTGCGCGACGCCCTGGAGAAGGCCGTCGTCAACGGCAGGCTGGTCGCCGCCGCGATGCCGCTGGCCGGCACGTGACGGAGGCCCGGCGCCCCACCGCCCGGCTGTCCCGCCCCACGTCAGCAGCGAATTCCGGGGACAGCCCGCATCCGACGGACGACGGGGTCGTTGGCACGTATGTGCACTCATACGACCCCTCCCGCCACCAGTACCAGCGCCAGATCTCCTCCATGCGCCCCGCGCGGGACGTAGCGGACGGGTACTCGACGACGCCGATCTACGACGCGCTCTACTCCGAGTTCCGCCGGTCCTTCAGGGCGCTGCCCGGCGACCGGAGCAATGAGGAGAACCTCGGCTTCACGGCCTTCGGCACCGGGCTGCACGCGGCCCACGCCGGCGGCCACGGCGCGCTCGGTCACACGTCGTACGCAGGCTCCTGGCAGCGGGATCCCCGGCAGCACACCGGGCGGCACACTCCGGCGGCCCTCCCCCCGGCGGCCCTTCCGCCGGGCCCACGCCGCGGCGCCTGAGCGGCGCCCCGGGCTCCTCGGGGTCCTGGCAGCCCCTGACAGCCGGAAGCCGTGGGGCCCGGCGCGGAATCATCCGCGCCGGGCCCCACGGCTTCCGGCTTCTCGCGTGTCCCCGCTACCGGGTCACTTCTTGCGGCCGCGCTTCTCCCGCACGCGCACGGAGATATGGATCGGAGTGCCCACGAAGCCGAACTCCTCGCGCAGCCGGCGCTCGACGAAGCGCCGGTATCCGTGCTCGATGAAGCCGGAGGCGAAGAGCACGAAGCGCGGCGGCTTCGTCCCCGCCTGCGTACCGAACAGAATCCGGGGCTGCTTGCCACCCCGGATCGGGTGCGGGTGCGCGGCGACCAGCTCTCCGAGGAACGCGTTGAGCCTGCCGGTCGGAACCCGGGTCTCCCAGCCCGCCAGCGCCGTCTCGATCGCCGGGACCAGCTTCTCCATGTGGCGGCCGGTGCGCGCCGAGACGTTCACCCGCGGCGCCCAGGCGATCTGCGCCAGCTCCGTCTCGATCTCGCGCTCCAGGTAGTAACGGCGCTCCTCGTCGAGGGTGTCCCACTTGTTGTACGCGATGACCAGGGCGCGGCCCGCCTCGACGGCCATCGTGATGATCCGCTGGTCCTGGACGCTGATGGACTCGCTCGTGTCGATCAGTACGACCGCGACCTCGGCCTTCTCCACGGCGGCCGCCGTACGCAGCGACGCGTAGTAGTCCGCGCCCTCCTGGAGGTGGACCCGGCGGCGGATGCCCGCGGTGTCAATGAACTTCCACACCGTGCCGCCGAGCTCGATCAGCTCGTCGACCGGGTCACGGGTGGTGCCCGCGACCTCGTTGACGACGACGCGCTCCTGGCCGGCGACCCGGTTCAGCAGGGACGACTTGCCGACGTTCGGGCGCCCGATGAGCGCGATACGGCGGGGCCCGCCGACCGCGGTGCCGAAGGTCTGCGCCGGGGCCTCCGGCAGGGCTTCGAGCACCGCGTCCAGCATGTCGCCGGTGCCGCGGCCGTGCAGGGAGGAGACCGGGTGCGGCTCGCCGAGGCCGAGCGACCAGAGCGCGGTCGCGTCCGCCTCCCCGCTCTGTCCGTCCACCTTGTTGGCACAGAGCACGACGGGCTTGCCCGCCTTGCGCAGCAGCTTGACCACGGCCTCGTCGGTGTCGGTCGCGCCGACCGTGGAGTCCACGACGAAGACCACCGCGTCGGAGGCCTCGATCGCGTACTCGGCCTGGGCGGCGACGGAGGCGTCGATGCCCAGGACGTCCTGCTCCCAGCCGCCGGTGTCGACGACCTTGAAGCGGCGTCCCGCCCACTCGGCCTCGTAGGTCACCCGGTCGCGGGTGACGCCCGGCTTGTCCTCGACGACCGCCTCGCGACGGCCGATGATGCGGTTCACGAGGGTCGATTTACCGACATTCGGGCGGCCGACGACGGCGAGGACGGGCAGCGGGCCGTGACCGGCCTCACCGATCGCGCCCTCCACGTCCTCGGCTTCGAAGCCCTCCTGCGCGGCAAGCTCCATGAACTCCGCGTACTCGGCATCGCCAAGCTCCCCGTGCTCGTCGCCGGAGTCGATCTGGTCGTTCATGAAGTCCGTACCTCGTTCATCGTGATCGGTGCGCCGCGGCACGCGGCGCACTACTCAAGTCCTGCCCAGCGCCTTACGAGCGCTTGGCCTGGCGCCCGGTGAGGCGCCTGGCGTTCTCCAGGTGGGCGGTCAGCCGCTCCTGGATCCGCACGGTGGCGCCGTCCAGCGCCTTGCGGGTGCGCCGCCCGCTGCCGTCACCCGCCTCGAAGGCGTCGCCGAAGACGACGTCCACGCGGCTGCACAGCGCGGGCAGCGCGGGTATCAACCGTCCATGGCTCTCGGTGCTTCCCAGGACGGCCACCGGGACGATCGGCGCCCCGCTCCGTACAGCGAAGTATGCGAGCCCGGCGCGCAATGAGGCGAAATCGCCCTCACCCCGGGTGCCCTCGGGGAAGATCCCCAGCACCCCGCCGTCCCTGAGCACACCGAGCGCGTCGCTGATCGCGCCGCGGTCGGCGACCTCACGGTCCACCTTCAGCTGTCCGATGCCCCGCAGGAACGGGTCGAGCGGACCGATGAAGGCTTCCTTCTTGATCAGGAAGTGCACCGGGCGGGGCGCGGTGCCCATCAGCATCGGGCCGTCGATGTTGTGCGCGTGGTTGACGGCAAGTATGGCGGGGCCACTCGCCGGAACCCGCCAGGCGCCGAGCACCCGCGGCTTCCAGAGCCCGTACATCAGTCCGATACCGATGCCGCGCCCGATCGCCGCGCCCCTCCCGGACGGTGCGCTCACGTGGCGTCCCGCTTCTCCCCGACCAGGGTAACGATGCACTCGATGACCTGCTGGAGCGTGAGGTCCGTTGTGTCCACCTCGACCGCGTCCTCGGCCTTCGCGAGCGGGGACGTCTTACGGCTGGAGTCGGCCGTGTCCCGCTTGATCAGCGCTTCCCTGGTGGCGACGACATCCGTCGCCCCCTTGCCCTTCAGCTCCCCGCTGCGGCGGGCGGCGCGCGCCTCCGGCGAAGCGGTGAGGAAGATCTTGACGTCCGCGTCCGGCAGGACCGTCGTACCGATGTCGCGGCCCTCGACCACGATCCCCTTCCCGGCGGCCGCGGCGATGGACCGCTGCAGCTCGGTGATGACGGTCCGCACCTCGGGCACGGCGCTGACCGCGCTCACCTCGGAGGTGACCTCCTGGGTACGGATGGGGCCCGCGGCGTCCACCCCGTCGACGGTGATCGTGGGAGCGGCCGGATCGGTGCCGGAGACCAGGACGGGCTTGCCCGCGGCGGTCGCGACAGCGGCGGGATCCCGCACGTCGACGCCGTTGCTGAGCATCCACCAGGTCATCGCCCGGTACTGCGCGCCGGTGTCCAGGTAGCTCAGCCCGAGCTGGGCGGCCACGGCCTTGGAGGTGCTCGACTTGCCCGTGCCGGAGGGCCCGTCGATGGCGACGATCACAGCGGCCGAGGCCGTCCGGGCGGCGGTTGCTCCGTTTTCCACGGGGGCGGACACCTTTCCTGGTACACGGGATGAATGCGAGGGGACGTCCATACGCCCCCGCACAAGGTTACCGAGTACTCAGGGCCTCGAATGCACCCGTTCGGCGGGACGCTTCCCGGCGCACATCGCGCCCCGCGCCCCCGGGTGGCCCCCGTGTGATCTACTGCCGGACCGACCAGCCGCGTTCCCGCAGGGCCGCGGCGAGCACCGGGGCCGCCGCCGGCTCCACCATCACCTGGACCAGGCCCGCCTGCTGTCCGGTCGCGTGCTCGATCCGCACGTCCTCCACATTGACCCCGGCCCGGCCGGCGTCCGCGAAGATACGGGCCAGCTCGCCCGGCCGGTCGCTGATCAGCACCGCCACGATCTCGTACACCGCCGGGGCCGCGCCGTGCTTGCCCGGCACCCGCACCCGGCCCGCGTTGCCGCGCCGCAGGACGTCCTCGATGCCGGCCGCGCCGCCGCGCCGCTTGTCCTCGTCGGAGGACTGGAGCGCGCGCAGCGCCTCGACCGTCTCGCCGAGGTCCGCCGCCACGCCCGCCAGCACATCGGCGACAGGACCGGGGTTCGCGGTGAGGATCTCGACCCACATCCGGGGGTCGGAGGCCGCGATCCGGGTGACATCACGGATGCCCTGGCCGCAGAGGCGTACGGCGGTCTCGTCCGCCTCCTCCAGCCGCGCCGCGACCATCGACGAGATCAGCTGGGGGGTGTGCGAGACCAGGGCGACCGCCCGGTCGTGCGCGTCGGCGTCCATGACCACCGGCACGGCGCGGCACAGCGCGGCCAGCTCCAGGGCCAGGTTCAGTACCTCGGTGTCGGTGTCCCGGGTCGGGGTCAGCACCCAGGGGCGTCCCTCGAAGAGGTCGGCGGTGGCGGCCAGCGGCCCCGAGAGCTCCTTGCCCGCCATCGGGTGCGTGCCGATGTACGCGGTCAGATCGAGGCCGAGCGCCTCCAGCTCACGCCGGGGGCCGCCCTTGACGCTCGCCACGTCCAGATAGCCGCGGGCCACGCCGTCCCGCATCGCCGCGGCGAGCGTGCCGGCGGTGTGCGCGGGCGGTACGGCGATGATCGCGAGGTCGACGCGCCCCTCGGGCGCCTCGTCCGTCCCCGCGCCGAGCGCCGCGGCGGTGAGGGCCCGGGAGGGGTCGTGGTCGGTGAGATGGACGGTGACCCCGCGGCCGGCCAGGGCCAGCGCGGCCGAGGTGCCGATCAGGCCCGTTCCGATGACCAGGGCGCTTCTCACTGGGCGATGTCCTTGCGGAGGGCGGCCGCGGCGCCGAGGTAGACGTGCGCGATCTCGGACTTGGGGAGGTCGGACTCGATATGGGCGAGGATCCGGACGACGCGCGGCAGGGCGCCGGCGATGTCCAGTTCCTGGGCGCAGATCAGCGGCACGTCGACGATACCGAGGCCGCGGGCCGCCGCGGCCGGGAAGTCGCTGTGCAGATCGGGCGTGGCCGTGAACCAGATACTGATCAGATCGTCCGCGGTGAGCTCGTTGCGCTCCAGGATCGTGGTCAGGAGCTGCCTGACCTGGTCGTCCATGTGCCCGGACTCGTCCCGCTCCAGCTGGACGGCCCCGCGAACCGCTCGTACCGCCACGACGTTCTCCTCCATGGTCGAGTGCTCGCTTCAGCGTAGTCAGCCACGGGGAACCCAGCGTCCGCGACCGCTCTCCGAGACGGCGAGGGGCCAAGGGCCGCCGTCCCCCCTTCGTGCGGCCATTCGAAGGACCTCGCGCGGGGACTCCGCTGTCTCCGGGGCACGGAGCGCCAGGATGCTGGTGATAACCGGCGGATACGAGGTCACGACAGAGGGAGACACTCATGGATGGCGGTACGGTGCGGCGCACGGTACTCGCGGCGGGCGCCGTCGCGCTCGTCCCCGGCTGCGGCGGTAACGGCGACGGCAGCGGGGACGGAAGCGGGAACAGTGGCCGCAGGCCCCCGCAGCCGTCGGGCCCGCCGGCCGGGTCGCCGGCCGTGAAGACCACCCCGCCGTCGGCCGGGTCACCGGCCCAGTCACCGGCTCAGTCATCGGCCCCGCTCGCCAGGACCTCGGACATCCCGGTCGGCGGCGGCAAGATCTTCGCCGACCGGAAGGTCGTGGTGACCCAGCCGACGGAAGGGGAGTTCATGGCCTTCTCCGCCATCTGCACCCATGTGGGCTGCACGGTGGCGAACGTCGAGGAGGGCACCATCGACTGTCCCTGCCACGGCGCCAGATTCAGCGTCATGGACGCCGCCGTCGTGGCCGGTCCGGCCCCGCGCCCCCTCCCGGCCCGGGAGATCACCGTGTCCGGGGACAGGATCTTCCTCGCGTGACCCGGTGACCGTGCGCGCGTGATCCCGTGCCCGGCCCCCGTGATCCGCCGGCCACGAGGGGCCGGCGGGCCCTCCCGTACCCTCCCGTACCCTCTCGCCCATGACGCCGTCCGAAGCCCTTGTCCGCGACCACACCGTCTACTCCTGTGTGATGGGCTCCCGCGCCTTCGGTCTCGCGACGGACGACAGCGACACCGACCTCCGCGGGGTCTTCCTCGCCCCGACCTCGCTGTACTGGGGTTTCGAGAAGCCGCCGGCCCATGTCGAGGGGCCGGCGGCCGAGCAGTTCTCGTGGGAGCTGGAGCGCTTCTGCGCTCTCGCTCTGCGCACCAACCCCAATGTGCTGGAGTGTCTGCACTCCCCGCTCGTCGAGCACATCGACGACACCGGCCGTGAACTGCTCGCGCTGCGCGACGCGTTCCTGTCCCGCCAGGCCCATCAGACCTTCGTCCGCTACGCCGACGGCCAGCGCAAGAAGCTGGAGGCGGATGTCCGGCAGTACGGCGCCCCGCGCTGGAAGCACGCCATGCATCTGCTGCGACTGCTCGTCTCCTGCCGGGATCTGCTGCGTACGGGCCGGCTGGTCATCGACGTCGGTACCGACCGGGAGCCACTGCTGGCGGTCAAGCGGGGCGAGGTCCCCTGGCCCGAGGTCGAACGGCGGATGACCCGCCTCACCGCGGAGGCCGACGCGGCGACCCTCCACTCCCCCCTCCCACCCGAGCCCGACCACGCCCGAGTCGAGGACTTCCTCATCCGCACCCGCCGAGCCTCAGCGCTCCAAGCGGACCCGGACGACCAGGTCGTGGAGTGCCTCGTGGACGACGGGGGCGGGGGTGTCCGGTAGCGGTGAGATCGGCCGCGCCTCGTCCAGGGCCGTGCGCAGCGCCGTCATGTCCGTGTCCAGCCGGTCCCGCTCCACTCCCACGGCCGGCGCGTGTTCGGCGTCGGCCTTTGCCGCGATCAGCTCCGGCAGATAGTGCGGCGCTGCCACCTCCTCCAGCAGGGTGGGCAGATGGGCCCGCACCTCGCCGCTTCGCATCAGATGGATGCCTGTGAGGAGGGCGCGGAAGGTGTAGAGCAGTGGCTTGAGCTCGCCGGTCGACTCGAACAGCCGCCACTGTGTGCGGGCGAATCCCAGGTAGTGGTGCGCGTGATGGGAGGTCAGCACGCCGGGCGCGAGCGCCACCAGTTCCTGGTGCGCTTCGGTCGTGTGCACGACCAGCGGCGAGAGCAGCTGCTCCAGCACATAGCCGTTGCGCCGCAGCATGAGCCCGACGAACTTTCGCAGGTCGTGGGTGACGAGATCCATCTCCACGCCGTCCCGGTCCCACATCCGCGACCGCGTCTCGTCCGGCTCACGCAGCCCGATCAGCGCGGCGACCGGCAGCAGATGGGCACCCCGCAGATCGACGTCCGAGTCCCGGGACGGGAATCCGTACAGATGCGCCCCGGAGACCGTGGCGAACAGCAGGGGGTCGGTCTCCTCCGCGAGGACCGGGCCGAGGTCGGTGACCGGCAGCCCGGCCTCGTGGAGGCGTCGTTCGCGGCTCTGTTCTTCCGTACGCATGGGTCAAGCGTCCCAGAGGGCCGCCAGCGACAGCAGGTCGCTCCGGTACTCGATCCGCTCGGCCCACTCCTTGGGCCAGGCCCGCGCGCCCAGGTGCGCGCCGGCGAAGGCGCCCGCCAGGGAGGCGATGGAGTCCGAGTCGCCCTTGGTGCAGGCGGCCCGGCGCAGGGCGGTCACCGGCTCGGCGGGGAAGAGCAGGAAGCAGAGCAGGCCGGTGGCGAGCGCCTCCTCGGCGACCCAGCCGTCCCCGGTCGCCAGGCAGGGGTCGGTCTCCGGTGACGGCGTGCGCAGGGCGTGCTGGAGGCGTTCGAGGGCGCCCAGGCACTCGTCCCAGCCGCGCGCGATGAAGGCCTCGGGCGTGGGGTCGCCGGCGTGCGTCCAGAGGTCGCCGAGCCAGCGGTGGTAGTAGCGGTCCCGGTTCTCGTACGCGTACGAACGCAGCTGGCCCGCCAGCCCCAGCGGCTCGCCGCCCTGCGCCAGCAGGTACACCGCCCGCGCCGTGAGATCGGAGGCGGCCAGCGCCGTCGGATGACCGTGGGTGAGCGCCGCCTGCAACTGCGCGGCGCCCGCCCGCTGTTCGTCGCTCAGGCCCGGGACCAGCCCGATCGGCGCGACCCGCATATTGGCGCCGCAGCCCTTGGACCCGGTCTGGCTCGCCTGCTGCCAGGGCCGGTCGCTGTCGAGGAGCCGGCAGGCGGTCAGGCAGGTGTTGCCGGGGGCGCGGTTGTTGTCCGGGGAGTGGTACCAGTCGACGAACTCGTCGCGCACCGGCCGCTCGAGACGCAGCGGGCCCAGCACCCCCCGGTCCATCGCGGTCCGGATGCCCCGCGCGAACGCGAGGGTCATCTGCGTGTCGTCCGTGACGAACGCGGGATCCGGCAGGGCCATCTCCCGCCACGGACCGCACTTCGCGAGGATCGACGGCACATCGTTGAACTCGGTCGGGAAGCCCAGGGCGTCGCCGAGTGCGAGCCCGATCAGCGAGCCCGTGGCGGCTTGCTTGGTGATGGCCCGTGCGGTGATCATGCGGTCCGTCCTTCCGGTCGCAGAAGAGGTGGATGCAGTGTGGTGGCGGCGCCCGCGCGGTACAGGGCGGCCGGTTTTCCACGGCCGCCCGTCCTGCGGCGCGGTCCCTCCACCGCCTGGACGAACCCTGGCGTGGTGAGGACCTTGCGCCGGAAGTTGGGACTGTCGAGCACGACGCCCCAGACGGTCTCGTACACCTGCCGCAGCTCCCCGAGCGTGAACTCGGCCGGGCAGAAGGCCGTGGCGAGACAGGTGTATTCGAGCTTGGCGCCGACGCGGTCGTAGGCGTCGGCGAGGATGTGGTCGTGGTCGAAGGCGAGCGGGCCGCAGGCGCCGAACTCCATCCACCGGGCGCCGGCCGCGTCCCCGCCGCCGCGCGGCTCCGGCAGATCCGGTACGAGCGCGGTGTACGCCACGGACACGACCCGCATCCTGGGGTCGCGGTCCGGGTCGCTGTAGGTCCGCAGCTGTTCCAGATGGAGCGCGGTGGCGGTCCGTTCCGACAGGCCGGTCTCCTCGGCGAGTTCACGGCGGGCGGCCTGTCCGGCGGACTCCTTCGGCAGTACGAAGCCGCCCGGCAGCGCCCAGTCGCCCCGGTAGGGGTCCTGTCCGCGCTCGACGAGCAGGACGTGCAGCCGGCCCTCCCTGACCGTGAAGACGGCGAGGTCGACGGTGACCGCGAACGGCTCGAAGGCGGACGGGTCGTAGCCCTCCGGAGCGCGCGACCGCGGGGCGTTCACCGTCGCTCCGGAAGGGGCGGGGCGAAGTCCCATCCCCGGCCGAGCAGGGCGTCCACGGCGGCGACGGCGGTGGCGAGCCGCTCCTCGTGCGGTCCGCTCACGACGAGGAACTCGCGCCCGGTGCGGGTGAGTTCGGCGCGGAACCGGCCGGTCATCCAGGGCCGCAGCTCCTCGCCGTCCCGCAGCCCGTCGTCCTCGAAGGCGACGCCTTCGTGGTCGGTGAGCAGCCACAGCTGATGGGGAATCAGATCGGCGATCTCCTCGACGCGCGGGTTGCGTCCGCCCACATACCGTTCGTGCCAGACGGTGGTGGCGAAGGAGTCGGTGTCGCAGAACAGGACGGGTGAGCCGGCCCCGGCCGCCGCGTCCTCCAGTGCGTTCTGCCGCTCGGCGATCCGCGGGAAGTCCGCCGTGGTGAATTCGACGTCCTCCCACTGCGCCCGCGGGTGGTCGACGCGCAGGGCGGCCAGTTTGAGTTCGCTGAACTCCCGCCCGTACTCAGGGACGTACCCGGTCCGCGCCCAGGTCCCGCCGCGCCGCCGGTAGTGGCCGGCGAGCGCCCGCGCGAGCGTCGTGGTGCCGGTGGACTCGGCGCCGAGCACCACGACGCGCCGGGTGAGCGCCGCGCGTACGGGCGGCGCCAGGAAGTCCCAGCAGCCGACCGGGTCCTTGCGCACGGCCGTGCCGGAGACCGGGAAGACCGTACGGTCCGGGTCGACGCACACGGACGCGGCGCCGAACCGCCGCCCCAGCTCCGCTCCGTACGACTCCGAGCTGAAGACGGCGTCCACGCGCTCGGGCACGGCGCCGCGGAAGACCGCCATGTGCGCGTCCCAGACGGCGGGGTCGTTCAGGTCCATGACGACGTCGTCGACGGCCCCCACCACCCTGACGTCCGGGTGGACTTCACGCATCCAGCGGACGCGGTCGGCCAGCGGCACGGACTCCACGGAGGAGGCGCAGACCAGCACGGTCAGCCGCTCGCAGCGGCCCCGCGCGGTCCGTACGAGATGGTGGTGGCCGGCGTGCGGCGGATAGAACTTGCCGAGCACAAGACCGTGTTCGTAGCCGGTCATACGGCCGTCGCCTCCACCGTCCGCCGGGCTCCGGCCAGGTCCCGGGTCCAGTTGCGCAGCCCGGCCAGGCAGAGGGCCAGGAAGCCGGCGTAGAGCAGGGAGGTCAGGTAGAGGTCCTTGTACGCGTAGAGCGGGATGTACACGACGTCCGCCGCGATCCACAGCCACCACGACTCCAGCCGCTTGCGGCACTGGCCGTACGTCGCCATCAGGGAGAGCGCGGTGGTGAGCGCGTCCCAGAAGGGCACGGTCGAGTCGGTGGCGCGGCCGAGGAGGACGGTGAGCGCGAGTGTCCCCACCACCCCCGCCGCGAGCAGCCAGCCCCACTCGGTGCGGGTCGTGCGCCGCACCGGCAGGGACGAGCCCGGGCCACCCCCGTGGGTCCAGGTCCACCAGCCGTACGCGGCGAGGGTGATGAAGACGACCTGCAGCCCCGCGTCGGCGTACAGGCCGGCCTGGGTGAACAGCAGGATGAAGAAGACGTTGTTGGCGATGCCGATCGGCCAGTTGGCGAGGTGCTGGCGGGCCACGAGCCACACACAGAGCGCGCCACTGCCGAAACCGAGGACCTCGGTCCAGCTGACCGGGGTGTCCAGGACGGTCAGCAACGGCCGCTGCAAGGGATCGAGAATGTCCGCGAGACTCACGCCCGCCTCCTTAATGGTCACACTGACTATAAAGGTGAACGGACCTGCCCGACAAGCGAAAAAACCCGCGGCCGTGAGGGCGCGGGCTTTTCTTCCGTACCGCCGGCGCCAGGGGCACCAGCGGCAACAGGGGCGTACTCAGGGGCGGGTTACAGCCCCACTTCCTTCATCAGCATGCCGACCTCGGTGTTGGTGAGGCGGCGCAGCCAGCCGGACTTCTGGTCGCCCAGCGGGATCGGGCCGAACGACGTCCGGACCAGCCGGTCGACCGGGAAACCGGCCTCGGCGAGCATGCGGCGGACGATGTGCTTGCGGCCCTCGTGGAGGGTGACCTCGACCAGGTAGTTCTTGCCGGTGTTCTCCACGACCCGGAAGTGGTCGGCCTTGGCGTAGCCGTCCTCCAGCTGGATGCCGTCCTTGAGCCGCTTGCCCAGATCGCGCGGCAGCGGGCCCTGGATCGCGGCCAGGTAGATCTTCTTGACGCCGTACTTGGGGTGCGTGAGGCGGTGGGCCAGCTCGCCGTGGTTGGTGAGCAGGATGATGCCCTCGGTCTCCGTGTCGAGCCGGCCGACATGGAAGAGCCGGGTCTCGCGGTTGGTGACGTAGTCACCGAGGGACTGGCGGCCGTCCGGGTCCTCCATCGTGGAGACGACACCGGCGGGCTTGTTCAGCGCGAAGAAGAGATGCGACTGCGTGGCGACGGTCAGTCCGTCGACCTTGATCTCGTCCTTGTCCGTGTCGACGCGCATGCCCTGCTCAAGGACGATCTCGCCGTTGACCTCGACGCGGGACTGCTCGATCAGCTCCTCGCAGGCGCGGCGCGAGCCCATGCCGGCGCGGGCGAGGACCTTCTGCAGCCGCTCACCTTCCTGCTCGGCGCCGGGGTTGGTCCTGGGGGTCACGACCGAGGG
Source organism: Streptomyces sp. NPDC042201 (assembly GCF_055582185.1). Classification (NCBI taxonomy): domain Bacteria; kingdom Bacillati; phylum Actinomycetota; class Actinomycetes; order Kitasatosporales; family Streptomycetaceae; genus Streptomyces; species Streptomyces sp. NPDC042201. Next base: position 29,090 of record NZ_JBVJDS010000009.1, on the reverse strand, counting down.
CCGCTCTGCGTACCGGTCGCGGTTGCGCTGCTCGATCTTGGCGTCGAGCTCGCGGGGACGGGACTGGCCGCCGCGGCGCGGGCCGCCACCGCTCTGCGAGGACTTGGGACCGCCCTTGGCACCGCCACGGGCCGCCGCGCCGCGGGCGCCGCCCTGGCGCGCGCCCTCGCCGGAGGAATCGCCGGAGCCGGCGGAACGGCGGGTGCCACCGGGCGCACCGGAGGCACCGGAACCACCGGTGGGGCCTGAGCGGCCGACATCGTAACGGCGCTCCTCGGGACGGGGACGGGACGGCCGCTTCGGCTGCTCGTCACGCCCGGCGCCGGCGCCCCGGGTGTCCCGGCTGTCCCGGGCGTCCCGGTTGCCGCCGGCGCCCCGGCTGTCCCGATTGCCGCTGCCGCCCCGGCTGTCCCGGCTACCGCTGCCGCCCCGGCCGTCCCGGTTACCACCGGCGCCCCGGCTGTCCCGGTTACCGCCGCCGCTCCCGCCTCCGCTGTTCCTGTTGCCGCTTCCGCTGTTCCTGTTGCCGCTTCGCATTAAATGTCCGTCTTGTCGTCTGCGTCGGTGTCCGGTGCGTCCGGATCGAACGACGGAACGCCTTCGAGGGTCTCGGCCTCGATCGCGTCCGCCTCGGGGAGGAAGGGCGCGAGCTCCGGAAGCTCGTCCAGGCCGCGCAGGCCCATCCGCTCCAGAAAGTAGTTCGTCGTCCTGTACAGGATCGCACCTGTTTCGGGTTCCGCGCCCGCCTCCTCCACCAGCCCGCGCTGGAGGAGGGTGCGCATGACGCCGTCACAGTTCACTCCGCGTACCGCGGAGACCCGGGAACGGCTCACCGGCTGGCGGTACGCGACGACCGCGAGGGTCTCCAGCGCGGCCTGGGTCAGCCGGGCATGCTGGCCGTCGAGCACGAAGCCCTCGACGGCCTCGGCGTACTCGGGCCGCGTGTAGAACCGCCAGCCGCCGGCGATCAGCCGCAGCTCGAAGCCGCGGCGCTGGACGGTGTACTCGTCGGCCAGCTCGCGCAGCGCCTCCGCGACGGCCCGCCGGGGGCGGTCGAGGACCTTGGCGAGATGCTCCTCGGTGGCGGGCTCGTCGACGACCATGAGGACCGCTTCGAGAGCCGGCTTGAGGTCCAGCTCCGCGACCGTCCTCGTACTGGTGCTCGCGCTCGCACTCGTGCGCGTACTCCGCTGCTCGCCGCTCACGCGTTCTCCTCGCTCGGCTCATCGGCCGTCTCGTCGGCCGTATCGTCGGTCGTCTCGTCGGTCGGGCCGGGCTCGCGGTCGAATTCGTCGGTCACGGCCGGCTCCGCGTCGCCGTCCCCGCCCGTCCAGCGGACCATCAGGGTGCCGAGGGCCTCCTCCTGGTCCAGGGCGACGGCCCGCTCCCGGTAGAGCTCCAGCAGCGCCAGGAAGCGCGCCACGACCGTGAGGGAGTCGGCGGCGTCCGCGGTGAGCGCCTGGAAGCTGGCCTCCCCGCGCTCCCGCAGCAGCGCGACGACGATCCCCGCCTGTTCCCGTACGGACACGAGCGGCGCGTGGATGTGATCGACGTACACCTGCGGCTTCGGCTTCGGCTGCATCGCCTTCACCGCGAGCCGCGCGAAACCCTCGGGCCCGATACGGATCACGACCTCGGGGAGCAGCTCGGCGTGATGGGGTTCGAGGCCGACCGTGCGGGGATAGCGCCGCGCCTCCCTGTCCAGGCGCTCGCTGAAGATCTCCGCGACGTGTTTGTACGCGCGGTACTGCAGGAGCCGCGCGAAGAGCAGGTCCCGTGCTTCGAGCAGCGCGAGATCCGCCTCGTCCTCCACCTCGGCGGTGGGCAGCAGCCGGGCGGCCTTCAGATCCAGCAGGGTCGCCGCGACCACCAGGAACTCGGTGGTCTGGTCGAGGTCCCAGTCCGGGCCCATGCCCCGGATATGCACCATGAACTCATCGGTGACCTTGGAGAGCGCGACCTCGGTCACATCCATCTTGTGCTTCGAGATGAGCTGCAGCAGCAGATCGAACGGCCCCTCGAAATTCGCGAGCCGCACGGTGAAGCGCCCGTCACCCGCGTCAGGCCCCTCCGTCGCGTCCGTCGCGTCGCCATCGGCCGGAGAGCCGGGTGCCACGTCCGGGACGGCCGCGGGCACCTCTTCCACCGGCGCGGTCACCACCGCGGGCACAGCCGTGGGCACAGCCACCGGCGCAGCCGCTTCCGGCGCGGCAGGAGGCGGCTCGGGAGCCGGCGCGGGAGCCGGCGTGGCGGCCGTCGCCGGTGGCGCGTGGCCCGCGGTCGCGGGCGGCGACGCTCCCGGGCCGCGGCCCAGGCTGCGGCGGGGCGGCCGGGTGGGATCGGGGGGCGGGGGCATCGTGGTCCTGGGGGCTGGAGCAGGGGCTGCCCGCGCAGGCTACCGTCAGCGCCCGCGCAGGCGCCGTACGAGAATGCTCGCGTCGCCGCGTGATTCGAGGTCCGCGAGGACCACGGCGACCGCCTCACGGACGATCCGCCCCCGGTCCACGGCGAGTCCGTGCTCACCGCGCAGGACCAGCCGTGCGTGTTCGAGGTCCATCAGTTCCTCGGCCGAGACATAGACCGTGATCTTCTCGTCGTGCCGCTCACGCCCGCTGGGGCGGCGGTTCGCGCCGCGGCCCCGGCGGCGCTGCTGCCCGCCCTGGGGCCCCGCGGCAGATGCCGCGCCCGGAGAACCGGCCTCCTGCGGCCGCCGCCCCTTGACCGAGGAGGCGGCCTGCTCCGCGTCGGCGGTACGGCTCCTGGACGACGCCGCGGAGTCCGCCGTCGCGGCGCCGTGTTCCTCCACCGGGGCGGACGAGGACGAGTTCCCCGCCGGACCCGCCGGGGCTCCGGCCGCCGGGTCGCCGGCCGGATCGCTCTCCCCCGCCGGCGCCGGCACCCGTGGCTCACCGTTCGCGTTGCGACGCTGGGAGGCGGGCGAGGAGGACTGCAGCGCCATGCCCCCGGTCGTACGGAACAGCTCGTCGGCCCCGGGCAGACTCACTCGGCGTGACACCGGGCGAGCACCTCCCTGGCGAGCTGGCGATACGCGGCGGCGCCCACGGAGTTCGAGGCGTACGTGGTGATCGGCTCTCCGGCCACCGTGGTCTCCGGGAAGCGCACCGTCCGCCCGATCACCGTGTGGTAGACGTGATCGTCGAAGGCCTCGACGACACGGGCGAGGACCTCGCGGCTGTGCACCGTACGGGAGTCGTACATCGTCGCCAGGATGCCGTCGAGCTCCAGGTCCGGGTTGAGCCGCTCCTGGACCTTCTCGATGGTCTCCGTCAGTAGGGCCACCCCGCGCAGCGCGAAGAACTCGCACTCCAGCGGCACGATCACCTTGTGCGCGGCGGTCAGCGCGTTCACGGTCAGCAGACCGAGCGACGGCTGACAGTCGATCACGATGTAGTCGTAGTCCTGCAGCAGCGGCTTCAGCGCCCGCTGGAGCGTGGACTCGCGCGCGACCTCGCTCACCAGCTGCACTTCGGCGGCCGAGAGGTCGATATTGCTCGGCAGCAGGTCCATGTTGGGCACCGCGGTCTTCAGGAGGACCTCGTCGGCCGCCATGCCCCGCTCCATGAGCAGGTTGTAGACGGTGAGGTCCAGCTCCATCGGGTTCACGCCGAGACCGACCGACAGGGCTCCCTGCGGGTCGAAGTCGACGAGCAGCACGCGCCGTCCGTACTCCGCGAGCGCGGCACCCAGGTTGATGGTCGACGTGGTCTTGCCGACGCCGCCCTTCTGGTTGCACATCGCGATGATCGTCGCGGGGCCGTGATCGGTGAGCGGGCCCGGGATCGGGAAGTACGGCAGGGGACGCCCGGTCGGGCCGATCCGCTCGCGGCGCTGGCGGGCAGCGTCGGGGGCGAGGGTGGCCGCGTACTCGGGGTCGGGCTCGTACTCGGCGTCGGGGTCGTAGAAGTGCCCCTCGGGCACTTCGTCGTAGACGGCGAATGGAGTGGACTCTCGGCCACCCTCGTTGCCGGCCATGGCGTTCACGTGTAGGCCGTCCATCATCTGGTGGGCTGTCGTCATGTGCTGGTGGTTGGCGAAGGTGCGGACAGCGACGGAGCCGACAGCCTCGAATCCCGACGACCGGCTCTGGCCCGTCGCAGGCATTCCTGGTTGACCACCCCCGGGAGTAAATGTCGACTTATTCACAAGTCGTCTTACCTCCTTGGACGTGACCAGGAAACTTATCGATAGGTCAGCGTGGCACTATGCCGACGGTTGGCGACTCTATGGCGTGTCACCGGTCCGCAGCAACACAATCCGCCGGACCCGGCCCGATGTGTCGGCAACCGAACACCTCCCTGTCAAGGGCGCACGAGCCTCTCACCAAGGCATGGCGGGCACCTTTCACGGGTGTGCGAATCGGTGAAAAGGTTACGTTCGACGTGAGTTGAGCGGGGGTCGGGAAACGGCGGGGCACGCGTCCGGCCGGACCTCGCTGAGCAAGATCCGGCCGTTGGCGTGATGTTGACGATGCGCGTTGACGCATCAGCCCAGAAGCATGCTCAATTCGGCGTGATCCAGCCCATGGGCCTCGGCCACCTCACGGTAAACGACCTGGCCCTCATGGGTGTTGAGGCCCTTGGCGAGCGCCGGGTCACGGCGCAGCGCCTCGACCCAGCCGCGGTTCGCGAGCTCCACGATGTACGGCAGCGTGGCGTTGGTCAGCGCATACGTGGAGGTGTGCGGAACCGCGCCCGGCATGTTGGCGACGCAGTAGAACACCGAGTCATGGATCTGGAAGGTCGGCTCGGCGTGCGTCGTGGGGTGGGAATCCTCGAAGCAGCCACCCTGATCGATTGCAATGTCGACAAGTACACTTCCGGGCTTCATCTTGGCGACCAGCTCGTTGGTGACCAGCTTCGGCGCCTTCGCGCCGGGGATGAGAACGGCGCCGATGACGAGGTCCGCGTCGACGACCGCCTTCTCCAGCTCGAAGGCGTTGGAGACGATCGTCTGGACCTTGGTGCCGAAGATCTTGTCGGCCTCGCGCAGCTTGTTGATGTCCCGGTCGAGCAGGGTCACGTGGAAGCCCATGCCGACGGCGATCTGTGTGGCGCTCCAGCCGGAGACACCGCCGCCGATGACGACGGCCCGGCCGGCCGCCGTACCCGGGACGCCGCCCGGCAGGACGCCGCGGCCGCCGGCCGAGCGCATCAGGTGGTACGCGCCGACCTGCGGGGCCAGCCGGCCCGCGACCTCGGACATCGGGGCGAGCAGCGGCAGCGCGCGGTTCACGGTCTCGACCGTCTCGTACGCGATGGCGGTGGTGCCGGAGTCGAGCAGGGCGTCCGTGCACTCACGGGACGCGGCCAGGTGCAGATACGTGAAGAGCGTCTGGCCCTTGCGCAGCCGGTGGTACTCCTCGGCTATGGGCTCCTTGACCTTCAGCAGCAGGTCGGCGGCGGCCCAGACCTCGTCGGCGGTGGGCAGGATCCGCGCCCCGGCGGCGATGAACTCGTCGTCCGTGATCGAGGAGCCGACGCCGGCGTTCCGCTCGATGACGACCTGATGACCGTGGCTCACCAGCTCGTGCACACCGGCGGGGGTGATGGCCACCCGGAACTCGTTGTTCTTGACCTCGCGGGGGATACCGACCAACACGGCAGATCACGGTCCTTGACTCAGGGGATTCCGGGGGCAATCCCATACATACCCGGGCGCGCACGGCGCACGGGAAGTCACCGCAGGAAGGTGCGGCAGAGCCAGTCTAATGAAGGATTTCCCGCTGTCTAGCCTTGCAAAGCTTTAATCCTCAGCCGAAGTGCTACGGATTTCGTAGGCAGATCCTTCCGTTCCCAAGAGAAGGTCGGCCGCGCTGCGGTGCAGCCTGGCCGCGGTCGGGTCGCCGAGCCGGTCCAGCGTGTCCGCCAGCCGGAGCTGGAGCGCGGCCTGCAGCCGTACGTCGCCGGCCAGCCGGGCCCATTCCACCGCCTCCTGACAGGTACGCAGCGACTCGTGCGGGCGGCCCGCGTACTCCTGCACCCTGGCCGCCTCGCTCAACGCCCGTGCCTGCCCCGGCAGATCGCGCAGCCGGCGATAGCCGGCCACGGCGGCCCGCCAGTTGCGCAGCGCCTCGCCGTAACGGCCCGCGTAGGTGTGCACGGTGCCGAGCCGGCCGTAGAGCCTGGCCGCGTCGGCCCGCTCACCGCGGCTCAGCCGCTGCGAGAGCGCCCGTCCGTACCAGTCGGCCGCCCGCTGCCAGTCCTGGAGATCCTGGTGAGCGCCGCCTACGGATTCCATCGCGCGGCCGGTCGCGTAGAGATCGTTCGCGGCCCGTCCGGCGTCCAGCGCGGCCCGGTAGCGGGCGAGCGCGTCGTGTGTACGGCCGGTCTGGGCGTCCAGATCGCCGATGTTCAGCAGCGCGGCGGCCTGCTCGCGGTACAGCTTGCGCCGCTCGGCGATGTCGAGGACCAGTTGGTGCAGCCCGTACAGCTCGGGCGCCGCGGCCTCGGTGCCCCGGTGCGCGGCCAGCGCCCTGACCAGCGCGGCCACCAGCCGGCGGGCCAGGGTGTCCAGCTCACCGTCGGCGACCGCGAGCCGGGCGGACGCCAGCAGGGCGCGCTGGCGTGACCGCAGCCACTCGTCGGCCGCGGCGGCGTTCGGGAAGCGCAGCGCGCGAGGCAGTCCCGCCAGCCTCTTGCGGGCCGGGGAGCCGTCGGGGTCGGTGACGGCGCGGCAGGAGTGGAGCAGCCGTACGGTCCGCTCCAGCATCCGCGCGCGGGCCAGCTGTACCTCGGCCGGCCGGTCCTTCTCCTCCATGAGCGCGCGCAGCAGCGGGACCAGACAGCCAGGCACCAGGTACTGGCCGTCCACGGCCCGGTCGGCGGGGCCCCGGAGCAGTCCCATGGCGGTGAAGTCGTCCAGCGTCTTCCGGGCGGCCGACACCGAGCAGCCGGCCAGCGCCGACGCGGTGTGCGCGTCGGCCAGACCCGCGGGCGCGAGGGCGAGCAGTCGCAGTATCCGGGCGGAGGACCCCGGCAGCGCCTCGTACACCAGCTGGAAGGCGCGGGCGAGCGGCCGGTCACCGACGGGCCGTACGCCGTCGTGCGGCAGGGAGCGCAGCCGCTTGGCCACATCGGCGACCGACGCGGTGGGGCGGGCCGCGAGCCATCCCCCGGCCAGGACCAGGGCGGCGGGCTGGCCGCCGCACTCCTCCGCGAGGGACTCGGCGGCCTGCGGATCGACGGTGATCCGGACGGCGCCGGTGAAGGTCGCGAGCAGTTCGATGGCGGACTTCGCGTCCATTCCGCCGAGGGTGCAGGGGCGGACGTCGGGAATCCCGGTGAGCGGACCCTGCGCGACCGCGACCACCAGGCAGTCGGGGTTGTCGGGGACCAGCGGGTCGACCTGCTCGGCGTCCACGGCGTCGTCCAGGAGCAGCAGCACCCGGCGTGCCGACAGCGCCGTGCGCACCATCTCGGACAGCTCGTCCTCCCCGGCGCCGGGCGGCGTGGGGATGCCGAACACGTCGAGGATCTCGCGGGCGGTGCGCTCGGTGGGCACGGGCTCGCCCCCGGCCTCGGTCAGCCGGGCCCTTACAACCCCGTCCGGATAGCCGTCCCGCAGCTGCCCGGTGAGCTCCTCGGCCAGCGCGGTACGCCCGGCGCCGGGCCGCCCGGCGATCAGCAGGACCCGGGCGCGGGGCTCCTTGCGCCCGGAGATCGTATTGAGCCCGGCGCGCTCGACGTCTCCGCGCAACGCCTTGAGTTCCCGCTCCCGCCCGAAGAACTGTCCCTCGTGAGCGGGGTGCGCCCGGCCGGGAACGTACGCGGGCCGGGGGGCGCCACGCCGCAGCACCGCAGGACCGGGCGGCAGCGCCGTCGAGGGCCGTCGCGGGGCGCCCCGGCCGGTCACCTTCGGGTCCGCGTGAGCGCCCCGGGCCGTCCCGTCCGTCCCGTCCTCGGCGTCCTTGGCGCCGTCGCGCGCCGCGAGCGAGGCGGCTGCCCCGCTCTTCCCGGCCGGGAGGCCGGGCCGGGACTCGCTCGCGGCGGGCGCCGCGGAGCCGCCCGTGTCCGTCGTGTCCCCCGTACCGCCTCGCGAGGTGTCCGGCCCGGCGGGCCCCGGCGCGGAGCCGGACTCCTCTCCGCCCGCACCCGCACCGCGTGCCACCGACCCGCCCATGTCCTCGGCATCTCCCAACGACGCGCCCGCGTCCCGCACCTCTGCCCGCGCGGCGGTCGCGTCGTCCGCCGCGCCGCCACCCTCCGTCACCCGGTCCGGCGCGGGTCCGGCCGCGTCGGCCGCCTGCGCGGCCGCGCCCCGCGGGCCCTGCGGCACATCCACCCGGGTCGCGCCTTCCCTCTCGGGACTTCTCTTCGGCGCCTTCGCGCCGGACGACTTGGCCCGGGCCCTGCGCTTCACCGACGGCCCGTCAGAATCGTTGCCCACCAGGTCGGTTGGCTTCGCACCGGATGAGCCGCGCTGTCCCGTCGCTCGCGCACGACCGGTGCCGTTCACGTCCACCGCCTGATCCGTCACGGGCCACGCTCCGTCCGCCTGCGCACGAGCCGAGCTCGCCGGGTCTCCGCACGAGCGATCCGAGCGTAGTTCACTCTCTGCGACGAAGCCGGTGGAGCGTGGCCGGTAAATCCCCCAATCGGATCAGTATTTCGTCAGACCAGAGGATCGCTGGACAACCACTGGAGCGGTACCGGAGAACCGCCGGAGAACCACTGGAGGATCGAGAATCCGTCTCAGGACTCGAACGGGCGGGCGGGCCAGGGCGCCTCGGCCGGCCGGAGAGCGTCGAGCCCGTCGCCCGCCAGCGCCGCGGTGAGCGCGAGAACGCCCACCGCGAGGCAGTTGTTGTGCAGCTCCCCGGCGAGCACTCCGCGCACCAGATCCGTCCGCTCCACCCGGGCCAGCTCCATGTCCGCCTCCTCCTCGGAGACCTCGAAGCGCACTCCCTCCGCCTCCGACAGATCGCGGGCGAGGAAGACCCGTACCGCCTCGTCGCAGCCGCCCGGCGTCGTGTAGACGTCCGCCAGGACCCGCCAGTCCTCCGCCTTGACGTGCGCCTCCTCGTACAGCTCGCGCTGCGCCGCGGACAGCGGATTCTCGCCCGGTACGTCGAGCAGACCGGCCGGGATCTCCCAGAGCTTCTGGCGCACGGGGTGCCGGTACTGGCGCAGTACGAGGACCCGGTCCGCGTCGTCGAGCGCGAGGATCGCCACGGATCCTGGGTGCACCTGGTAGTCGCGCGACACGACCCTGCCGTCGGGCATGACCACATCATCCGTACGGACACTGGTCTTGTTGCCGCGGAAGGGTGTCCTGGTCGCGGTGACCCGCCACTCCTCGGGGGCGTCCTTGATCGTCATGAAAGCGTCCTCCCACACAGCAGCGCACACGCGGAAACCGGGGCAAGGATCCCGAAAGACCCGTACCCCGGCTTCCACCGTATCGCCTGTGCGAGGGCGGCTTCCCGCCCCGCCCGGGGCTGGTTACTCGCCCCGCCGGCGCTCCACCGCGGCCTTCACCAGACCCGCGAAGAGCGGATGCGGCCGGGTCGGCCGGGAGCGCAGCTCCGGGTGCGCCTGGGTGGCGACCAGATAGGGGTGCGTGGTGCGCGGGTACTCCACGTACTCGACCAGCTTGTTGTCCGGGGACGTGCCCGAGAAGCTCAGGCCGGCCTTCTTCTCCAGCTCCGCGCGGTAGGCGTTGTTGACCTCGTAGCGGTGGCGGTGGCGCTCCTCCACGTACGGCTGGTTGTCGTAGACCTCACGGACGATCGAGCCCTCGGCGAGCTTCGCCGGGTAGAGGCCGAGCCGCATCGTGCCGCCCAGGTCACCGGCGCCCTCGACGTAGGCGAGCTGCTCCTCCATCGTGGAGATCACCGGGTGCGCGGTGCCCGAGTCGAACTCGGTGGAGTTGGCGTCGGGGATCTCGGCGAGATTCCGCGCGGCCTCGATGACGATGCACTGCAGGCCGAGACAGAGGCCGAGCAGCGGGATCATGTTCTCCCGGGCGTACTGGATCGCGCCGACCTTGCCGGTCACCCCGCGCTCGCCGAAGCCGCCGGGGATACAGATGGCGTCGACGTCACCGAGCTGCTTCGCGGCGTCCGCCTGGGTCTTGCAGTCGTCCGACGTGACCCACTTGACCTTGACGCGGGCCTTGTTGGCGAAGCCGCCCGCGCGGATCGCCTCGGTGACCGAGAGATACGCGTCCGGCAGGTCGATGTACTTGCCGACCAGCGCGACGGTGACCTCGTGGTCGGGGTTGTGGACCCGGTCCAGCAGATCGTCCCAGACCGTCCAGTCGACGTCGCGGAACGGCAGGTCCAGCTTCCGTACGACATAGGCGTCCAGGCCCTCGGTGTGCAGCACCTTGGGGATGTCGTAGATCGACTTGGCGTCCACACAGGCCACCACCGCGTCCTCGTCGACGTCACACATCAACGAGATCTTGCGCTTGATGGAGAGAGGCACATCACGGTCGGCGCGCAGCACGATCGCATCCGGCTGAATACCGATGTTGCGCAGGGCCGCCACCGAGTGCTGGGTCGGCTTGGTCTTCAGCTCGCCGGACGGTCCGATGTACGGCAGCAGCGAGATGTGCACCACAAAGACGTTGTCGCGGCCGACCTCGTGGCGCACCTGGCGGACGGTCTCCAGGAACGGCAGCGACTCGATGTCGCCGACCGTGCCGCCGACCTCGGTGATGACGACATCGACGTCGTCGGTCGCCATCCGCCGGATGCGGTGCTTGATCTCGTTGGTGATGTGCGGGATGACCTGGACCGTGTCGCCCAGGTACTCGCCGCGCCGCTCCTTGGCGATGACCTGCGAGTAGATCTGGCCGGTGGTGACATTGGCCGAGCCGTCGAGGTCCACGTCAAGGAAGCGCTCGTAGTGGCCGATGTCCAGGTCGGTCTCGGCACCGTCGTTGGTGACGAATACCTCACCGTGCTGGAACGGGTTCATCGTGCCGGGGTCGACGTTCAGGTACGGGTCGAGCTTCTGCATGGTGACCCGCAGACCGCGTGCCTTGAGCAGCGCACCCAGACTGGAGGCGGTCAGGCCCTTGCCGAGGGAGGATGCGACACCCCCGGTGACGAAGATGTGCTTGGTCGTCGAGGATGTCGAGGATCGGGTCGGCATGGCCAAGAGGGGGCTCCCGTGGTCGCGGTCTGAGGTGCGTGCCGGTGTCCCTGTCGGTGAGTGAAGGGACTGCCGTCGCTGCGGGTTCGGGGCCCCATTGCGTCGCAGGGAGTCCACCGGTCCACGGGCTACCAGGGTATCAGCGCCGGGGGGAGGGTGCTTCCGGCCACGCGCCGCCACTCGTTTCCCCCGAGTCCGCCTTTGTCCCCCGAGTCACCCTTGGCTCAGCAGTTCGGCAGACTGATGTTGTCAGGAGCGTGGCGCGGATCTCCTGGGTGCGTCGTATCCTGCTCGGACATTCGCTGCCGAGTCCGGCCGGCAAACGGCATCTCACCGCCCGATTTCCCGGAAAAAGAGCTCGTCAACGACCCTTGACCGCAGTAAGCGCCCCGCGGGGCGGACGTGGCCGTTCGACTGGAGATGCACGTGGCCGGGCGCATCGAGGATTACGCACTTATCGGAGATATGCAGACCGCCGCCCTGGTCTGCCGGGACGGCACAGTCGACTGGCTGTGCCTGCCCCGCTTCGACTCGCACGCCGTGTTCGCGGCGCTGCTGGGAACCGATGAACACGGTTTCTGGCGGCTCGGACCCGCGTACCCCGCGGGCGCCGCGCCGCCCCGGGCCACCCGGCGCCGGTACCGGGGTGACTCCCTGATCCTGGAATCGGAGTGGGACACGCCGCGCGGCACGGTAAGAGTGACCGATTTCATGCCGCCGCGTGACGGCGCCCCGCAGGTGATCCGGATCGTGGAGGGCATCAGCGGACGGGTGCCGATGCGCTCCGCGCTGCGGATGCGCTTCAGCTACGGACGCGTGGTGCCGTGGGTCCACAAGGTCGACAACCGCACGGTCGCCGTGGCCGGACCCGACTCGGTCTGGCTCGACACCGAGGCGGAGACGTACGGCAAGGACCTCACGACGTACTCCGACTTCACCGTGGCGCCGGGCGACCGGATCGCCTTCACCATCAGCTGGCAGCCTTCGCACCGGCAGGCGCCCGCGCTGCCGGATCCCGAGGGCTCGCTCGAAGCGACCTCCGATTTCTGGCGCGAGTGGGTCGAGCACTGTACGTATCACGGCCCTTACCGAGAGGCAGTGATCCGTTCCCTGATCACGCTCAAGGCCCTGACGTACGCCCCGACGGGCGGGATCGTCGCGGCGCCGACGACCTCCCTGCCGGAGGAGATCGGCGGCGTACGGAACTGGGACTACCGCTACACCTGGCTGCGCGACGCCGCGATCACGCTCTCCTCGCTGCTGCGCACGGGCTATCGCGACGAGGCCCGCGCCTGGCGCGAGTGGCTGCTGCGCGCGGTCGCCGGCGACCCGGAGAATCTGCAGATCATGTACGGGATCGCGGGCGAGCGGGAGCTGGGTGAGGCGGAGCTCGACTGGCTGCCCGGCTATGAGCGCTCGGGCCCGGTCCGGGTCGGCAACGGCGCCGCGCACCAGCTTCAGCTGGATGTGTACGGCGAGGTCACCGAGGCGCTGCACCTGGCGCACATGACGGGTCTGGCCCGCAACGACTACGCCTCGGTGCTCCAGCTCAAGCTGATCCGCTACCTGGAGAAGCACTGGGACCAGCCGGACGAGGGCATCTGGGAGGTGCGCGGGCCGCGCAGGCACTTCGTGCACTCCAAGGTGATGGCCTGGGTCGCGGTCGACCGGACGATCAAGCTGATCGAGTCCGGGGACGCCGACGGGCCGCTGGAGCGCTGGCGCGAGATGCGGGATGACATTCATCACGATGTCTGCGAGAAGGGGTACGACAAGGAGCGGAACACCTTCACGCAGTCGTACGGCTCCAAGGAGCTGGACGCGTCGCTGCTGCTCATTCCGCAGATGGGCTTCCTGCCGCCGGACGACAAGCGGGTCATCGGCACGATCGAGGCGATCCAGCGGGAGCTGTCCACGGAGGACGGCTTCATCATGCGCTACCCGACCGCCGGCGCCGAGGCGGGCGTGGACGGACTGGCGGGCGACGAGGGTGCCTTCCTCGCCTGCTCGTTCTGGCTCGCCGACGACCTGGCGATGATCGGGCGGGTGGACGAGGCCCGCAAGCTCTTCGAGAAGCTGCTCGCGCTGCGGAACGACCTGGGGCTGCTGGCCGAGGAGTGGGACTCCCGGCTCCAGCGCCAGGTGGGTAACTTCCCGCAGGCGTTCAGCCATGTGCCGCTGATCGACACGGCGCTGCGGCTGACGGCGTCGGGGGCGTACGGCGGCTGACGGACCGGTCCCAGGAGGCTCGGACGACGGTGCTTCGCGCGCCGTGGTCCGGGCCTTCCCGGCTGTTCGGGAGCCGGTCCACGGCTCGGGAGGTGATCCGGAGATGTCCGCGGGAGGTATCCGCGGGTAGCCTCCGGCTTCATGGACAGTCAGGGCGGAATCACCGTGCGGCGGGCGCTTGAGCTGCCGGGACTGCGCGGTGGGCTGCCCGAGGTCGTCGCCTGCGCGGACCGGCTGGACCGTACGGTGCGCTGGGTGCACGCGGGCGAGGTCCCGAACATCGCCTCGCTGCTGAAGGGCGGCGAACTCCTCCTCACCACCGGTCTCGGCCTGGGCACCCGGCCCGCCGAGCAGCGTGCCTTCGTGCGCGGACTCGCCGACCGCGGGATCGCGGCGCTGGTGGTGGAGCTGGGGCCGCGGTTCGACCGGTTGCCGGCGACGCTCGTGGAGACCGCGCGGGCGGCCGGGCTGCCGGTGGTGCAGCTGCACCGCGAGGTGGCCTTCGTCTCGGTGACCGAAGAGGTCCACACCGAGATCGTGAACGGTCACTACGCGCTGCTGCGGCAGGCCGAGGAGGTCCACCGGCGGTGCACGGAAGCGCTGCTGGACGGGGGCGGGGTGCCGCAGGTGCTCCGGATCCTCGCGGATTTCGCGGGCAACCCGGTCTTCCTGGAGACGGCGGAGGGGCAGCTGCTCTACGCGGCGGCCCCCGGCGCCGCACCGGCCGCCGCGGACCCGTTGCAGATCTGGGAGGGGCTGCGCGGCCAGCGGGCCGCGCGGGCGGCGGGGCCGCCCGCGGGGACGGTGCTGGTCGATGTGGCGGGCGGCGGGCACGGTACGGCCGCGGTGCGCGCCCGGCTGGTGCTGCCCGCCGTGTCGGCGCCGCTGCTGCCGGTGCACCGGATGGCGGCCGAGCGCGCGGCGGGCATTCTGGCGGTCGTGCTGATGCAGGCCCGCCAGGAGGAGGAGCTGGCGGCGCGCGGCCGCGGCGACTTCCTGACCGATCTCGCGGCGGGCCGGATCCTCGCCGAGGACGCGCCCGCGCAGGCGAAGGTCCTGGGCTTCAAGCCGGGCGAGGGGCCGCTGCTGCCGGTGGTGATGCGCCTGGCGTCCGAACTGTCGCCGTCGGGCAGCTGGGCGCTGCTGGCGCGGGCGGTGCTGGAGGAGCTGTCGTCCGTGGGTGTGCCGGTGCTGCTGGGCGTACGTCCGGTGGAGGGCCGGGTGCCGCTGCTGCTCGGCCTGCGCTCCGAGTCCGAACGTACGGCGGTGGCCGACCGGGTCGCGACGGCGCTGCGGACGGGCGTGGAGCGGGCCGGGCTGGAGCGGGCGGGCGCGGAGCCGCCGGTGGTGGTCGTCGGGGTCGCGGGCGGCTGGGCGGCGGCGGGCGCGGGCCTGCGGCACGCGGCGGAGACCGCGACGGCGGCGCAGGGCCTGTCGGACCGGCCGTGGTACGACGCCCGTCGCCTCGATATCGACCTGCTGCTGTGGCGGCTGCGGGACCATCCCGATCTGGCGGCTTTCGTGGACCGTGCGATCGGCCCCCTGCGCGAGCACGACCGGGCGTCCAGGGCGGCGCTGCTGCCGACGCTGGAGGTCTATCTGGCCCACGCCGGCCGCAAGGCCGAGACGGCCCGCGAGCTTCATCTGAACCGCCAGACCCTCTACAACCGGCTGGCCAGAATCGCCGAGCTGCTCGGCACCGACCTGGACGACCCGCAGACGGTACTGGCCCTGAGCCTGGCCCTACGGGCCCGCCGTCACGCGCCCTGAGGGCCTGCCGTCATGCGCTCTGAGGCCCTGCGGCGGGGCGAGGGCGGCGCGCTCGGTCAGCGGGAGCCGCGCGGCTGCGTCAACTCGTCGTAGACGCTGAGGACCTGAGCGATCGTCTCGTCCTCCGTCGGCCAGGTCGCCGCCTGGGCGCGGCCCGCCACGGCGAGTCGCTGTCGGCGGTCCGGGTCGCCGAGGAGCCGTACCACCGCTTCGGAGAGGGCCGCCGCGTCGCCGTACGGGACGAGTTCCGCCGCGTCACCGACCAGTTCGGGGATGCCGCCGACCGCCGTGGCGATGAGAGGTACCCCGAGCCGCAGCGCCTCCTGCGCGAGAACGGAGCGGGCCTCCCAGCGGCTGGGCAGCAGCGCGAGATCGGCGGAGGCGAGGAGTTCGGTGATGTCGTTGCGGCTGCCGACAAGGCGTACGGGCAGCTCGCCGTTCTCGATACGGCGCTGCAGTCTGCCGCGTTCCCGGCCCTCGCCGGCGATGACGAGCAGCGGCGTGGGGTCGAGGCCGCGCCAGGTCCTGGCCGCGTCCAGCAGCGTGTCGTACCCCTGGTTCAGCGCCAGGCCGCCGACGGCCATCAGCAACGGACGGTCGACCGCGCCGAGTTCGGCGCGGGCCTTGTCCCGGGGGCCGTCGGCCGGCCGACGGGGTCCTGGCACCGCGACCGGCGCGAGCCGGGCGTCGCGGGCGCCTCTGCTGCGGGCCCGGTCGACCAGTTCCGAGGAGGTGCCGAGCACAACGGCCGCCGCTCTGGCGGCCCTTCGTTCCAGCAGCCGCATCAGATGACCCCGCGCTCCCTCGGCGTGCCCACGGGTGTGCCATGTGACGACGAGCGGTACGCGCTGGCCGCCGAGCGCCATCACGGTCCGTACCGCGGCGTGCAGTCCGTGCGCGTGCACCACGTCCGCGTCGGCGCAGGCCGCCCGCAGGGCCGCGACGGCGGCCGGGTCGCTGCGCCGGGGTACGGGGACGTGCCGCGCCCCGGACCCGCGGAAGTCGTAGGCGCGGTCGAGTTCGGTGGGGGCGCACACCGTCACGCGCACTCCCCTGGCGACCAGACCGGCCGCCAGCGATCGGACGTGCGCGCTGCTGCCCGCACTGCCACCGCCCAGCACCTGGACCGTACGCAGCTGTGTCACGTGGTCAAGGCTCCTGGATCGGGATCGGGATCGGGGATTGCGGGACTGCGGGACCGGGGGGCGCTGTCGGGGGACTTGGGGCCGGGCGGCCACGCCCCGGCGGCCCTGCGTCAAGGATGCCAGTCCGTACGCACGTTCCGGCACCGCCGAGGCGTCGTTCTTGTGTCCGGCGCCGCAACTCCGCGCCGGGGACCACTCACATGGGTGAGCGCGCGAACCGTATCGACCGAGCAGCCCATCTCGGCGGTCACGGGGGCGACGGCCCCGGTCCGGCCCCGACCCGCACCGACACCCGCACCCGCACCCGCCGGAGGCGTTACGCGTCGGCGCGGGCCGTGGCCAGCAGTTCTTCCGCGTGGGCGCGGGCCGTCTCGGAGTCTTCCTGGCCCGCCAGCATCCGCGACAGCTCCCGCACCCGGTCCTCGCCCTCCAGGACCGTCACCCCGGAGCGCGTCACCGAGCCGTCGTTCGTCTTCTCGACCAGCAGCTGGCGGTCGGCGAAGGCCGCGACCTGGGGAAGGTGGGTCACCACCACCACCTGCGCCGACTTGGCGAGCTTCGCGAGCCGGCGGCCGACCTCGACCGCCGCCTTGCCGCCGACACCCGCGTCCACCTCGTCGAAGAGATACGTCGGCACCGGATCGGATCCCGCGAAGACCACCTCCACGGCGAGCATCACCCGGGACAGCTCACCGCCCGACGCGCCCTTGGCGATCGGCCGGGGCTGGGCGCCCGGATGAGGGGCGAGCAGCAGCTCGACCTCGTCGACGCCGTGCGGCCCGTACGTCACGGAGCGGCCGCCCACCTCGACGCCGGACGTGGCGTCGGCGGACTCGGTCTGCCGGATGTCGAACGAGACCCGTGCGTGCGGCATCGCCAGCGAGGCCAGCTCCGCCGTGACGGCGTCCGCGAAGCGCGCCGCGGCCTCCGTGCGGGCGTCGGTCAACGCCTGCGCGAGACCGGACAATTCGGACCGGAGGTCGTTGTGCTCGACTGTCAGCTCACCGATCCGGTCGTCGTCGCCCTCCAGCTCGGTCAGCCGCGCCGTACTCTCCTCGGCCCAGGCCAGCACGGCGGCGACGTCCGGGCCGTACTTACGCGTCAGTCCGGTGAGCGCGGCCCGCCGCTCCTCCACCGCGGCCAGCCGCAGCGGATCGGCGTCCAGGTTGTCGGCGTATCCGGCGAGCTCCCCCGCCACGTCCGCCAGCAGGATGGAGATCTCCCCCATCCGGTCGCCCAGCCCGGCGAGCGCCGGATCGTGGGACCGTACGGCCTCCAGAGCCCGTCCCGCGCCCCCGACGAGCGTCGTCGCGTCGATGCCCTCCGGGTCCTCGGGGTTGCCGGCGAGCGCCGCGTGCGCGACGGCGGCGGCGGACGCCAGGGCCTCCGCATGGCCGAGCCGCTCGGCCTCGGCGGCGAGTTCGGTGTCCTCCCCCGCCCTCGGCTCGACGGCCGCGACCTCGTCCAGCCCGAAGCGCAGCAGATCGGCTTCCTGCGCGCGCTCACGGGCCCGTGTGGTCAGGGTGTCCAGTTCCGAGGCGACGGCCCGCAGCCTGCGGTAGGCGGCCGCGTAGGCGGTATGGGGCACGACGACCGCGTCGCCCGCGTACCGGTCGAGGGCCTTCCGCTGCCTGGCGGGCCGCAGCAGCCCCTGCTGGTCGGTCTGGCCGTGTACGGCGACAAGGTCGTCCGCCAGTTCGGCCAGCATGCCCACCGGGACGGACCGGCCGCCCAGATGGGCGCGCGAGCGCCCCTCCGCGGAGACGGTTCTGCTGATGAGCAGCGCGCCGTCGTCCAGCTCGGCCCCGGCCTCCTCGGCCCGTACGGCCGCGGGAGAACCGGCGGCCAGGGTGATCCGCCCCTCCACGACCGCCGATTTGGCGCCGATCCGCACAAGGGCGGGATCGGCGCGTCCGCCGAGCAGCAGCCCCAGGCTGGTGACGACCATGGTCTTGCCCGCGCCCGTCTCACCGGTCACCGCCGTGAAGCCGGGCGACAGCTCGACGACCGCATCGTCGATGACCCCGAGCGACCGTATCCGCATCTCCTCCAACACGGTCATGACCATACGAGGTCCTGGGCCGGCTGTGCGACGGACCCCACCCCCGGTTCGCTCGACCGGGCGGAGTTCCGTCGCTTCCCGCCCGGTCCCGCCGGGGCGGGCCGTCCGTACGCGAACCGCCCCGGACAGCGTCACTCCCGGTGCGGCGCCCCGCGCCAGCCGGACACCGGCAGCGCGAACTTGGCCACCAGCCGGTCGGTGAACGACGCGTGATGCAGCCGCGCCAGCCGTACGGGCACGGCCCCGCGCCGCACCTCCACCCGCGCCCCCGGAGGCAGCTCGACGGTCCTGCGCCCGTCGCACCACAGCACCCCGTTCGGGGTGTGCGCCTGCACCTCCACCGCCAGCACCGTGGTCGGCGACGTCACCAGCGGTTTCGCGAACAGGGCGTGCGCGCTGATCGGCACCATCAGCAGCGCCTCGACCTCCGGCCAGACGACCGGCCCGCCGGCCGAGAAGGCGTACGCCGTCGACCCGGTGGGGGTGGCGCAGACGATCCCGTCGCAGCCGAAGGCGGTGACCGGCCGGCCGTCGATCTCCAGGACGACTTCGAGCATCCGCTCGGGCGAGACCTTCTGCACCGCCGCCTCGTTGAGCGCCCAGTCCCTATGGACGACATCGCCGTTGCTGTGCACGACGACATCGATCGTCATCCGCTCCTCGACCTCATACGCACGAGTGACGACGCGGTTGACGACCTTGTCCAGATCGTCCCGTTCCGCCTCGGCGAGAAAGCCGACCCGGCCGAGATTGACCCCGAGCATGGGGACACCCGAGGCCCGCGCGAACGCGGCGCCGCGCAGCAGCGTGCCGTCCCCGCCGAGCACGATCAGCAGTTCGCAGCCGTCCAGCGCGCCGGGGGTGGCGTCGGGCACCGTCTCGACGGAGGGCGGCAGCGGCAGATCGACCGCCTCCGTGGCCAGGACCCGTACGCCGAGTCCGCTGCGCACCAGTCCGTTCACCACCAGTTCGGCGCTGCGGATCGCCGCGGGTCTGCCGGTGTGGGCCAGCAGGAACACGGTGCGTTCCGGGTTGGTGGGGGTCGTGAGGCTCGCGGGCTTCGTGGTCAACGGGGTCCTTCCGCCACTGCACGGTCGACATCCGCCGGATCGAGTGCGGGCGCTCCGGCGCGGAGCCACAGAAAATACTCGACATTTCCGGAGGGGCCCGGCAGCGGACTGGCGGTAACACCCCTTACCCCGAGGCCGAGTTCACCCGCCCGCCGCGCCACGGCCCGTACGGCCTCCGCGCGCAGTTCGGGACTGCGTACGACACCTCCGCTGCCCAGCCGCTCCTTGCCCACCTCGAACTGCGGTTTCACCATCAGTACGAGATCGGCGTCGGCGGCCGCGCAGCGCACCAGCGCGGGCAGCACGATCCCGAGCGGGATGAACGACAAATCCCCCACGATCAGATCCACGGGCTCACCTTCGATCGCGTCAAGCGTCAACTCACGTACGTTCGTACGGTCCTTGACGGTGACGCGTTCATCGCTCCGCAGCGACCAGGCGAGTTGTCCGTAGCCGACGTCCACCGCGACCACATGGCCGGCGCCGGCCCGCAGCAGGACATCCGTGAAGCCACCGGTGGACGCGCCCGCGTCGAGCGCCCGCCGGTCCCGGACCTCGAGTCCGAGCGGCGTGAAGGCCGCCAGGGCGCCCGCGAGTTTGTGTCCGCCGCGCGAGACGTAGTCGGGGTCGCCGTCGTCCTCGGTGACGACGAGGGCGGCGCTGGTCTCGACCTGGGTGGCGGGCTTGGTCGCGGTGGCGCCGCCGACGGTCACCCGGCCCGCGGCGATCAGCTGGCTCGCGTGCTCACGCGAGCGTGCGAGGTTACGGCGTACCAGCTCGGCATCGAGACGGCGGCGTGCCAGTCCAGCCACGTTCGGTTCAGCTCCTGTGGTCGTACGCGAGAGATGTCACCGGGGTGTCGGCTGTCCCTGGGGCCCGTGAGGCCCCTGGGGTGCCGGACGTGCGTCGAGCGCGGTCAGCGCGTCGCGCAGCCCCCGGTGTACATCCTCGTACACCTCGACATGGCCGTCCGCAGGGAGGTGGTCGGCGTCGGCGAGCCGCGCCAGCCGCTCGTCCACCTCGGCGTGGCCGGTCGGGACGCGTTCCACGCCGAGGGGCCGCGGCGCCGCCGGTTCGTGCGCGGGAGGGCCGGCCGCTCCGGGCTCCCGCTCGGCCGGGCCCGCCATCGAGTCGCTCATGCCCAGACGCTACCCCGAAGGCCTGCGGTACCGTCGGTCGCGATGGCGACGAAGGAGGAGTGCCTCAGCGCACTCGACAAGCTCTCTGACAATCTGGCGCGCGCGGACGGCAAGGCCCGCACCGCGGCCGGATTCAACCGTTCACTCAGCTGCCACATCACGGATCTGGACCTCACCTTCTCCGGCCGTCTGGTGGACGGCCGGATCGAGGTGGCGGACACCATGGAAGGACCGCCGCAGGACAAGACCCAGATCGGACTGGCGATGGCGGGCGACGACCTGGTCGCGCTGGTCGACGGCGAGCTGAACTTCGCGCGGGCCTGGGCCGCGGGACGGGTCAGGCTGGTCGCGGGCGTCCGCGACCTGCTGCGCCTGAAGTCACTTCTTTAGCGCGCCCGGCAGCGCGCCCAGCGACGGCTGCCCCGCCGCGGCACCGACACCGGCTCCGGGGACGGGGACGGGGACGGGGACGGAAACGGTCTTCCGGGCGCGGCGTCCCGCGGGAACGACCAGCGGCGTGCCGGTCTCCGGGTCGTCGATGACCTGACAGCGCAGGCCGAACACCCGTTCCACCAGATCCGCCGTGACGATGTCCGCGGGTGCGCCCTCCGCCACGATCCGCCCCTCGCGCATGGCGATGAGGTGGGTGGCGTAACGAGCCGCGTGGTTGAGGTCGTGCAGGACGGCGACGAGCGTACGGCCCTGGGTCTCGTGCAGCTCGGCGCAGAGGTCCAGCACATCGATCTGGTGCTGGATGTCGAGGAACGTGGTCGGCTCGTCCAGCAGCAGCAGCGGCGTCTGCTGGGCGAGGGCCATCGCGATCCAGACCCGCTGGCGCTGGCCGCCGGACAATTCGTCGACATAGCGATCGGCCAGTTCCCCGACGCCGGTCGCCGCCATGGACTCCTCGACCGTCCGCTCGTCCTCCTGCGACCACTGGCGCAGCAGCCCCTGGTGCGGGTAGCGGCCGCGCGCCACCAGATGCGCGACCGTGATGCCGTCGGGGGCGATGGACGACTGCGGCAACAGACCGAGGGTCCTGGCGACCTTCTTGGCGGGCATCGAGTGGATGGCCGTGCCGTCCAGCAGGACGCGCCCCTGCGAGGGCCTGAGCATCCGGGAGAGCGCCCGCAGCAAGGTCGACTTGCCGCAGGCGTTCGGACCGACGATCACCGTGAAGGAGTGATCGGGGATCTCCACCGACAGATCGCGGGCGATGACCCGCTGGTCGTAGCCGAGGGTCACCGATTCCGCGGTGAGGCGCTGCATGGTCGTACTCCTGGAGTTCACGGGGTTCATATGCGTCCTGCCTTGCGTTCGGTGACCAGCAGCCAGAGCAGATAGCAGCCGCCGAGCACGCCCGTCACCACACCGACGGGCAGTTGCCGGTCGCCGAACGCCGAGGTGGCGACCCAGTCCGCGACGAGCAGCAGCACCGCGCCCATGACGGCGGCCGGGCCGAGGTTGGGCCCCGGCGAGCGGGTCAGCCGACGGGCGAGCTGCGGGGCGCTCAGCGCCACGAAGGAGATGGGGCCCGCGGCGGCGGTCGCCACGGCGACGAGCAGCACGGCGGAGGCCATCAGGACCACCCTGGTCCGTTCGACCCGCACGCCGAGCGCGTACGCCGCGTCGTCGCCCATCTCCAGCATGCGCAGCGGCCGTCCGTAGCCGAGTGCCAGCGGGACGAGCACGGCGCAGACCGCGAGCAGCGGCCAGACCTGGGCCCAGTCGCGCCCGTCGAGCGAACCGGTCATCCAGAGCACGGCCCGGGTCGCGTCGATCAGATCGGCCTTGGTGATGAGGTAGTGATTGGCGGCGGTGAGCATCGCTGCCGCGCCGATACCGATGAGGACCAGCCGGTAGCCGTGCACACCGCGCTTCCAGGCCAGCACATAGACGCCGACCCCGGTCACCACGCCGCCGACGACCGCGCCGCCCGCGACGGCGACCGGGCCGCCGTGGAAGAGGACGATCACACTCAGCGCACCGACGGTCGCGCCCTGGCCGAAGCCGATCACATCGGGGCTGCCGAGCGGATTGCGGGTCATGGACTGGAAGACCGCTCCGCCGACACCGAGTGCCGCGCCGACGAGCAGGCCCACCAGGACCCGTGGCAGCCGCAGCTCCTGGACGATGAACTCCTGCCCCGGCGTGCCGTTTCCGGCCAGGGCCGTGACGACGTCACCGGGGGACATCGGGTAGTCGCCGCTGCCGATGAGGACGACTCCGGCCGCCAGCGCGGCCACGGCGAGCACCAGCACGACCAGGGCGGAGCGGCGGTCGATCCGTACGGACAGCCCGCCGGGCGTCCGGATGGCACGGATCGTGGAGCGCGTGGAACCTTCCGGGCGTACCGGGGCCTTCTCCCGGACGGACGCGGTCACAGCTGGGCCATCCTCTTGCGGCGTACGAGCTGGATGAAGACGGGCCCGCCGATCAGCGCGGTGACGATGCCGACCTGGAGCTCCGACGGCCTGGCGACGACCCGGCCGACCACATCGGCGCCCAGCAGCAGTACGGGCGAGAGCACCGCCGCGTACGGCAGGATCCACCGCATGTCGGGGCCCGTGAAGCCGCGTACCAGATGAGGCACCATCAGCCCGATGAAGACGATCGGCCCGCAGGCCGCGGTCGCGGCGCCGCACAGCAGGGTGACGGAGAGCATCGCGAGGACGCGGGTACGGGTCAGCCGCGCGCCCAGCGCGCGGGCGGTGTCGTCGCCCATCTCCATGGCGTTCAGCGGACGGGCGATCAGCAGCGCGAGCAGTACGCCGACGGCGATGAACGGCCACACCTTGCCGACGGTCGCCATATCGGCCGAGGCGAGGGAACCGACGGTCCAGAAGCGCAGCCGGTCGAGCGCGGCGGAGTCCAGCAGCTGAACCGCGTTGACATAGCCGAAGAGCGCGGCGCTCGCCGCCGTACCGGCGAGCGCGAGACGTACGGGCGTGGCGCCGCGGCTGCCGCCCAGGACGTACACGACGGCCGAGACGACCCCCGCGCCCAGGAAGGCGAACCACACATAGCCGGTGATCGAGGTGACGCCCAGAAAGCTGATGGCGGAGACGACCGCGGCGGCGGCTCCCGCGTTCACGCCCAGCAGTCCCGGCTCGGCGAGCGGGTTGCGGGTGAGCGCCTGCATCACAGCGCCGGCCAGCCCGAGCGCGATCCCGACGAGCAGCCCGAGGACGGTTCTCGGCAACCGCACATCGGCGACGATCACATCGTCGCCGGTGCCGGAGTCGTGAAACAGGCCGTGCCACACATCGTCGAGCGGCAGTGGTTTGGCGCCGATCGCGATGCTCGCGGTACAGACCAGCAGCAGGATGCCGAGGGAGAGGAGCAGCCCCGCGGCGCGCAGGGTGCGGCGCTTGCGGGGTGCGGCGGGAGGTATCGGCTCCGCGCTCTGTTCGGGGGGACTGTCGACCAACACGAGGTTAGGTTAGCCTACCCTCGCAACCGCCTCGCTGGGCCGTCTGCCCCAGCCGCACCACCCCGGCCGCACCGCCACCGACGCTCCACCACAGGCGGACCGCAGGACCCGGGCGGGCCTACAGACCGAGCCTCGCCAGCGCCTTGCCCGCGTCCAGCTCGCAGGAGCCGTCGCCCGCGTCCGTCCAGGCCGCCGCGCACAACGCGCGCAGCCCGTCCAGCGTCTCGCCGTCCCCGTCGAGCACCAGCGCCTTCCCCCGCACGGAAGCGGTCCACCCGCCGCAGCCGAACCCGCCGTCCGCCTCGGTCACTTCGGGCTGCCCGGTCAGCAACCCGCGCAGATCCGCGTCCACATACGTCGGCCGGTACTTGGGCTCGGCGGCGAGCAGCTGCGCCGCGTTCGTCACCCCGGTCAGCACGAGCAGCGAGTCCACACCGCCGTTGAACGCCCCCTCGATGTCGGTGTCCAGCCGGTCCCCGACGACCAGCGGCCGCTTCGCTCCCGTCCGCAGGATCGTCTCCCGGTGCATCGGCGGCAGCGGCTTGCCCGCGACCTGCGGCTCGGCGCCCGAGCCGATCCGTACCACCTCGACCGCCGCGCCATTGCCCGGCACGATCCCCCGGGGGCTCGGGATCGTCAGATCCGTGTTGGACGCGAACCACGGCACACCCCGGGCAATCGCGTAACAGGCCTCCGCGAACCGCCCCCAGGCCATGTCGGGACCGCCATATCCCTGCACCACGGCGGCCGGGTCGTCATCGGCGGACTCCACCGGCTCGAGCCCGCGCTCGCGCAGCGCGACCCGCAGCCCGTCCCCGCCGATCACCAGCACCCTGGCCCCCGCCGGGACCTGCTCGGCGATCAGCCGGGCCACCGCCTGCGCCGAGGTGATCACATCAGCGGCGTCGGCCGGCACACCGAGCTCCGTCAGATGCACGGCGACGGCGTCGGGCGGCCGCAGCGCGTTGTTGGTGACATACGCGAGATGCATCCCGGCGTCCCGCGCCGTACCGAGGGATTCGACCGCGTGTGCGATGGCCTCGCCGCCCGCGTACACCACCCCGTCGAGATCGAGCAGAGCCGTGTCGTACGCCTCGTTCAGCGCGGTCGCACTGCCGCCCGGCCTGGTCCTGCTCTGCTGGCTCATCCGTCTTACGCTCCTCGCTCGGGACTTCTCCCCCGATCATCGCGCATCGCCGCTCCGCACATACGATGCCCGGATGAACACAACAGGTCCTGCGGGCAAGGGGCTGCGACTGATTCCGTTCCGTGGACTCCGCTTCGTCCCCGACCGGGTCGGCAGTCTCTCCGCCGTGACCTCGCCGCCGTACGACGTGGTCGTCAGGCCCGACGGACTGCATCACCTGGAGTCGGCCGACCCGCACAACATCGTCCGGCTGATCCTGCCGCAGGCCGACACCCCCGAGGACCGGCACCGCCAGGCGGCGGCGACGCTGGGCCGCTGGCTGTCCGAGGGCGTCCTCGCCCCCGATCCCGAGCCCGCGCTCTACGTGTACGAGCAGCGCAAGGGAGCCCTGCTGCAGCGCGGCGTCATCGGGGCCCTGGCCCTCTCCGCCCCCGCCGACGGCGTCGTGCTGCCCCACGAGGACGTCATGCCGGACGTGGTGGCCGACCGCGCGGCCCTGATGCGTACGACCGCCGCGAATCTGGAGCCACTGCTGCTCACCTACCGCGGCGCGGACGACGTGACCGGCGAAGCCGGCCCGGCCGACGAAGCCGGCGCCGGTGGTGAGACCGGTACGGCCGCCGTCATCGAACGCAGCGTCCACCGGTCCCCGCTGCTGGCCACCACCACGGAGGACGGCTTCAGCCACCGTCTGTGGTCGGTCACGGACCCGGGCGACCTCGCGGAGATCTCCGGCGACCTCGCCCACCACCAGGCGCTGATCGCCGACGGCCATCACCGCTGGGCGACGTATCTGCGGCTGCGCGCCGAGCACCCCGCCACCGGACCGTGGGGGTACGGCCTGGTCCTGCTGATCGACACGGCCCGCTACCCCCTCCAGGTCCGCGCCATCCACCGGCTGCTGCACCAACTGCCCGTCGACCGGGCCGTCGCGGCGCTCTCGGGCTCTTTCCGGGTCCGTACGCTCGACGGTCCGCTCCCCGAGGCGCTGGACGCCCTGGCTGAAGCCACCACCACGGGCAACGCGTTCCTGCTCGCCGGGGACGGCCGCTTCCATCTGGTGGACCGCCCCGAGGAGGGGCTGCTGGCCCGTACGGTCCGCGCGGACCGGCCGGAGGCCTGGCGGGCACTGGACGCGACGGTCCTGCATTCCACGCTGCTGGACCACATCTGGCGGATCCCGGACGCCCCGGAGCACATCGCCTATATCCATGACACCGAGGCGGCCGTCACTCACGCGGAACGCAACGGCGGCACGGCGGTCCTGATGCATCCCGTACGCGAGGACGTCGTACGGGCACTGGCCCGCCAGGGCGTCACGATGCCGCGCAAGTCCACGTCCTTCGGCCCCAAGCCGGCGACGGGGCTCGTGCTGCGGAGCCTCACGCTCGGCTGAAACAGAAAATGCGAGTGGGCGGCACCCCGGCCGGGGTGCCGCCCACTCGCATTTTCACTCAGTCCTTGTCGCGCTTTCCGTCCTCGGCGTCGTCCTCGTCCGCCTCGTCGGCCTCGTCATCGTCGTCGAGGTCGTCCTCGACGTCGTCATCGAGATCGTTGTCCTCGACGTCGTCATCCGCGAGGTCGACATCGAGGTCATCGTCGTCTTCGGCGTCCAGGCCGTCCTGCGGCTCCGCGTCGGTCACGGACCCGGACTCCGCCTCGGTGTCGCTCTCGTCCTCGGCCATGGCGTCGACGAACTCGACCCCGTCCAGCTCGGCGAGACGGTCCGAGGCATCCGTCGCCCCGTCCTTGTCCGACTCGATCGTCTTGGCGAACCACTCCCGGGCCTCGTCCTCACGCCCGGCCGACAGCAGGGCGTCGGCATACGCGTAGCGCAGTCGAGCGGTCCACGGCTGTACGGAGTTGGACGCCAGCTCGGGGCTCTGCAGGGTCACGATGGCGGCATCGATCTGCCCCATGTCCCGGCGCGCGCCGGCCGCGACCAGCCGCATCTCGACCTGGCCCGCCTTGTCGAGCTTCAGCACCTCGGGCTCACCGGCCATCGCCATCGCACGCTCGGGACGGCCGAGCCCGCGCTCGCAGTCCGCCATGACGGGCCACAGGTCGACGCTTCCGGTCATCCGCCGCGCCGCCCGGAACTCGGCCAGCGCCTCGGCGTACTTCTGCGTGGCGTACGCGGCGAAGCCCGCGGCCTCGCGCACGGCGGCGACCCGGGAGGCGAGCCGCAGCGCGATACGGGAGTACGCGTACGCCTGCTCGGGATCCTCGTCGATCAGCTTGGCGACCATGACGAGGTTCCTGGCGACATCGTCGGCGAGCGTCTTGGGCAGGCTCATCAGCTCCTGACGCACACTCTTGTCGATCTCGTCGCCCGTGACATCGTCCGGGATCGGCAGCCGCTTGATGGGCTCCCGGTCACGGTCACGGTCGTCCCGGCGCGCAAAACCGCCACCGCGGCTGTCGTCCCGGCCGCGGTACCCGCCACGGTCTCCACCGCGGTCGCGGTCGTCGCGCCGGCCGTAGCCAGCGCCGCTTCCGCTGCCGCCGCCACTGGGACGGCCGCCACGGTCATCACGGCGTCCGCCGCCGCTGGAACCGCCACCGAAACTGGGCCGGCCACCACGGTCGTCATCCCGACGCGGACCGCTCGGACGGTCGTCACGACGCCCGTACCCACCACCGCTGCCGCCGGCCGGCCGGCCGCCACGGTCGTCATCACGACGGGGCCCGCTGGGCCGGTCGTCACGGCGCGGGCCACTGCTGGGCCGGTCGTCACGGCGGAAGCTCGGACGGTCATCACGACGGTCGTCGCGACGGAAGCCGCCACGGTCGTCGTCACGGCGCGGGGTACTCGGCCGGTCGTCACGACGCGCGAAGCCACCGCCACCGCGGTTGTCATCACGGCGGTTGTCGTCGCGGCGGAACCCACCACGATCGCTGTCTCGACGGGGAGCACTGCTCGGCCGGTCGTCACGACGGGGGCCGCTGCTGGGACGGTCGTCACGACGGGGACCACTGCTCGGACGGTCGTCCCTGCGCGGACCGCTGCTGGGCCGGTCATCACGGCGCGGACCACTGCTCGGGCGGTCGTCGCGGCGGAAGCCGCCACGGTCGTCATCGCGCCGGGGAGTGCTCGGGCGGTCGTCACGGCGCCCGTACCCGCCACCGCCACCGCTGCCGCCGGTCGGCCGGCCACCACGGTCGTCCCGACGACCGTAGCCACCACCGCTGGAACCACCACCGAAGCTGGGACGACCACCACGGTCGTCATCACGCCGGGGGCCACTGCTGGGACGGTCGTCCCTGCGCGGACCGCTGCTGGGGCGGTCATCACGGCGGAAGCTCGGACGGTCGTCACGCCGGTCGTCACGACGCGGACCACTACTCGGGCGGTCATCGCGGCGCGGACCGCTCGGACGGTCGTCACGACGCCCGTACCCACCACCAGTACCGCCACCGGCGCCGCCGCCGGTCGGCCGGCCACCACGGTCGTCCCGACGACCGTAACCGCCACCGCTGGAACCACCACTGGAACTGGGACGACCACCACGGTCGTCATCGCGACGCGGACCGCTGGGGCGGTCGTCGCGTCCACCGCGGAACCCGCCACCGCGGTTGTCATCACGGCGGTTGGTGTCATCACGACGGAAACCACCACGGTCCCGATCATCACGTCGCGGTCCGCGATCGCGATCGTCACGACCTCCGCGGAAGCCGCCCCGGTCGCCGCTGTCTCCGCGGCGCTGGTCGCGCTCGGGACGGTCGTCGGAGGAGTTGGGGGACATCGGTAAGGCTCCTGTCTTCGGGTACCGCAGTCATTCTCGCGCAGTCGACCTTCCGACGCGCTTCGGGTAATACATGGCAAAACAAAAAAAGACCCGTAGTCCAGCATGAACGCTGGACCACGGGTCCTTGAATAATTGTTCGGCGGCGTCCTACTCTCCCACAGGGTCCCCCCTGCAGTACCATCGGCGCTGTGAGGCTTAGCTTCCGGGTTCGGAATGTAACCGGGCG
>NZ_JBVJDS010000008.1:0-409033 GCF_055582185.1 Streptomyces sp. NPDC042201 | reverse complement strand
AGCTTCCGTCGTCCCTGTGGCTTCCGGTCGCCCCGGACCTCGAAGTCCATCGCACCCCTTGAACTGGGGTGTTGCAACGACCACTAGAACGCAAGATCAGGTCCACGGGGCCTTTACGTATGGCCGGTCATCCCGTGAGCGAGGCCGGCGGGGCCGTCAGCTCCGGACCGGGGATCACTCCTTGACGTTCGCCGCCTCCGCGGGAGCGGGCGTGGCCGAGGGAGTCGCGGCCACGGCCACCGGGACGGGCTTCGGTACGGGCGCGGGGGTCGGCGCCGTGTCGAGCGCCGTCGCGCCGTGCGGCCGGGGCGAGTTCCGCAGGTCCTGTTCCTGGCCGTACGCGCGGAGATAGCCGACGACGGTATTGGTCACCGCCACCAGCGGCACCGCCACCACCGCGCCGCCGATGCCCGCGACCAGTCCGCCGGCCGCGACGGACAGGACGACGGCGAGCGGATGCACCCGTACCGCGCGGCCCAGGATGAAGGGCTGCAGCACATGCCCCTCGATCTGCTGTACGGCGAGGACGACGAGCAGGACTATCAACGCGGTGAACACGTCCTGCGTGACCAGTGCCACGACCACGGCCAGGGCGCCCGAGATCACCGCGCCGACCAGCGGGATGAAGGCGCCGAGGAAGATGAAGACGGCCAGCGGGACCGCCAGCGGGACATCGAGGAAGTAGAGCCCGAGACCGATGAAGATCGCGTCGATCAGAGCCACCAGCACCGTGCCGCGCACATAGGCGGTGAGGGTGCGCCAGGCGCGCGGCCCGGCTCCGGCGACGCCCTCGCGGGCCTGCGCCGGGACGAGTTTGAGCGTCCAGTGCCAGATCTTCCTGCCGTCGTACAGCAGGAAGAGCGTCGAGAACATCGCGAGGAACATACCGGTCAGCAGCTCGACCATCACGGTCACGCCCTGGAGGCCCGCGGACGTGATCTCCTCGGTGTTGGTGCCGACGGCGTCGCTCAGGCTCTTCGCTATGTCGTTGATCTGATCTTCGGTCACATGGAACGGGCTGTTCAGCAGCCAGCGCTTCAGCTCGTCGATACCGTCTCTGACCCGGTTGGAGAGGTCGTCGATGTTCTCCATGACCTGCCACACGACGAACCAGCCGACCAGTCCCATGAGGACGAACCCGGCGATGGCGGTGAGGGCGGTGGCCAGGGCGCGCGGCACGCCACGGCCCTTGAGCCGGGCGACGGTGGGCTGGAGCAGCGCCGTGATGAGCAGGGCGGCGACGAAGGCCAGCACGACCAGCTGTACGGCGCTGATGACCCGCATCAGTACATAGAGCATGCCCGCCAGGACCAGCAGCCGCCAGGCGACCTCACCCGCGACCCGGATCCCCCAGGGGATGGCGGCGACGGGATCGGGCTTGGCCGCGACGGCGGGGGCGTAGGCGGGCGGCGCCGGGATGTTCTCCGGGGCGGAACGGGGGGCCGGACCGTCGTCGGCCTCGGCCTCGGCCCGGCGCTCGTCCAAGCGCTCCCCCATGCGGGTCAGTTCCGCACCCACCCGACCGAGCCACGCTGGCACCTTGGACATGACGTTCCCTCTTCCCCCAGGTGGTCTCTCCACTCACTCCCCCAGGAGCCGTTCGAATCGACCGTACACGTGCGAAGCCCCCCACCGTAGGACGGTGAGGGGCTTCGGAAGGTTGAGCGCCGGTCGTGCCGGGGTGGTTCTAGTACCAGCCGTTCGCCTGCCAGTACGCCCAGGCGGCACAGGGGCTGCCGTAGCGGTCGGAGTTCATGTAGCTCAGGCCCCACTTGATCTGCGTGGCGGGGTTGGTCTGCCAGTCGGCCCCGGCCGAGGACATCTTGGAGCCGGGGAGTGCCTGCATGAGGCCGTACGCGCCGGACGACGGGTTCTGAGCCTTGTAGTTCCAGCCGGACTCGTGGTCCACGATGTTGCTGAAGCACTGGAACTGATCGGCCGAGACCATCTGCCGGGCGATGGCCTGGACCTGGGAGACGCTGTAGGAGCTCTGCGGGGCGAAAGCGGAGGCGGAACGCACCTCGTCGCGGCTCGCGCGCTCCTCCGCTTCCTTGGCCGCGCGCTCGCGCTCGACCTTGTCGTCAGCGGCTTCCTTCTTCGCCTTCGCGTCCTTGGCGGCCTGAATCCGGGCCGATTCCTCGGCGGACTTCTTCGCGGTCGCGTCGGCGGCTGCTGCCTGCGCGTCGGCCTGCTGTGTCAGCGACGCGGTCTGCACCTGCGCCTGCTGGCCTGCGGGGATGTCTGCGAGGAGCGTCATGTCCGCTGCGGTCGCCTCGAAATTGTCGCCCGAGACCTGGGGGTCGCCCGAGGCGACACCCACGACGGCGCCGACGGTGGTGACCGCAGTGGCCGATGCCACGGCGAATCCCCGGACCGAGATCCGGCTCACACGGTGTCCTTCCAGCATCGCCCGCATACGTGACCTCGCGGACGCGATCGTGCCCCTGGCACTGGTCTCCGCATTACTGGGTCACGGGGAGACACGGGCCCGGTGGGCAACCCCCCTGCGGGGACTGCCGCGTGGTGCGCGGGCGGCATGCGGCGGCAGTTGTTGAGTTGTGTGGTGCTGCACCTCTGGAGGTGCGCGTGTTGCCGCATGCGGGGCCTGACGGAAGCAAGACTCTGCCGGAAGGCAACGCCGCGAGGCAATTCTTCCTTGCGTGTTAAAGCTCACACCCCGTTTGCCGCACCGGATTCACGGAAATGGCGGTACAGCAAAGCGCCGCCCGGCTAAGCTTTCGGGCTTCGCCGGGCGGCGCCAACTGGGGTGATACGGGGCTAGATCTGACCGTCCTCCAACATTTCGGTCACGAGTGCGGCGATCTGCGAGCGCTCGGAGCGGGTGAGGGTGACATGCGCGAAGAGCGGATGTCCCTTGAGCTTCTCGACGACGGCGACGATTCCGTCGTACCGCCCCACCCGCAGGTTGTCGCGCTGCGCCACGTCATGCGTGAGCACCACCCGGGAGTTCGCCCCGATACGGGACAGAACCGTCAGCAGAACGTTCCGCTCCAGGGACTGGGCCTCGTCGACGATGACGAAAGCGTCGTGCAGGGAGCGGCCGCGGATATGCGTGAGCGGCAGCACTTCGAGCATGCCGCGCCCGAGCACTTCCTCGATCACCTCACGGCCGGCGACCGCGGAGAGGGTGTCGAAGACCGCCTGCGCCCAGGGGCTCATCTTCTCGGCCTCGGTGCCGGGCAGATAACCGAGCTCCTGGCCGCCGACCGCGTACAGCGGCCTGAAGACCATCACCTTCTGATGCTGCCGGCGCTCCAGGACCGCTTCCAGGCCGGCGCAGAGGGCCAGGGCCGACTTGCCGGTGCCGGCCCGGCCGCCCATCGACACGATGCCGATGTCCGGGTCGAGGAGGAGATCGAGGGCGATCCGCTGCTCGGCGCTGCGGCCGTGGATCCCGAAGGCCTCACGGTCACCGCGGACGAGCCGGATATTGCCCTCGGCGGTGACCCGCCCGAGCGCCTTGCCGCGCTCGGACTGGAGCACCAGTCCGGTGTGCACGGGCAGCTCGCTCGCCTCGGGGGCGTAGACCGTCTCCTCCGAGTACAGGAGATCCACCTGATCGGCGGCGAGCGACAGCTCGCTCATCCCCGTCCAGCCGGAGTCGGTGATGGCGAGCTCGGCGCGGTACTCCTCGGCGAGAAGTCCGACCGATGACGCCTTGATGCGCAGCGGCAGATCCTTGGAGACGACGGTGACGTCGTACCCCTCGGCCTGCAAATTGCGCGCGACCGCGAGAATCCGTGAGTCGTTGTCCCCCAATCGGAAGCCGGCGGGCAGGATGCCGGGATCAGAGTGGTTGAGCTCGACGCGCAGCGTGCCGCCCAGGTCGCCCAGGGGGATCGGGGCATCGAGACGGCCGAACCGGAGACGGAAGTCGTCCAGCAGGCGCAGGGCCTGCCGGGCGAAGTACCCGAGCTCCGGATGGTGCCTCTTGGCCTCCAACTCCGTAATCACCACGATCGGGAGCACGACCTCGTGCTCGTCGAACCGGGACATGGCGTTCGGATCGGCCAGCAGGACGCTGGTGTCGAGAACGTAGGTGCGCCTGTCGGGCATGCGGCGCTTTGTGCTGGTCACCACGGAAGGACGTACCCCCTCGGATGAGGTCGGGGTGCGACGGCGTCGCGGGCGGGTGGGCCGGGCTCAGGCCCCATGCGCGGGCCGAGCTCCGGCCCTCCATGTCGCCCGTACGTCTCACCGCACGGTCGTCCTGGTGCAAAGGGCCTCCCGGGCGGACGGCCCCATGCCGTCCGCTGAGATGCGACATCCACTGACAGAACTTTTCGGACGTCGACCTGGAGGAGGTATGCCCTCGAACACGCGCCGCCATGCCATGGCATATGACGGACGGTGGATGAACCTCGGGTGAAGAGCCCGGCCGGTGCCTGGGTGACGTCAGGCGGGCGCGGGGCGGAAGACTCTCGGAGGCCTTGCCGGAGAAGGGGAGAGGTCAGGATCCGTAGCGTCGGCCACGCGCCGCGTAGTCACGCAGGGCACGCAGAAAATCGACTTTTCGGAACGCCGGCCAGAAGACTTCGCAGAAGTAGTACTCCGAATGGGCGCTCTGCCAGAGCATGAACCCGGAGAGGCGCTGCTCGCCGCTGGTGCGGATGACCAGGTCGGGGTCGGGCTGGCCGCGCGTGTAGAGGTGCGAGGAGATCAGGTCGGTGTCGACGATCTCGGCGAGGTCCTCGAAGGAGGTGCCCTTGCTCGCGTGATCCATCAGCAGGGAGCGGACGGCGTCCGCGATCTCCTGCCGGCCGCCGTAACCGACGGCGACATTGACGAGTATTCCCTTGTTGCCGATGGTGGCCTGTTCGGCTTCCTTGATCACGGTCTGGGTGCGGGACGGCAGCAGGTCGAGCGTGCCGACGTGGTGCACCCGCCAGCGGCCGTCGGCCGCCAGGGCGCGGACCGCGCTCTCGATGATGCCGAGGAGGGGAGTCAGCTCTTCCTCGGGACGGTCGAAGTTGTCCGTCGAGAGCATCCAGAGGGTGACGACCTCGACATTGGTCTCGGAGCACCAGCCGAGCAGTTCCTGGATCTTGCTGGCGCCGGCCTTGTGTCCTTGCTCGGTCGTACCGCCGGACGCCTTGGCCCAGCGACGGTTGCCGTCGAGGATGACACCGATGTGCTTGGGCACCTGGGCGTGATCGAGGCGGCCTTCCACCCGGCGTGCGTAGAGCCGATACACCAGGTCGCGCACGTTCACTACGTCCACCTCTCGATTCCATGGGGACCGGCGCGTCCGCTGGCGGGATCCTGGGGCCGGCCCAAGGACCCCGAAGCCGTCACATTACTGCGCGGGCCCCGCAGTCTCCCAACCCGGCCTGTCACAGGACCGTGATAGGGAAGGAACCGTGACTGATTTCCCCTCTTACCTCGCAGCCGACGACCGGTACGACTCCATGGAGTACCGGCGCAGCGGACGCAGCGGCCTCAAACTGCCCGCTGTCTCCCTCGGCCTCTGGCACAACTTCGGTGATGACCGCACCCTCGATTCGCAGCGCGCGATCCTGCGCCGCGCCTTCGATCTCGGCGTCACGCACTTCGATCTGGCGAACAACTACGGTCCGCCGCCCGGATCCGCCGAGCTGAATTTCGGCAAGATCTTCGCACAGGATTTCTCCGCCTATCGGGATGAACTCATCATTTCGACCAAGGCGGGCTATCTGATGCACCCCGGCCCCTACGGCGAATGGGGCTCGCGCAAGTACCTGCTGTCCTCGCTGGACGCGTCCCTGGAGCGGATGGGGCTCGACCACGTCGACATCTTCTACTCCCACCGCTTCGACCCCGACACTCCTCTCGAGGAGACGATGGGGGCGCTGGCGTCCGCCGTACAGCAGGGCAAGGCCCTGTACGTCGGTGTGTCGTCGTACACCGCGGAGCAGACCGCGGAGGCGGCCAGACTGCTCAAGGAGATGGGTGTTCCGGCACTCATCCACCAGCCGTCCTACTCGATGATCAACCGCTGGATCGAGGACGACGGGCTGCTGGACACCCTGGAGACGGCCGGGATGGGCTGTATCTCCTTCGTGCCGCTGGCCCAGGGGCTGCTGACGAACAAGTACCTGAAGGGGATTCCGGAGGGGTCGCGGGCCACGCAGGGCAAGTCCCTGAACCCGGATCTGCTGTCGGAGGAGGTCACGCGGCGGCTGAACGGGCTGAACGAGATCGCGCGGCGGCGTGGTCAGTCCCTGGCGCAGCTGGCACTGAAGTGGGTCCTGCGTGACCCGCGGATGACGTCGGCGCTGATCGGCGCGTCCAGCGTGAAGCAGCTGGACGAGAATGTCGCGGCGCTGGCCGGGGCGGAGCTCTCGGCCGAGGAGCTCAAGGAGATCGACAGCTTCGCGGTGGACACCGCCGGGACGAACATCTGGGCCGGCAGGGGCTGACGCTCCACGGCGCGTGCGCACCTGGGTGCGTGGGCGCTCGGTGCATCGGCTCGGTGCATCGGTGCGTCTGCGCGTCGGCACAAAAAACGGGCCGGTCCGTGGGGGGGATACGGACCGGCCCGAGGGGGGGTTTCCACCATAACCCTTCGTAAGTGCTGACGCGTGCCAGGACAGGCCGGGATGACGCTCCGGAAGACCCGTCCAGCCCGTGAAAAGCCCGGAATTCCGGGCTTTTCACGGGCTCCGCGTCCCGGCGTGGCGAGAAGACGCCACGCCGCGCCGTAACCCTGAGGCACGACCCCGACCCGGGGTGCCCCCTGAACGCACGCGGACAGAAACTGACCTGTACGGCTCCTACGGTCGTCCCATGACGACGCGTGATGTGACCTGGACCGAAGCGAGCGCCCGACGGCTCGCGCGCCAGGGCCTGCTGGCCCCGGCCGAGAACGCCTCCCCCGCGACGGTGGCCGGCGCCATGCTCGGAGCGCACGCGCAAGTGCTCTCCGCGGCCGAGCTCTCCGTCGCGCTCCGGCTGGACGGTGCGTCCCGCGCGGACGTACGCACCGCGCTCTGGACGGACGGCAGTGTGGTGAAGACCTTCGGCCCCCGCGGCACCGTACATCTGCTGCCCTCGGCGGATCTGCCCCTGTGGACGGGTGCGCTGGGCGCGCTGCCCGCGGGCCGTGATCCGATGCCCGCGCACGTGAGGATGACGCCGGAGCAGTCGGAGGCGGTCGTCGCCGCCATCGCCGACGCCCTGGCGGACACCGCGCTCACCGTGGACGAGCTGACCGAGGCGATCGTCGCGCGCACCGGGTCCTGGGCCGGCGACCGGGTCATGGACGCCTTCCAGACGAAGTGGCCGCGCTGGCGTCAGATCACGCACCGGGCCGCGTACCGGGGTGCGCTGTGCTTCGGACCCAACCGTGGCCGCAAGGTCACCTACACCCATCCGCACCGGCTGCTGCCCGGCTTCACCCCGCTGGCGGGACCGGCCGCGCTCGCCGGGCTCGTACGCCGCTATCTGTACGCGTACGGGCCTGCCACCCCGCGGCACTTCGCCGGCTGGCTCGCCATGCCGAAGAGCTGGGCCGACAAGCTGTTCGCGGGGCTCGCCGCCGAGGGGGAGATCGAGGAGACCGGCTTCGAGGACGGCCGGGCGTGGGTGGTGGCGGGCGACACCGCGTTCCCCGCGGAACCGGTACGGGGCGTGCGGCTGCTCCCCTACTTCGACGCGTACTCCATCGCCGCGCAGCCCCGCGAGCGGCTCTTCGCCGGCGACGCGTACGCACGCGCTCTCGCGGGCGGGCAGGCCGGCAACTTCCCCGTACTGCTCGTGGACGGCGCGGTCGCCGGGGTGTGGCACCAGCGCCGCTCCGGGCGGCGGATCGAGGTGACGGTGGAACCGCTGCGAACGCTGACCGCCGGGCAGCGGCGGGAGCTGGAGACCCAGGTGGAGCGGACCGGCGAGATCCTTGAGGGGAAGCCGGAACTGACGGTCGGAAAGGTCATGGTCGGACCGCACGCCTGAGCGCGGCGGGACGGGCGGGCATGAGGCGTCACGCTTCGGGCCTCAGGCGTCGGGCTTCGGGCCTCAGCCGGGCTTGACCGCCTCGATCAGGAAGCGTGTCGTCGTCGCCACGAACGGGCCTTCCGTCTCGATGCGGCGGTGCAGCGCCTCCAGCCGGTCGCGGTACTCCTCGACCGTGAAGCCGGGCACCATCCAGATCACCTTCCGCAGGAAATAGACGACGGCGCCGATGTCGAGGAACTCGGTGCGCAGCGTCGCCGTGCGCAGATCGATGACGTCAAGGCCGGCCGCCTCGGCCTCGTGCCTGGCCCGCTCGGGGTCGCGGTGTCCCCGTGCCTCGGGCGGCTGCGGTCCCAGGAAGTATTCGACCAGCTCGAAGACGCTGGCCGGGCCGACCTCCTGGGAGAAGTACGTGCCGCCCGGCCGCAGGACCCGGGCGATCTCCTCCCAC
This sequence comes from Streptomyces sp. NPDC042201, assembly GCF_055582185.1. Classification (NCBI taxonomy): domain Bacteria; kingdom Bacillati; phylum Actinomycetota; class Actinomycetes; order Kitasatosporales; family Streptomycetaceae; genus Streptomyces; species Streptomyces sp. NPDC042201. Next base: position 400,632 of record NZ_JBVJDS010000008.1, on the reverse strand, counting down.
CACGCGCGTACGGGATGGCGGCTGACCACCAGGTCGAAGGCGTCGTCCGCGAAGGGCAGCGGCGGCTCGTCCGGATCGGCGACGACCACGGCGCCGAGCGGATGCAGCAGGGCGGTGGCGCGCGCGATGTTCGGCGGCCAGGACTCGGTGGCCACGGTGAGGGGCGGCAACATCGGTACGGACGCGAGGACTTCACCGCCGCCGGTCTGGATGTCGAGGGCGGCGGTGGCACGGGACATCCGCTCGGCCATCGACCGGGCATAGCCCCAGGAGGGGCGCTCCTCGGTGGCACGCCCGTCCAGCCAGGAGAAGTCCCAGCCGTCGACGGACACCGCCTCGGCCTCGGCGATCAGCTCTTCGAAGGAACGGGGACGGGGGCGGGGACGGGTGCGCGGCATGGAGCGATCGTGGCAGGACGGTTCCGGCGCGGGCGAACGCTTTTCGGGTCGCTCTACGGAAGAACGTACGGAACGTACAGAACGTCACGCGACCGGAACGTCACGCGGCGGCGAGGCCGCCGAGGACGAGTCCGAGCAGGGCGCCGGTGATCATGAAGGGGCCGAAGGGGATCGCCGACTTGCGGCCCGCCCGGCGCAGCAGCATCAGCCCGAGTCCGTACAGCGACCCGAGCAGGAACCCGGCGAAGGCCCCGACGAACAGCACCAGCCAGCCGTACCAGCCGAGGACGACCCCGAGCGAGAGGGCGAGCTTGACGTCGCCGAAGCCCATGCCGTTCGGATTGATCAGGAACAGGACGAAGTAGCAGCCGCCGAGGACCAGTCCACCGAGCAGCGCCGTCGGCCAGGAGCCGCCGGCGCCGGGGAGCAGGGCGGCCGGGCCGAGCAATACGGCGGCCGCGGCGGCGAGGGGCAGCGTCAGCTGGTCCGGGAGCCGGTGGACGTTGCGGTCGACGAGGGCGAGGAGTACGGCGAAGGGCGCGAGCAGCAGCCATACGGCGAGCTCCGGGCGGGGGCCGGTGGCGGCGGCAAGGGCCGCGCAGGCGAGGGCGGTGATGAGAGGGACGAGGACGGAGGGGGCGTCGGTAACCGGGGCCTGTTGGCTTCCGGTGTCGGGGGTTCCCGTGTCGGGGGTTGCCGTGTCAGGGGTTGCCGTATCGGGGGTTGCCGTATCGCCGCCGAGGCTTCCCGCCGTACGGGACGGCACGGCCGCGTCACAGGTCGCGCACCGGGCGCCGCCGAGCCACCCGCGCGCGGGTCCGATGATCGGGTGTCCGGCAGGACAGCTGTCCCGCCAGGCGTCCTCCGGCTCGACGGAGAGCCGGTACGCGGCGCGCGGCAGCAGCAGTCCGGTGGCTCCACCCCAGACAAGGGCGACGGCGATCAGCGTGGCGTACACATCACTGACCCTAGAGCCGCGCCCGGGCCCGGGTCATGGGTCCAGGGGCCCACTGGCGGCGCTCCAGGACCCAGAGTCCGCCGTGCTGACTGTGCCGTCCGGGACTCGGGACCGTACCCCGGGCGCTACGGTCTACGGCCATGGGCAAATGGCGTAACGGCAGTGGACAGTTGACGGTCGCGGGGCAGGACGGCTCGGTGGACGGATCTCAGGGCGGCTCGATGAGCGGCTCGGTGGATCTGGAGGTCGCCGCCTCCTACGGAGCCCGACGGCGCGGCCTGCTCGGGCGCGACGGGATCGAGGGCGCGCTGCTGATCACCCCGTGCAACAGCGTGCACACCTTCCGGATGCGCTTCGCGATCGATGTGGCCTATCTGGACAAGGAGTTGAAGGTCCTCGACGTCCATACGCTGCGGCCGGGACGGCTGCCGCTGCCACGGTGGCGAGCGCGCCATGTGCTGGAGGCGGAGGCCGGGGCGATGGCGCGGTGGGGGCTGCGGCCGGGTGTCCGCGTCAGCCTGGACGTATAGCGGTTGTGGGTACGGCAGGGCGCTGGACCCTAGGCGAGCTTGGCGGCCTGGGTCAGCAGCAGGACGGGCGGGACCTGTGGAGTCGTGGCGTCCTCGAAGTTGGCGGTGTAGAAGGTGGCCACCGTGCCGCCGACCCGTACGACATGGAAGACCAACGGGACCGGATCGCCCTCGAAGTCGCCCGTCACCTGATAGGCGAGCGTGTCGTCCCCGGCCTCGGGCGCGCTCAGCCGCTTCACACCCATGTACGTGGACGGGCCGTCGCCGCCGGTCGCGGTGAAGCCGTCCCCGCAGGCGGTGACGGCGGCGCGCAACCGGCTGAGCAGGGTGCTCGCGCCCTGAGCACCATGCGTGGTGAGGAACTCGGAGACGGCGGGCCGGCCGTCCTTCGTACCGACGAGCTGCCGGTACGCGGCGGCTTTCGCGAGCGGCTCCGGCTTGCCGTTGATCACCGCGGTGAGGGGGAGGCACTCGGGCCGGTCGGCGGTCTCGCCCTGCGGAGGTGGTGCGTCCATGGGGCCGACGCCGAACTCCGCCACGTCCCCGGCCGCAAGGATCGCCTGGTCCAGCTCGGCCTGGGTCAGCACCCGTCCGTCACTCGCACCGGCGCCGGTGACATCCGGCTGCGGCTGGGACGACCGTGGCGGCTGGGACGACCGGCTGGGCGGGGTCGAGATACCGGCGTCTGCCTGTTTCTCCGGCTGGTCCGCCGCGCCCCGGCCGTCGGTCTTCGCCTCGCCCCCACAGGCGCCCGCGAGTCCCAGCGCGAGCGCGGTGCCCGCCGCGGCCAGAGTGATGCGCCGTGCCATGCTCGCGGTGCGCTTCCTCATCCCGTACCCCATCTCGCTCGCCGCACGGCGCCGCTGACCATGGCTGACCGTGGCTGTGGCTGTGGCTGTTCCGCAAGCTAACAACGGCTTTCACAGCCACGCATGGGCCCCCGGACCCAACCTCGGACCCCCTCAGTCCGGGCGTCGTACCGGGACCGGGCCCAGCCTGGGCCAGCGGGTACGCATCCGGTCGGCCATCTCCGTACTGAGCCGTCCCAGGCCGGTCAGAGTGGCGCCGTCACGGCAGTCACGGCCGTCACGTACGTCACGGCAGTCACCACCGTCACCGTCGTTCGCGGTCATCAGTCCAACCACGACGAGGCGGTGCAGCAGCCGCTGCCTGGCGGAGGCCGTACCCCATGTCCAGTCCCGGCGCGGAAGCCTGGCCAACTGGTCGGCCGTACCCCGGTGGGCGCGTTGCACGAGGGCGTCGCCACGGATCAGCCACCCGGCGCACGCGTCGGCCAGATCGCCTTCCGGCTCGGCGCCGGTCGCGTCGCGCCAGGCGGAGCGGTAGGCGGCTTCCGCCGCGTGGAGCAGCGGTTCCGGGGCGGCGGTGACGCACCAGCAGGTCGGGAAGCCGATCCGTAGGTAGGCGAGTTCCATCAGCCCGTTGCCGAGGGACGCCTGCTCGAAGTCGATGAAGCGGATTCCATCGGCGGTGTGCAGATCGTTTCCGGGGCACGGATCGCCGTGCAGCAGGGCGACCCGGCTGGGCAACCGGCCGAGCCGCTGCGTCAGTTGCTCCAGTTCGTCGCGCACCTGGGGCCGGACGGCGACGCCGAGCGCGCCGGCGAGCGCGAGGAAGGAGTCGATGTCGTCACCCGTCGGCCCCGACCAGCGGGGCAGCACATCCGCCTCCGCAGCACTGCCGGCCGCGTGCAGCCGGGCCAGGGCCGCCGCGTACTCGACCTGCCACCCCTCGGCCGGGGTCAGATGCTCGACATGCTCCAGAACCAGCACCCGCGCACGCTCGTCCGTACCGAGCAGCCGCGGTACGACAGCTGGTCGCACCCGCCCCGCGAGCCGGAGCGCGGCGACCTCGCCGGCGTACCGCTCGTCGTCACCGGGGCCTTCTACGAGTTGTTTGACGACGGCGGGCGTCCCGTCCGCCAGTTCGACCCGCCACACCAGCGAGCGCGGACTGCTCCCCAGCCGCCGTGCCTCCCGTGGTGCCCCCAGCGCCGCCCGCAGCTCCTCCCCAAAGGGCACGTCCACTACTCCCCCGCCCCTCCTCTTAGATGTGACAGCCCGGCCTCGGGCGGCAGCGGGTCCAACGACAGCGCGCCCAACGGCAGCGGGTCGAACGGCAGCGCTGGCCCGTTCAGGCGGTGCGCCGCCAGAAGCGGTCCGTCCACCAGTACAGCACCGTCCAGTCGGCGGGCCACGGCTGTTCCTGTACGAGGGGGTCCTCGAAGGAGTCCTCGTCGGCGGAGATGGGCCGCCAGCCCGGGGGACGCTCCTCACCCGTGGCCGCGGGGCGGGCCCGGTGCGCGAAGCGAAGCTCGGACACCTCCGAGGCGAGGTAGTTCCGCTGGGCCTCGACGAGTGAGACGCGGTTGGCGCCGCGCTCCATCGTCGGCCAGCGGAGCTGGGTGATGTCGTCCTCCCACTTGCAGACCGGGCAGATCATCGAGGACCCGGGCGGGTCCTCGAAGACCGTGTGGCCGCAGCAGACGCAGGGGTACGGGGGACCGCCCCGGTCATGGTCACTCACGCTCACGCCGCATCCTCCGCCGCCTGGGCCGCATGGTGCCCGGCATGCCCTTGAACGCCGCCAGACCGCCGTCCAGCTTATAGAAGCTGATGATCCCCTTCTTGCTCTTCATGCCGTACTCCCCGGTGGCGGGGTCGAAGTAGCGGATGGAGCCGTCCTCCGAGGCCTCCTTGACCAAGACGCCAGGCCGGCCGCCGTCACAGTCGCACAAGAGGTCCTTGGCGGCCTCCTCGTACTCGCGCTGCGACTCGTACCCCATCTCGTCGCCGTGCTTCTCGTAGTGCTCGTCGAGGTTGCCCTTGCTGGTCCACTCGTCGCAGTTGTGCACGAGGGCGTTCTGCGCGGCGACGCCGACGTAGTAGGTGTGGATGCCGCTGACGGTGAGGTCATGGGTGGTCTGCCGCTCGGTGTAGCGGAAGACCGACGCGACCCGGAGGGATGCTCCGCTCGGCGTGCGCAGCCGGTCGCCGGGCCGGATGTCACCGGCGTCGACCCAGCTGGCCCGGCCGGTGAGCCAGAACGGGTGCGTGTCGGTGGCCGTGAGAGGAACCGCCCGGCCGTCGACCACGACCTGGAGCCGGGTGAAGTCCCGGTCGCTGTAGGTCGTGATGGTGTCGGTCACCGCGCGTATGGCCGTCAGACCGCTGGTGGGATCCGTGGCCGTGACCTTCGTACCGACGCTGACGGTCTCGATCGGGACGCGGCTGCCGTCGGCGAGCAGCACCGGGGTGCCGGGCAGGAAGCTGTGCTTGGTGCAGGGCGGGTTCTTCTTGGGGTCTTCCTCTTTCGCGGGGTCCTTTTTCGGAGGGTCCTTCTTCTCGCCGTCCAGCTTCTTGCGGGCGTCGGCGAGTTTCTCCTCCGCTTCCTTGACCTTCTTACGGTTCTTGATCAGCCCCGTGAGGCCGTCGTACAGATCCCCGCCGTGCTTCTTGAGGTTCTTGACGAGCTGAACGGCCTTCTTCCACTTCCACGGCGCCCCGTACTTCGCCGCGAGCTTGCCGACCGCACCGCCGACGACGCTGAGCAGCACATTGATCAGCGTCTCCGTGCACGCCCCCATGTCGCCCTTGGTGATGCAGTCCAGGGCGTCGGTGATCCCCAGCTCGTCCGCCAGGATCTTCGCCAGCTCCTTCGCGGCCTCCTTCGCCTTGTCGGAGTCCGACTTCTCGGCGGCCTGGGCGTCCTGAAGGTCTTTCAGCGCTTTCTCGTAGTCCAGCTGTGCCGGGGTCTTCTCCCCGCCGGCGCCGTCGGTGCCTCCGGTGTCCGCGGCGGGCTCGGCGGCTCCCTGACCGCCCTGGTCCCCGACTGCTTCGGTGTCGTTGCCGCCGCCGCAGTCACTCCCGCCGGCGACCCGGCACACCTGCGTTCTGATGCCGTCCGCCAGCGTCGGACCGATGCCGGTCGCCACCAGCGCGCCGACAATCGCGATCACCACCGCGAGCAGACCCACGTACTCGACGGCTGTCTGCCCCGACTGCCCCCTGCGCAGCCCCAGCAGACGCGCATCCGTACGCGGCCCACGATTCCGCGACCAACGCTTCAGCAGCCAATGGCCAACCCGACGTCGAACTACCCCCGTACGCGACATGTTTCGGGACGTTAGCCGCTGATTGCCAACCTGGCATGGGCCCTGGGGCCCAAGCCAGGACCTCTGTTCCGACGCACCACGTGGCTCGGGTCGAACGGGGTCGGGAGCTTCTCTTCCCGATCTCTACAGCTGCCCTGGCGCGCCTGTTCCTGAGTGGAGCGAACCGGCACGCAATGTGGCTCGGCTTCCGGTGCCTGCCCGGCAAGGTGCAGGCAGAGCTTGGGGCGTTGGTCATCTCGGGCAAGGACGGCCGCTACTTCGTTTTCGACACGACCCCCTACGCACGCGGCACGATCGAGGTCTCGCGGAGCCAGTACGTGGCAGTCCTCGAGAGCGATCAGCGCAGCATGTTCGCGGTCGAGTTGCGGGTGGTCTGCCCCGGTGACTGTTGGGATCAGCAGCGCGGTGAGGACCCGCACCCAGGTGCCGTCGATCGCCCAGCAGCGTCGGCGATCCGCCGCCGGGCGGCATCCCAGACCTCCTCGAAGGCGTCGGAGGTCAGCTGCTCGGGATCGTGGCCTTCCCACTCCGGGACGGGAAGCTCAGCGGTGAGACCGAACCTGCTGTCGTACTCCTCAAGGCGGCCGGCGTCATAGGCTCGCTGCCATTCGTCGAGGGACGCCGCGGCCACCGGGGTGAGCGCGGGCCCTTGGAGCTCGACCTGCCGGATCACCCAGCCTTCGGCATCGACCTCGAAGTAGAACCAGATGTCTTCTTCGTCCCAGTAGCAGCGCATCCACGTCGTCACGCGACCATGGTGGGCCATAACGCCAGCTCGACAAGAGCCGGTTGAGATGCGCTGGCCCGGACCCGCATGCTCGGGCTGTTCCCGGAACACCTGGACGCGGCGTCGCATCACGCTCTCGCACCGGCAAGCGATCTGAGCCGACCGCGACGAATCGGTACCGGTATGGGGTGGCCGCTGAGGGCTTCAGCCGGCTGTCGGCAGGCGTAGGTCCGTGCAGCCGTGCCGCTTGGCCGACCGTTCCGCGAACTCCCGGAAGGCGGGCAGTCCGAAGGTCCCCTTGCCCTTCTCTCCGGGGAGCCACACGGTGGCCGCCTCGGGTGGTACGGACCCGGTGAACAGGGCGCGCTCGGCGTCGTCGGGGCAGCGGGCGCTCGCCCATAGCGTGCCGCCGTCAGCCCCGGCCTCCGCCTGCGTGGTGTCATGGCCCCGCTTGCGCGACGCGTACGGGCCGAAACGGGCAGAGAAGACGTACGTTTCGTTGAAGTAATGCGAGGCCCCGACCTCACAGATCTCGTACAGGGCGCTGCCGCCGGCCGCAGTCTCCTCGACCGTGTCCAGGCGCTCGTCGCGGGCGAAGGGGAGGCCCACGCAGGTGCCGTCCGCGCCCGCGATCGACTCAGGCCCGGTGACCGCGGGCAGCGCCCGCAGGGCTTTGCCCTCCTCGGCCTCGCAGCCCCAGTGCGCCGAGGCCTTGACGGCCGTCGCGGCAGCGAACCGGGCCCAGTACAGGTCGCTGTCGAGCCAGCCGCTCTCCTGCTCCTGCCGCGCCTCCTTCGCCTCGGAAGCGGTCTGGGAGAGGTACGAGCCGACCGTCACTGAGACGAGGTCCTCATCCCCCCGGCAGCTGACCAGGACCCGGACCGAATCGCCGTCGGCCGCACCGCGCCAGCCGCCGGTCAGCGGTACGGGCAGCAGGCTGCCGCTGAAGGGCGGCAGCAGCCGCTCCAAGTCCCGGTCCCGGTAATCCTCGGCGCGCAGCAGCGCTACGGTCACCTCCGCCCGCGCTTCACCGAGCAGGCAGGAGTACGCGTCCGGACCGAGGTCAAGATCGCTCATCAGCTCCGTACGGGGCCACAAGCCCTCGAACAGCGGGCCCTTCTCGTGGGCCAGCACACCCCCGCAGTAGGTCTCCATGGCCTCCTCGAAGCGCCAGCGGGCCGCGCTGTCGCTCTCCCGCCACCAGGTCCACGCCGCCAGCAGCGCAAGGACGAGCACCCCCGCCGTCCACGCCGCCCACCGGACCGCCGCCGTACGTGCCATGCCCGGCCCAACTCCCCCGTCGAGGGCCGTAGTTACCCTCCGGCGATCGTCGCCGTAACGCTCCGACCTGCGAGTCCGCATGGCGGCGGCATTTATGCCGCCGCCATGCGGCTCACGCTGCGACGAGGCAGCGAGTCTTGAGGCCTTACACGACCCACTTCATGGGTGCGTCGGATCAACCCGTGAGGCGCGGAAAGGAGACTTCCACGCGCCGGTTCTTCTTACGGCCTTCTTCTTTGTTGTTGTCGGCGATCGGATACTGCTCGCCGTAGCCGCGGATCTCGAACGTGATGTCCGAAGCCCCGAGCGCCTTCACCAGCTCGCCCTGAACGGCATCGGCACGCTGCTTGGACAGCACATCGCCGTGCGCAGAGGAGCCGAGGTTGTCCGTGAAGCCGAAGACCCGGACCTTTGTGGTGTTCTGCTTCTTGATCTCGTCCGCGATCTCCTGGATACGCGAGCTCGCCGCCGGGCTCAGCTTCGCGCTGTCCTTTCCGAAGAGAACCTCGGCCTGGAGATTGAACTTGACGTTGGAGTTCGAGTCCTCACGCTGCTCGTTTCCGCCTTCGTCACCCACGACCGACTTGATCTCGAGGACCTTGGGCGGAGCGAGTGTCGCACCGTCGACCATGACCAGATCAGGGTCGCTCTGATCGACCTCGGTCCCGGCCACCGAGGAAGGGGTGGGGTCGGGCCCATCGGCGAGGGCCGCCGGACCCGTGAAAATCGTCAGGGCAAGAGTGAGCGAGCCGGCAAAGGCCAGGCTCCTCCTCGGGAGATGCTTCGACATCGACTCACGCACCCGAGAACTTGAGGGTGACGGACTGGAAGGTCGGAAGCTGGAAATCCACCTCGGTGGTGCTGTCCGGCGGGGCCGGGAACTGCATGAAGGCGGGCGTCTTGGCGTTGGGCTCGATGCTCGGGATTCCGGTGGTGGCCAGAGGACGGTTCTCCGTGTCGCGCAGGATGTAATAGCGCTTCTTCTCCGCCTTGTCCACCAGGGTGGCTCCGCCGAGCGAGCCTCCTCCCGCACCCTTCTTCAGCTCGAGTTCGGGGCCCGTCCAGGTAGCGGTGTCGTAGTACTTCTTGTCCGTGGGATTCCTGATGAATCCCTTGACGGTGACGAAGCCGCCGGAGTCACGGACGACCGAAGTGATGTCGAGAAGGATCCCCTCCTCACCCTTGAGGGTCACGATCACCGTCTCTGGCTCCTGCGAGGCGCTGACCTGACCGTTCGGCGCATCATCTGTGGCCGAGTCCGACTTCGACTTGGAGGACTCGCTCGGCTTGCCGTCGTCTCCTCCACAGGCAGCCAATGTGAAAGTGAGGGCCGACGCCGCAATGACGGCCGCCGCCGCCCGTCGGGCCTGCGAAATCTTCCGCATGCTCATCTCTGCTCTTCCTCTGTTAGTCATTCACTCGGTCAATCGGACTCAACGAGGCGAACCTTGAAGAGATCCGCCAGATCTGGCAGGGGGTCATGACTCTCCGGGTCGATCGGCAAGTCTCCCCAGTCGCAGCGCACCACGCCAGGGAACACGGGCTTGTCGTCTTCCTCACCGCTGCCCGGATCGTCACCGTCGTCAGGCGCGGGCTTCACTTCGAAGCTGCAGCGGGGCTCGATAATCGCCCTGGCCGTCGCTTTCCCCCTCTTGTTCGCCGTGCCGGGAATCACCGACTTGCCCACGGTGTCCCGAGTCTCGACCTTGACGGTGAATCCCCAGCGTGCGCCGAAGTACGGGTCACAAGCGGTCAGTCTGGATTCGTTGCTCGTCGCGAACCGTCCTGCCTCGGCACACGAACTGCCGGTGCCGAATCCTCGGCCATCGAGCAGATCTTGCCAGTCGACCGGGTCGAGGATGGAACCGAGAAGGTCCCGTCCGATCTGATCCCGAGCCTGTTGCGCGGCTGCCAGCGCGGCGGCGTCGGCTGCCCCCTGCGCATCGTTGCGCTTGTCGGCGACCTTGCCGACCACAAAGTACGCAAACGCGAGAAAGAGCAGGCTCGCCACCACCGTGATGTAGATGGGGAAAGCCTGCCCTGCCTCGCGGTACTTCCGTGTGACAGCGATCGTCAGCCGGCCGTTCCGACAACTTCCTTGATCTTCTTGCCGATCTCGTCGCCGATGTCCGTCATGCCGGCGACCACAGCAATGATCGCGATGACCGCGACCAGCATGCCGATGTACTCGACCGCGGTCTGGCCCTTGTCGCCCTTGCGCTGCATCGCCTCGACGGTCGTGTTCGCCCAGCCACTGACACGGACCTTGGTCTCGACGGCAGCCTTCAGAACGATGTTCGACATGATGTTCCCCTCCGCGTTCGGCCGACCGTGTGCCGGCCGACTCGTAAGTCTCTTCGGTGTCTCCGTCGGTTCCGGCTTCCTCCTGGCCGGTGCCGCTTTCGACACGAGAAATGTACGACGCGTCGGGGGTTCCGGAAGAGGGCCCCAGGGCCCAATCCAAGGCCCAAAGCGAAGATTGGGCCCCCCTGTTCACGGTCCTGGCCTCACGGCTCGGACCCGCCGCCCCCCGTTCAGCCATGGCTTGCCGCACCCCTCCCCGTACCGCCGCCGTCGCCCCGCCCGCGAGCCGTGCCGAGCCACATCGCGATGGCTTCACTGCGGCTGGCGCTGCCGAGCTTGGCGAAGATGCGGTTGATGTGATTCTTGACGGTCTTCTCACTGATGAAGCAGGTGGCGGCGATCTGCTGATTGGTCATTCCGGCCGAGATCAGGTCCATCACTTCCACCTCCCTGGAACTCAGTCCGAAGTCTTCCTTGGAACGTGGCTGTTGCGCAGGTACCGACTGTCCCACATTTGATTGCACATGCGAAGACCCCTGGGGTCCTCGCAATGCAATCGGTACCTGACTTCCCGCTCCGCGACCCGAATCGGGGCCCCATGTGGGTGCATCGTGCAACGGAAAACCGTGTGCACTCGCACCGCCCTGCGGTGTGGGGACCGCCTGTCCCGTCCCGAAGGGCACTCCGGTGGTGAACACCGCGCCGAGACCTTCGGGAAGCTGCTGCGGGGTCGCCGGCTGCGCGCCTCCACGCATGTGGGCCAGCAGAGCGTTGGCCGCCGACGCCGTGAAGTGGGCCCTGCCCTCCTTGATGTCCTTGACGGCTCCCACGAGTTGGTCCGCAGTGAACTCCCCGTGGACCAAGTAGCCGCCGGCTCCGAGGCGCAGTGCCTCCCGCACGATCTCGCTCTCGCGGCTGTACGTCAGCATCATCACGGGCGCGATGCGCACCAGGTGCGGCAGCGCGGAAATGCCGTCCACACCCGGCATGCGCACGTCGAGCAGTACGACATCCGGACGGTGCTGCTGGGTTGCTTCATAGGCCTGGCGTCCATCGGCCGCCTCGGCGACCACCGTGATGTCATCACGCCCCGAGAGCAGGACCTGAAGTCCTGCCCGGACGACCGGGTTGTCGTCCGCGATCACCACCCTCAATGGCTGGGACTCAAGGGCGGGCAGAGCGGGGAAGCCTTCGGATGCTGCGGCCGGCTGGGGAATCGGTACCTGCGCGGGTGTGTGCTCCGAACGGATCGGAGTGCTGTGCGACGACGAGTGCTGGGAGACATGCGACGAGGGCGTGTTCTGCTGCCCTGATGCGAAAGACATGTCGTCCGGCATGATGCGGCCTCCTCTCGGGGTGTGGGGTGGAGAGTGCGGGTGAACTGACTACTTCTCGAGCGTTGGTGCCGGTGCCTGCTGCCAGGCCGGTCGCAGGGCCCCGAGGGGGAACTCGAGACGGACCTCGGTGCCTTTGGCCGCGCGCCCTTTTCCGATCCGGATACGGGCGCCGATGCCGGCCGCCCGTTCGACCATGCCGACGAGACCGAAATGGCCCGCCCGCCTGAGCTCGTCCAGTGAGGTGCCCGCCGGAAGCCCGCGGCCGTCGTCGTAGACCCTGATGCGCAGTGCTCCGTCCACCACTCCGGCTCCCACATCCACATACGTCGGGTGGCCATGGCGGTGGGCGTTCTCCATCGCCTCGGAGGCAATGGTGAGCAGGTGTCGCGCGACGGCGTGCGGGACCTCGGGGACCGGAGTGTCACCGAGCTGGTGACAGGAGGCATGGATGCCGCTCCGGCGGGCGAAGTCATCGACGCGCGCGTTCAGTTCGGACATCACATCCACCCCCTCTGCTCCGAGATCGCTCTTGCGGCGCAGGTCGGAGAGAAGTTCACGGGACTCTGCGGCGGCCCGCCGGGCGGAGCGTGCGACGAGTTCGGCCTGATTCCTGACGGTGAGCGGATCCATCCGGCCCGCCGAACTGGCGAGACCGTCGGCGGCCATGGCCACGCCGTGCAGTGTCTTGGCCACTGAGTCGTGCATCTCCCGTGCGAGACGGGCCCGTTCGCCGTCCACGGCCTCGGTGACCGCCAGGCGGGCCCGGACCTCGCTGAGCGCCTCCGTCGCCGTCCCGAAGCGCAGCATCATGCCGCGCAGGGTGACTCCGACCACTCCGACGATGACACAGAGCCCCGGGAGAAGAGTGGAGTCGACGAGAGATACATCGATCCTGTCGTCGGCCAGATACGCCAATGCCATGATCAGCACCGTGAGCGAGGCGAAGAATCCCGCGCCACGCCAGCCGTAGACCAGGCCGGCCAGCAGCGGAGTGCAGATCGTGACATAGCTCAGCGGGCTGGCAGGCGTCGCGGTGAACAGCAGCAGCGCGCCGAAGAACAGGTCTATACCGAGCAGCGCGGGATGCTTCAGCAGAGCGGGCCCGAAGCGCTCCCAGTCACGGAAGAGCAGGTAGGAACCCATGAATGTGACGATGATGGCGAGGCCGACGAGCCAGGTGGGCCAGCCCTTCTCCATTCGATGGAGGGCGAACGGAGTCGCCAGACCGATCATGGCCAGCCGGAAGCCGAAAACCTGTCGGCACATGGCCTGAAGCGCGCTGAGCTGAATCTTGAAAGCGGGCTCTGCGGCAGCATCGGGCACAGGTCCGGTACCCACGAGACTGCCGCCCGCGGTGATCGGCTCCGACGGGCCGGTGGACGCGGAGTGCGCCGACATGGTCTTCACTCCCCTCTTGGTCTGAGTGCCAGGTCTTCTCGTCAGCCGATGCCCATGCCCGACCCCAGGAACATGCCGACACCGATCAGGAGGATCGTGGCCGGGACCATCAGCATCGTCACGATGCCGGTGGCTTGGGGTACGGCCTTGGACGCCTTGCGGCGGGCGTTCTGGGCATCCGTGCGGCGCATGTCGTTGGCGATGGCGATCAGCGTGTCCACGATCGGAGCACCAAGTTCCTCGCCCTGCTGAAGTGCTGTGACGAACTGGGCCACCTGGTCGGATTCGTTGCGCTTGCGGAGTTGCTCGAAGGCATCCCGCCGGCTGACACCCATGTCCATCTGGCGCAGAGTGATCTTGAGCTCGTCGCTCCAGGGACCTACGTACTTCTGGGACACACGATCGAGGGCCTGCCGAAACCCCAGGCCGGCGGAGACGACCACCGCGAGGACGTCGAGAAAGTCAGGCAGTGTCCGTTCAATGGCCGCCTTGCGCTCGCGCATCGCCGACCAGATACCGACGTCGACCCACCAGATGCCGAATGCCGCCATCCCCAGGGCGAAGAACGGATGCGAATTCACGAGCATGGCCAGTGCGCCCAGGAGGCCGACAAAGCCATAGACGGCCCGGCGCGCGGCGTAACGGTCGACGGTCAGACCACCGGGGTTCCCCGCCATGTCGAGCTTCACCCGCAGCTGGTTGACCCGCTTGGGCCCCATCATGCGCAGTATCGAGGGCGCGTACCGCATGCCCAGGCGGTCGATACCCGAACCGACAAGGCTGGTACGGGTAGACCCGACCTCCAGGGCGATGGCGAGATCACCGGGGAGCTTGGCGTCAGCACGGTAGAGCCTGACGCCGTAGAAGACGCCCGCCGTGCAGAGACCGGCGGCGAGAGAAAGCAGCAATTCCATGAGGGCCCCTCTCAAACTTCGATCTTGGCAAGGCGACGGACGAGGAAAAAGCCGAGGCTGTACAGGGCGAGCGACATCAACACCGCCACCTGGCCGAATGCGGATCCGGTGACCTTGTCGAGGGCGCCGGGATAGAGGTTGTCGATGAACAGCAGACAGCCGAGTCCCATAGCGGGGACGATGTAGGCGGTCATGGTCACCTGTGACAACTGGGTCCGGACTTCCCGGCGGGTCTCCTTGCGCTCTTCCAGCGTCTCGGTCAAGTTCCGCAGCGAACTGACGATCGTGCCACCGGAGCGATTGGAGAGTACGAGCGTGGTGACAAGGACGACCAGCTCACGCGAGGGCAGACGTTCGGCCAGATCGCCGAGGGCGTCGTCGAGGGAGTGGCCGACGGCCAGCGCGTTGGCGACCTTGGCGAGTTCCTCACCGGCCGGCTCTTCGAGTTCGTCGGCCGCCATCGTCAGAGCCATCCGGAGCGCAAGCCCCGCCTGGGTGGCATTGGCGAGGATGCGGGACAGCTCGGGCAGCTGGTTGATGAAACGCTCGATGCGCTTCTGCCGCTGCCAGTTGAGGAAGGCAAACGCCGCCCAGAGGGCGATGAGCGCTGCGATCGGTCCGAAGAAAGAGGCCAGCAGGGAACTGGCGACCAGCCAGCAGCCCACGACGGAGACAATCATGTAGACGAAGAACTCGCCGGGCGTCACGTCGAGTCCGGTCGAAGCCAGCTTGAGTTCGACCTTTCTGCCGAAACTCGTATTCCTGACCCTGCGGTCCACGCCCTGGAAGCGCCTGCGGCGCCCCACCACGGGTATCTGCTGGGTGGACGAGAGACGGTGCACGAGCGCCTCGCGCTGGGCCTTGCCCGACACGAATACGTGGACGCCCGCGACCGCGAGCACGCAGAAGACCAGCGTGGCACCGATCGTCAGCTGAGCGAGGTTATCCATTTCTGTCTTCCTACTGGCTACTTGGCTTCGCGGGTGGCGAGCTGTGCGTCGGACGCGGCGACACCGAAGGCCTGCGGGATCGGCTGGCCCGCCATGTAGAGGCGGTCGGCGATCTTGCGCGGGACCGGGTAGTACTCGAACTCTCCGTAGATCTTTCCGTCGGCCGCCATGGGCTGCGCGACGAAGCGGCACACCGAGGTGATCTTGAAGGGCTCGCGGCCGTGCGAGTCGAGGATGGCGATCTCGGTGATCCGACGGGAACCGTCGCCATGCCTGGTCAGCTGGACGATGACGTCCAGGGCGCTGTTGATCTGGTCCTGGAGTGCCACGAAGGGGACTTCGACCTCGGACATGGACGCCAGGGTCTGCAGTCGCATCAGCGCGTCCTCCGCGCTGTTGGCGTGGACGGTGGCGAGCGAGCCGTCGTGACCGGTTGACATTGCCTGGAGCATGTCAAGCGTTTCGCCGCCTCGGACCTCACCGACGATGATGCGGTCCGGGCGCATACGCAGGGAGTTGCGGACCAGGTCACGGATGGTGATCTCGCCCTTGCCCTCCACGTTCGGAGGGCGGGTCTCCAGCCGGATGACATGCGACTGCTGGAGCTGGAGTTCGGCCGAGTCCTCGATGGTGATGATGCGCTCGCCCTCCGGGATCAGTCCGGAGAGGGCGTTGAGCAAGGTCGTCTTTCCGGTACCGGTGGCCCCCGACACGATGACGTTCAGCTTGGCCTGGATGAGTCCGGAGAGCAGATAGAGCATGTGCTCGTCGAGCGAGCCGAGGCCGATCATCTCGCGGAGGGTGAAGGCGCGGGGGAAGCGCCGGATCGTGAGGGTCGCGCCCGTGAGGGACAGCGGCGGGATGATCACGTTGACACGCTCGCCGCTCGGGAGACGGGCGTCGACCATGGGGTTCGCCTCGTCCACCCGCCGGTTCACCGTGGAGACGATGCGCTCGATGGTCTGCATCAGCTGATCGTTGGAGGCGAACCGCATCGGCAGGAGTTCCACCCGGCCGCCGCGCTCCACGAAGATCTGGTCCGGGCCGTTGACCATGATCTCGGAGACGGAGGCGTCTTCGAGGAGGGGTTCGAGAATGCCGAGGCCCAGAGCCTCGTCGACAACCCGCCGGATGAGCTGGGCGCGTTCGACGGTGGAGAGGACCGGGCCCTCGCGGCTGATGATGTGGCCGAGGACCCGCTCCAGGCGGATCCTGCGTTCGGCGGCCGCGAGCGCGGACATCTCCGCGAGATCGATCTCCTGGAGCAGCTTCGACCGGTAGCTGGCGACGAGATGGCCGTCCTCACGGTTCCCCCCGTTCTCCTCGGGGGCGCCCCTGCGCTCCAGAAGACCCATCTGTCCCAACTCCTTATTCCGTGCTCGGCTGTTCCGTCGATCCGTACGTCGGTCAGTCGCGCGGCATCGTCGCCGACCGCTCGATCGGGGCGAAGTCGATCCACGGGATGATCTTCGGGATCTCCACCCGCGCCGTCGCCTTCGCCGCGTCGTACGAACCGCCCGCCATGGAGATCTGGGTTCCGTCGCGGATCCAGTCACTGACCGCGGCCCTGCCCGCCGCCACCGGGTCGCCCGCGTTGTTGTGCGAGGCGATGCGCGCGGCGGTACGGGACGCCGTGCCGGCCTGCTGGATCGCGTACGCCGCCATGCCCAGCTGGATGACCACGATCCCGATCAGGATCAGGAACGGCAGGAAGCCGATGTACTCGACGGCCGTCTGGCCCCGGTCCCTGCCCCGGACCCTGCCCCTGCCCCTGCCGCGGTCCCTTCCCCGGTCCCGTTCTCGTTCGACGGCTGCGAGCATGGGTCAGCCCTCCTGCGGCGAACTGGCTTCGCCGGTCACGTTGAACGGGAAGTCGATGAAGCCGGGGAACAGCACCGGAACGGACACCTCGACCTTGGCCCGCACCGAGCGGTGCTCCTCGTCCAGGTCGCACTCCGCGTCGGCGAGGGTGAAGTCATGGTCGGCGAGGCCCCTGCGCGCACCCTCGGTGCACGTCGCCGCCCAGCCGTCGCCGGCGCGCATGATGCCCACGTCGTGCGCGGCCACGTCCGCCGAGTTCCCGGCCAGCGTGTAGGCGTAGCCGATGAGCACGGCCTGCCAGAGCATGATGCAGGTGCCGAGAATGATCGGCAGCATGCCGATGAACTCGACCGCCGTCTGACCTCGGTCGTGGTCCCTGCCCAGCCTGGTGAAGTTCCTGAGCCCGGTGAGGTTCCTGAGCCTGGTGAACCTGACGGTTCTCATCCCCCCGTCCCCCTCTTCCCTTCTCTGGATGTGGTGCCGCGCGAACGCCGCCCGAAGGCAACCGAGCCGCGGTCGTTCGCGAGCTTTCCGCCCTTGCCCTCGTTCTCCGCGGCGGTGACCAGGCCGAGTTCGGCGGCCAGACCCCACAGCGCCTGCTTGACCGTGCTCTTGGCCTCCAGGTCCTGCATACGGCCGGAGTCGACCACGCCCTGGAGCTCCTTGAAATTCGCCGGGACGACGACCCGCGCCACGCGGGTTCCGGTGATTCGCTCGATCAGCGGCGGCTGGATCTCGGTATTGCGCGAGTAGCGGTTGACGAGGGTGACCGTCTCCTCCGCCTTACGGATCTGCAGCCGGTCCCAGAGCCGCACCATGCGTTTGGCGCCCCGCACGGACACCACGTCCGGAGTCGTCACCAGGACCGCCGTGTCCGCCATCTCGACGGCCGTGGCGTTGGCGCTGTTCATCAGGGCGCCGCAGTCGATGACCACGACCTGGTACCGCTGGCGCAGCGCACTGACGATCTGGCGGGCCACCCGGTCCGTGACCTCCTCGCCGCGCTCGCCCTCCCCCGGCGCGAGCAGCAGTCCCAACCCGGTCGGGTGGGTGTGGACCGCGTCCTGGAGCACCCGGGGTGAGATGTCCTGGATGGAGGCCAGGTCCACGATGGAGCGGCGGAACTGCACATCCAGATAGGAGGCGATGTCACCGGACTGGAGGTCCAGGTCGACCAGTGCGGTGGTCCGGCCCGACGCGTGGGCCGCCAGGGCCAGTTGGACCGCCACCACCGTCGTACCGACACCGCCCTTGCCGCCGGCGACGGCGACCACGGTGCCGCCGGGGCCGGTGAAGGCGTCGCTGCCCTGGCCCAGATGGCGCCGTACCCCGATGGACCAGTTGGCCGCGGCCTGGACCCGGGTCACCAGGTCCTCGTAACTGAGCGGCAGCCCGATCAGCCCGCGCGCGCCCGAGTCCATGGCGGCGGAGAAGAGCCCGGGACTGGCGTCCGTGGTGATGAGTACGACCCCGACCGCGGGGAAGCGCAGGGCCACCTCGCGGATCAGCTCGAGCGCCGGTACCGGTCCGATCCGCTCGTGCACCAGCACGACCTCGGGCAGCTCGTCGATCGACTCGCCCGCCAGCCGGGCCAGGGTGTCGAGGAGCGTCGTCGAGTCGCCCACCGGGCTCGCGGGCTCGGCGTCGGGCAGCTGGCTGAGCAGCGTGGTGATGGACCGGGCCGCGTCGGCGTCACCGACGGCCGAGAGGATGCGTGTCGTCATACCGCCCTCACTTGTTCTTGTCTTCGCTCAGCTCGTACGTACCCTCGCCCGGGCGCAGCGTGGTCGGGCTGCCGTCGGAGAGCAGGGCCAGACGTACGTGTTCGGCGAAGGACTCGGCGTAGGCGACGCGTTGGGCGTCCGTGGTGTTCAGCGCGAAGGTGATCGGTACGGCGTTGGTGGGCTGACCGCGGTCTTCCTCGTTGGGCTCCAGCGCGGTGAGGCGGCCGACATCGATGACCCGGGCGTTGGCGACGATGATCCGCGACTGGTCCGCCTCCCCTTCCCTGCTGCCGGCGAACGTCGCGAAGATGTTCACCGAGGAACCCGGCCTGATCTTGCCCGCGACCCCCGTCGCCGCGTCGATCATGATGGCGATCTCCTGCTCGTCATTCCCGATCTTCGGCCTGGGGACGACCATGTCGTCCTGGAGCAGGGATCCCTTCTTCAGCTGGTTGACGGCGATCTTGCCCTCCACCACCGACAGGTCCGTGACGGCGTTCTCCGACAGCCAGCGCTTCGGCATCGAGATCTTCTCGAACTGGCCCTTGTCCAGGGACGTATAAGGGGCTACGTCCGACTTGATGCGGTACGCCGTCACCTCAGGACCCACCTTGGAGTTCACGTCACTGATCACGGACAGGACGCCGGCGAACACACCAAAGGCGCAGAGAACTGACAGGAGCAGAAGTATGACGCCACGGCGCTGACGTGAATTCATGAGCGGGAAGACCTCGTTCAGAAGCGTTGACTGAGCGGACAGAGATCGGAACGTGGTGTACGAAGTGCCTGAGCCGCGGCGGCCGGTCCGGACGGGGTGAGCGGTCCGGAGAGCGGTACCGGTCGTCGCCTACGAGCCGTGATGCATGGGGGCTCCCTGGTTCAGGACACCTGGAGCGTCGGTTTGGTTCTCGGCGGGGTGGAGCGGGGCCGAGCAGAACCCACAGCGGTCGCCTATGAGTTCGATACCGCACCACGAGCACGATTCCCGTCGCACGGACGAGACCAGCTGATAGATGACGGAGATGTCCGGCAGGAAGGCGGCGAACTCGACCATCTTGGCGGTGCCCCACCAACGGGGCGACCCGGCCGGCAGGGCCGCCTCCTGCACGCCCTGCACCCGCCAGGCGGGGGCCAGGGTTTCGCTGACCCACTCCGACTGCAACTGCCCCTTGGCGATCAGCAGTTGTGTGCCGAACTCGGGACCGGCGAGCTCTCCGCCGCCGATCTTGACCAACTGCGGTACGGGGTTGGCCAGTACGGCGAACTGGGAGCCGGGAACCCAGGACTTGGCATGTGTCTTGAGGCTGACCGGAACGCGGTCGAGCTTGGTGACGGAGCTGAGCAGCGCTCCGGCGTATATGTAGTGCGAGAGCAGGCGAGCCGCCGAGGCGACGACTCCCGGGCTGAAGTCACAGATGGACAACTGCCGCATCTGGCGCACGAGTACGGCGACGCCCAGGGGCGGCAGGTCGAGTTTCAGCAGTGCGATGCGGTCGCTCTCCATGACGGACCGGATGGTGTGCAGCCGGCGCTGGTGCGCCACCGGGATGCTGGCCGGGTAGAGGGCGACGACATAGCCGTGCTGTTCGAGAAGCACCTGCATGTCCGCGAGCGCGGCCTCCAACGGCTGGGCGTCCGGAGACTGGAGCAGCGCCGCGGTCGGCGTCTGCTGATCCGTCGGTGGTAACACCAGATCAGGGCTGGTGACAGCAATCGCGGTCGGCACGCTGGTTCCCCGTTCAGCTCCGGCCGCCGGAGTCCCGGCGACCGCAGATCTCTCCTGCTCCGTGCACCTGCCCCACGCACTTTATCCACGTCCTACGGTGCAGAGAACACCTTTCAGCTCTCAGTGCAACAGTCCACGCGGGTAGGACGCCACCGAAAACGGGCGAAGCAGTCAGCTGTTTACTCACGTTTCAATTGATGACTCATCGGGCGGGACTCCTGACACAACTATGCCGCTTTGGGTCCGAGTTGGGTCCACGGGCCCACGCGAGGGAGGCCGCCCTGTCCGTACGCTCCCTTCCGATCGAGCGTGCGAGAGGCACGCGGTCACCAAGGGGGACAGCGGATGAGACGGGACCGGGGCACCACAGCCACCGAGTACATCGGCATGGTGGTGGTCGTCGTCGCGATCATCGGAGCGGTGGGCACGACGGGCATCGGTGATGCGCTCGGCCAGAAGATCCGCTGCGTGATCGACGGCGGCCGCTGCGGCTCCGGCGGGACGGGGAACGAGGCCGCCCCCAGAACCGACGCCGACTTCGAGCCGCCCCTCTGCCAGATCTCCTCGATCAGCGACAAGGCCGGCGCCAAGGCGAAGGTCCTCTTCATCGAGTGGGGCGAGGAATACGGCTTCCAGCAGCAGACCTTCAGGGCGAAGACCGACGTCAACAAGGACGGCAAGGTCGACGAGAACGACCAGCAGGTCACGATGACCTTCACCGACGCCGCTTCCGTCGCCGCCAAGAAGGACTGGAAACCGGGCGCGAAGATAGGCAAGTTCGGCGCCGACAAGGTCGAACTCGGGGCCGGGATCAAGGTCACCAACGGCGACACCTGGGTCTTCGACAGCGAGGAGGAGGCCGCGTCCTTCCGTGACGACATCGAGGACCTGAAGACGTACGAGCTGGCCAACCGGCACGCCAACTCGCGGGGCGGCGGCCTCGGCAGCGGCATCCTCTACCTCTTCGGCAAGGGCCCGATGGCCGAGGAGGAGAAGCTGCGCGACCGCATCGAGGACAAGCTCGGCAACCGCCACATCAGCTACGGCAAGGTCGGCCTTGAGGCCAGCGCGGCCGGCGGGCTCAAGCTGTCGGCGGGCGACGAGAAGAAGCTGAGCGCCACGCTCGGCGGCAACTTCAAGTTCTCGCCCGAGGCGACCTGGACCGACAACGACTTCAAGGGCACCAAGGCGTACACGTACAGCGCGGCCATCGAGTACGGCTCGAAGGTCGGCTACGAGGCCGGGCCCCTCAGCGGCGAGTCGTCGGCGTCCACCACCCGGACCGGCACGATCACGGTCACCCACGACAAGAAGACCGGCGAGCTGCTGCGTATCGACATGACCCGTACGGTCGAGACCGGCGCCACGAAGGACGGCGTCAAGGTCGGCGGCGACAACGGCAAGAGCGGCGACGACAAGCGCGGCGGCAGCGGCGGGGTGAAGGGCAGCGACCAGTCCACCGGCATCGAGGTCGTCACCAACTCCGTGGTCATCCCGCCGGGCGCGGCGGGCGACCAGCAGCGCAGGACCGCTCAGGAGTGGCTGGACGGCAGCGGCGACAACGCCGCGCCCTTCACCTACATGTTCGACGACCACGCGCCGACGAAGCGGCCCGGCGCGGACGACCCGTTCGGGCAGCTGCTCTTCGACGAGGGTCTGTCGAGCCGGACGAACTACGCCGGTGCGACGGACGCGGCGGAGTACGGCTTCGAGCTGAACCTGGGACTGAGCCTCGGCTTCTCGGTCTCCACGGAGAAGAAGGAAGAGACCCTCGACAAGGCGCAGTTCCTGGGCGCCCCCCACGGGGACAGCCGCAGCTACGTTCCGTACAGCTACTGTGCGAACTGACCCGGGCGACAGGAGCACACACGCCATGAGCAGCAAGAAGATGACCGGATGGCTGGCCTCGGCCGCCGCCTCCGCAGCCGTCGTGCTGACGGCCGGCTGCGGTGCGGACTCCGCGGGCGGCACGGTGCCCGAGGGCTGGGGCACGCTGAAGACCTCGGTGGTCACGGTCGTGCACCCGCCGGCCTTCACTCCGCAGAGCGCGGACGGGCGCAGTAAGTACAACGCGGCGGCCGCGACCCTCTCCGAGGGCGGCAAGGACATCGGAATGATCACGGTCCAGCTCGATTTCACCAACGCCGACTCGGTGGAGGAGGCGGCGATCGGCGCCGAGGCGGGGATCGCTCTCGGCTCGACGCTCCAGGAGCAGCGGGACATCCAGGTCGCGGGCCCCGACGGCACGGAGGAGGCCCGGCGCATCGACTTCGAGTTCACCGAGAAGGGCTCCCGGATCAAGGGCGTGATCATCGCGGGGCTCGACTCCGCGGAGAAGGCGTACGCGGTACGGGTCGACGCGGCCAAGGGGAAGCTCAGCGACGGCGATCTGAAGAAGATCATCGACTCGATCACGGTGAGGTAGGCGGCCGCGATGGAGATTCCCGGTGGTGACTACGTCTTCTTCGTCGGCATGGTCCTGCTGTTCGGCTGGCTGGCGGTCCACTACGCCCGCCGGCTGGCCGCGGTGGCGCGGGCGCTGCGGGCGGGCGGCCGGGCGCCCGGTGTGTGCGTACGGATCGAGACCGAGCCGTTCAACCGCTCCGACGCCCAGCGCCATGTGTTCACTTTCAGCGCCCAGGACGGACGCAGAATCGAGTTCGAGGACCTGGCCACCCGCGCGGTGCGGGTGGGTTCCGAGGTCACGGTGGCGTACGACCCGGCCGCCCCCGAACGTACGGCGACGGTCGCGGGCCGCGGCAGCTGGTCACCGGTGCTGCCGTACGCGCTGCTGGTGACGGGCTGCGGGCTGGCGGCCGCCGGCTTCGCGGCGGTGTTCGTGTTCACGGTGATCTGATGCGCGCCGACGTGACGCGCGCCGGCCCGACGCACGGCGACCCGACACACTACGACCCGACGCGCGCCGGCCTGACACACAACGATCTGATCGGAGGACAGGGGCAATGACGCGGTACGACTACCCGGGGGCGCCCGCCCAGCGGGACGAGGGGCGCGGGGCGGCGGTGTTCGCGCTCGTGCGCGCCTGGGCGGCCGGCATCGTCATCCTGGTCTTCACGGAGTATCTCCAGGCCACGCTGGTCTACGACTATCTGGCCTCGGACGACAGGTTGGAGACGTTCCTCGGCCGGCTGCTGCTGATCCATCTCCCGAACGCCGTGTGCATCGCGCTCGCGGCCTGGGCCGCCGGCCGCCTGCACCGCGATCCCTTCCGCGACGCCCCGATCCAGCACCTGGCGGCGGCCTTCGCCGTGCCGGTGGCGGCCCAGGCGCTCAACATGTCGCTCCAGTGGGACGGCCTCGCGGCGGAGGGCCTGCTGATGTCGAACGCGGTACTGGTGGTGGGCTGTGTGGCGGGCTACGCGGCGGACCAGCTCCAGGAGGAGTGAGGCGGCGGCGGCGCCTTCTCGTATACGGCCTTGTGCCACAGGTCTTGACAACTCGATTGGTCTGGACCAGTTTTACGCCCGACGGTGGCCACCGTTCCCCCTCTCGAGTACCTCCTTCCCCGAAACCCCAGCGGAGGCAGCAAGTGGAACGTGCACCAGGCGGTAGAAGACGCATAAGGACCTGGATCGGCGGGGCGGTGGCTGTGGTGGCCGCCGGTGCGCTGAGTCTGACCGGGCTGGTCGGGACCGCGCAGGCCGCCGACATCAACGTGGCCAAGAACGCGGGCTTCGAGTCCGGGCTCGGCAGCTGGACCTGTTCCGCCGGCAGCGGCGCCACGGTCGGCTCGCCCGTGCACGGCGGAGCCGCCGCGCTGCGGGCCACGCCCGCCGGCCAGGACAACGCCAAGTGCACGCAGGCCGTGGCCGTGCAGCCGAACTCGACGTACACACTGAGCGCCTGGGTGCAGGGCGGGTACGCGTATCTCGGGGCCGAAGGGACCGGGACGACCGATGTGTCGGCCTGGACGCCGGACAGCTCCGGGTGGAAGCAGCTCACGACCAGCTTCAGGACCGGCGCCTCGACCAGGTCGGTGACCGTCTACACGCACGGGTGGTACGGGCAGAGCGCGTACTACGCCGACGACGTGTCCGTGTTCGGCCCCGACGGCGGTGGCGGCGGTGACCCGCAGCCCCAGGTGCCCGGCACGCCCGCCGGGCTCGCGGTCGGGTCCGTGACCTCCTCGTCCGTCACGCTCAACTGGAGCGCGGTGTCCGGGGCGACCGGGTACAACGTCTACCAGGGCGGCGCGAAGATCCAGTCGGCGAGCGGCGCCTCCACGACCGTGACCGGGCTGGCGGCCAACACCTCGTACCAGTTCCAGGTGAGCGCCACCAACGCGGCCGGCGAGTCCGCGAAGTCCTCGGCGGTGACCGGTAAGACCGCCGAGAGCGGCGGCGGGAACCCGGGCAACCCCGCGGTGCCGAAGCACGCGCTGACCGGCTACTGGCAGAACTTCAACAACGGCGCGGCCGTCCAGAAGCTCCGTGACGTCCAGTCGCAGTACGACATCATCGCCGTGTCCTTCGCCGACGCGACGGCCACGCCCGGCCAGCTCACCTTCAATCTCGACCCGGCCGTCGGTTACGGTTCCGTCGCCGACTTCAAGGCGGACATCGCCGCGAAGAAGACCGCGGGCAAGTCCGTGATCCTCTCGGTCGGCGGCGAGAAGGGCAGCGTCGCGGTCAACAGTGACGCCTCCGCGACCGCCTTCGCCAACAGCGCCTACGCGCTGATGCAGGAGTACGGCTTCAGCGGTGTCGACATCGACCTGGAGAACGGCCTCAACTCCACGTACATGACGAAGGCCCTGCGCCAGCTGTCCGCCAAGGCCGGCGCGGGACTGGTGCTGACGATGGCCCCGCAGACCATCGACATGCAGTCGACGGGCGGCGAGTACTTCAAGACCGCGCTGAACGTCAAGGACATCCTCACCGTCGTCAACATGCAGTACTACAACAGCGGTTCGATGCTCGGCTGCGACGGCAAGGTCTACTCGCAGGGCTCCGTCGACTTCCTCACCGCACTCGCCTGCATCCAGCTCGAAGGCGGCCTCGCCCCCTCGCAGGTCGGCCTCGGAGTGCCCGCCTCCACGCGGGGCGCGGGCAGCGGCTATGTCGATCCGTCCATCGTGAAGAACGCCCTGGACTGCCTCGCCAGGGGCACCAACTGCGGTTCGTTCAAGCCCTCCAAGACCTACCCCGGTATCCGTGGCGCGATGACCTGGTCGACCAACTGGGACGCGACGGCGGGCAACGCCTGGTCCAACGCCGTCGGACCGCACGTCCACGGCCTGCCGTAACAGGCACCCCATACCGGCAGCGCCGCCGCTCCCCCGGCGGCGCTGCCGCGGAACCCGACGCACCGCTGGGGGGGGCGGACAGGCCGTCGCGGGAGCGGATCCACCGGGATCCCGTGCGGGCCCTTGACAAGAACAATGGTCTGGACCAGTTTGGAGGACCAACGGTGGCCACCGTCCCGAAACCCCCTCACACGCCGTGCGTCCACGCAGTGCGTCACTGCGCGGTGCGGCGTGCACACTCCCCCCACGGAGGCCATGCAGTGCAGAGGAACGTACGTCCCCACAGACTGAAAGCCGCTCTGGCCGTCGCGGCCGTCTTCACCGCCGCCGGACTCGCGATACCCGCCGCCCAGGCGGCCGACACGGCGACCGGGCCCGCCCCCACAGCGGCCGCCGCGCCCGCCGCCGTACCCGCTCACGCCGTCACCGGCTACTGGCAGAACTTCAACAACGGCGCGACCGTCCAGACCCTCGGCGAGGTCCAGGACCAGTACGACATCATCGCGGTCGCCTTCGCCGACGCCACCGGCACACCGGGCCAGGTCACCTTCGCTCTCGACTCGGCCGGCCTCGGCGGCTACAGCGTCGACCAGTTCAAGTCCGACGTGGCCGCCAAGCAGGCCGCCGGCAAGTCCGTGATCATCTCCATCGGCGGCGAGAAGGGCACGGTCTCGATCAATGACTCCGCCTCCGCCACCGCCTTCGCCGACTCGGTGTACGCGCTGATGCAGGAGTACGGCTTCGACGGCGTCGACATCGACCTGGAGAACGGCCTCAACTCCACCTATATGACGCAGGCGCTGGAGTCGCTCGCGTCAAAGGCGGGCCCGGGATTCGTCCTCACCATGGCGCCGCAGACCATCGACATGCAGTCGACGGCCGGTGAGTACTTCAAGACCGCGCTGAACGTCAAGGACATCCTCACCGTCGTCAACATGCAGTACTACAACAGCGGTTCGATGCTCGGCTGTGACGGTCAGGTCTACTCGCAGGGCTCGGTCGACTTCCTCACCGCGCTCGCCTGTATCCAGCTGGAGGGCGGCCTCGACCCGTCGCAGGTCGGCATCGGGGTACCGGCCTCGCCGAGCGGCGCGGGCAGCGGTTATGTGGCGCCCTCGGTCGTGAACAACGCCCTGGACTGTCTGACGCGGGGCACGAACTGCGGTGCGTTCAAGCCCGCCAAGACCTACCCGGGCCTGCGGGGCGCGATGACCTGGTCGACCAACTGGGACGCGGCCGCGGGCAACGCCTGGTCCGACGCCGTGGGCGCGCACGTCCACGGCCTTCCGTAGCCGCCCGCACCGCAGCAACCGCCCCGCACCGCACGAACGCACCAGACCCGACCGGCCCCCGGACAGCGGCCGGTCGCACAAGCCCCCCACAGGGCCGGCAGCGCCGTCGAAACCCCACCCGACGGCGCTGCCGTGTGTCTGCCCGAGCTTCTTCCTCTACCAGGGGATGTCGCGTACCTGCTGGACACACAGCACCACGAACAGCAGTCCCGCCGCCGTGAGCATCACATTGCTCAGGATGCCGTTGCGCCATTCGGCGGGCGTGCGGGAGGAGTTGAGCAGCCAGACCAGGGTGAGCGCCAGGAACGGCATGAAGAAGGCGCCCAGCACGCCGTAGACCACGACCAGACCGAAGGGCTGGTCGAGGAAGAGCAGCGAGATCGGGGGGAAGGTCAGCCAGAGCAGATACGCGCGGAACGGCACCGAGCGCTCCCGCTCGCCGGCCGCGACCTCCTTCGCCGCCCCGGTGCCCTCGCCCACCGCCAGCCCCACGCGCTCCTTGCGGATCTGCTCCACGAAGTCCGCGAACATCAGGCTCACGCCGTGCCAGACGCCGATCAGCGACGAGAAGGACGTGGCGAAGAAGCCGACGAGGAAGAGCTTCGCGGTGGCCGGGCCGAAGCGGTCCTCCAGGATGGTGCCGAGGTCGATCAGGCCGCGGTCGCCGGTGGTGAGGGCGACATGAGAGCTGTGCAGCAGCTCCGCGCCGATGATCAGCATGGCGACGACGAAGAGGCCGGTGGTGATGTACGCGACCCGGTTGTCCAGGCGCATCACCTTCATCCAGCCGGAGTTGGTCCAGCCCTTGGCGTTGACCCAGTACCCGTACGCCGCCATGGTGATCGTGCCGCCCACGCCGCCGATCAGACCGAGCGTGTAGAGCAGTGAGCCGTCCGGCAG
Source organism: Streptomyces sp. NPDC042201 (assembly GCF_055582185.1). Classification (NCBI taxonomy): domain Bacteria; kingdom Bacillati; phylum Actinomycetota; class Actinomycetes; order Kitasatosporales; family Streptomycetaceae; genus Streptomyces; species Streptomyces sp. NPDC042201. The sequence goes on along the minus strand of NZ_JBVJDS010000008.1, from coordinate 372,971 downwards.
GACCGGGGCGAGACCCGCGAAGGCGGCGCCGAGGTCAGGGGCGACCCGGATCGCGACATACACGACCACCACGAACATCACGCCGATCAGGACCGTCATGACCTTCTCGAAGACGGCGTACTGGTTGAACCAGACGAAGACCAGACCGATGAGACCGGTGATGACCGCCCAGGTCTTGAGGCCGGGGCCGTCCGGGAACAGCGCGACGATCGGCAGGGCGCTGGAGGACATGGCCGTGGCGCCGTAGACGAAGCCCCAGACGAGGACGTACACCGCGAAGTACCCGGTGGTCCACCGGCCGACGCTGCGCCAGCCCTCGAAGAGGGTGCGTCCGGTGGCGAGATGCCAGCGGCCCGCCGCCTCGGCGAGGGAGATCTTGACGACACAGCCGATGACCGCTGCCCACATCAGGGTGTAGCCGAACTTGCTGCCGGCGATGAGCGTCGCGACCAGATCGCCCGCGCCGACGCCGGTCGCCGCGACGACGATGCCCGGGCCGATATAGGTCCAACTCGACTTGCGTGGACGGGAGACGGCCTCGTCCATGCCGGTGTCCGTGGTTCCTGCCATGCGTTTCTTCGCCTCCCGCTCGTCCCCGTACGTGACTCACGTCACCAAATCCCGGTGTCAGTGATCGCGCAAGAGGGCCGTCAGTGAGGGTTCGGTGGCGGGGCCGGGGTGGCTACCGCCCGCTGCGCGCGAGGTACATGGCGAGGACGGGGCCGAGCTGCGCCAGCCACTGCTGAAGCTTCGAGCGGCTACGGGCGTTCACCACGCACTCGTAGAACCTGCCGTCGGGGAGCACCACGGCCACCATGAGGGCATAGCCGTGGTTGCCCGCCTTGTGGTGGACGGTATGAATCTGATGCCAGGCGAATTCAGCGGTCGCGCCGTTGGCCTCGAAAGACACACCGGCGGCGTCGACCACCACGGCGTTGCGGCGGTCGGTCGCGAGGAAGTCGGGCCCGGCGGGCGGCTGCGGGGCGCCGTACTGCGGTTGCGGCGGGCCGTACCCCGGATAGGACTGCTGCTGCGGGGCGGCGTACGCGGGGTGAGGCTGCGGAGCGGCGTACCCGGGATGCGGCTGCTGCGGCGCGTAGGCCGCGGGCGGCGGGCCGAAGCCCGGCTGAGGGGGCGGGGCCGGTATGTCGCTGTCCCGTCCGCCGTTCCGGTCCATGTGCACCATGTGCGGCCTCCCCGGCCCTCGCTCGCCACCTGTCGGCGCTTTCGCCGACCAGTATGGACGAGGCGCACCCCCGTGACCGGCCTGTGCCATGACCGCGCGGCGCCGCCGCCTTCCCGGCGGCGCCGCTGTCCGTGTCCGGGCTGCGGGCCGTTACGGCTTGGGCAGGGTGCAGCCCGCGCGGGACAGGTCGATCTGGTTGCCCGCGGCGACGCACGCCACGATCCCGTAGGTCTCCTGGGCGTAGTTGATGCCCTGGCGCACGGTGACATTGCCGTTCTGGTCGACCTCGCACGGGTTGTTGTCCGTGCAGCGCCCGCCGCTCTCGTTACCGGTGTTGTTGACGGCGACGACCTTGCCGGTGGCGTTGTCGATCACCGGCGAGCCCGAGGTCCCGCCGATCGTGTTGCAGGAGGAGGTGTAGCGGACCGAGTCCTTCCAGGTCCACGCGCCCTCCTTCAACTGGTAGGCGAAACCATCGATGTTGCAGCTGTAGATGCGCTTCCAGTAGCCGGAGACCACCTTGATGGCGGTGCCCTGCACCGGGCGGGCGGCGTTGAGCTCCAGCGCCGCTATCCCGTACGTGCTCTGGATCTGGGCGTAGGTGGTGGTGAGCTGGTAGAGCGAGACGTCGGTGTCGGTCATCGTCCCGTACGCGACCTTGCTCGCGCGCAGGGTTCCGACGCCGGTGCCCGCCGAGTTCAGCAGGGTGAAGGTGCGGGAGGACGGCTTGTTGACGATGACCTCGCCGGCCGCGGGGAAGCCGCTCTCCAGGCAGTGGCCGTTGGAGAGGACCAGCGCGGGGTCGCTCGGCTGCGACGCCGGCGTACGGACGACAGAGCCGGAACAGTTGCTGAGCGCCACCGTCCCGGCGAAGTCGACCGCCTTGACCTTGACTTGGGGGGCTCTCTCGGCCGTGGTGGTGAGCGCCGGCGCGCCCGCGTCGTGGCTGGTCGCCACCGCGGGTGCCGCCCCCGCTCCGAGGAGCAGGACGGCGAGAAGCGCACCAAGGAGAGGCTTCTTCATGTGGGGGATCCCCTCTGTGAACGAAGTACCTTCGTTTTTGTCATGCGCATTGTTGACGCATGCGGGGCGGCGGGCAACCATGCCTCGTGAATTCCGGATCCGCGGCGGGAACGGGGCGGCGGCGCCGAGCGTGTTATCCATCGCGCGGCGAACACGGCGGGACCGTGGGAAGCTCAGGGCACCAGGGGACCGCGGCGCGACGTCGGGAGACACGTCGGGGCAGCGGGGGGCAGGGGCACAGCGGGGGGAGCTGGGGCATGTCCGGGGTAAAGATCATGCGGCTGGGCGAGGACGATCCGGCGACGCTGGGGTCGTACCGCATCATCGGCAGGCTCGGTTCGGGCGGAATGGGCCGGATCTATCTGGCGCGCTCCGCCGACCGGCGGCTGGTGGCGGTCAAGACCCTGCTCGCCGAAGGGCTCGTCAGTGACACCGACCGCCGGCGGTTCGCCCGCGAAGTGGCGCTGGCCCAGCGGGTGGACAGCGGCTACACGGCGCGGGTGCTGGACGCCGACGCCGAAGCGGCCCGCCCGTGGATGGCGATCGAATACATCGCCGCGCCGTCCCTCGACGAACTGGTGCGGACGGCCGGTCACCCGCCCGCCTCGGCGGTGCGGTGGGTGGGCGCGGGGGTGGCGGCGGCCCTGGTCGCCCTGCACGGCCAGGGCATCGTCCACCGTGACATCAAGCCGCCGAACGTACTGCTCCCGCTGAACGGCCCGCGCGTCATCGACTTCGGGATCTCGCACGCCAGCGACCTCACCCGCACCAGCCTCACCCTCGGCACGATCGCCTTCACCTCCCCCGAGCAGGCCAGGGGCGAGCCGTCCACGGCTGCCTCCGACATCTACTCGCTGGGCGCGACCCTCTTCCATCTGGCGGTCGGCCGGCCGCCGTACGCCCCGGACGGCGACACCCTGGGGCTGCTGGCCCGGGTGTCGCGGAGCGAGCTGGACCTGAGCGGGCTGCCGCGCGAGCTGAACCAGCTGATCCGCTCCTGCCTGGCGGCGGACCCGGCCGGCAGGCCCCAACCCGCCGACGTACTGGCCCAGTTCAAGTCGGGCCTCGTCGGCCTTCCGGTGTCGGAGAGCGGCAGCAGATGGCTGCCACCGCGCTGGACGGCGCTGATCGAGGCGTACGACCGGCAGGGGCGGACGCTACGGGAGGGCCCGGAGCCGGGCGCCGGCGCGGAGGGCGCGCACGCGGACGACCCGGCCGCGGACGACCGTACGCGCGGGGTACGGGGCCCCGGACCGACCCGGCAGTACACCCGGGCCGCCGGACAGGAAGAGGAGGAAGAGAAACAGCGACGGGAGAAGGAGCGCGCCGCCCGGGAGCAGGAGCGGGCCGCCCGCGAGCACGACCGGGCGGAACGGGAACGTGCCGAGCGGCGGGCCGAGCGGGAGCGGCGTGCGCGCGAGCGGGCCGAGGCGCGGGCCGAACAGGAAAGCGCCGCGCGGAAACGAGCCGAGCGGGAGGGGCAGGCGCGGCCCGGTCCCGCCGCCGCTGCCGGTCCAGCCGCCGGTTCTTCCAGCGGTTCGTCCGCCGGGCGGACCGCCGGTTCTGCCAGCGGTTCGACCACCGGTTCTTCCACCGGGCGGACCGCCTCCGCCAACCCCAGCCCGACGACGCCCGCGGCCACCGCCGAGAAGTCGTCCTCGGGCTGGGGTTGGCTCCTCATCGGCGTGGCCGTCCTCATGTTCATCTGGCAGCCCTGGGACGCCGACGACTCCACCAGCGGCTCGTCGAGCAGCGGGGGTTCCTCCTACAGCTCCTACACCGATCCCGCCCCCACACCGGCCGCACCCACCCCGAACGAGACGGACCTCGCCTTCCTGGCCGTGGACACCGGAGACTGTCTCAGCTCGCACGACGACGGACGCCTGGGCTGGAACGACCCCGCACCGGAACGCGTCGACTGCGACGCCGCCGACGCCTACAACCGCGTCGCGTTCGCCACCTCGGACTCCGACTGGGAGTGCGATACGGACGCCGACGAGGAGATGTGGAGCAACGTGGGCGACGACAGCGTCGTCACCACGCTCTGCCTCACCCGCCGGTACGAGGTCGGCCAGTGCTTCATCGCCAAGGCCGACAGCGACGGGGCCGGCGACGGCAATCTCCGGACCGTATGGAGCTGCGGCGCCGACACCGTCCCCGAGGGATATTCCTACGTCATGCAGATCACGGGCTACCACACCATGCCGTCGGACGAGAGCGATGTCTCCTGCCGCCGGTACCAGAACGACACCACCCGCTACTCCTGGTACGAGGTCGACGACGGCAAGAACTACGTCTGCTCGAAGATCGTCGACTAAATGATCGGACTCAGCGCCGCGGCGACCACAAAACCGGCCACCGACAGGACCGTCTCCAGCACCGTCCAGGACTTCAGGGTGTCGCGCTCGGAGATCCCGAAGCGGGGGGATCGCGGCACGGCACTCCGCGGGGCGGTTGCCGTGCCGGACGGCGCGGTGAGCGTAAGAGATTCAGCGGTGCGGGTTCCCTGAGAGAGGGGTCAGCCGAGGACGGCCAGCGCGTCGATCTCGATCAACAGCCCCTTGGGCAGGCCGACATAGACCGTCGTACGCGCGGAGGGCGCTTCCTTCAGCGCCTGCTCCTCGAAGTACGTGTTGTAGATCGCGTTCATCTCGGCGAAGTGGTCGACGTCGGTGAGGTAGACGCGCACCATCATGACGTCGTCCCAGCTCGCGTCGCCCTCTTCGAGGATCGCCTTGACGTTGGCCAGGGTCTGGAGGGTCTGCTCACGCAGGGTCGGGCCCGCCGGGGTGGGCGCCTGGCCCTCGACGGCCGGCAGGAAGCCGACCTGGCCGGCGACCTGGAGGATGTTGCCCTTGCGGACGCCGTGCGAGAACTTCGCGGGCGGGGCGGTGTGCGTGGCCGGGGTCAGCGCGGTCTTGGGGGTCTTGTCGCTCATGAAGCTTCCTTGGGGTGGGTGGTTCCGGAGTACTCCCCGCTGATCGCGTCGGCGGTGCGGCGCACCAGCGGGAGCAGGGTGAGGAGTTCCTCGGCGGTGACGACGACATTCGGCGCGGAGACCGACATGGCGGCGACGACCCGTCCTTGCGCACCGCGGATGGGGGCCGCGACGCAGTTGATGGACTCCTCGTGGCCGCCGAGATCGGCGGCCCAGCCCTGTTCGCGTACGGTCGCCAGCTCCGTGAGGAAGGCGGCGGCGTTCGGGATCGAACGGGGCGTGTACAGGGGGAAGTCGAGCCGCTCGGCGAGGGCGCGGCGCTCGGCCTCGGGGAGGTCGGCGAGCAGCAGCTTGGCGACGGCGGCGACGGTGATCGCGACCGGCTTGCCGATCCGGGAGTACATCCGGACCGGGTAGCGGCTCTCGACCTTGTCGATGTAGAGGACTTCGTGCTCCTCGTACACCGCGAGATGGACGGTGTGGCCGCACTGTCCGTTGAGGGCCACGAGATGGGGGTGGGCGATCTCGCGTATGTCGAGGTTCTCGACGGCCTCCTGGGCGAGCGCGAACAGCCGCGCGCCGAGGCGGTAGCGATGGTCCTGCTGGCGGTAGACGAGCCCGTGCTCATGGAGCGTACGGAGCAGCCGGAGCGCGGTGGACTTGTGGACGCCGAGCCGGTCGGCGACCTGCCCGAGGTCGGCGGGGCCCTGGGCGAGCAGCGGCAGGATGCTCAGCGCCCGGTCGACTGTCTGGCTCATGGGGTACGTACCTCCTGCTCCGTGGCCGCCGTCCAGCCGGGGCCGAGACGAAGTGTCCCCCAGGCGTCGGCGTCGAGGTCCGCGAGGCGGTCGGCGTGGGCGCGGGAGGGCGGCGCGCCGAGGTCACCGGGGACGGTGAGGGCGGCGGCGGCCATCAGGTGGCCATGCCGCAGCCGGGCGGCGGCGGGCAGGCCGCGCAGGGTCGCGGAGAGGAAGCCGGCGGCGAAGGCGTCGCCGGCGCCGACGGGTGCCACGACGTCCACGCGCAGCGCGGGTACGGACGTGACGGTGTCGATGCGGAGCGCGGGCACGGACGGGACGGTGGCGGCGTGCGGCGCGGACGCGACGGTGGCGGCGTGCGGCGCGGGCACGGAGCTGACCGGGCCGCGGTCCGTCGCCGCCGGAGCCTCCCGCGTGTACAGCGTCGCGCCCGCGCTGCCGCGCTTGACCACGAGCGTCCCCGGCTCGGGCAGCGCCGCGCGGATCGCGTCCGCGCCGTGCAGGTCCCAGGCTTCCGCCGCCTCGTCCTCGCCGACGAAGACCAGGTCGGCGCCGCGGGCCAGCTCCAGCAGGACGCCGGCGCCCGACCCGTCCCGCCACAGCCCCGGGCGGTGGTTGACGTCGAAGGAGACCGGCGGGCGGCCGGGTCCGCGCCGGGTCAGCTCGCGCATCAGGGCGAGGCAGTCGTCCGAGAGCGCGGCGGTGATGCCCGACACATGCAGGACGCGCCCCGACCACAGGTCCTCGTTCGGCATGTTCCCGGGGGACATCGCGGAGGCGGCGGAGCCCGCCCGGTAGTAGGCGACCTCATGGGCGTCGGTGGCGCGGTCCGTCGCCGTACGGAAATAGATACCGGTCGGCCGGTCCGGATCCCGCCGGACGCCCGACGTATCGACGCCGTACGCGGCGACCGCGTCGACCAGGTGATCACCGAAGCCGTCGGCCCCGACCCGGCTGACCCACTTCACCGGGTGCCCGGCGGCGGCCAGCGCGCAGGCGACATTGGATTCGGCGCCGCCGATCGTACGGGCGAAGGAGGGGACGTCGGCGAGGCGGCCGGGCCGTGAGGGCAGGAAGGTGACCATGGACTCACCGAGGCAGACGACATCCACGCGCGGGTGGGCGTCCACGTCTACGGTTCCGGTCACTCTGGGGCTCCTCGCCGCTCGGCCGATCGGGGAAAGGGTCACCATTGACCCGGTGTCGGCTCGGATGTTAGACAGCGGTGAGCGATATGCGCAATGGGCGTTGCAAATGCTGCAACGACACTGACTAGGGGAGGCTCCCATGGCCGCGGACCGACGGACGGACGAGCGACTCGACCGGCGGCTGACCGACGAGACCGTCGATCACCGCTTCAAGGCGCTCCCGCCGGACGCCGAGGGCCTGACGGTCGGCGCGCTCGCCGCCGAGCGCCGTTCCCTCTTCACCGGCGGCTTCACCACCCCCGTCCTCGCCCTGTCCGCCGAGTCGGTCGAGCACAATCTCGCCCTGCTGGAGACCTACTCCGAGCGCCACGGCCTCGCCTTCGCCCCGCACGGCAAGACCTCCATGTCGCCGCAGCTCTTCGCCCGCCAACTGGCGTACGGCGCCTGGGGCATCACGGCAGCCGTACCCCACCAGGCCCGCGTCTACCGCGCGTTCGGGATCCAGCGCATCTTCCTCGCCAACGAACTGGTCGACGCGCCGGCGCTGCGCTGGCTCGCCACCGAGCTGGACAGCGACCCCGGCTTCCGCTTCCTCTGTTACGTCGACTCCGTGCGCGGCGTCGAGCTGATGGACGAGGCGCTGAGGGCCGCGGGCGCCGCCCGCCCGGTGGAGGTCGTGGTCGAGCTGGGCGCGGGCGAGGGCGCCCGTACCGGAGCCCGTACGGAAGCCGAGTGCGCCGCCGTCGCGGACGCGGTCGCCGCCGCGCCCACGCTGCGGCTGGCCGGAGTGGCCGGCTACGAGGGTGAGGTGCCGGCCGCCGACAGCGACACCGTCCGTGCCTGGCTGCGCCGGCTCACCGCGCTGGCGGCCGACTTCGACACGGCGGGCCGCTTCACGGACGCGCAGGACGAGATCGTGATCAGCGCGGGCGGCAGCGCCTGGTTCGACGCGGTGGCGGACGTCTTCGCCGAGATCCCCGCCCTGTCCCGTCCGGTACTGAAGCTGCTGCGCTCCGGCGCGTACGTCTCGCACGACGACGGCCACTACCGCCATCTCACCCCCTTCAACCGCGTCCCCGAAGAGGGTTCCCTCCAGCCCGCCTTCCGGCTCTGGGCGCAGGTCGTCTCCCGCCCCTCCGACGCCCAGGCGTTCGTCAACGCCGGCAAGCGGGACGCGGCGTACGACCTGGATCTGCCCGAGGCCCAGGTCGTACGGGACGGCAGGACCGGCGAGATCCGCCCGGCCGCCGGTGTCACGGTGACGCGCCTGTCCGACCAGCACGGCTGGCTCGCCACCACGCCCGAGGCGGATCTCGAGGTCGGCGACTGGGTCGGGATGGGTCTTTCGCATCCCTGTACGTCGTTCGACAAGTGGCAGCTGATCCCGCTGGTGGAGGCGGACGGCACGGTCACCGACTTCGTCCGTACGTTCTTCTGAGAGGGCCGGCCATGGATCTCGTCCTGCGCGACGTACGCGTCGTCGACGGCACCGGCGGGGCGTCGTACCGGGCCGATGTCGGCGTCACGGCGGGCCGTATCTCCGGGATACGGCGGGAAGCCGGCGGCGCGCGCCTCAGTGGCGCCCGTGTCCTCGACGCCGCCGGGCTGGCCCTCGCTCCCGGCTTCATCGACATGCACGCGCACAGCGATCTCGCGCTGCTGCGCGACCCCGACCACTCGGCGAAGGCCGCGCAGGGCGTGACCCTCGAAGTGATCGGCCAGGACGGCGTGTCGTACGCGCCCGTCGACGACGCGACCCTCGCCCAGGTCAGGCAGGCGATCACCGGCTGGAACGGCGACGGCTCCGACATCGACTTCGACTGGCGCACGGTCGGCGAGTACCTGGACCGGCTCGACCACGGCTTCGACGGCCGGGGCATCGCGGTCAACGCGGCCTATCTGATCCCGCAGGGCACGGTCCGTATGTACGCGGTCGGCTGGGAAGACAGGCCCGCGACCGACGCCGAACTGGCCCGCATGAAGCGGCTGGTGGCCGAGTCCATGGAACAGGGCGCGGTCGGTCTGTCCTCAGGGCTGACCTACACGCCGGGGATGTACGCGAACGACTCCGAACTGACCGAGCTGTGCCGGGTGGTGGCAGGCTACGACGGCTACTACTGCCCGCACCACCGCTCGTACGGCGCCGGGGCTCTCCAGGCGTACGAGGAGATGGTGACGCTCACTCAGCGGGCGGGCTGCGCGCTCCATCTCGCCCACGCCACCATGAACTTCGGCGTGAACAAGGGCAGGGCTCCCGAACTGCTCGCGCTGCTCGACACGGCGCTGGACGCGGGCGCGGACATCTCCCTCGACACCTATCCGTACACCCCGGGCTGCACCACACTGGTCGCGATGCTGCCCAGCTGGGCGAGCGAGGGCGGCCCCGACGCGATCCTGGAGCGGCTCCGCGACGAGAGCGCCGCCGAGAAGATCCGCCACCACATGGAGGTCATCGGCGCGGACGGCTGCCACGGCGTGCCCATCGAGTGGGACACCATCGAGATCTCGGGGGTCACGGCCCCGGGCCTCGCGGACCACATCGGCAGGACGGTGGCCGAATCGGCGCGGCGGCGCGGTGAGGCTCCGTGGGTGACCGCGCGCAGGCTGCTGATCGACGACGCGCTCGGCTCGACGATCCTCCAGCATGTCGGCCACGAGGAGAACGTCCGGCAGATCATGCGCCACCGCGTCCACACCGGCGGCAGCGACGGCATCCTCCAGGGCGCCAAGCCGCACCCGCGCGCCTACGGCACCTTCCCGCAGTATCTGGGGCGGTACGCACGGGAGTTGGGCGTTCTCACCCTGGAGGAGTGCGTGGCCCATCTGACCTCCCGCCCGGCCGCCCGCCTGCGCCTCACCGACCGCGGCCTGATCCGTGAGGGCTACCGCGCCGACCTGGTCCTCTTCGACCCGGACACCGTCGCGGCCGGCTCGACCTTCGACATCCCGCGCACCCTGCCGACGGGCATCCCGCATGTACTGATCGACGGCCGCTTCGTGATCGAGGACGGCCGCCGTACGGATGTCCTGGCGGGGCGGTCGGTCCGGCGCGGCAACTGAGCGCGCCCAGAGGGGGCGCGGGGGCGCGGGCCGGTCACCGCCCGTCAGGCGGAGGCGAGGCGCAGTACCAGCGCCGCCACACCCAGCAGAGCGAGGACGACGACGGGGGCTATCGCGTAGTCCTTGGCGCGCAGGTGCGTGATCGCGGCGCCGATGAAGTAGAGGACCACGCCGATCGCGGCGGCCGCTCCGATCAGGGGCACCCAGAGCCCGGCCAGGAGGCCCACCGCGCCCAGCGCCTTGAGCGTGGCGAGCCGGGGGAACCACGTGTCCGGCACGCCCAGCGCGGACATCGAGCCGACGACCTTCTCCTGCCGGGTGAAGGTGGCGAGGGCGGAGAACGTCAGGGCGGCGGCGAGCAGGATGCCGACAACGGCGTAGGCGATGAACACGGAAGACCCCTCGGAGGACGTACATGGAAGAGCGGAGAGGGGCCGCGAGCGGCGGAAAGGCAGCAATCGCCGACCGAGCCCCGGTCCAACCTGCCGTGGAAGTCCGCGCCGAGGAAGACCGGGCCGAGGCTAGTAGTGGCAGGGCTATGATCCGGCGGGCCCCGGGCCGGTACACGCCGGTACATTACGTACGGTGAGCGACAACGATCTGGGCCTCTTCCTGCGCACCCGCCGCGAGGCCGTGACGCCGGCCGAGGCCGGGCTCCCGTCCGGCAGCCGGCGCCGTACCCCGGGTCTGCGCCGCTCCGAGCTGGCCACACTCGCCGGGATCAGCGTCGAGTACCTGGCCCGGCTCGAACAGGGCAGGGACCGCAATCCGTCCCCGCAGGTGCTCGCCGCGCTCGCCGACGCCCTGCGGCTGACCGCCGACGAACGCTTCGCCCTGCTGCACGCCGTCAAGGCCACCAATGACACGCTCAAGCTGTGCCCGGGCGCGGGCAGGCCGCCGGCGCGGGTGGTACGGCCCACCATGCGCGCCCTGCTCGACCGGCTGGAGCCGACGCCCGCCGTTCTGCTGAACCGGCTGACCGATGTGCTCGCCTTCACCACCGGTTACGAGCAGCTCGTCGGCCCCCTCGGTCTGCTGGACTCCCCCGCGCCGAACATCGTCCGGTACCTGTTCACGGACCCGCGCGCCCGCACCGCCCATCCGGACTGGTCCCGCGACGCCGATGAGCTGGTCGCCCGCCTCAAGACGGACTCCGTCCCCGACGACTCCCACCTCGCGGCGCTCGTCCAGGAGCTGATCCTCACCGCAGGCACCCCCTTCACGGACCGCTGGACCGCCGCGCCCCTGGTCCTCGCCCACGCGGGCAGCCGGCGGCTGGCCCACCCCGGCGCGGGCGAGCTGCGGCTGATCCACGAGACGCTCTCCCTCCCCGACGCCGACGGCCAGCACCTGGTGGTCCATCTCCCCGCCGACGACGCGACCTCCGCGGCCCTGGACACCCTCACCGGCCGCCGCCCCGGCGCCCTGCGCGCGGTGGCGGGCTGACCCCCCGGATGCCCCGGTCGGCGTAGGTCCTGTCCGGCGGGGCGTCCGCGTGGCGGAAGACACCGCGCGGCGCCGGTGACGCCCCCGTAAGGTGGCCGCCATGCAGGTCATCCAGTCGACGAAGCTCGCCAACGTCTGTTACGAAATCCGGGGCCCGGTCCTCGATGAGGCGATGCGGCTGGAAGCAGCGGGCCATCGCATCCTCAAGCTCAACACCGGCAACCCCGCGGCCTTCGGCTTCGAGTGCCCGCCCGAGATCCTTGAGGACGTGCTCCGCAATCTCGGGGACGCGCACGGCTACGGGGACGCGAAGGGGCTGCTGTCCGCGCGGCGCGCGGTGATGCAGCACTACCAGACCAAGGGCATCGAGCTGGACGTCGAGGACATCTACCTCGGCAACGGTGTCTCCGAGCTGATCCAGATGTCGATGCAGGCGCTGCTCGACGACGGCGACGAGGTGCTCGTACCCGCTCCCGACTATCCGCTGTGGACCGCGTCCGTCTCGCTCGCGGGCGGTACGGCCGTGCACTACCGGTGCGACGAGCAGGCCGACTGGATGCCGGACCTCGCGGACATCGAGCGGAAGATCACCGATCGGACCAAGGCGATCGTGATCATCAACCCGAACAATCCGACGGGGGCGGTGTACGGCGACGAGATGCTCGGCGCGCTCACCGAGATCGCCCGCCGCCACCACCTGGTCGTCTGCTCCGACGAGATCTACGACCGGATCCTGTACGACGGCGCCACGCACACCCCGACCGCCGCCGTCGCGCCCGATCTGCTCACCCTCACCTTCAACGGGCTCTCCAAGAACTACCGGGTGGCCGGGTTCCGCTCCGGATGGCTGGCGGTCTGCGGCCCGAAGGCGCACGCCGCCTCGTACATCGAGGGTCTGACGATCCTGGCCAACATGCGGCTGTGCGCGAACATGCCCTCGCAGCACGCGGTGGCCACCGCGCTCGGCGGCCGGCAGTCGATCAAGGATCTGGTGCTGCCCGGCGGCCGGATCCTGGAACAGCGGAACACCGCGTACGACCTGCTGACCCAGATCCCGGGCGTGACCTGCGTCAAGCCCAAGGGCGCGCTGTATCTCTTCCCGCGCCTCGATCCGAAGGTCTTCAAGATCAAGGACGACCGGCAGATGGTGCTCGACCTGCTGCGGTCCGAGAAGATCATGGTCGTGCACGGTACGGGGTTCAACTGGCCGGAGCCGGATCACTTCCGGATCGTGACGCTGCCCGCCGCGCAGGATCTCGCGGACGCTGTGACCAGGATCGGCAACTTCCTGGACGGCTACTCCCAGCCGTAGCGGCGCCGCGCACCGGCCCCGCGAGGAATCCAATCCCGACTCCACTCAACTTTAGACTGGATCCAATGTAGGATGGCCTCCTGACGACGCCAGGAGGCCATCCCATGTACGAGCCGATCCGCACGAAGTCGCTCCACACGATGGCCGACGCCGATTTCCCGCACCGCAGCCGCGAGGAGGAGCTGGACATCCAGCTCGCCGGACATCTCTCCGCGCTCCTCGCCGTCACGGACGAGCTCGGGCTCGACGAAGCCGCCGAGAGCATCGCCGGGCAGATAGCCAGGCTCCGTGGCACCCCGCCGGCGCGCCACGCGGGACTCACCGGCGCTGCCCCGGCCGATCTGCACCGCCGCGCCCTCGCCCTCGCGGGCCGCGCCCTGGTCGTCGCCGCCTCGCGCGCCGACACGGCGGCCGCGATCCTCTCCGCCGAGCGCATGGACGCGCACACCGCCGCCCTCGCCGCACTCCCGGACCTCCGGGACCAGCGACTGGTCGGCGCCCACTGACGGCCCCGGTCCGCAGGCCGCGGAGGCGCGCGGACCGGGTGCCACCCATCCGGCATCGGCATCGGCATCGGCATCGGCATCGGGGGATATCCCGCCCCGGCGAGCGGCGTGCCCCTCATCTCTTCGCACGCGAATACCGACAATGAATCGGTACCACGGACGGCGAAGAGAGGCATTCATGAAAAGGGAAGATCTTCCAGCACCCACCGAAGGAATTCTGCTGACGCATTTCCTGACGGTGGGTGATGTGGCGCGTTCGCGGGACTTCTACAGCGAGGTGCTCGGCGGCGAGGTCGTCCTCGCGGAGAATCCCTGCATCATCAAGCTCGCCAACAGCTGGATCATCATGAACCCGGGCGGCGGACCCACCCCGGACAAGCCGGACGTCACACTGGTCACGCCCCACGACCTGAATACCGTCTCCAGCTTCATGAACCTCCGGGTCGCCGACATCCAAGCCTGCTATTCCGAATGGAGCGCCAAGGGCGCCGAGTTCCTGACCCCTCCGATCGACCGCATCGCCGAAGTGCGCTGCTATCTGCGCGATCCCGACGGTCATCTGATCGAGGTCGGTCAGTCCACGGGGCTTCTGAAGGGCATTTTCGCTCGCACCGACAGCAATTCCGCCTAAGGGCTGTCCCGTAATCCGTGGTGGATCAGCGCACGGCGTCAGATGGAGGGGGTACCTCCCGTGCCGTCAAGGCTACGGGGGAGCATCGCAAGGCGGAGGGACGTCCGCATACTGGATGTATTCGGGCGTTCCGACAACGCAGCGAGGTGCCGTAGCTGTCGTCGTGCGCCCGCCAGGGATTACGGGACAGCCCTTAGGAACCCCCGGAGCCGCGAAGGGGGTTGTGCGTCGCGGCTCCGGGGGCGCGGGATCAGCCCAGGCGCTGGACGAGCGCGTGGTACTCGTCCCACAGCTCCTTGGGCGCGTGGTCACCGAAGGTGTTGAGGTGCTCGGGGATGAGCGAAGCCTCCTCGCGCCAGACCTCCTTGTCGACCGAGAGCAGGAAGTCCAGTTCGGCCCCGGAGAGCGCCAAGCCGTCCGTGTCCAGGGCTTCCTTGGTCGGCAGGATGCCGATCGGGGTCTCGACGCCCTCGGCCTTGCCCTCCAGCCGCTCCACGATCCACTTCAGGACGCGGCTGTTCTCGCCGAAGCCGGGCCACACGAACTTCCCCGCCTCGTTCTTGCGGAACCAGTTCACGTAGTAGATCTTCGGCAGCTTCGACTGGTCCTTGCCCTGGCCGACCTTGACCCAATGGCCCATGTAGTCGCCCATGTTGTAGCCGCAGAACGGCAGCATGGCGAACGGGTCGCGGCGCAGCTCGCCGACCTTGCCCTCGGCGGCCGCCGTCTTCTCGGAGGCGACATTGGCTCCGAGGAAGACGCCGTGCTGCCAGTCGAAGGACTCGGTCACCAGCGGTACGGCGGAGGCGCGGCGGCCGCCGAAGAGGATCGCCGAGATCGGCACGCCCGTGGGGTCCTCCCACTCGGGCGCGATGATCGGGCACTGGCCGGCCGGGACGGTGAAACGGGCGTTGGGGTGGGCGGCGGGCGTACCGGACTCCGGTGTCCAGTCGTTGCCCTTCCAGTCGGTGAGGTGCGCGGGCGGTTCCTCGGTCATGCCCTCCCACCAGACGTCGCCGTCGTCGGTGAGCGCCACGTTGGTGAAGACCGAGTTGCCCCACATGGTCTTCATGGCATTGGCGTTGGTGTGCTCGCCGGTGCCCGGCGCGACACCGAAGAAGCCCGCCTCGGGGTTGATCGCGTACAGCTGGCCGTCCTCGCCGAACCGCATCCAGGCGATGTCGTCGCCGATGGTCTCCACGGTCCAGCCGGAGATGGTCGGCTCCAGCATGGCGAGGTTGGTCTTGCCGCAGGCCGACGGGAAGGCGGCCGCGACGTACTTGGACTCGCCCCGCGGCGGGGTGAGCTTGAGGATCAGCATGTGCTCCGCGAGCCAGCCCTCGTCACGGGCCATGACGGACGCGATGCGCAGCGCGTAGCACTTCTTGCCCAGCAGGGCGTTGCCGCCGTAGCCGGAACCGTACGACCAGATCTCGCGGGACTCCGGGAAGTGCGAGATGTACTTCGTGGAGTTGCAGGGCCACGGGACATCGGTCTCGCCCGGGGCCAGCGGCGCACCGAGGGTGTGGACGGCCTTGACGAAGAAGCCGTCGGTGCCCAGCTCGTCGAGGACGGGCTGTCCCATCCGGGTCATCGTGCGCATGGAGGCCGCGACATACGCGGAGTCGGTGATCTCGACCCCGATCGCGGAGAGCGGTGAGCCGAGGGGGCCCATGCAGAAGGGCACCACGTACATGGTCCGCCCACGCATCGCACCACGGAAGACGCCGTCGTCACCCGTGAAGATCTCGCGCATCTCGGCCGGGGCTTTCCAGTGGTTGGTCGGGCCGGCGTCCTCCTCCTGCTCGGAGCAGATGAAGGTGCGGTCCTCGACGCGCGCCACATCGGAGGGGTCGGAGGCGGCGTAGTAGGAGTTCGGCCGCTTGACGGGGTCGAGTTTCTTGAACGTTCCCTTGGCGACGAGCTCCCCGCACAGGCGCTCGTACTCGCTCTCGGAACCGTCGCACCAGACCACCCTGTCCGGCTGCGTGATTGCTGCGATCTCGTCTACCCAGGAGATCAACTCCTGGTGGTTGGTGGGGACGGTGGTGGGAGCCGCGATGTCGCGCGCCACGATTGCTCCTTGATGAGGGGTTTTTGGTTTTATGCCCCTTGGGGGCTGCGACCCGGATGCTTCGTAGCCCGCTCATCCGGTGCCGACCGCACTCATTTGATCATCCGACTCCCGCGCCCATATGTCCAGAGGACCTCACACGTGAGCATCGCCACTCCGGCAGCACACGGGCTGCGGGCAGGCGTCATCCAGGAGGCACAGACACGGCGTTCACGCGACATTTCGCGCCGCACACCGTCGCCGCGCGCGCCGATTTGCGCGGGACCGTTACCTACGGTTCCGTAGGTAGCATGAAGACATGACGCATGCCGCATCCGACTCGCTCGCGAACTCCCCGCAGCCGGAAGGGGGACCGGTCGAGATCCAGCTGCCCAGCCCGGTCAAACCGAAGCTGCGCGGCTGGCTGCACGCGGGGATGTTCCCCGCTGTGCTGATCGCGGGACTGGCCCTGATCGTGCTGACCGACTCCACCCGCGCCCGGGTCGCCTGCGGGATCTATGTCCTGACCGCCTGCCTGCTGTTCGGAGTCAGCGCCGTGTACCACCGCGGCACCTGGGGCCCGCGCGGAGAGGCCGTGCTGCGCCGGCTCGACCACGCCAATATCTTTCTGATCATCGCGGGCACCTACACGCCGCTGACCATGCTGCTGCTGCCCGACACGACCGGCAGGACGCTGCTGTGGGCGGTATGGGCGGCCGCCGCGGCGGGCATAGCGTTCCGGGTGTTCTGGGTCGGCGCCCCGCGCTGGCTCTACACGCCCTGCTACATCGCGATGGGCTGGGCCGCCGTCTTCTACCTGCCCGACTTCCTGCGCAGTGGCGGAATCGCCGTACTCGTGCTGGTGGTCGTCGGCGGGCTGCTCTACAGCGCCGGCGGCGTGATCTACGGCCTCAAGCGCCCCAACCCGTCACCGCGGTGGTTCGGCTTCCACGAGGTCTTCCACTCCTTCACCCTGGCCGCCTTCGTCGTGCACTTCGTCGGCATCTCGCTGGTCGCCTACCAGCACTCCTGACCGGACAGGACCTGGCGGCCGCCGGTTCCGCGACCGAAACCGCGTGGTTCCGGCGCTGCCGAATACCGGACAATGAGAACCATGGCCGTCTTCTCTCATCTCCCTCTCGCGGAACAGCGGCCCCAGCTGGGGCTGCGCGAGCGCAAGAAGCTCAAGACCCGGAGCGCGATCCGCCGGGCCACCTACCGGCTGATCGCCGAGCAGGGGTACGAGGCGACGACCGTCGAGCAGATCGCGGAGGCGGCGGAGGTCTCCCCCTCCACCGTCTTCCGCTACTTCCCGGCCAAGGAGGACATCGTCCTCACCGACGAGTACGGCCCGGTCATGGTGTCCGTACTGCGGTCCCGGCCGGCCGGCGAACCTCCGCTGGCGGCTCTGCGCTTCACCCTGGTCGAGGCGCTGGAGACGCTCCTGACCGGCGAGTACGACGAGCTGGTCCAGCGCACCACGCTGATGGCCGAGATCCCGGCGGTCCGCGCCAGGATGACCGAGACCATGTCGGTGACGGCGAAGCTGCTCACCGATGTGCTCGTGGAGCGCACCGGCAGGGAAGCCGGTGACCTGGGGCTGCGGATCTCCGTCGCGGCCGTGCTGGCCGCCCTGCGCGAGGTCTGCCTCTACTGGGGCGAGCGCGGCTGCCAGGACGATCTGCTCGCCCTGGCCAACCAGGCACTGGACAGCCTCGAAGACGGCCTGCGCCTCTGAAGTCCCGGTGGCGGCCTGCGCCTCTGAAGTCCCGGGCCGCACACCGTACTTACGAGTTGGCGGGGAGGGCGAACACCAGGGCTGACTCGTTCTCCGGAAGGTAGTGCACGCTCACGACGCGGCCCACCTGGACCTGCTGAACAGCGCGCGGCGGCAGGTACTTCACCACCTCGACCGTGAACGTGGAGCCGTCGGGGCGGGTGACCCCCAGACCGACCACGAGCCTCGGGTTGCCGTTGCGGATCTCGCCGGGAACCTCCAGGGAGCGCACCACGGCCTGGGCGGCCACCCCGCGCTGCGCGATCTCCAGGTTCTCCCGGGTGGTGACGCCCTGCCGGATCATCGCCTCGTTCAGGGCGCCCTGCGCCTGGGCGAAGTCGCCGGAGCGGTCCAGCTCCACCCGGTCGGTACGGCCCGGCAGATAGCGCACCGGAAGCACCGTGCCCGGCTTGATCATGGCCACGTCCGTCATCGGCACGACCGCCCTGGCGTAGGAGGGGAACACACCGCCGTCCGCACCCTCCACCATCAGGTCGATCCGCAGCTCCGGCTGGTCGTTGAGCGTCATCCCGGTGGGACGCGTGGCGGTGACGGTCCCGACGCCGACCAGGGCGTTGCGGAACGCCGCGCTGTTCCGGCCGGACAGCGCCGCCAGCACGCTGTCGCCGGTGAAGGCGAACGCGATGGGCGTCACGGTGAGGGCGAGGATCGGCGCGATCATCTGCGGGCCGACCCAGGCGAGAAACTCCAGGCCCTCGTCAACGGGCCGGGTGAACCCCTGCCAGAGGTAGTAGCCGATCGAGCCGAAGAGGAACAGCAGCGCCGCGATCCGGATGAGCTTCTTCATGGTTCGTCCTTCCCGTTGGGGGCCGTAGCCGTCGCCGACCGGCCGATACGGGGACAGTAGGAACCGCGCCGGGCCTACCAATCCCAGGTTTGGCACTCCCAGCACCCGCCCCTAGCCTGAGGCCATGCGGACAGGTGTGGAGGTGCCAGAAGCACACGGAGCGGCCGGTCCGCGCACGCCCGATCCAGGGGTGCGGACACCGGATTCCGGGGCGCGCGGCACACGGCCGCGGGCGATGGTGGTGGACGAGGTGTGGCGCGAGCTCGACGGGGTCGGCCCGCTGAGCGGGGCCCAGGGCGGGCCGCTCAGCCGGACGGTGAAGCTCATCCTCGACCCGCTGGTGATCCGGCCCGTCCTCCACCCGCAGTGCGCGGGCCCGTTGGTGACCGCCGAAGGAGCGGCGCTGCTGGCCACGCTGACGCACGCGGCGGCGGACATGCTGCGCTCCACGGCCGCCTGGTTCACTCTGCTCAAACAGGTGCGCAGGGGGCTGCGGATCACCGAGGGAAACCCGCAGGACCTGTACTTCCAGTTCTGCTTCGAACTCGCCGCCACCGCGGGGCCGCCCGACCCGGCGACCGGCCGGCGGACCGCCGAGGAGGCGCTGCGCGAGGTGCACGGCTCCGCCCAGGGCCGTACCACGCGGGCGCTGAGGGAGTACCTCACCGACCCCGCGCACACCGCCGGGCTGACCGCGGCCCTGGAGGCGGCGTGGTCCGACCGCGCCCCTGGGCGGCTGGAGGGCGGAACGCCGGGAGAGGTACGGGACGTCCTCGACGCCTGTCCGGCCGGGCGGCCCCGTTCCCGTACCCAGGGCGCGGACCTCGGAGAGCACCGGGCCAGGGGCGAGGCGGCGTTGGTACGGCTGGTCGACGAGCGTGCCGGTACGGCGGCGGGGCGCGCCCTGTGGGGTACGCAGCCGGAGCCCGAACACCCCGCCAGGGAGCTGGGCCTGACGGCTCATCGGATACCGGTCATGCCCGGTCTGGGCGGCTCCGCCTCCAAAGCGGCCCTGGGGCTGCCGTTCGACCGTACGGTCCACGAGCGGGTCTTCATCGTGTTGCAGGCGTCGAGCGACCGGGCCGGCCTCGCGCCCGTTCCCGAACTCGTCCTGCGGGAGATCCACCGGAGCTGCGCCCCCTGGGCGCTGACCGACGAGTCGCTGCGCGTCGCCGCCACCGTGGGCACCCAACTCGCCCTGGGGCTGCGCCCCTTGGGTGAAGCCGGCGCTGACCCGGGTGCGGCAGGAGGCGACGACGCCGGGACGGGCGCGCACCGGGCGGTCAACAGCCGCTGGCGCCGCGAGGCGTACGTCCTCCAGGCCCGTCGGCTCGCCGTGGACCCCGGCGCCCGCACCGGCCGGGACGCCGTCGCCGAGCCCCTCGCGCGGATCGCGGAGGACCTGCGTACGCCCTGGCGGGCCTATCTGCGGCGGCTGTGGGTGCGGCTGCACGGACGCGATGTACGGGAGGCGCCGATGGGCCCCGTCGAGGAACTGTGGGACGTCCTGGACGGCGTGGCCCGCTCGGTGATCCTGGACCACCGGAGCCGGGTCAGGCACGCGCTCAGCGTCCACCTCGCCCAGGAGGGGACGGGCTGATGGCCGGCGTTGTACGGATCGGGCGCGCCGAGGGCGGGCGGTTGCATGTCATCACCCCGCTGGACCCGGACGGGAGCGGCGGCGGATCGGCGCCGAACGTCCTGGACTCCGCGCCGGGGGTGGACGTGGCGGTGCTGGACGTGGCCGGCGGGCATCTGACCTGGAGCGTTCTGGCCCTGGAGGCCGCCCCGGCGGCGGTGCTCGACGATGTCGGCCTGGCCCAGGAGTGGGTCTGGGCCGTCTACGGCGAACAGGTCGCGCTGGCCCTGGCCGACACCGGTGAGGCGGTCACGGACGCGGCGCCCGCCGGGGCCGTCGCGGAAGCGGAAGCGGAAGCGGCGCCCGCGCTGCCGGGGCTGGTGGCGAGCGCCCGCCGACTGGCGTTCGCGCACTGGGCGGCGCGCTGGTGGCCGGCGTCGGTGATCGACTCCATCCCGGCGCTGGACGAGCGGCTGCTCGATCAGGACATCGGCGACCTGGCCGAGGAGTGCGATCTGCTCTTCGCCGCGCGGGAGACGACCGACTCGCACCCGCCGGTCCGGTCCTACGCCGACACCCACGCGGACGCCGACGCGGATGCCGACGCAGACGCGGATGCCGACGTCACGCCCCGCGCGACCGACTACGCGCTCGCCGCCGGCCCGGCGTCCGCGACGGCGGACCCGGAAGGTGGCCTGACGCTCGCCCGTGGCACGGGCGGCTCCGACTGGCGCCGCTACCCGCCGGGGCTGGTCGACGCCTCCGAGCGGGCCGTGTCCTGGGTGGTCGTACGGGCCGACGCGCGCACGACCGTCACCGTCACCGTTGTCGCCGCCCCCGGACCGCCCCCGGCGCACCCACAGCTGACGCCCCGGGCGGCCGTCAGCGGGACGGCCGATCAGCTCGACTTCGACCTGCGCCTGGTGGCTGACTCCTGGCTGGGTGACGCCCCCTTCGACACCGCGGGGGCAGGAGGTCCCGACCCCTGCGGCGCGGGGCTGGCCGTCGACGTCTACCTGCCGGGGTTCGGCACGCCGGGACCGCCCGACGACCCGGCGGCGCAGGAGGCGGTACGGGCGCGGGTACGGGACCTCGCCCGGAGCCGACTCGCCCGGGCCAGGGCCAGTGGGACCAGCGCCGGGGGCTCGGCCGACGGCCCCGGCTCGCTGCTCCGCGCGGAGATCGCGGCGGCGTCCGACGACACGGACTTCTGATGACGTCCGCCTCCCGCGACGAACCGGGCCCCGAGGAGATCGCGCGGATGTCCGCGCTCATCGACGCGGGCAACGACGCCTTCCTCCGTGGCGAATACCCGGCCGCCCACAGCCTGTTCGACCGGGCCGTCGAGGCCGCCGCGCCCTTCGCCCGTACCCTCGACGTACGGACCCAGGCCCTGATCAACCGGGCGAGCGCGGCCGACCGGCTGGGCGATCACCCGGCGGCGATCACCTCGTTCCGCGAGGCGCTCGGGCTGTGCGACCTGCTGGCCGAGGCGGTCGCCGGTGATGTCACCGTCACCGCGGTCGTCACCGTGCTCCGCGCCTCCGCACTGGTCAACCTGTCCCACCCCCTGCTGCACAGCGGGGACTTCGACGGGGCGCACACCGCGCTGGAGCAGGCCCGCGCCCTGCTGGCCTCCCCGGCGGACGAGACCACGCTCCTGGGGCCGGACACCGCCGATCTGCTCATCGGCTGCCTGGTCTCGCTCACCGCCCTCACGATCCAGCGCGAGCAGTGGGCCAGGGCGAACGAGCTGGCGACCGAGTCCCTGGATGTGGTCCTGCGGCATCAGCCCGAGCTGGCGGGGCGCCCGCTGATGAATCTGTCGGCGATCGGCCTGGCGACCGGCCGACCGGAGCTCGCCGAGGACTTCGCACACCAGGCGGTCACCGCGTTCCAGGCGGCGGACACGCCGGCCGGGGTCGCCGAGGCGCGGCAGAGCCTGGCCCAGATCTATCTGCGGTCGGGCCGCCTCGATGAGGCGGAGCCGCTGCTCACCGCCGGGCAGGCGTTCTTCGACCGGGCCGGGATGAGCCACCAGTCGGGCATCGGCCTCGACCTGCTCGGGCTGCTGGCCGCGCTGCGCGGGGATCCGGCCGGGGCCGGTGAGCTGTACGTCCAGGGCGTGGCGCGGTTCGAGGCGTGCGGGGCGGTGGTCGCCGCCGCGGAGGTGCGGGTGCGGCTCGCAGCTGTCCTGCACGCCGAGGGCCGCTACGAGGAGAGCGAGGCCCAACTCGCCCAGGCCGTGGCGGCGTTCGCCGCGACCCGGTCCGGACTGCGCTGCGCCCAGGCGGACTTCTTCCACGCCACGCTGCTGGAGGACCGGTTGTCCATGGGCTCCGCCGCCGACCCCGGGCTGCTGGGCCGGGCCGTCGGACTGGCCGTGCCGGCGGCGCTCGCCATCGACGCGGTGCGGTTCACCCTGGCCAACGGCGCGCAGCGCGAGCGGTGGAACCGCGAGATCGCGGCGCCCGCCATGCGGCTGGCGTTCCGGCTCGCCGTCAGAGCCGGGGCCGCGGGGCTGGTGGGCGAGCTGATCGAATCGCAGTGCGCGGGAACCCCGCTGATGGACGCCTCCCCCGGTGGCGGCGCGGCGGGCGGCCCGACGCTGGAACCTCCGCAGTTCCTGGGGCCGTTGACCTTCCCGGACCCCGGTCCCGGAACTGACGCGCGGGGGGACTCCACGGACACGTTCCAGCTCGGCGCGGCCCTCGCCGATGTCGCGGCGAGCGTGGGGCTGCGGGTCTCCCCGCCGCCGCGGCTGGCGCTGAACCCGGCCGGTGCGGTGGCGCTGGACCCGTACATCGCCCAGGCGGAGGCCCGGTACGGCGGCCGCGTCCGTGACACCTGGGTGGTGCCGACATGGTGAGCCCGGCGAGCCCTCTGGGCCGGTCCTGGCGGCAGGAGGGCGTGGCGGCGCAGCCGACGGCGCTGGTCCGGATGGCGGACGCCGGGGACCTCTACATCTCCTGGCGGTGGACCCACGACATGGCGGCGACGGGCATCGGGCTCGTCCCGCAGTCCCAACTCACCGAGACCCTGCGCGCGTTGGACGACGCGCTGCCCGGCGAGGCGCTCGGGCACGCGCTGACGGCCGGAGCCTTCGCCTCGTACGAGAGCGAACTCGCCCTGGCCGAACGGCTGGCGCGGACCTTCCTGCCGTACGGCCTGGCCAAGCAGCTGTACGACCTGTACCGGAGCGGGGTACGCCCGCATCTGCGGATCCAGCCGTCGCCGCGCGTGGCGCAGGTCCCGTGGGAGCTGCTGGCACCCGATCCCCAGGTGCGGCTGGTGGAGATCGCGGACATCAGCCTCCTGGCGCCGGTGAGCGTCGTGCACGCCGACGCCAGGCCGTCCCGCCCCTGGGCGGCGACCCGGCACCTGCCCGTGGTGGGCGTCCTCGATCCGCGGGTGCCGGGGTTCCGGGCGGACTCCGGTCTCGGCTCGGTGCTGGGGCGGATGCCGGCCGACGCGCCGCTCGCCCGGATGGTCGCCGGGTACGCAGCCGAGGGACGCTGGCGGCCCGCCGTACAGGAGCCGGTCGAGGCGTTCCGCCGCACCGATCTGGACCGGGAGTGGCTGGGCTCGGCGCTGCGCGCGGGCGCGGCGCGGCTGCTGTACGTCGGCCATGTGACCGCCGCGGCGCCCGGCACGGGGCTGAGCGAGAACGCCCAGCTGCACCTGGCCTGCACGGCGGACACGATCGGCTTCGCCGCGCCGGTACGGGCCCATCGCCCGCTGTCCGCCAAGGACTTGCTGCTGGGCTCCTACGGACTCGACGCCGACACCGACCGGAACGTTGCCGACCCCGACCCCGACGCCGTCCCGGAGCCGGGCAGGACCCGGTGGCCGATCCCCAGCCGGGTGGCGCTCATCGCCTGTGAGAGCGGCGGGGATCTGCGGTTCGGCGAGGCACTCGGGCTGGCCACCGCGATGATCCACGGCGGCGCGGAGACCGTCACCGCGGGCCGCTGGACGCTCCCCACCGACCTGGCCTTCCACCGGCTCGCGGGCGCCGACCCGGCGGCCCGCCCGCTCCAGGACGCGGTCTGCGCGATCGACTCCGCGCACGAGCGGGAGGACGCGGTGCTCGCCCACAGCGACTGGCAGCGGGAGCGGCTGACCGCCTGGCGTGAGCTGCGTACGATCGAGCACTCCCCCGTGCTGTGGGGCGCGTTCGCCACGATCAGCACGGTATGAGGGGGCACGGTCCAAGGCAGCACGGTCCGAGGCAGTGCGGACCGAGGCATTACGCTCCGAGGCCGCACGGTCCGAGGAGGCGCCGGTTCAGCCCCCGCGTCACCGGAACCGGGGCGCGAGCCGTACGCGCGCGGTGATCGTCTTCGGGCGCTGATACTCGTGCAGCGCCAGCGTGCTGAGGTCCGTGCCATGGCCCGAGGAGCCCCGGCCGCCGTGCGGAAGCTCCGCCGTCTGGACCAGATGGCAGTTGAGCCAGGCCTCGCCCGCGTTCAGCCGCCCGGCGAGGTCGAGTCCCGCCGCCACGTCCCGCGTCCACACACTCGCGGCCAGCGCCTGCGGCACCCCGTTCGCCAGGGCCACGGCGTCCTCGACGCTCTCCGCCGCCTGCACCGTCAGCAGCGGGCCGAACACCTCCCCCACCACCGCCGGATCGTCGTCCGGCAGATCCGCGAGCACACACGCGGGGCGCCAGAAGCCGCCCTCCTCGCCCTCGCCGAGGGTCATCTCGGCCGTCGCCGTCACCATCGCCGCAGAGGCGGCCACGATCCGGTCGTACCGCGCCGCCTGGTCGGCGTTGTTGAGCGGGCCGAAGTCCCGGCCCGCCCGGCGCTCGCGCATCGCGTCGGTGAGCAGGGCCACGGCGGAGTCGTAGTTCTCGCGGAGCGTGATCACCCGCGCGGGGACGGCGCAGCTCTGCCCCGCGTTGTACGTGGCCGCTCGCGCGAGCTCGGTCCAGGTGTCCTCGGGCGCGTCCGCCAGGACAATGACCGGGCTGTTGCCGCCCAGTTCCAGGCTGACGCGCTTCGTGCCCGCGCGGGCCGCCACATCGGCTCCGGCCGCCGCGCTTCCGGTGAAGGCGACCATGTCCACCTCGCTCGCCACCAGCAGACGCCCGGTCTCCCGGTCGCCGGGGAGCGTCCGTACGACGTCCTCGCCCAGCGCCTCCCGCGCGTGGTCGGCGAACAGCAGCAGCGAGTCGGGGGTCGTCTCCGCCGGTTTCGCCACGACCGTGTTCCCGGCGGCGAGGGCGGGCGCGCAGCGCCATGTGGCCATCATCAGCGGGTAGTTCCAGGGGACGACGACCCCGACGACACCGATCGGCTCCCAGCGCACCCAGCTCTCATGGCCCGCGACGAAGCTTCCCGCGGCGGGAGCCGACTGGGTGCGCGCCGCCCAGGCGTAGAAGCGGAACAGGTCCGCCGCCTGCTCCACCTCACCGGCCGCCTCGTCCGCCGGCTTGCCCGTGCCCGCCCGCTCCAGGGCGGCGTACGCGGCGGCGTGCTCCTCGATCAGAGCGGCGAGGCGGTCGAGCCGCCGGGACCGCTCCCTCGGTGTCAGGGCCCGCCAGCCGGGGAAGGCCCGGCGGCTCGCCCCCACCACGGCGCTGATCTCCCGCTCCCGGGCGACGGCGGCGCTGCCGCGCACCCGGCCCGTACGGGGGTCGATGAGCGGGGCGGTGCCCGTCGGCCGGTCCGACGGCATCGCGGGAGAGGGGTTCTGCGAGGTGTCCAACGGGGCCTCCATCAGCTGATGTCGTAGGCGCGCAGCCACAGTTCCAAGGTGAGCACGAGCCACAGTTTGCCGCCCTGCCTGGGCAGCAGCGCTCCCTCGCCGCGCATCCACGAGCGCACGGTGTCCTGCCGGAAGAGCCCACGGGCGCGTGCCTCCCGGCCCAGCAGGAGATCGCCCGCCAGCTCGCGCAGCGGCCCGCCGAGCCACTGCTGCACCGGTACGCGCATCCCGCTCTTCGGCCGGTCCACGACCGTGCCGGGCAGCAGGTCCCGTACGGCTTCCTTCAGCACCCACTTCTCCACGGCGCCGTTCAGCTTCCACCGTGGCGGTGTGGCGAAGGCGTGGTCCACCACCCGGCGGTCGAACAGCGGGGAGCGGCCCTGGATGGACCGGGAGGCGGTGAGCCGTTCGACCTTGGTGAGGATGTGGTGGGCGCCCTTGGTCCGCAGATTGCAGTGCAGCAGCTGGTTGAGGAGATGGTCCATCCGGCCGTCCCTGGCCCCGGGCCGCAGATACGGGGTGACGAACCGCTGCGGGCGCGGCGCGGTGGCGAGGGCGTCCAGCGCCTCGGCGGTGAGCAGGTCGGGCAGATCGGTGAAGCACTTGCGGTACGAGCGCAGATACGCGGTCTCGCGCGCGTCGTCGGCGTCCCCGCCGGCCACGTCGTCGCGGTGCATCTCCTGGACGAGCATGGGCAGGTTCTTCGGCCCGCCGAACACCGGGTCGCCGCCCTCCCCGTTGAGCACGACGCGCAGCCCGTCGCCCGCCACGGCCTCGGCGAGCATCAGATTGGGCACGGTCAGCGGATCGCCCACAGGGCTGTCGAGCAGCGCGGCCGCCTCCGCGAGGCGCGCGGCGACGGCGGCGCCCGACACGGTGAGCACCCGGTGCCGGGTGTGGCAGTGCGTGGCGACGAGACCCGAGTAGCCCAGTTCGTTGGGGAGTTCCTCGCCGAAGCTGATCGAGTACGTGTGCACGGGATGCGCGTGCAGCTTGGCGGCGAGGGCGGTCACCAGCGAGCTGTCGACGCCGCCGGAGAGCAGGACGCCCACCGCCTCGGCCGCCGGCAGCCGCCGCGCCGTCGCCTCCTCCAGCAGCCCGCGCAGGCGCAGGGCGTAGGTCTCGGGCGGCGCTCCGTCGTCCTCGATCCGCTCCTCCGGCTCCCAGTAGTGCTCCTCCGCCACGGCTCCGTCCACCGAGAGCCGCAGACAGCGCCCGGGGAGCACTTCACGCACTCCGCGCAGCAGCGTCTCCTCGCCGGGGAGGTAGGCGAACGTGAGGAAGGAGCGTACGGCGGCCAGTTCCAGACCTGTCCCGAGCGCGGGCCAGCGGCGCAGGGCGCGGAGCGAGGTCGACGCGGCCCAGCAGTCCTCGGCGCGCGCGTAGAAGAGGGTGCGGGCGCCCATATGGTCGCGGATCAGGACGAGTTCGTCGTTTTCCCGTACGGCGAGCGCGAACATGCCCTCCGCCGCGCGGATCCCGGCCGGGCCGAGCCGCGCCCAGCAGCGCAGCAGCAGTTCGCCGTCCGGGCAGTCGGGCGGGGTGGGGGCGCCGGCCCCGGCGAGCGCGGCGAGCAGTTCGGGCCGGTTGTGCAGGGTGACCTCGCCGACGGCGGTGCGTCCGTACGCGGTGAACGGCCCGGTGGCATGGCCCGGTTCGTCCTCGATCAGCGCCAGCGCGGCGCCGTCGGGGCGTACGGAGGCGCCCGTAGCGGCCAGTTGGTCCCTGGCCCGCTCGGGGTCCGCCGCCAGGCAGGCGCTGAACCGCGCCATGGTCACCCTCCTCCTGCCGATCAACAGTCGTACGCCGTACGGCTCACTCCTCGCGGCTCACCCGAAGTCGTCGTCGCTCCAGCCGCCGCCGTCGTCGGAGTTCCAGCCGTCACCGGAGTCCCAGTCACCGCCGCTGTCCCCGCCGCCCCCGTCACCACCGGAGGAGGAGCTCTGGGCCGCCTGCTGCCGCAGCTCCTCCTCTTCCTCGGGGCTGAGGCTGACCGGCGGGTACTGGGCGGCCGTGACGGCGAGGGTCACCAGGCCGAGTCCGCCCAGCAGCACGCCCATGCGGCCGCCGAACGACGTCCTGTTGACGAGCACCGTCTCGCCTTGGCCCCAGAGCGTACGTCCGTAGCCGATGTCCCGGCCGTACGTCGCGGTGCCGTCCGCGTGCAGGCGCTTGATGATCCGCCGGCCGAGCGCTTCGTCGGTGCCGGAAGCGCCCCGGTTGTCCTGCCAGTGCACCCGGGTGCCGCCCTCACGCCGCCGCCACTCCTCGTGCCCGTCCTCGTACCTGCGGTGCACGCTGCCGTCGGCGAGCAGTTCATCTCGGTACGGGATCGACCGTGGCCGGTTCATCGCCTCGTGTCCTTCTGTCGCCTGGTTGGTTCGTCGGCCATGTCATGAATCCCGCCGTACGCAGATCGCGGAGCCCGGTCCACCGGGAATGGCCGGGTGTCCTCGGTCCGCGCACCAGGCGCAGGACGGTGCGCAGCAGACGCGCCGGGGGGACGGATTCCACCTCGGCGAAACGCCCTCCCGCGAGCCATTCCAGCTCGCGCGGTTCGAGCGCGGACGGCAGGGTGTCCCGGCCGGCCTCCGGTGCCGGGCCGCGCACCGAGATCAGGTGCAGCGCGGCGGCGTGCCGGGGTACGAGACCCATCGAGGCGACCCGTACACCGGAGCCACCGGGGCCACTGGGGACGCCGGGGACACCTAGGACGTCGGCGCGCACCCGCGCGGTGAGGGCGATCCCGGCCACGCTCGCGTCGTGCAGGACGTGCACGGTGGCGCCCTCGACGCTGCCGAGCCCGGCCACCAGCCGGGGGTCGAGCGGCAGGTCGTCGGAGGCGAACACCGGGCAGGCGGCCTCCAGATGCACATCGTTCGCGAGGAGCATCCGGGCCACGGAGCGGCTCTGGCAGACGAGCAGCCGGGGCAGCCCGTAGTCGTAGAGATCGGGCTCCTGAGGCGCCCGGGACTCGCGCCGCGCACCCGCGGTACCGGCGGGAACGGGCGTCAGCAGCCCCGGCACCTCCCCCTTCCGGCCCAGCGCCTCCGCGAAGCGCTCGTACCGTACGGGCGGGGCCGGCGTGAGCGGAACCGCGCGCGGCACGGCGTGCGGCGGGCGCAGGACGCGGCACAGCTCGTAGTACAGCTGCCGCTCGGTGAACCGGATCCGGCCCGGCGCGCCCGCGCGGGCCACGGCGATACTGAGGGCGCGGCCGAGGAGACGGTCGCCGAGGCCGGCGGTCGTGCGCGCGGTCATCGGCCACTCTCGCCGGGCCAGGTGAGAAAGCCGACGGCCTCGGCCCTGCGCCGGTCGGGGTCGGTCGTGGCACCGACGCGTTCGACGGCCCTGACGACGACGGCGATGAGCCTGACGGGCGGCACGGCGATGAGGAGGACGGTCCAGCCCTTGGCCAGCCAGGAGAGTTCGGCCTCGGTCAGCGTGCCGCTGTCGCGCAGCCGCCCGATGAGGTCCGGCGCGGGCTTGGGACGGCGTACCGCCACCGCGCCCTTCGCGTTCATCACGGCGCGCGGCGGCAGCCCCGCGTCGACGACTCTCCGGCCCGGCAGCGCCGCGCGGGTCCGCAGCGGCAGCTGGCAGCCGGCCGGGCTCGCGTCGTGCAGGACGATGACGGGCACCGCGTCCGGGAGCTGCTGGATCTCGGTGGCGACGGCGACTCCGTACCGCTGCGGGATCTCGTTGGCGATCAGGAAGGCGGCGATGGACTTGTCGTGGCACAGCAGCGCGACATGCGCACCCTCCGGCTGCTGGACGGCCGGGGCGGTGTAGTGCTCGATGACCCCGGGCGGCAGCGAACCGTAGATCTGCTTCCAGTCGGTCAGCAGGCTGGTGCGGAAGGTACTCAGCGTGCTCTCGTTCAGCGCGCGCCGGTCGCTCACGGTCGAGACCACGGCGCCGACGACGAACACGAGGAGCAGGGCGCCGAGGACGACGAGCACGACGGCCGCCCCACCGATGGAGACTCCGGCGGCGATCAGGGCGACGGCCACCGGCACCCCGAGCACCGTGCAGCCGATGCCCCCCGCGATCGACTTCCCGGCCTGCTGTGTCGTGCGTGCCGCGGCGGCCCAGAGCTGGTTGACGGAGATCGTCAGCTGTCCGCCGTCGGTGAGCTTCTCGACGAGCCGCTTGATCCGTGCGTCGCTGAGCCGCAGTGAGTTGGTCTTGGGATCCAGGGCGTACCGCCGCCCGCACTTGGAGCAGACACGGCCGGGCCGCTCCTTGAGGAGCAGGTTCCGCTGGCAGTGGGGACAGATCATCGGGGGCCCTCCAGTGCGGCCGCGGCGCGGCGCAGACCGGCGGCGAGGCGCTCCTTCACGGAGGTGGCGCCGACGCCCCTGACGCGCTGGATCCGCTCGATGTCGCGCAGCGCGGCGGCGAGCAGCCCGTAGTCGGTGGCGACGCGGTCGACGGTGCCGAGAGCGCCGCGGCCGTCGGCCCCGGCATCATGCGTGGCGCGGCGCTCGGCCTCCTCGGCTGTGATGGCGTAGTCCTCGTGATCGATACCGAAGCCGGTGTTGGCGGCGAGGATGTTCAGCGGCTTCGCCCCGCGATTGGCGAAGGAGTGGGGCATCATCTCGGGGATGCGGATCATCGCCCCGGGAAAGAGCCTGATCTCGGTGACCCGGCCGCGCGGGGCGTCGTAGAGACCGCAGGCGGCGTGGCCGAGGCTGAGCACGATGTGCTCGCCGCCGTGCGCGTGCGGGGTGAACGCGCTGCGCGGACCCACCACCCCGAGCTTGAAGGTGGCGTTGGACGGCCGTTCGGGCGAGGTCCGCGCGTCACCGACGAGGTAGTGGGCGAACTGCCCCTCGTCGATGAAGCGGAGGAACTCCTCCCGCGGGCCGAGCTCGCGCGCCCCGTCGCGGTCGGCGAACAGCACGCTGCCCTCGGGCCGGAGATGGAAGAGCTCCACCCCGTACGGCAGCTCCCGCGAAAGCCGCTCCATACCCCGCAGCCCGGGCCGGCCGGAACCGGAGCCGGAATTCATGTCGGACATCAACGCCCCCCATCGCGCTGTCGACCACGATCGCATCGTAGAGCGGTGACCGGGAACACCCGGAGCGGAAGAAATGACCGGCACCCGGCATCGCGATGAAGTGCGGGTGTCCACGACCGCCGCGTCAGCCGCGGCGGTCGTGGACACCGTGGCCGCCGCGGCCGCCGTGGACACCAACTCCTGTCCGGTCGGGGCGCTCAGCCCCTGGCCCGCTTCAGGTCGCCCTTCCCGCAGGCCGTGCCGTCCCGGTCCGGGTCGAGCCGGAGGGGATCGTCCTTGCCGTTGAGCTTCAGCCGTCCGTAGTCGTTCGCCGCGAGCCACGCACAGCGGGCCTTCGTCGTCGCCCTCACCGTCGCGGGGAAGACCGTGGGGACGCAGACGCCCGCCGGGCCGTAGTGCCGGTCACAGCCCGCGACCTGCGGGCCCACCGGCTCCGACGTCCGCTCCGTGCGCGGCTTCCTCGGGGACTTCGCCAGGTCCCCGGCGAAGTCATGGACATGCGCCGACTCCCCCGGCTGCCCCGACTGCGCCGACTGCCCCGACTCTCCAGCCTGCCCGGCGAGCGCCGCTGGGCCGCCGAGGTGCACCCACCGCGCCACCGAGGGAACGCCGTTGGCGTCGACCGCGAACAGCATGTACCAGCCGGGCGGCGCCAGGTTGGGATTGCTCGTCACATTGAGATCGACGGTGTTCCCGTCGACCGAGAGCGGCAGGTCCACGAACCGCTGGTTGGGGTCGGAGGAGTGGGTCACCGCGGCCGGCCGGATCAGCTCCGCCTTGGCGATGGGCCGGTCGACCGTGATCCGCTGGGTGTCGCCGTACTGCCACTGGTTGCCGGACAGCGACGTGATCTCCGGCCGTGGCCCCTTGAGCAGATACGGCGGGGTGTAGAGCGACACCTTGTGGTTCCAGGAGCCGTTGCCCGGATTGTCGCCCGTCGTCATCACCCGGCCGTCCGGCAGCAGGAACGCCGAGGAGTGGTAACCGCGCGCCTCGGGGTCCACCGCCACCGGGTCGAACGTGTCCGTCAGCGGGTCGAACAGCGAGGACTCGTAGACGGTGTTGGCACGGTTGTGCAGCCCGCCCCCGGTCTCCAGCACCTTGCCGTCGGGCAGCAGCACCGCCGAGCCGTACATCTTGCCCTGCGCCCCGGTCTGCGGCTGCGGGCCGTTGCCGAGGTCGACCGTGCCCTGCGGCAGCGGCGGGCCCGGCGTGTAGCGGGGGTTGGGCTCCTTGAGATCGATGAGGTCGGTGAGCCGGTTCGCCTCCGGGTTGGAGTCGATGTTGCCGCCGCCCATGGTCAGCACCCGCTGGTCCTGCGCGGGCGGCAGCAGCACGCTCGCCGACTGGTCGCGCTCGTCCTTGTTCCGCAGCCCCGGCACGTCGGTGATCGTGTTGGCGTCGTAGTCGTAGACCGAGGACCCCGTTCCCGGGGTGCCGTTGCCGAAGGAATGGCTGCCCGTGTAGAACAGCCGGCCGTCCTGCAAGAGGATCATCGCGGGATACAGACCCCAGTACGACCAGGTCTGGTTGACCTGCCAGGCGGGCAGCCACCTGTTCTGCGCGGCCGACCAGCGGTCGGCGGTCACC
This sequence comes from Streptomyces sp. NPDC042201, assembly GCF_055582185.1. Taxonomy (NCBI): domain Bacteria; kingdom Bacillati; phylum Actinomycetota; class Actinomycetes; order Kitasatosporales; family Streptomycetaceae; genus Streptomyces; species Streptomyces sp. NPDC042201. The sequence goes on along the minus strand of NZ_JBVJDS010000008.1, from coordinate 340,421 downwards.
GAGCCGGTGGAGTCCTCGCGCAGCCCGCCGAAGGACATCACATCGCCATTGCCCATGATCGTGGCCGACGGGTACCAATGGCCGTCGTTCATGTCATTGGTCCTGCTGTACGTCTCGGTGGCGGGGTCGAAGAGGTACGAGTCCTTGTAGCCCTGGTAGCCGAGGGTGCCGTCCGCCGACGGATAGCCCTTGTTGCCGCTCATCACCAGCACCCGGCCGTCGGACAGCTGGACATGGCCGGAGCAGAACATGTCGTCGGGGGTGGGGATCGTACGGTACGAACCGTCCTCGGGGTCGTACACCGCGGAGGTGAACGTACCGGCCTCGAACATCTCCGGGTCGTTGCCGGAGCCGGCGATCAGCAGCACCTTGCCGTTGTGGAGCACCACCGAGTGCATCGAGCGCACGGGATTCTCCGTCGGCAGGACCTCCCACTTTCCGTCGGCGCACTCCTCGGTGGTCCCGGTGCACTCGGGCTCGACGGGCGGCGGGGCGACCTCCTCCATGCCGTAGTCGTCGGTGGTCACACTGCCCGTGCCGTACACCGAAACGCCCCAGCTGATCCGGTCGGTGCCGGGCGGGACGACCGGGGTGCGGACCTCGGCCCGCTGGTAACCGGCGCTCAGGTCAAGGGTTTTGAGGTCGGTCCAGTACTGCCAGCCCGTCGTGGTGTCATGCCGGAAGAGCGTGATCGCCGCGTCCGGAGTCGTCGATCTGTACCAGAGCGACAGGTCGTACTGCCGCTCGGCCACCACCCCGGGCGCGCACGCCGCGGACTCCGTGATCAGCGCCTTGCGGTCGCCCTCGGTCCTGCGGGTCAGCTCGACCTTGAGCGCCTTGGCGCCGGAGTGGGCGTCGGCGACGGTGGCGAAGGTGAAGTCGTTGTCGCCCCAGCCGGACCGCTCCCAGCAGTACGGCATCCCGTCGGTGCCCGCCGTCTCGAAGCCGGGGTTCTTGACGAGGTTCGCCCCGGCCACGGCGGGCTGCTGCGCGCTGAGCAGCAGCCCGCCGGTCAGCGCGGCGACGGCGAGCAGCGCGGTACGGCGCCGGCGCCGAGCAGGCGCGGCGCGGAAGGGTGACGTACGGAAGGGTGACGTACGGAAAGGTGACGTACGGAAAGGTGACGTACGGAAGCGTCTCACCGGCTGACCTCCTTCTCGACACGGTCACCACGGTCGCCCGTCTCCGAGCTCCCCGGCCGCACCCCGGCACGCGTCCGGCCGGGCTCACGGCCCCGCTTCGGCAGATAGACCAGCGCTTCCGTCCCCACGAAGCGCAGCACGAACGTCGCCAGCAGCGCGCACCCGGTCGCTGTCAGCACCCCCATGCCGAACTGGGAGACGAACAGCGCGATCAGCGGGATACGCAGCAGCAGATCGGCGTTGGCGAGCAGCGCGAACCGGCCCACCCGGTCCGCCCAGTGCCGGTGCGCCCGCCGGCTGCGGAAGAGCAGCACCTCGATCAGCAGGAAGTTCCATCCCACGCCGAACTGGTTGGCCAGCACCTCGGCCGGCAGATAGTGCAGACCCGCCGCCGTCAGTCCGTACAGCGCGAGCAGATTCGGTACGAAGCCGGTGAGCCCGATCAGTCCGAAGGCGATCATCCGGGCGAGCGGCGCGGCCGTGCGCAGCTCCACCAGATGGCGCAGGAACCGCAGCCCTTCCCGCGCCGTCGACTTGGACTCGCCCGCGAACCGGTCGCGGAAGACGAACGGCACCTCGGCCGGCGACTCGGGCCGGCAGCGCACCGTCAGCTCCAGCAGGATCTTGTAGCCGAGCGGACGCAGCGCCTCCGAGGTGACCGCGGAGCGCCGGATCGCGAAGAACCCGCTCATCGGGTCGCTGATCCCGCGCAGCCTCCCCGGGAAGATGCCCTTGGTCAGCCAGGTCGCGGCGCGCGAGACCGCGACGCGGTAGCCGCCGGCCAGCCCGGCTCTGCTTCCGCCGGCGAGGTAGCGGCTGGCCACGACGAGGTCCGCGGATTCCCGCTCACCGGCCGCGACCAGGTCGGGGACGAGTGCGGGCGGATGCTGGAGGTCGGCGTCCATGACGACGATCCAGTCGGATCCGGCGGCCTTGAGCCCCTCGACGACGGCCCCGCCGAGGCCGCCGTCCGGGGTGTCCCGGTGGATCACACCGACCGGGAACGGGCAGTCCTGCGCGGCGGCGGCGATCACCTCGGGGGTGTCGTCCGTCGAGTCGTCGACGAAGAGCACCTCGCAGGGCAGCCTGGCCGGTACGGCGTCGGTCAGCTGCCGGAGCAACTCCCGTACGTTCCCCGACTCGTTGAAGGTCGGGATGATGACGGTGACGGCTCCCGGCTCGGCCACCGCGGTCGCTTCGAGGTCCGGATCGCCGAGCTCCCCGGCACCGATGGGGGGAAGAATGCTCATCGTTCGCCTCCCACGATCTGCCGGATCTCGATCCGGTCCGCACCCTCGCCGAAGACGGCGACGGCGGTCGAATGGTTGAGCGCGTCCCGCACCGTGGGCAGATCGCGCGCGTCGCGCCGTACGGTCGGGGAGGCGACCACATAGTCCAGGTCGCGCCAGCCGCCCGGCATCGTCTCCGTCACGGCCGGGTCGAGGTCGGCCTTGTAGAACCAGATCGCGCCCAGACCCGGTTCATACCCGGAGTGCACCAGGTCCAGCCAGAGCGCGTCGTCGACGAGCACCCGGGCCCGGGACGGCTCCGGCACCTCCTTCGCCATCCAGGAAGCAGCCGCCCGGTAGGGCGCGTTGGCGTCGGCGGTCAGCGCGGTGCGGTTGCCGTCGTACCACCGCGGCGCCACATACACGGCCGCGGTGGCGGCCAGCGCCACCAGGACCGTCCAGCGCACGGTGGTCAGCGTCCGCCCCTCCTGGGGGCCGCGCCGTCTGCGCAGTACGGCGTGGGTGACGCTCGCCGCGCCGCCCGCCAGCACCAGCGCCAGGAACGGCAGCCCCTGGATGACATACATCGCGGGCAGATAGCCGGACGGGCGCAGGGCGACGGCGGTGAGGATCAGTACGGCCAGCGCCGGGCCCGCCAGCGCCCGCGCGGTGACCGACCAGCGGAAGGTCACCATCAGCAAGGCGGCCCCGGCGATACCCCCCAGCAGCAGCACCCGGTCGTAGTACAGCCAGGACTGGAGGACGCCGTACGAACCGCTGCCGGGGTCGAGTACGAAGCCGGAGCCGGGACGGCCCATCTGGTACGTGATCCCGTCCCAGAGCGACACATGTCCGGCGCCCGGCAGCAACTCGCCCTTGAGCAGGGCGAACAGCGGATAGAAGAGCCCGGTCAGCACGCAGGCGGTGATCGCGCCGGTGAGCGCGAATTTACGGGTGTCCCGATGGCCGAACCGCCACATCGTCACCAGCAGCGCGGGCAGCACGACCAGCATGGTCTCCTTGGTCAGCACCCCGACGGCGGCCGCGAGTCCGGCCGCGAAGTGGTGCCAGAGATGACGGCTGGGCGAGGCCGCCAGGCAGAACGCGAGCAGCAGCCACATCACGGCGATGTTGTCGAGGAAGATCTCCCGCTGGAGCACCACGGACAGCGGGGAGAGCCCGAAGAGGACCATGGCCAGGCCGGCCGCCCAGCGCGGCAGCCAGAGCCGCCGGGCCAGTACGTAGAGGAGCACCGCGCTGGCCGCGCTGACCAGCAGCATCGAGAACCGCATCGGGGCGACGGTCATCGACTCGGGCGAGAAGAGCGACGGCAGCCAGGTCAGAAAGGCGATCTGCATCCAGCCGAGCGGCGGATGGTCGTACCAGTACGTGTAGTGGGCGAGGCCCTTGCCTTCCCGCACCGCCCAGGCCTGCGCGAGATAGGTGCCCTCGTCGTCGCTGAGCGTCGGATAGTGCTGGATGTTCCAGCCCTGGACCAGCAGGATCGCGACGAGGAGCACCCCGCACAGCACCAGATCGGCGCGTGAGCTCCGGAATCGCACCACCGGCCGGACCGTGAGATGTCTGCCGCTGGGAACCCGGCCGGCCCGAGCATGACCGGGCCGCGCGGTGACGGCCGGTTCGAACTCCGTCGTCACCGCGGGGAGAGTGGAGGTCACGCGTGGACGTCCTCTCGGATGAGATGCGCGCCGACATGACTGGTCAGCTCCCAGTCGCTGCGTCCCCGCTGCTCACGCCAGACGGCACGGATCGCCGCGCCGGCGAGAAGCACCTGATAGAAGGGGCCGCCGACGATGAGCTTGAGGTAGTGCGCGAGCCGGACCCGCAGTCCGTACTGCCTGCCGAAGTCATGGAGCCCGACGATCTCGAAGACGAAGGTGACCATGGCGGTGACCAGCGGCAGGAACGTCACGAACGCGATCGTCACCGGTACGTCGAGGAAGAGCGCGATGCCCACGTTCAGCGGGATGATCAGGCCGGTGAACGCTTGCAGGAACGGCGTCATCAGGGTGTAGCGGGCGAGCATCCGCTGTCCGCGCGTGGGCAGTTGGCGCCAGTCCTTCTTGCGGTAGACCTGAAGGAAGCCCTGGTTCCAGCGGGTGCGCTGTTTGAGCAGGGACATCAGTGAGCCCGGGGTCTCCTCGCGGGTCACCATGTCGGAGTCGTAGGCGACGACGACCTTCTTGCCGGTGCTGGAGAGCCGTACGCCCAGATCGCAGTCCTCGGCCAGGCAGTCCTGGTCCCAGCCGCCGGCCTCGCGCAGGACATCGGTCCGTACGAAGACGGTGTTGCCGCCGAGCGGTATGAAGCCCTTCTGGGCGTGCAGATGGAGCCGGCTGCGGAACCAGAAGAAGTACTCCAGGCAGTTGCGCAGGCTGTACCAGCTGGTGTGGAAGTTGATCAGCTGGACGCCGCCCTGGACGACATCGGCGCCGGTGGAGCGGAAGGCGTGATCCACATGGGTCAGCAGCTCGGGATGGACCTGGTCCTCGGCGTCGAAGACCCCGACGACCTCGCCCGTGCAGTACGGCAGCGCGGTGTTGAGCGCCTTGGGTTTGTTCTTCGCCTCGTGCGTGTCGACGACGACCCTGACCCGGCCGGGATCACGGGCCGCGGCCCGCTCGGCGACCGCCGCCGTCTCCGGGTCGTCGTGTCCGACGATGACGATGATCTCGAAGTCGGTGTGGCTGGACTCCAGCAGCCGTTCGACGGTGTGCCGCAGCACCGCCTGTTCGTGCCGGGCGGGCAGAAGCAGGGAGAACGATCTCTCCCGGCCGCCGTCGGGCCGGTCGAATCTGGTGGCGGCCAGCGTCTCGGGTGTACGCCAGGCGTGCATCTGCCACCAGAGCGTGAACGCGGCCATCCAGAAAAGCGCCAGTGAAACGGCAGCGATGAACACGGACGTGAACACAAGGCCCCCCTCGGCCAGGGCGAACCGACGGCAGGCCCCCCGGCCGCCGGCTCACCCGTCATCCCCCTGCGCGCAGGTCCCCCATGCGCACCTGTTGTGCCTCTTGTGAAGACAATAAGGGGGACCTGTGACGACCGTAGGGCCGATTGGGTGAATGCTGCGTTTCAGTCCGATTCCCCACCGGTCAGAAACCGGCCACGCCCTACTCGAAAACAGCCAACTCGCCCCTCAGTACGCCGACTTCGGTCGTCGGCGCCGCACACACGAACTGCCGGCAGACATAGGCGGCGGGCCGCCCGTCGACCAGCGGACGATCCGTCAGCAGCGGGAATTCGTCGCTGCCCGCCGCACCGGCCGCGACCACCGCGCCGGGGGCCGTGCCCAGCAGCGCCGTACGGTGCAGCTCAGCCGTCCCCGCGTCGCCCGCGGGCCCCACGACGGCGACCTCACGCGGCCCGTCCAGCAGCGCCTCCGCGACCGCCAGACCCCAGCCGATGAAGCGCGGCGCCCGCGGCCCCAGGGCCTTCACCACTCCCAACGCCCCTTCGGCGGCGCCGCGATGACGCTCCGAGCCGGTGTACGCGGCGTACGAGAGCAGCGCCCCGGCAGCGGCCGTCCAGCCGGACGGCGTGGCATTGTCCGTCGGATCCTGCGGCCTGCGGATCAACCGCTCGGCGTCATCAGCGGTGTCGAACAGCGCCCCGCCCTCCCCCACGAACCGGTCGAGAACAATGTCCAGCAAGAACCCGGCGAATTCCAGCCACGCGCCCTCGCCGGTGACCCCCGCGAGCGCCAGGAATCCTTCCGCGACATCGCCGTAGTCCTCCAGCACACCCGCGTTGGCGCCGGCCCTGCCGTCCTTCGAGGTACGGGCGAGCCGCGCCGCGTCGTCCAGGTGCACCCGCACCAGCAGATCGGCGGCCTCCGTGGCCCGCTCCACCAGATCGGGCCGGTCGAAGTACGCGCCGGTCTCGGCCAGCGCGGCGATGGCGAGACCGTTCCAGGCGGCCACGATCTTGTCGTCCCGCCCGGGCCGCGGCCGCTCCTCACGCGCCGCGAGCAGCCGCTGCCGCACCGACTCGACGCGCCCGGCATCCACCACCTCGCCGCCCTGCGGGAGTTGCAGCACCGAGGCACCCTCCTCGAACGTGCCCTCCTCGGTCACCCCGAAGTACTGAGCGGCGAACTCCGCGTCCGACTCCCCCAGCACCGCCCGCAGTTGCTCCGGCGTCCACACGTAGAAGGCGCCCTCGACATGCTTCCCGCCGCCGTCATCACTGTCCGCGTCCAACGCCGAGGCGAACCCGCCCTCGGGCGTGCGCAGTTCCCGCACCATGAAGTCCGCGGTCTCCACCGCCACCCGCCGCGCCAGATCGGAACCGGTGGCCCGCCACAGATGCGCGTACACCCGGCACAGCAGGGCATTGTCATACAACATTTTTTCGAAGTGCGGCACCACCCAGTCACGGTCCACCGAGTAGCGGGCGAACCCGCCGCCGAGCTGGTCGTAGATCCCGCCGCGGGCCATCGCCTTGCAGGTGTCGGCGGCCATCTGGAGCGCACCCTCGGCGCCGGTACGCGCGTGATGACGCAGCAGGAACTCCACCACCATCGACGACGGGAACTTCGGCGCCCCGCCGAACCCGCCCCGCTGCGCGTCGTACTCCCGGGTCAGCCCCAGCAGCGCCTGCGCGAGCTCCTCCTCACCGGGCACCCCGCCCCCGCCGTGCGCCAGCGACCGCCCGGCCAGCTCCCGTACGATCCGCCCGGCAACCTCCGCGACCTCCTCGCGCCGCCCGGTCCACGCGGCGGTCACGCCTTCCAGAACCTGCGGGAAGGAGGCCATGCCGTGCCGGGGCGCGGGCGGGAAGTACGTCCCGAAGTAGAAGGGCTCGCCGTCGGCCGTCAGAAACACGGTCATGGGCCACCCACCCTGCCCGGTGGCGGCCTGCACAGCCTCCATATAGACGGCGTCGACATCCGGCCGCTCCTCGCGGTCGACCTTGATATTGACGAAGTGCTCGTTCATATAGCCGGCAGTCGCCTCGTCCTCGAAGCTCTCGCCCGCCATGACATGACACCAGTGACACGCCGAGTAGCCGACCGACAGCAGAACGGGCACATCACGCCGCCTCGCTTCCTCAAAAGCCTCCGGCCCCCAGGGCCACCAATCGACCGGATTCTCGGCATGCTGAAGCAGATAAGGCGAGGTCGTGCCACCCAAGCGGTTCACGGTAATCACCCTCTCATGCGACGCCCAGCAGCCTGGTAGATCAGGCCTCAACCAGAGAATGCGCCCTCGCCGGTCGACCGGGTTGTCAGCGCACTGGAGCAGAGACGGGGCCTCCGCTCTCACCCGAATCGGGCACGCCGGACAGTAGGCTGAGCCGGGCGGCACCGGAACTGACGAGCATCCTCGAAGGAGGTACGCCATGACCGCCGAGATGGTCGCACCCGCATGGATGCACTTGCAGATCAGCGCAGAACAGTACGACTCCTGGTCCGAGGAGCAGTGTGTCGGCATTGAGATCGTGGACGGGATGGTCGTCGTGAGTCCGAGTGCGTCCAAGCGGCACAATCGGCTGGCCCGGATCCTGGCCAATGCCCTGGACGCCGCCGCAGGCCCGGACTGGAACGCCGACACGGACTTCGACGTCCGCCTTCAGGACGTTCCGCTCACCAACCGCCGTCCGGACGTCGTCGTCTACCGGGCGGAGACCATCGACCTCACGCCCACCCGCCCGGAACACGTACTCCTGGTCGTCGAGGTCGTGTCGCCCGGCTCGGAGACCACCGACCGGATCGTGAAGGTCGACCAGTACGCCAAGGCCGGCATCCCCTTCTACTGGCGGATCGAACAGGCCGCCACCGGTGTCCCGATCGTCTACACCTACGTTCTCGACCCCGCCACCAAGGCCTACAGGGACGGAGAGATGTTCACCGGCCTGATCAAGGCTGCCGCGCCCTTCTCCGTCACCGTCGACCTGGGAGCCATCTGACAGCGCTGGACGATTATTCCCTCATGACTGAGCACAAGGGAAAGCGGAAATTCCGGGAGCACCTGGAGGCGCTTTTCGCTGCGGCCGGCTCTCCTAAGCCAGCCGCGATCTGCTCTGCGAGCAGGGAATCGCCTTGGGCCCGCTGTCCAGGGGACATTTTAGGTAGAACGAATCTACATAGATTGGATCTACCAAGGAGAGCCTCCATGGCCGCCACCCCATTCGTGGGCCGCAGCTGAGCTCACGCTGTTGCGTAAACGTCTGGACCGGACCGTCGCCACGGGTTCTGGCATCGCCCTTGCCATCCGGGGACGGCGGCAGGTCGGCAAGTCGCGGCTGGTCCAGGAGTTCTGCGACCGCGCGCGGATCCCCTTCTCTTCTTCAGCGCCACCAAGGGCGCCTCACCCCTGGAAGCTCTCGACGCGTTCCACACCGAATTGCGCGAGTCACAGCTGCCGGGGAAGGAAGCGCTCCTCCCGGCGAACCCTCCCACGGACTGGCCGGACGCCTTCCGGCTGCTCTCGGCCGCGCTTCCGGACTCGCCCACGGTCGTCGTTCTCGACGAACTGCCCTGGCTGGCGGAGCAGGACCCGGTCTTCGACGGGGCTTTGCAGACGGCGTGGGACCGGCTGCTGTCGCGGCAGCCCGTGCTGCTCATCCTGCTCGGCAGCGATCTGCACATGATGGAGCGCCTCACGGCGTACGACCGCCCCTTCTACGGCCGCGCCGACAATCTCGTACTCGGCCCGCTCAACCCGGCGGAGACCGGGAGCGCCCTCGGGCTCGATGCCGCGGACGCCATCGACGCCCACCTGGTCTCCGGAGGCCTGCCCGGCATCCTGCGTGCCTGGCCGCATGCCACCCCGGCCCTCGACTTCATCGAGGCGGAGTGCGCCGATCCCGCGTCCCCGCTGTTCAGCGTCCCGGAGTCGGCGCTCATGGCCGAGTTCCCGGCGCCCGACCGGTCCCGCCGGGTGCTGGAGGCGATCGGCAGCGGGGACCGTACGCACGCCAATATCGCCGCTACGGCCGGAAGCCAGAGCGGGGCTCTCCCGTCCGGGGTGCTCTCCCCGCTGCTGCGGCGGCTCACGGAAGAGAAACGGGTGCTGGCGGTGGACAGCCCGCTGTCCACCACGCCCGGGAGACCCGCTCTCCACCGGGTGGCCGACAGCAGTCTTCGGCTGTATCTCGCCGCCCTGCGGTCCGCTCAGGAACAGACCCGGCGTGGCCGTCCCGAGGCGGCGTTCCGCCTGGTACAGCGGCGCTGGGCGGCCTGGCGGGGCCGCGCCGTCGAGCCGTTGATCCGCGAATCGCTCGAACTCGCCGCTGCCGCAGGCGACTTCCCGTGGCCGGAGACCGAGGTCGTGGGGGGCTGGTGGAACCGCCGGTTCAGCCCGGAGATCGACCTGATCGGCGGCGACCGCGCGCCGGTGGCTCGGACTCTCTTCTTCGCCGGCTCGGTCAAATGGCTGGGCAGCCCCTTCGACCACCACGATCTGGCCGCCCTGGAGCAGGGCGCGGCCCAGGTGCCGGGCTTCGCCCCGGACATCGGCGGTCTGGTCGTCGCCACCCTCAGCGGTACCACGGGCATCACGGGAACCGATCGCGTCGACCTGGCGTGGGGGCCTCGCGACGTCGTCGCCGCCTGGCCCGGGTGAGTGTCTCCGCGGCGCCTTCGAAAAGTCGGGCGGGTCAGTTGTGGTGGGGTGGGAGGACCTGGATTGTGTCGCCCACTGGGCGTTCGCCCGTGGTGTCCGAGGTGATGTTGACGAGTTTGCCGCCGACCGCCATCGCGCTCGAGCCGCCGCCGTCCAGGTTAAGGGCCTGTTCCGCTCCCAGGGAGCGCATGAAGGTCGCGCCCTCGGCCAGGGTGAATCCCTCGCTGACGCCGGGCTGCCGCCCGTCCACCGTGACCAGGAGCAGGCGTCCCCGCCGGTCAATGCCGGCCATGGTGCGGGGCTGGCGTACGTTCGACCAGGCGAAGCCGAAGGAGAGGTCGAGGGGGTCGAGCGTCCCCTCGGCGGTGGCGTCGATGTCGGCCCGGCCGTTCTTCACCAGGGTCGGCGCGGCGCTGACGATGCTGTCGCGGGAGCCGAGCTCGACCCGCCAGCCGGCGGTGTCGCGGATGTCCTCGCGCACGGAGATCCGCTCGCCCTTCCGGCTGTGCGCCGATAGCCAGTCGGCCGCGGCGCCGATGCCCTGGAGTACCGAGCCGCCGGCCGGGACCGTGCCGCCGCGGGGGCCGGCGGAGACCACGCGGTGCGTGGCGTCGAGCACGACCTGGGTGCCTGCTCCCTCGGGCAGGGCGGCGCGGAACCTCGGGGTGAACTTCACCAGGTCGTCGGGCTCGGAGCAGGTGAGGTCGTGGCGAGGCTGCTCGGTGGGGGTGGCGCCGGGGCGGCCGCAGTTGCGCACCTTGCCGGGCACCCGGTTGATGCCCTGTACCGCGTAGCTGGACGATCCCGCCCGCGCGGTGACCGTGGTGGACAGGTCGGCGATACGGGGGCGCCGCCCGCCGTCCGCGAGGATCAGCGCGGCCCGAGTACCGGAGGCCATCGACTCCAGCGTGCCGTCGTAGGCGGCGAGACCGGCGTTCGTGCCCTGCACTCCGTCGGCGTCGGCGGTGATGAAGAAGCCGCCGTTGACGGCGACCAGGGAGCCGGTCCTCGCGGCGACCGCGGAGGTCGTCTCACGGTCCGCGACACTGCTGTCGTGGGTGGACTCGACGGTGCCGCGGAAGGTAGCGGGGTCGATGACCGCCACATGGACGCTCTGCCGGTCGGCGGCCTGCCGGCCGTCGTAGCCCGTCCACTCCACCGCCACCCGGAACCCGCCCGCGGTGACCGCCTGGCTCGCGCTCTGCGCCTCGGCCTGGGTGGCGTACGAGCCCACCCGCACCTGCCATCCCATGGTGCCGCGCGGCGTGTCCGCGTAGCCCTCCCAGGGCACCCGCTCCACGCGCGGCCGGAAACCGGCGTCGGTCAGCTGCCGCGCGGTGGTGTCGGCCCAGGTCCGGTCGGCGAGCGGGGCCCATGTCGGGGCGCCCGTCAGCCGGTTGACGGCGGGCGCCTGGACGGTGACCGTCCAGACCGGCGTGACACCCGTGTTCCGGATGACGCCGGTGCGCACCTGTACGCCGGGGGCCACACGCTCCGTCGTCCACCGCACCGAATCGGAACCAGAAGCCGAACCGGAAGCCGAACCGAAACCGGAAGCGGAAGCGGAGACCGGGGCGGCAGCCTGCGCCACATCCGCGACGGTCCAGGGGTTGACGGCCGCGAGCACCACGGCCGTACCCAGCGCGATCCGTACCCGGATGCCGCGACCGGCCAGGCCGGCTCGGCGCGGCAGTCCGGCTCGACGCGGCAGGCTGCCTCGGCGCGCCAGGCCACCTCGGCGCGGCACTCCGCCGTCTTCGTCGTGCATGGTCTCCCCTTGGGTCGCGTCGGCCACGGTGCGGACGCCAGTCCAGCCCCGTCCGGGGTCCGGAACAGTAACGGCGGGGGACGGCGCGCGGAAGGCCCGGTGAAGGACGTCGGGAACGGACGTGCGGGTCCACTCCGTCCTGTACACGCGGCGGGCTCCCTCGCGTTCACGCTCCGCACGCAGGACAATGTCCCCTCACCCGAAGCTCTCGGAGGGGGACGCACATGCGGGAAAGCCACCGGGCCGAAGCGGAGAGGCTGTTGGTACGCGCCGTCGAGGAAGAGGTACGGCGCTCCGGCGGACGGACCGAAGGGAACGCGCTGCTGGCGCGCGGCCGGAGCGCCCTGGACGCCATGGCGGCCGGCGCGGGCGAGGAGTACGCCGCCTACGTACAGGCGCTGGACGCGGCGGAGGCGGAACAGCAGCCGCTGTCCGGGCGGTTCAGCAAGCAGTCCCTCGGAACGCCCGTCCTGGTCACGGCCGTTGCCACCGTCGCGGCGATCGGCGCGGATGTCGCGCTGGGTACGGCGCCGGGCACCGCGCTCGGCGCCGGGGCGGTCGTCGCCGTCGCCGGGGCCGCGACCACCGTCGCCAAGGTCACCGCGTCCCACTGGCCGGCCGCGCACCGCAGAGCGGGCGCCGCGGGCCGCCCGGGCGGCGCCGAGCAGCTGCGGCTGCAGTGGCTGACGGCGCTGGAGGTACGGGGCATCCGCCCGTTCCTCGACCAGCAGCGGGTGCTGACGTCCGCGACCCGGCACACCGCGAAGAAGTCCTCCGTCGTCCCGCAGTTGCGCGGCGGGGACCGCAGCGCGGCCGCGCGCCGCCGCAGTGTGCTGGAGCAGTCCTTCGGTCATCTGCCGCAGCCGGCCGGGCCGTTCGTGGGCCGTCGCGGGCAACTGGCCCGGATCGCGCAGTGGGTGCACGCGGCCCGCGCGTCGACGGAGACGAAGCCGACGGTGGTCGTGCTGTACGGCGACCCGGGCTCCGGGCGTACGACGCTGGCCGTACGGGCCGCGCACCAGCTCAAGGACCAGTTCCGCGGCGCGTGCGTCGTCGATCTGCGCGGCGGCGGGGCGGGTGAGCCGCCGCTGTCGACGCGGGACGCGCTGCTGCATCTGCTGAACCGGCTGGGTGCGCCGCGCGAGCAGTTGCTGTTCCGTGAGCGGTCGTCTCCCGAGCAGCAGGTACGGCGGCTGAGCGAGCTGTACCACCAGCATCTGACGGGTCTTCCGGTGACGGTCGTCCTGGACGACGCGTCCGACCCCGAGCAGGTCAGGACGCTGGTGCCCGAGCGGTCGGACAGTCTGGTGCTGGTGACGGCGCGGCGCCCCATGGAGCTGCCGGCCGATGTCCCGGCGTGGGTGCACCAGCTGCCGGTGGAGGCGCTGGACGGGGCGGGCGCCGAGGAGCTGCTGCGGGCGGCGGCCGCGGAGTCGGCGGCGGGCCCCTACGACGCCCAGGCGGCAGACGAGGTAAGGGAGTTGTGCGGCGGTCTGCCGCTCGCGCTGCGCGTCGCGGGGTCCTCACTGGGCGCCCGTACGGCCCATCAGCTGGCCTCGGATCTCGCCTCCTACGGCCCGGTGGACCCGGTCGAGCGGGTGCTGTGGCTGCGCTACACCGACCAGAGCGACCAGGCCCGCCGGCTGCTGCGCCGGCTGGCGCTCGCCGGTCGCGCCTCGCTGGGCGCGGCCGCGGCGGCGGCGCTGCTGGCGACGGACGAGCAGGAGGCGGGGCGGCTGCTCGCCACGCTGTCGCGGGCCGGGCTGATCGACCATGTGCGGGCGAGCCGCTACCGGCTGCACGACGCCGTGCGGACGTTCGCGCAGGCACGGCTGCTGGACGAGGAGGAGGCGGCGAACCGTACGGCCGCGCAGGAGCGGCTGATCCAGAACTACGCCGAGCTGGCCGACTCCGTGATCCGGCTGGTCGACGGCAAGACGTCGACCCGCGCGGATCTGTTCAAGAGCGCGGCGGGCGCGCACGGCTTCTCCTCGCTGGACGCCGCGCTGCGCTGGCTGGACGACGAGTCGAGCTTCATCACGGCCGCGCTGCGCCATGCCGAGGGCGTCGACCAGCAGGCCGTACTGAACCTGCTGGGCGCGCTCTGCGACTACTGCCTGCTGCGCGGGGACCTCTACCGGCTGGGCGAGATCAACGATCTGACGCAGGCGGTGGGCCAGGGGCTGCTGGTCCGCTCGGTCCAGTGGCGTACGGGCATCGCGGCCCGGCAGCTCGGTGAGCTGGACAAGGCGCGTACGACCCTGACCTCGGTGGTCGACCTGTACCGGGAGGCGCAGCACGACGCGGGGGCGGCCCGCGCGCTGTGTTCGCTGGGCATCACGCTGCACCACCAGGGCAATCTGACCGAGGCGTCGGCGAAGCTGCGCGAGGCGATCGAGCTCCAGTCGTCGCAGGAGCTGGCGGCGGACCGGGCCTGGACGCTGCACGCGCTGGCCGCGGTCGAGCGCGACCGCGCCCATCTCGACGAGGCGCACACGCTGCTCTCCACGGCGCTGGTGCTGCACCGCGAGAGCGAGTCCGTGCACGGCGAGGCCTGGACGCACTTCCAGCTGGGCCAGGTGTGTCTGCGCATGGGCGACGTGCCACGGGCGGAGGGAGAGCTGCGCGCGGCCCTCGATCTGTACGGCAGGACCCGCGACGGCCGCGGTGAGGCCTGGGCGATGACGCAGCTGGCGCGGGCGCGGCTGGTGGACGGCGAGCCGGCTCCGGCGGTCGACCAGCTCAGCGAGGCGCTCGCCCGCCACCGGGAGAACGAGGACGCGCGCGGCGAGGCGTGGACGCTCTACTACCTGGGCCAGGCCCTGGAGGAGCGCGGCGACCGCGACCAGGCGGTACGGGAGCTGGAGCGGGCGCGCACGATGTTCTCGCGGATGCGCGATGTGTACGGTCTGGCCTGCGCCCGGCACCACTCGGGCCGGGTCACCCGCGACCAGCGCGCCGCCCAGACCGGCAATCTCCGCAACTCGGGCTTCGCGCGGCAGCTGCTGGTCGACGCCCGCGCGGACTTCCGCCGCATCGGGGTGGCGCACGGGGAGGCGTGGACCTGTCTGGAGCTCGCGATCATCGAGGCGGGCAACAGCCGTCCGGCGCAGGCGCTGCCGCTGTGCGACGAGGCGACGGCGCTCTTCGCCTCGTACGGCGACCGGCGCGGCGCCGACTGGTCCCGCTTTCTGCGCTGCACCCTGCTGCCGTACGCCTCGGCGGGCGGCATCGAGGTGGGCTCGGTGGTGGCCGAACAGGAGCTGTCGGATCTCGCCGCCGCCCGCCACGCCTCCCGCGACGGCAAGCTGGAGGACTGCGTGGAAGCGTTCGCGGTCATGCTGGCCCGCGGCGTCACGCTGGAGGACGGCTGGCAGGCCTGGCAGCTCGGCATGGTCCCGAACCGGCACGCGCGCGAGGTCATGGGCGTCCCGGTGGGGGCCACGCCTTCCTGACCGCCCGGGCCCGGTATCCCGGCTGCCCCGAGGGGGCGGCCGGGGTACGGGACGCGGGGTGCGGGACGCGCTACTCGCCGTGCGGAGCAGCGGCCGCCGCGGGAGCGGCGGACACCTTCTCCGAGGCGGGGGACTCCTCGAAGTCGACCTTGCCCATGTGGCGGTTCATCGACTTCATCAGCAGCCACACGCCGCCCGCCATCACCGCGAACACGACGAACCCGAGAAGTCCGGGTGTCACCTTGTTCTCGTCGAGCTCCTTGGCGAGCGGAATCACGTGCGTCAGTGCCTGGGTCGCATACATATCAGGCATTGTCGCGGATGCCCGCGAAGAGGTCGCTCTCGGGGAGGGACGTATCGACGAGGGACTTCGCCAGCTCGTACTCCTCGGTGGGCCAGACGTCCCGCTGGATGTCCATCGGCACCTTGAACCAGCCGCCGTCCGGGTCGATCTGCGTGGCGTGCGCGATCAGGGCCTTGTCGCGGATCTCGAAGAAGTCCGCGCACGGGACATGCGTGGTCAGCGTCCGCTCCGCGCGGACGAACTCCTTCCAGCGCTCCAGCCAGTCGCCGTACGGGGACTCCAGTCCGCGCGCCAGCAGCGCTTCGTGCAGCGCGACCGTGCGCGGCCGGTTGAAGCCCTGGTTGTAGTAGAGCTTCTGCGGCTGCCAGACCGGCCCGAACTCGTCCTCCGGGTACTTCTCCTTGTCGGCCGCCGCCTCGAACGCCACCATCGAGATCTTGTGGGTCATGATGTGGTCGGGGTGCGGATACCCGCCGTTCTCGTCGTACGTCGTAATGACCTGTGGGCGGAACGAGCGGATCGACCGTACGAGCCGGCCGGCCGCCTCGTCGATGTCCTCCAGCGCGAAGCAGCCCTCGGGCAGCGGCGGCAGCGGGTCGCCCTCGGGCAGCCCGGAGTCGACGAAGCCCAGCCACTCCTGGTCGACGCCGAGGATCTCGCGCGCCTCGTCCATCTCCTTTTTGCGGACCTCGTGGATGTTCTCCTCGATATAGGCGTCACCCTGGAGTCTGGGGTTGAGGATGGAGCCGCGCTCGCCTCCCGTGCAGGTCACGACCAGCACGTCCACCCCCTCGGACACGTACTTGGCCATGGTGGCCGCGCCCTTGCTCGACTCGTCGTCGGGGTGGGCGTGAACGGCCATCAATCGCAGCTGCTCAGTCAAGACTCGATCCTCAGTGATTTGTCGCATCAGACGGCTTCTATAGTGACGGATATCGGGGGGCGGAAAATTCCGGCTGCCCGAATCCGAGAGGAACGATCATGGCCGTGGTACGCGAGGAGCTTCCCCCGGGCCGCTACGGCCGCTCGGCGGACGAGCGCGCGGACCACAAGCTCAAGATCGTGGGCGCGGTTCTCGGCGTCGCGTTGATCGCCATGATCGGCTGGTTCGGCTACCACTATGTGGTGGACCGGAGTGTCTCCGGAGAACTCATCAAGTTCAAGAGGGTGTCCGCCACCTCGGTCGAGGCGCATCTCGAGGTCCGCAAGGACCGGGATGCCACCGGCATCTGCACACTGCGCTCCCTCGCCGAGAGCGGCGCCGAGGTCGGCCGCAAGGACGTCCGCTTCGGTCCCGGCGAGACCCGGATCGACCGGGTCGTCACGCTGCGTACGACGCAGAGCGCGACCAGCACCGAGCTGCTGGGCTGTACGTCGGACTGACCCCGGCCGGCCGCCGCCGGGCCGTACGCCGGACTGCCTCCGCCCGGCCGCCCCTGCCCGGCTGACGCTGGACCCGCCGTCCCTCCGACCGCACGTCTCCTCGCTGACCTGCGCCGATGTAATTCTGACGGCATTCGTCCTCCCCCTCGCGCCACGAAATTGTTAGGCTCGTGGTTTCGCCCACCCGAGAAGGCACATCCTTCTGGGTAGGGCGTTGCTTTGTTATCCCAGTACCTACGAGGAGCAGCTGTGACCCAGACCAGCGAGAACGTCACCTGGCTTACCCAGGAGGCGTACAACCAGCTGAAGGCCGAGCTGGAATACCTGTCTGGTCCCGCCCGCACGGAGATCTCCACGAAGATCGCGGCGGCCCGTGAGGAGGGCGACCTGCGGGAGAACGGCGGGTACCACGCGGCCAAGGAGGAGCAGGGCAAGCAGGAGCTCCGGGTCCGGCAGCTGACCCAGCTCCTGCAGAGCGCGAAGGTCGGCGAGGCCCCGGCTGACGACGGCGTCGTCGAGCCGGGCATGGTCGTGACCATCGCGTTCGACGGGGACGAGGACGACACCCTCGCCTTCCTGCTGGCCTCACGCGAATACGCGAGCTCCGACATCGAGACGTACTCCCCGCAGTCCCCTCTCGGCTCCGGCGTGAACGGCAAGAAGGTCGGCGACGACGCGGAGTACGAGCTGCCGAACGGGAAGAAGGCCGCGGTGAAGATCCTCGCGGCCAAGCCCTACACGGGCTGAGCCACACTTCGGCGAGGGCCGCGGGGGAGCTCCCCCGCGGCCCTCTTCTGTCCGCAGACCCGGCGGCGTCCGGTGCCGGGGCGTCAGGCCGTGGCCGAGCGGTACTTGCGGACCGCCAGGGTCCGGAAGACCACGATGATCAGGAGCGACCAGAGCAGCGAGGCCCACACCGGATGCTGCATCGGCCAGGCGTCGGACTGGGAGACCCCGGGGTTGCCGAACAGCACCCGGCTGGCCTGCACGGTGGCGCTGAACGGATTCCACTCGGCGACATGCCGCAGCCACGGAGTCATCTGGCCGGTGTCCACGAAGGCGTTCGAGACGAATGTCACCGGGAAGAGCCAGATCAGCCCGCCCGAGGTGGCGGCCTCCGGCGTCCGGACGGAGAGGCCGATCAGCGCGCCGATCCAGGAGAAGGCGTAACCGAGCAGGAGCAGCAGCCCGAACGCGCCGAGCGCCTTGGGCACGCCCTCGTGGATGCGCCAGCCGACGAGTACGGCGACGATCGCGAGCACCACGACCGTGAGCGCGGTCTGCACGAGGTCGGCGAGGGTACGGCCGGTGAGGACGGCCCCGCGCGCCATGGGCAGGGAGCGGAACCGGTCGATGAGGCCCTTGTGCATGTCGTCGGCGATTCCGGCGCCCGCGCCCGCCGTGGCGAAGGTGACGGTCTGGGCGAAGATGCCGGCCATCAGGAAGTTGCGGTAGACGTCGGCGCTGGTGCTGCCGCCGACCTCCAGGGAGCCGCCGAAGACATAGCTGAACAGCACCACGAACATGATCGGCTGGATCAGTCCGAAGAGGACCACTTCGGGGATCCGGGTCATCCGGATCAGATTGCGTCTCGCGACGACCAGCGAGTCGCCCACCGACTGGACGAGTCCGCCGCGGGGTCTGGGGGCCGCGACCCCGGTGGCTTCCGTGACGGTCACGTCCTGTCCTCCTTCGACTCGGCCGCGTCCTCGGCCGCGTGGCCGGTCAGCGAGATGAACACGTCGTCGAGGGTGGGCCGGCGCAGACCGATGTCGTCGATCTCGACACCGCGGCTGTCCAGCTCCCTGATGACCTCGGCGAGCAGTTTGGCGCCGCCGCTGACCGGGACGGTCAGCTTGCGGGTGTGCTCGGCGACCGATACCTCGCCGCCCTTGCCGAAGCCGGCCAGCACCGCGCGGGTGGGCTCGATCTGCTCGCGTTCGTGGACGACGACCTCGACGCGCTCGCCGCCGATCTGCGCCTTGAGCTGGTCGGCGGTGCCGCGGGCGATGACCCGGCCGTGGTCCACGACGCAGATGTCGTGGGCCAGGTGGTCGGCCTCCTCCAGATACTGGGTGGTGAGCAGCAGGGTCGTACCCCCGGCCACCAGCTCCTGGATGATCCCCCACAGCTGCTGGCGGTTGCGCGGGTCGAGGCCCGTCGTCGGCTCGTCCATGAACATCACGGGCGGGGAGACGACGAGCGCCGCGGCGAGGTCGAGCCTGCGGCGCATCCCGCCGGAGTAGGTCTTGGCCGTACGGTCCGCCGCGTCGGAGAGATGGAAGCGCTCCAGCAGCTGGTCCGCGCGCGCCTTCGCGTCGCGCCCGCTCATCTGGTAGAGCCGGCCGACCATCCGGAGGTTCTCCCGGCCGGTCAGATATTCGTCGACCGCCGCGAACTGGCCGGAGAGGCCGATGGAGCGGCGTACTTCGTCGGGGTTCTTGAGGACGTCGATTCCCGCGACCACCGCGGTGCCGCTGTCGGGCTGGAGCAGGGTGGTCAGGACCCGTACGGCGGTGGTCTTGCCGGCGCCGTTGGGTCCGAGCAGCCCGAGGACCGTGCCTTCGGGTACATCGAGGTCGACGCCGTCCAGAGCCCTTACCTCACCGAAGGTCTTCACCAGGCCTTCGGCATAGATGGCGCCTGGCATGTGGGTTCTCCAAGGGTGGCGACTTGCTGTCGGTGCGCTGCGCACGCAGAGCCTAGGTTTGCCGGCCGCCGACGACCGGCATCTGCGAAAGCCCGGTCGTGGCAAGCCAGGAGCGGAACGGTAACGCGATACATCGCGACCCACAAGGGATAAGAAAGGGATACACCGGATCCTTCCGGCGCGGCCTCAGCCGAGGATCGTGTAGCCCGCCTCACGCAGCGCCGCCTCGACCTCCGCGCAGTGCGCCGGGCCCTTCGTCTCCAGGTGCACTTCCACATCCGCCTCCGCGAGACCGAGCCGCGGATCGGTCCGCACATGGCTCACATCGAGCACATTGGCATCGGCCACCGACAGCACCCCGAGCATCGTGGCGAGCGCCCCTGGCCGGTCCGTCACCCGCAGCCGCAGGCTCAGATAACGCCCGGCCGCCGCCATGCCGTGCCGCAGGATCCGCTGCATCAGCACCGGGTCCACATTGCCGCCCGACAGCACCGCGACCACCGGACCGCGGAAGGCCCCGGGATCGCTCAGCAGCGCGGCCACCGGGCTCGCCCCCGCCGGTTCCACGACCAGCTTCGCCCGTTCGAGACAGAGCAGCAGGGCGCTGGACAGGTCGTCCTCGGAGACCGTACGTACCTCGTCGACCAGCTCCTGGATCAGCTCGAACGGTACGTCGCCGGGGCGGCCCACCTTGATGCCGTCCGCCATCGTCTGCGGCGCCTCGATCACCATCGGCCGGCCCGCCCTGAGCGAGGGCGGATACGCCGCCGCGCCCTCCGCCTGCACCCCGACCAGCCGCACATCGGGCCGTACCGACTTCACCGCGAGGGCGATGCCCGCGGCCAGCCCGCCGCCGCCGATGCCGACGACGATGGTTTTTACCTCCGGGCACTGCTCCAGGATCTCCAGGCCGACCGTGCCCTGGCCGGCGATGATGTCCGGGTGGTCGAAGGGGTGGATGAAGACCGCGCCCGTGTCGCGCGCGTACTCCTGCGCGGCGGCCAGCGTCTCGTCCACGACCTGTCCGTGCAGCCGCACCTCGGCGCCGTAGTCACGGGTCGCCGCGACCTTGGGCAGCGGCGCCCCGACCGGCATGAACACCGTCGAGCGGACGCCCAGCAGGGTGGAGGCGAGCGCGACGCCCTGCGCGTGGTTGCCCGCGCTGGCTGCCACGACACCGGCCGCGCGCTCCTCCGGGGACAGGCCCGCGATCCGCACGTACGCGCCGCGGAGCTTGAACGAACCGGTCCGCTGGAGGTTCTCGCACTTCAGATGGACCGGGGCGCCGACCAGCTGGGTCAGATACCGGCTCCCCTCCATCGCGGTCATCCTCGCCACGCCGGAGAGCATCTTCTGCGCCCCTCGGATGTCATCGAGGATCAGGGAACGCGCGGGGCGGGACGTACCGAAGCTCATGACCGCCAGTCTCGCAGCTCACGGGCCCGGCGGCGGTGGCTGTCCAAGCCCTGGCCACTGGTTTGCTCAGCGCCGGTACGGTGCGGGTCGTTGCCGCGTACTCTGTCCCCCACCAACCGACCACCGCACGAGAGAGCCCCCAGCCATGCCCCCCATTCAGGACATGACTTCCGCTGCGTCGGCCTCCGCGGAGACGGCCTCCGAACCTTCGGACGGCGCCCGTCTCCTCGACGCCCTCCAGCACCAGGTGGCCGTCTTCGCCCGGCGGGCCGAACAGACCCGGCTCGGCGGTGTCGGCCAGGTCCGCAACTCGATGGACCGCGCCGCCTATCTGCTGCTCAACCGGCTCGACCTGGAAGGCCCGATGGGCGTCAAGGCGCTGGCCGCCGGGATGGGCATCGACTCCTCGACCGTCACCCGGCAGGTCGCGCCGCTCGTCGACACCGGTCTGGTCAAGCGCACCTCGCATCCGGAGGACGGCCGCGCGGTCGTGCTCCAGCTGTCGGCGCGCGGACTGGCCAGGCTCGAAGAGGTCCGCTCGTCGCGGCGCGAGCTGATGGCGCAGGTCACGGACGGCTGGACGGAGGAGGAGCGGAACTCTTTCGCCACCCTGCTCACCCGCTTCAACGGAGCGCTGTCGGCACGGGCCGCCGCTCCGGCGGCCGCGGACGCGGGGCCGGACGAGACGGACGGGACGGTTGGCGCGGAGAAGACGGCCGGCGCGGAGAAGGGGACGGAAACGGATCCGGGGACGGAACCGGGGACGCCCTCTTGACCCTGGCCCCCTGACTGGCCTCATATGAGGTCGTGCGACAGCGGCAGGTGGTCACGGATCGCCGGCGGGCCCGGGAGTTCGAGGCGTTCGTAGCGGGTGCGGCCGGCCGGCTTCTGCATGCGGCCGCGCTGCTGACGGGCGAACCGGCCGACGCCACCCCGCGCGCCCAGCGGCTGCTGACCGACGCGCTGGCCCGTACGTACGCGGACTGGGACCGGCTGCGCGGCGAGGATCCGTACGACCGCACCCGCCAGGAACTGGCCCTGCGCTTCGCCCGCGGGGCCTGGCACCGCCGCCGTGGCCGCCGGGCGGGCGGTGTCCTGGCCGGGCTCGGCCCGCAGGAACGCCTCGTCCTGGTGCTGCGGCTGTACGAGGGCGTG
Source organism: Streptomyces sp. NPDC042201 (assembly GCF_055582185.1). Classification (NCBI taxonomy): domain Bacteria; kingdom Bacillati; phylum Actinomycetota; class Actinomycetes; order Kitasatosporales; family Streptomycetaceae; genus Streptomyces; species Streptomyces sp. NPDC042201. The sequence goes on along the minus strand of NZ_JBVJDS010000008.1, from coordinate 318,330 downwards.
GCCGAGGAGCAGACGGCGGCACTGATCGGCCTCCCGGTGGAACGGGTCCGCGCGATCTGCGCACGGGCGGTCACGATGATGCGGGAGTCCCCTGCGGGTCGGCCGGCGGCGGGTGGGACGCGGGCTGCCTCCGGCAGCGCGGGCGCCGAGAGGCCCGCTCATGAATAGCGCCGACCGCAAGGAGGCCGAGGTCCGGCGGATGCTGGATCTGCCGCATCCGGTCGTACCGGCCGATCTCGTACTGCGGGCCGCGGAGCGCGGCACCCGGCTGCTGAACCGCCGCCGCACCGCGCATCGCGTGCTGTGGATGCTGCTGGTCGCCGCGGTGATCGTGTTCACCGTCTGGGCATCGGCCACGGACCCGTGGTCCGCGCCGCCGACGGAGACGACGCCACCGCTGGAGGGCTGGTAGTCCTACGCCGCCGATGGTCCACCGGCGGCGTAGAGAACGACAGGAAGACCTAGCCCAGCGCCTGCTTCAGGTCGGCCAGCAGGTCGTCGCCGGACTCGATGCCCACGGAGAGCCTGACCAGGTCGGACGGCACCTCCAGCGCAGAACCCGCCGCCGAGGCGTGCGTCATCCGGCCGGGGTGCTCGATCAGGGACTCGACGCCGCCCAGGGACTCGCCCAGCGTGAACAGCTTGGCGCGGTCGCAGACCGCGACCGCGGCCTCCTCGCCGTCCGTGACCTGGAAGGAGATCATCCCGCCGAACGCCTTCATCTGCTTGGCGGCGACCTCGTGGCCCGGGTGCCCGGGCAGGCCCGGGTAGAGGACCTTGGAGACGCGGGGGTGCCGGGTGAGCATCTCCGCGATCCGGGTCGCGTTCTCGCTGTGCCGGTCCATCCGGACCGCGAGCGTCTTGATCCCGCGCAGCACCAGCCACGCGTCGAAGGGGCCGGCGACCGCGCCCATCGCGTTCTGGTGGTAGACCAGTTCCTCGGCCAGCCCGGCGTCGTCGACGATCAGCGCGCCACCGACCACGTCCGAGTGCCCGCCCATGTACTTCGTCGTCGAGTGGACGACGACATCCGCGCCCAGCGCGAGCGGCTGTTGCAGATACGGGCTGGCGAAGGTGTTGTCCACGACGAGCTTCACGCCGGCCGCGCGCGCGATGCCCGCGAGGCCCGCGATGTCGGTGATGTTGAGGAGCGGGTTCGACGGGGTCTCGACCCAGATCGCCTTCGTACGGGGGGTGAGCGCGGCGCGGACCGCCGCCGGGTCCGAGGTGTCCGCGACCGACCACTCCACGCCCCAGCGGGAGACGACCTTCGCGAACAGCCGGTAGGTACCGCCGTAGGCGTCGTTGGGGATCACCACATGGTCGCCGGGCGCCAGCAGCGTACGCAGCAGGCAGTCCTCGGCCGCCAGCCCCGACGCGAAGGCGAGCCCGCGCCGGCCGCCCTCCAGGGCCGCCAGGTTCTCCTCGAGCGCGGTACGGGTGGGGTTGGCGCTGCGGCTGTACTCATAACCGCCGCGCAGGCCGCCCACGCCGTCCTGCTTGTACGTGGAGACCTGATAGATCGGGGGGACGACCGCGCCGGTGAGCGGGTCCGCGGTATTGCCCGCGTGGATGGCGAGAGTCTCGAAGTGGTGCTGCTCGCTGCTGTGCTGGTGGCTCATGAGGCCAGAGCGTAGCGCCGCTCACAGACCGGCGGGACCGGGCGGGACCGGGCGATGGGCCGTCCGGGACAATGGGGCCATGGAGATTCTCTGGTTCCTGATCGCGATGGGCCTGCTGGCCGCGGTCATCGGCCCGTACGTCAGGCGCCGCCGCGGCGGTGTCCACCAGGTCGCCCCCGGCTCGCCGGACGCCGCCGACCCGGCCGACTACGGCTTCGTACGGCAGGAGGAGCTGGACATCCGGCTGCCAGGACCCGATCAGGACCTCCTCGACGTGCTCGATGTCGTCCAGCGCACCCAGGACTGGCGGGCCGCCGCGCAGCTGCTCGCCGGCACCGGCAAGGACGGCGAGGTGCGCTGGCAGCGGGTCCAGGCCTTCGCCGGGGCGGCCTCACTGGAACTCCAGCAGCGGCCCGGCGTCGGCGGCGGATGGCTGCGGGCGTGGCGGTCGGAGTCGCCGAAGGACGCGGGCGGGGCGGCCGTGCACGCGGAGTTCCTGGTGCAGCAGGCGTGGCGGTCCTCGGCCGCTGGGACCGACGACTTCCGGATCATCCTGGAGGAGGCCCTCGCGGTCTGCGGTCAGGCGGCCCTGCTGGCGCCAGGCGACCCGGTCCCCTACATCACCGAGCTGGCCATCGGACGCGGACTCGGCTATCCGCCGGAGCGGTTCGACCAGCTGTGGGCGAAGGTGATCGACCGCGCCCCGGCGCACATGGGGGCGCATCTGGCCGCGCTGCACTACTGGTGCGAGAAGTGGCACGGCTCCCGCGAGGAGGCCGACCACTTCGCGACGACGGCCGCGGCGCGCGCCCCGCAGGGGTCACTGCTGGCGGCGCTGCCGCTGTTCGCGGTGTACGAGCATCTGCCCGAGATCAATCTCGTGCAGGGCTTCTACCGGAGCGCGGTGGTCACCAAGGCGGTGGAGGGCGCGCTCTTCGCGGTCCACGCCGCGCGCCAGGACGACCCGATGCTCCCGCACGTACGGCATCTGCTGATCCTCTTCCTCGTACGGTCGGAGCGCTGGGCGGAGGCCATGAACCAGCTGCTGCGGGTGGACGGCCACGTCGGGGCGCTGCCGTGGACGTACAACGGGGATCCGGCGGCGGAGTACACGGTGTACCGGGCGCTGGCGGTGGCGGGCTACGAGGCGAACGGCGGCAGCCCGGCGACGCTGCCGCACTGACACCGGGGGCGTCACGGCGTCGATCCCGCGCGGGCATTGCCCTCGTTACCCGCGGTAGGGGATACTCCACCTCCCCCCCACGGCCGATCATGATGTCCATTTCCTGTGGGGGGAAACTGTCCGATGGGCGCTACTCTGCGCGCGCTGCGCGCCCTCGTCCTGCTTGCCGGCTTCTATCTGCTCGGTCTCGTCATGCTCGGCGCTCTCGCCGTCGCCGACTGGACCGCGACGCTCTGGACCCCCGGCAGCGTCTATCTGAAGCTCTACTTCATCACCGCGCTCCTCGCGATCCCCATCGTGCACGGCATGTTGCTGCTCCGTACGCCGAAGGACGACGGGCTCTCCGGCCTGCCGGTCACCGACGCGCAGGAGCCGCGGCTGTGGCAGACCGTACGCACCCTCGCCGACCAGGTCGGCACCCGCGCCCCCGACGAGATCATCCTGTTCGGCGACGCCAACGCGGCGGTCAGCGAGGAGGCCCGCTTCCTGGGCCTGCGCGGCGGCAGGCGGCGCCTCTACCTCGGCCTGCCGCTCATGGCCGGGCTGACGGAGGCGCAGCTGCGGGCCGTACTCGCCCATGAACTCGGCCACTACAGCAACGCCGACACCCGGCTGTCCGCCATCACCGTGCGCGGCCGGATCCAGGTGCTGCGCACCGTCGCCCACTTCGAGGAGAAGGCCGGGAAGACGGCCGCCAAGGAGCGGGCCCGGCAGGAGAAGAAGGCCGCGAAGGCCCTGGCCAGGGGCAAGTCGGCCAAAGAGGTCGACACCGCGGGCGCCGGGATCACCTACCGCGCGATGGCCGGGATCTACACCGCGTACGCCAAGGTCTACATCCGCGCCACCGAGTCGGGTTCCCGCCGCCAGGAGCTGGCGGCCGACCGGGCGGCCGCCAGAATCGCGGGACGCGACGCGACGGCCTCCGCGCTGCGCGAGATCCCCGTCCTCGACGCCGCGCACGGCTTCTACATGAACGCGTACGCCACGCTCGGCGTCGACGCGGGGCTGCTGCCCCCTCGGGGCGAGGTCTTCGGCGGCATCCGGCGTCTGCTGGCGGCGCGCCACGAGGAACTGGACGCGATGCGGCGCGACCTGCCGACCGAACGCTCCTCGCCGTACGACTCGCATCCGCCGATCGCCGAGCGGGTCGCCCGTATCGAGGCGCTGCCCGACGACGGCCGCGCCTTCGAGCCGGCGTACCCCTCGCTCGGCCTGCTGAGCTCCCCCGACCAGACCCTCGCCGCGCTCGAACTGGCCGTCCTCACCCCCGAAGCGCTGAGGATGCGCCGCGCCGACTGGCCCGAGCTGGTGCACGAGTCCATGACCGCCTACGCGAACAGGTCGGCGGAGCCGCTGCGCCGGGCGACGGCCGCGGTCACCGGCGACCCGTCGCTGTCCTCCCTGCTCGGCGTGATCGACGCGGGCGCGCTCTGGCAGCTCGCCGAGCAGCTGCCCGCGTCGGAGGAGGCGCGGGCGGCCACCGGCCGCGCGGCCCGCGAATTCGCCCGCCCGGCGCTGCGCCGCGGCCTGTCCCAGCTGGTGGCGACCGAATTCACGCAGGCCGGCCGCGCGCACTGGCAGCTCTCCTGGACGGAGTCCGCGCGGCTGCGCCTGCCCGAGGGGTACGAGGAGTCCCTGAGCGCGGCGCTGGACGCGGCGGTCGCCGACCAGCCGGACAGCGAGCCGCTGCGCAAGCTGCTCGCCGCATGACCCGCCGTCCGCCGGGCTTCGTTCATGAGCGCTTTCACCAGCGCTTCGTTCACCGGCGCTTCGTTCACCAGCGTTTTGTTCACGAGCGCTTTGTTCCGGCACGCTGTGTTGTGGAGCGTCCTATTCCGGAACACTTCACTCCGGCACCCGACACCGAACTGGTGGAATCCCCATGGCCCGACTCCTCCCGCTGATCATCATCGCGACCGGCGTCTACTTCTGGTTCAAGAGCCGCCGCAGCGCGTCCTCGCTCACCGATACCCACCCCTTCAAACGGTCCGCACGCTCCGCGGAACTCGGCTTCCTCCCCCCGGAGCAGCTGGACGACCAGCACGCCGGGCCTCCCATACCCGAACGGGAGCGCGCCCTCGCCGGGGTCAGGGCCGGCGAGTGGCAGCAGGCCGCCGCCCTCCTCGCCGACACGGGCCAGGACTGGGAGCGGCGCTCGATGTACGCGTACGACCTCGGCGCCGCCGCCGCCAAGGACGACGGCTGGCTCCTGGCCTGGGAGAGTGCCCGCCCCGACGACCCGGACGCGGCGGTCGTACGGGCCCGCAGCACGGTGGTCCTGGCGTGGGAGCTGCGCGGCGGCGACTGGGCCAAGAACACGAGCGGTGAACAGTTCGACGCCTTCCACCGCACGCTGGCGCGCTCGCGCGAGGAGATCGCACGGGCCGCGGAACTGAATCCGCAGGACCCGACCCCGTACATCACCGAGATCGCGACGGCGACCGGCTTCGGCTACTCGCCCCAGGAGATGCACCGCGTGTGGGCGGAGGTCTCGGCCCGGGCGCCGCACCACTACGAGGCCCACTTCATGGCGCTCCAGTACTGGTGCGCCAAGTGGTGCGGCTCGGACGAAGAGGCCCGCGAGTTCGCGGGCCGCGCGGCGGCGGGCGCCCCGCTCGGCAGCCTGCTGTCGGCGTTCCCGCTGATCGCGTGGTTCGAGGCCCGTCTCAACGACTCGGTGACGGACGCGGAGTACCGCGACCCCGGGCTGACCGCCCTGGTCGACGCGGCCCTCGTGGACGCGGCGGCCGCCCCCGCCGACCACCCGCGCCTGGTGGAGCTGCGCCATCTGCTCGCGTATTTCCTGTACAGGCAGGCCCGGTACGACGCGGCGCTGGAGCAGTTCCGGCTGGTGGACGGCTATACGGACGCGCTGCCGTGGCGCTACTACGAGAAGCGTTTCTACGTGGCCGCCCGCGAGGCCACGGTCCGCAAAACGGGGTGAGAGCGCGGGACCGCGCGGCGGAATGACCGGTGCCGTCCATACGTTCTTCCATCAGGACCCCACAGCCGAGGAGACCTGAAATGTTCCTGTCCCGCCGCACCCCCGAGCTCCCCACCCCCGAGCAGGCCTTGCCGGGCCGCCCCGAGCCCGAGTTCTCGGTGCCCTCCCGTCACACGGTCCTCGGCAACCCCCTGCTCGGCCCGTACCCCGAAGGCCTGGAGATCGCCGACTTCGGCATGGGCTGTTTCTGGGGCGCCGAGCGCATCTTCTGGCAGACGAACGGCGTCTGGACGACCCTCGTCGGCTACCAGGGCGGCAGCACGCCGAACCCCTCGTACGAGGAGGCCTGCTCGGGCCTCACGGGCCACACCGAAGCGGTCCGCGTCGTCTACGACCCCAAGATCGTCTCCTATGCGGAGCTGCTGAAGATCTTCTGGGAGTCCCACAACCCGACCCAGGGCTTCCGCCAGGGTAACGACGTGGGCACCCAGTACCGCTCGGCGATCTACACCCACTCCCCCGCCCAGGCCGCGGCCGCGGAATCCTCCCGCGAGTCCTACCAGCAGGTCCTGACGGACTCCGGCCACTCCATGATCACCACGGAGATCCTCCCCGCGGAAGGCCGCGCGTTCTATCCCGCGGAGGCATATCACCAGCAGTACCTGGACAAGAACCCGGGCGGCTACTGCGGCATCGGCGGCACCGGCGTCTCCTGCCCCATCGGCATCGCCAGGACCGCCTGAGCAGACCAGCCACAGCCCGGCGCCGACGCGGTCAGCGGTCGGCGTCGCGGTTGAAGGCTGTTCGTGCCCAGAGGTAGCCGAGCAGGCTGAGGCCGGTGCACCAAGCGAGGGCGGCGAGGGCGCTGGTGCCGATCGGTGTGCCCATCAGCAGGCCGCGCAGCGTCTCGATGACCGGGGTGAAGGGCTGGTACTCCGCGAACCAGCGCAGTCCGGTGGGCATGGACTCCGGCGGGACGATGGCGCTGCCGGTGAAGGGGAGGAACTGCATCGGCAGCGGGATGTTGCTGGCGGTTTCCGGGCTCTTGGCGACCAGGCCGACCGCGGCGGACAGCCAGGTGAGCGCCAGGGTGAGGAGGCCGGCGGCCGCGAGATTCGACGGGCCCGGCGTCGGGCCGGAAGCCCATGAGCAGCGCGACGCCGATGACGACCGCGATGCTGACCATCGTCTGGATCACGCTGCCGACGACATGCCCGGTCAGGAACGACGCCCGGGAGATCGCCATCGTGCGGAACCGGTTGACGATGCCTTCGGTCATGCCGACGAAGACGCCGACCGCAGTGACCACGGCTCCGGACATCGCGGCCATCAGGATGATGCCGGGGGTGACGTAGTCGATGTAGTCGTTGCCGCCGGTGGAGGTGCCGGCGATGCCGGTGCCCAGGGCGCCGCCGAAGACAATTGAAGAGCAGAAGCATCAGCACCGGCATCGCGCCGACCGAGACCGTCATGGAGGGGTAGCGCAGCGCGTGCTTCAGGTTGCGGCGCAGCATCGTCGCCGAATCGCTGACAGCGTAGGACAGGGTGGTCATCGGGCTTTCTCCTTCTGGGAGTTGACCGCGTTGCCGAGCTGAGGGCGGCCGGTGAGGGCATCTCTTTGGCGCCACCGCTCCACAGCCGCGGCCTGGCTGTCCTGTCTCGTTGAACCTGCTCTGCCCCGGACGTGGTGAGCTGCGCGGAGCCCGGGGCGCGCCGTTGGCGCGGGTGAAGAGGACAGTCGCGCCCGGCGCTCTCGCCGCGCACGGCAGCGTGGTCTGTGTGAACTGCGGCGTGGCTGTCCGCGGTGACCACGCTCAGGTCACGTCCCCGGCCATGCGGCAGTCCGTCGGGCTGGGGACGCCTGCCTTCCCGGGGGCGCGGCGGGACTCGGTGCGCCGGGACGGTGTGGGGTGGTTCCGAGGCAGGGGACGGGCCTCCGGGAGCAATTGGGGCAGGCTGCGGGGAGCACAGGAAATCACCGGACTCCGAGAAGCACATGAATCCCCGCTTCACGCACTCGGCGCCTTCCGCTGTCTCCTGGGACAGACGGAAGGCGCCGAGCGGTACCGATCCCGAATCAAGCCTGCTCCGGGCTTACTCGGGCACCTTCTTCGCGCCGGGGCCGCCCGTGATCACGAAGCTCGATCCCGGCTCGATCAGCACGTCGCCCTGCGCCGAGTTGGTGATCGTCACGTCCGTCAGTGTCGCGCTGCCGCGAGCGCCGCCCATCGCGAGGATGCCGGAGCCGTTGTTGGACTTGTCGATCTCCACGTTGCTGATCTTGACGTCAGGTACGTTGCCGCCACCGTTCTTGAACTGGATCCCGTCGTAGGTCGAATCCAGGATCTCGGTGTCCCGGATGGTGACGCCGGTGATGTCCCGGCTCGCCGGGAAGATCGTGATGGCACCGAACTCCTGCGCCTCGCCCCAGAACGCGCCGCCGGTGCGGTGGAGCGCGTTGCCCGCAAGCAGGGTCTCGCCGGAGAAGGGCAGCGGGTCGTGGTCGGTCGCGAGCATGATGCCCGGGTAGTTCGCGGTGTCGGCGATCAGATTGTTCTCGACCTTGTTGCCGTAGCCGCCGTAGATGGCGACACCGTTGGCACGCCAGGGCAGTTGGATGGTGTTGTTGGTGAACGAGTTGTCGTGCGCGATATCGACCGCCGGGTCCTTCACATAGCGGTTGGCCCAGATGGCCAGCGAGTCGTCACCGGTGGTGCGGAAGGACGAGTTGGTCACCGACGAATTACGGGTGCCGTTGGTGAAGTTGATGCCGTCGGCGTACGTGTCGCGGATCCGCATCCCGCTGAACTCAAGTCCGTCGGCCGGGCCCCACAGCGACTGGATGTTGTCGTAGTCACGGCCGACCCATACACCCACATTCGCGTGCTCGATCCACACGTTGGAGATCTTGGTGCCCTCGCCGAAGCGTCCGTTGAGCCCCACTCCGCCCTCGGCGCCGCCGCCGCCACGGATACGGCCCGAGCCGAAGATGGCGATGTCGGAGATCTGGGTGTTCTTGTCGATGTCGAAACCGAAGTTGCCCTCGTGCGGGTGGTTGATCCCGCCCGCATTCTGCGGCTCGGTCAGGGTGTAGAGCTGCGAGTGCCACATGCCGGCGCCCCGGACCGTCACATCGCTGATGCCGATCTGGTTGTACTGGCCCTGGTTGAGCGGGTCGTCGGTCAGGATCTTCTGCTCCTGGCGCCACTGCCCCGGCCCGATCCAGACGCACTCGATGTCGCCGTTCTGGTCCGCCGTCACGGCGTCCTGGATGGCCTTCGTGTCGTCCTGACCGTCGTCGGGCACCGCCCCGTACTCGGTGATCGAGGTGCACTCGGCCGGCTTGCTCGCCGGGGGCGCCACCTGCTCCAGATCGATCAGGTCGACGATGTAGAACGACGCGGTGTCGTCCGCGTCGCGCTGCACCTTGAACGTGGTGCCCGCCGGATAGCTCTTGTCGAGCAGCGCGTGCGACTCGTCGAAGAGCCGGCGGGCGTCGGCCTGGGGGGTGTTGGTCAGCGACTCGGGGTCGTCCGTGTTGCCGTACAGCCAACTGTGCTTGGACGACAGGTCCAGCTTCTGCACAAAGACGCCGTCCGCGTAGAGGCTCACGGTGGCGTCGATGCCGCCGCCGCCCGGCGCGTCGGGTATGGAATTGCGCACGACAATCGAGTTGGCGGCGTTGGTGGAGGTGAACTCCACGAATTCGCCTGTGCTGTTGAGCCGTACCGACTTGCGCCCGGACGACTCGCTGGCGAAGTTGGTGTGCCCGAAGGTGCGCTCCGGGTCGGCCTCCAGCAACGTGCCCTCGTACTGGCCGGCTTCGGCCTCGTACCCGACGTACGGAAGCGTCGCTCCGCGCTCGGCCGCAGCCGGGCGCGCGAACGCGCTGTCGGTCCCGCGGGTGATGTCGGCCGCGGCGACGGGGGCGGGCAGCAGCCCGACGACGAGCAGACCGGCCAGGGGTACGCCGCCGAGCAGGCGTCGTCTCAATTGCTTCGACTTCATGGTGTCCTCTGTTTCCGTGGGGTCGACAGAGTGATTGCCGTGGGGGTGGGGGCGGCAGGGTCGCAGATGAACAGGACGACAAGCCTGCCGTTATCTTGCAAAAGAACCGCACATATTTGAGCTGTTCAGTCCATGTAATGCGGTGGAGCAGTGCGAGTTTTCAAGCATGTCACCGGTTTGTCAACAGTGTGCGCACGCCGGTTACCGAGCGCCGCACCGTCAACTCACGCCCCCGCTGCTCCCACTTGCCGCACCGGACAGCGCGATTCGCGTTCCTGGCCCGGCCGGCTCGTTCGCCAAGACGCGCCCACCAGGACCACCAGGACCACCAGGGCCAGGCCTGCCCTGCCCCGACAGTGGGAGGGACAGGAGGCGGCGTCGCCGACCAGGCAACACGGCCCTTCGTTTCTATGCGGCACGGGACAAGCGAGCGCAAAATGTCCAACTGGGGCCTCAAACGCGCCCACCACCGCACCTGGCCCCAGCCCGTCACCCCGCCCGCCGACGCGGTCACCATCGTTCCCGCATCCAAGACCGCCCCGACCACGTGAAAACCCAAGGTCACGGCCCGGATCGGATCAGCTTTGCTGAGATTGGAGCAGGTCGCTTGAGACGGGACACTGGCACCATCCAGGCACCGTCCACGTGCTGTGACGCAGGACACACCCGCAGGAAAACCCGGCGCCGGGCCCGGGCGTCTTAAAGGTGTGGGAGTAAGCAGGAAGACACCAGCGGAGCTGGACGAGGAGAGACTCGTCCGGCTCGTCGCCAAGGGCGACCGCGCCGCGTTCGAGGAGCTCTACCGGCGTACGGCGCCGTGGCTGGCGGTGCGGTTGCGCCGGCGCTGCGCCGATGAGCAGATCGTCGCCGAGGTCATGCAGGAGACGTATCTGGCGGTGTGGCGCGCGGCGAGCGCGTTCGCGGGGGCCGCGGTCGGCGGGACCGCCGTCGGCTGGCTGTGGACGATCGCGGCACGCCGTCTCGTCGACGCCTTCCGCCGGCGCGCGCACCAGGCCAGGCTGCCGGCCGCCCTGACCGCCGAGCCGGCCAGGACCGCCGCACCGGCGGCCGAGGACGAGATGCTCGCCGCCAGGGTCGACGGTGAGGTCGGTGACGCCCTGGGGCGGCTGGCTCCCGAACTGCGGGACGTACTGCGGGCCATGGTCCTCGACGGGTTGTCCGTACGGGAGACCGCCGTCCTGCTCGGGCTGCCGGAAGGCACCGTCAAGACCCGCGCCCGGCGGGCACGGAGAGCGATGCGGGAGGCGCTGTCATGAGCGTGGAACATGCGTCCGAACGGCTCATCAGCCGCTATGCGCGCGGCGATACGGGGATCGCGAGCGACGAGGTGTGGGCGCTGGAAGCCCATCTGGAGTCGTGCGCGGTGTGCCGAGGCCGGCTCTCCGCCGTCGTCGGCGAGCGGGCGCCGGCGGTGACCGCGCTGGTCGACGGCGTCTGGTCGGAGCTGGCGCCCCTGCTGCCACGCGTCCACCCGATGCCGCCACGGCGCCGGTGGGCCCTGACGCTCTCGACCTGGGCGTCGCCGGTGATGGTGCCGTGGCTGTGCATGACGGCTGTCGTCATCGCACTCGCCGTGCTCCTCGACCTGACGAGCGGACAGTCCGCCGGGCAGTCCGGCCAGGGCATCTCGGTGGTGGTGCTGCTGGCTCCGGTGCTGCCCGTGCTGGGCGTCGCCGCCTCCTGGGCACGCGGGCTGGACCCCGCGTACGAACTCACCGCCGCGACGCCGCGCGCCGGGCTGCACCTGGTGCTCCGGCGCACGACCTCCGTACTCGTGCTGGTGATCTCCGTGCTGCTGGTGGCCGGGTGGCTGACCGGCACCTCGGTCGCGCAGTGGCTGCTGCCCTGTCTGGCCTTCACCACCGGCACGCTCGCGCTCGGCGGGCTGATCGGGGTGACGCGCGCCGCGCTCGGGCTGGTGGCGGTCTGGGCGGCGGTGATCGTGGGGCCGACCCTGGCCGTGAGCCGTACGTCCTTCGCCCTGGAGACGGACGCCCTGCCCGTGTGGGGCGCTCTCTTCGCGCTGGGGACGGTGGTCGTGATCGCCCGCAGAGGCGCGTACACCCTGCTGGCCGCTCACCGCTGACACGCGCCCACCGCTGACACGCGCCCGCCGCGCTGAAGCGCGCTCACCACTCAAGCGCGCCGCTGACACGCGCCCACCACTGACACGTACACACAGAAGAGAGGCCCGCACCGATGACCGAAGGAACGACGACATGACGCGCGGTGTGACCGCCGCCGAGGTGGCGCCCACGGCCTACGCCTGGGAGATCCGGGCCGAGGGACTGACCGTCAGGGCCGGCGGCCGCAAGACGGCCGTCGACGGCCTGGATCTCACCCTCGGAACCGGCGTGCACGGTCTGCTCGGGCCGAACGGCGCCGGGAAGACCACCCTCATCCGGGCTCTCGCCACGGTCCTCCGCCCGGCCGGAGGAACCCTCGAACTGCTGGGCACGGCCGCCGGGGCCCAGGAGGGCCGGCGCGAGCTGCGCCGCCGGATCGGCTATCTGCCGCAGGAGTTCGGGTACTACCGGCGCTTCACCGTCCGGGAGTTCGTCGAGTACATGGCGTGGCTCAAGGAGGTCCCCGGGGCGGACATCCCGGCGGCGGTCCAGCGTGCCGTCGAGCGCGTCGGCCTCGCGGACCGGGCCGACGACCGGATGAAGACCCTCTCCGGAGGCATGGTGCGGCGCGTGGGGATCGCCCAGGCCATCGTCAACGACCCGGTGATTCTACTGCTCGACGAGCCGACGGCCGGTCTCGACCCGGCGCAGCGGCTGCGCTTCCGCGGGCTGTTGCAGCAACTCGGCACGGACAGCTGTGTCGTCGTCTCCACCCATCTCGTGGAGGATGTCGCGGCCGCCTGTACGGATGTGGTGCTGATGGCGGACGGCCGGCTGGTGTTCCGGGGCACCCCGGACCAACTCGCCGACGCCGGAGGCCCGGACGACCCGGGTGACAGCCCGATCGAGCGGGGTTACGCGGCGCTGCTCATGCGCTCCGGGCCGGACAGGGGTGCCTGGTGAACCCGGTGTCCACGAAGACGGCCGAGGCCCCCGGGAACCCGGTGGCTCCGGTGGGCCGGAAGACCCCGGCGAAGGCACGGATCCTGCGGACCGAGCTGCGCCGGTCGACCGCCCTGTGGCTGGGCGGGCTGCTCCTGGTGGGCTCGCTCGCCGGTCTGGAGCTGATGAGCGGACCGTGGACGAAGGGCGCCGAGAGCTGGACGGCGCAGTGGACATCCACCGCGTGGTGGCACCGGTTCCTGCTGGTGCTTCTGTGGCCCCTGGCGGTGGCCGGCGGGGCGGTGCAGGGGCTACGGGACCACCGCTCCGGCACGTCCGAGCTCCTCTCGGCCACCTCGCGGCCCCCGTGGCACCGTGCCGCCAGGACGGCGGGCGCGTCGGCGCTCACGCTGTCCGTCGCCTATCTGCTGGTGTTCGGGTACGGCGGGGTGCGGGTGCTCGTCAACGACGGCTACGCCGGCCTCAGTTGGCTGCCGATCCTGCTCGTCGGGGCGTTGGCGATGGTCGCCGGTGCCTGGCTGGGCATGGGGGTCACCAGGACTTTGCCGTCCGCGCTCACCCCTCCGGTGCTCGCCGTGGCGGCGCTGATGTCCTCGGTCCTGCTCAGCGACGTGGTGCTGAAGGACGTGGTGCCCAACGGGATCATGCTGCTCACCCCGTCGTTGTCCCTGGTGCACAGCGAGTTCCTGACCGTCTCCTGGCGCGTCAATGCCGGACAGGCGCTCTGGCTCCTCGGGGTGGCCGCCACCGGATTCCTGCTGCTGGTGGCCGGGAAGCCGCGGGCCCGGCTGCTCGCGCTGCTGCCGATGGTGCTGGGCGCGGCGGTCGCGCTGCCGGTCCTGCCCTCGGATCCGGAGCGCAACTACGTGGTCGACACGGCGGCGGCAAAACTGGTCTGCGACGGCCGGGTCTGTGTCACCCGGCTGCACGAGCAACGGCTGGCCGCGCTCACCGGTCCCGCCGAGGAAGCGCTGCGCCTGCTGGGCCGGCTGCCCGACCCGCCGTCGGCGGTGCACGAGAGCGTCGACGCCTGGCCCCGGGACACGAAGCGGCCGCGCACCGCCGACGTCGTACCCGTCGACTTCGAAGCCCAGGCTCTCGAATACACCACAGGGGACGAGTCCACCCGGACTCTGCTGGGCGGCGCCGGAACAGCGCCGTGTCTCGAAGCGGAGTTGACCGACCCGACCGAGGAGGAACTGCGCGCGTACGACGAGACGCGGGTGGTGCGCGAACTGGCCGCGCGGACCGTGGCCGCCGCCTGGTTCACCGGGGATCTGAAGCCCCTGGCCGGCACGCTGTGGCTGCGCGCCGACGTCGACGCACTGACCCGTCCGGCCTGGAACGCCTTGCGCGCGCTGCCCGCGGACGAACAGCGGCTACGGATCGCCGCCCTGCGAACGGCCGCGCTGTCCTGCGACGGTGACCTGCTGACGGTGCTGGCGGACGGCGGTCCGCGGTGAGGTGGCTGACGCTCTACGCGCGCTCCCGTCACGTTCCCGCCTCGCTCGCCGCGGTCCTGGTCTGCACCCTCGCGGCGTGGCCGCTCGCCCAAGGCGCGACGCCCGGCGACCCGAGGGTGCACACCCTGCTGCTGACCACGGCGGTGGCGGCGGCCACGACCGGGCTGAGCGGGCAGGACCTGGCCCTCGACCGTACGGGGGCGATCCGCTGGGCACCCCGTCGCGCGGCGCATGTGCTGCTCATCGGCGTGCTCGCCGGGGCCGTGCTGCTGGCTCTGCTGACCACGGGCGACGGGCCGGTGCCGACCGGTCAGGTGGTACGGAACAGCGCGGGCATGGCGGGGGTCGCGGCGCTCGCGGCGACGGTGTGGGGCGGCCGGTCCGCCTGGACCCTGCCGCTGGGCTGGTGCGCGGTCGCGCTCTTCGTACCGTCGACGGGCGGGGCGGCGGAGCAGGTGGCGGCCTGGATGCTCCAGCCGTCCGGCACGGCCGCCGCCAGCTGGACGGCGCTGCTCCTCGCGGCCGTCGGCGGACCGGCGTACGCGCTGGCCGGGCCCCGGCGCTGAACTCGGTCCGGAGAGACGCTGCTTGGCCCCGCGCGTCCGGGTGCCCTGGAGCATCTCCGGTTGCCGGAGGCGTCCTTGCGTCCCGCCCCGCCGTACAGCACCGTCGGGTGTCAGCGTTCACCTGGCTGCCACCCTCCCGACGGCCGGGAGTCACCGGGCGGGACGGGGAGGGGTGAGTGGATACGCACGACCCCCGACCGCGCCGCTCGTACGGGCGGCGCGGTTACGCCAACACGCCACGTGGAGACCGTATGACCGGCTCAGCCCGTACGCAGCCCCTGCCGAGCAGGGAATCCATACGGACCGGCAGGCGGCCGGGCGGCGCCGCTCGTGGCACGGCGCGCGGCCTGGCGGCAGGGCTGGCCGCGGGAGCGCTCGCGCTGGGCAGCGTCCTCGTGGGCGGTGTCCCGGCCGCCGCGGCGAGCGGCCCCGACTGTTCCGGAGCGAAGGGCACGGCGCTCTGCGCGGCGGCCGGCGACCTGCTCGACGTCACGCTGGACCAGCTGCGCCCCACCCAGCCCTCCATCGGCTTCGACCAGATCTACTACAAGCTCGGCCGGTACGGCAGCACCAAGGACGAGCAGAACGGCGACTTCAACAAGCGGTTCGACGACTGGTGCGAGACGAACGGCCAGGAGGAGGCGGCGACGGTGCAGGCCGGCGCCACGCTCGCCGACCCGGCCAGCTTCACCTGCACCGTCCCGGTCGGCGAGGAGACCGACGAGACGCGGGCCGCGATGAAGACGGTCGTCGTCGGCCCCGGCGGCGAGCTGTATCTCACCGACGGGCACCACACCCTGACGTCCTTCCTGGAGACGTCCGACGGCGGCCCCTCAATGCACATCCGGCTGCGGGTCACCGGCAATCTGAGCGACCTCTCGCCCGCCGCCTTCTGGCAGAGCATGCAGGACCGCAAGTGGGTCTGGCTGCGCGACGAGAACAACCGCCCCATCACCACGGACCAGCTCCCGCGCCGCCTGGGCCTGGCGAGCTTCCACGACGACCGCTACCGCAGCCTCGTCTACTTCACGCGCGACATCGGCTACCAGGCTCCCGACGACGCGGCGGAGTATCTGGAGTTCCTGTGGGGCACCTGGCTGCGCGAGCGCGTGGACCTCGGCACGTACGACCTGAACGACTCCGCCGCCTACCTCAGCGCCGTCCGCACCGCCTCCGAGGCCATGTCCGGGGTGGCCGGTGACACCGTCATCGCCGACGGGCGCACCGCCGACGAGCTGGGCCGGATGGACGAGTGGAACGACGGGAAAAAGCCGACCGGCGGTGAGTTCGGGAAGCTGAGCGCTCCGATCTCCGACGCGAAGCCCGGCAAGCTCGCCTACGCCCTGGGCTTCCGCGGCCGGGTCGCGCCCACGCCCGCCTGCACGAAGACGCTGACCGGCACGCACACCGGCCCGCTGGTCGTCTCCTCCGGTGTCACCTGCCTGGACCGCACCAAGCTGACCGGCCCTGTCGTGGTCGTCGCGGGCGCCGGCCTGGTGGCGAAGGGCGCCGACATCACCGGGCCCGTCCAGGCGGTCGGCGCCACTACCGTGCAGCTGTGCGGCACCTCGCTGACCGGGCCGCTCTCCATCGTGAACACGAAGCAGCGGGTGACCCTGTCGGGCCCCGGCTGCACCGCGAACACCCTGAACGGCCCGGTCCAGCTCGTCGGCAATCCCCGATAGAGGCAATTCCCGCCGCGGAGGCCCGGTCTATTTCCAGGGGCCTCCGCGACGGGGCGCGGCTACACTCGTCGCCATGTTCGTTCACTACTACTTCCTGTGATTTCGGGCCCGCTCCTCAGGCCCGAGTCGGTCCAGCCCTGCACCAGGGCGTGACAATCCAGGAAGAAGCATGCGCGAACGCGCCCAATTGGCGATGAAAGACGTGTCCAAGGCGTACGGCGACCGGTCGGTTCTCGACCAGGTGTCGCTGACCGTACGTCCCGGCGAGAAGGCCGGAATCATCGGGGAGAACGGCTCCGGCAAGTCGACGCTGCTGCGGCTGCTGGCCGGGGCCGAACGGCCGGACAGCGGCGAGATCACCGTCAGCTTCCCCGGCGGCATCGGCCATCTCGCCCAGACCCTCGACCTCGATCCCGCGTGCACCGTGCGGGACGCCGTCGACGCGGCCCTCGCCGATCTGCGCGAGATGGAGCGCGGACTGCGGGCGGCCGAAGCGGCACTCGGCACCACGAGCGACGACGAACTGGCCGCGTACGGCGATCTGTTGACGGTGTACGAGGAGCGCGGCGGCTACCGGGCCGATGCCCGGGTCGATGCTGCGCTCCATGGACTCGGGCTCACCCGGGTGGCACGGGACCGCCCGCTGGGCTCGCTCTCCGGCGGGGAGCAGTCCCGGCTGGCGCTGGCGTGCGTGCTGGCCTCGGCGCCCGAGCTGCTGCTGCTCGACGAACCCACCAACCATCTCGATCGCCGGGCCACCGGCTGGCTGGAAGAACGGCTCATCGCGCATCGCGGGACGGTGCTGGCCGTCACCCACGACCGTGCGTTCCTGGAGCGGATCGCGACGACGATCCTCGATGTCGACCGGGACACCCGGACGGTGACGCGGTACGGCGACGGCTGGCTCGGCTACCGGACGGCGAAGGCCGCCGCGCGCCGCCGCCGGGAGCAGGAGTACCAGGAGTGGCTGGCCGAGGTGGCCCGTACGGAAGAGCTGGTCAGCGCGGCCGGACAGCGGCTCGCGGCCACCGGCAAGGACCCGCGCGAGGGCTTCGGCAAGTTCCGCCGGTCACATGAGGCGAAGCTGTCCGGGCATGTCAGGGCGGCGCGGCAGCGGCTGTGGCGGCTGCGTCAGGAGCCGGTGCCGGCGCCTCCGGAGCCACTGAGGTTCGCGGCGACGCTGCGCTCCGGCGGCGCGGAAGGAGCGGCCGCCGAGTGCGGTTTCGGCGAAGGCGTGGTGGCCGAGCTGAAGAACGTGGTGGTCGCGGGCCGGCTGAGGGTGGCCGGCCTGCGGGTGACGGCGGGCGAACGGCTGCTGGTGACCGGTCCCAACGGGGCGGGCAAGAGCACGCTGCTCCGGGTCCTGGCCGGTGAACTGGAGCCGGACAGCGGCTCGGTGCGCCGTCCGGCCCTGACCGGCTATCTGCCGCAGGAGCTGCCCGCCGTACCGTCCGGGCTCCCGCTGCTGCGGGCGTTCGCGGCGGGGCGTCCCGGCCTGCCGGAGGAGTACGCGGACGAACTGCTGGGCCTCGGCCTCTTCCGCCAGGACGACCTGGCCGTACCGGTCGCGGCGCTCTCGGCCGGCCAGCGGCGCAGGCTGGAGCTGGCGCGGCTGGTGACCCGCCCCGCTGATCTGCTCGTCCTCGACGAGCCGACGAACCATGTGGCGCTCAGCCTCGTGGAGGAGCTGGAGGAGGCGCTGACCGGGTACGAGGGAGCGGTGGTGGTGGTCTCCCACGACCGCCGCTTCCGCGCCGGCTTCCGGGGCGCCCGGCTGGAACTGCGGTCCGGCCACGTCGTCCCCGAAACGACCGACGCGACCGACGCGGGGCAGCGGCTCCGGTAAGGCCCGGTGTGTCCCGCCCGACGCCCGGGCGGGACACACCACGGGACACGAACGGCTGTAGCCAGGGCTGATCCCCGCGGCGCTCTAAAGCTTTACCTGGAAGACCCCGGCCGGGCGTTCGCGCCGGTAGCCCAGGCCTTCGTTCACGGCCAGCATCGCCGTGTTGTCGTCGGCGACGGTCGTGCTGATCTCCCGTACGCCGGGATGCAGTTCGCTCAGTCTCCCGAGCAGATGGCGTTTGACCGCGCGCCCCAGCCCGCGGCCCCGGTGGGCCGGGACGACCACCGTGTCGTACTGGAGCGCGCGGGTGTCCGCGGGGTCGCGCAGGACGACCTCCGTGTACGCGACGACGGCGTCGCCGTCCGTGGTGTCGAGCACCGCGGAGGTCAGGAGCACCCCGCCGCGGTCCTCGATCAGCCGGGCCGCGGCCCGGATTCTCTGCGCGTCCCAGCGTGGCGGCCGCTCGTCCATGTCGCCGGTCGGCGCGTCCCGCATCGCCTCGTGCGCCACGGCGAGCGCCTCGGCGGATTCGTCGGGGACGACGCCCGGCCAGTGGACGAAGCGGAGGCCGTCGGGCAGCGCGGGCTGCGGGATCTCGTCCATCGCCTGCCGGACGCGCTGCACGTACCAGCCGAGCTGAAGCACGTTCGAGAAGCCGAGACTGTCGACGAACGCCTGCCCCGCGCCGCCGAGTTCGAGCACCGTCGAGACCGAGGCCCGCCCCTCCGCCGCGAGTTCGCGACGTATCGCGGCCCAGAGCGCGGCGCCGACGCCGTGCCGCCGGAAGTCGGGATGCACCACCAGGGCGTCCAGGAAGGCCGTGTGCCGGTTCTCCTCGTCGGTATGGAGGAGCAGCGAGGCGACGCCCTGGTACGAGCCGTCCGGCGCCGTGGCCGCGAGATGAACGTTTCTCCCGTGGGCCGGCGGCACCCGCAGCTTCCCCACGGTCTCCGCCTTGCCGGGCTCGGGCACCGAGGCCGGCAGATCGAGCACATGCGCCGCGGTGATCACCGCGTGCCAGGCGGCTGTCTCGGCGTCCGAGGGCGGGCTTCCCAGAGTGATCAGCATGGACCGAACCTACGCGTACGAGGGTGGTGACGCCCCCGAGTTACGGGGACGTCCGGACGGCCGGACGGGACCGGGCCGGATGCTTGCGCCCCAGGCGCCACACGGGCTCCCGGGCGCCACGCAGACTCCCTGGAGCCACAGGCGCCCCCGTGGAGCACAAGCACCCCTTACAACCGAGGCGTGACGGGCAGCGCGGCCCGTACCGGCGGTGTGCCTCAGGCGGCCGCGTTCTCGGTGACCGTGACCCGTCCCTTCCGGATCGTGGCGAGCCGTGGGGCGCGGCGGGCGATCGAGCTGTCGTGCGTCACCATGATGAAGGTCAGGCCGTGCTCCTTCCAGAGGCCCTCCAGCAGCTCCATGATCTCGTCACGCATCGACTCGTCGAGGTTTCCCGTGGGTTCATCGGCGAGCAGCACCTTCGGCTGCTTCACCAGGGCGCGGGCGATGGCGACGCGCTGCTGCTGGCCGCCGGAGAGCTCACCCGGCACATGGCCGAGCCGCTCGCCGAGGCCGACCGAGTCCAGCGCCTCCGCCGCCCGTGCGCGCCGGGCGGCGCCCTTGAGGCCGAGCGGCACGAGCGCCGTCTCGACGTTCTCCTGGGCGGTCAGCGTGGGGATGAGGTTGAAGCTCTGGAAGACGAAGCCGATGCTCTCGGCCCTGACCTTGGTGAGCCGGGCCTCGGGCAGCTTCGCCAGGTCCACCCCGTCGAATTCGATACTGCCCTCGGTCGGCCGGTCGAGGCCGCCGAGCATCTGGAGAAGGGTGGACTTCCCGCCGCCGGTGGGGCCCTGGATGACGAGCCTGCCGCCGTCCTCGATGGTCAGATCGACCCCGGCGAGCGCGTTGACGGTCTTCTTGCCGCGCATATAGCGCTTGGTGACGCCGCTGAGCTGGTACATGGTTCAACTCCTGCTGTGCACAAGGATGGTGAGGTCGCGCGAGAGGGGCCGGCGGTCCTACTCGACACGGCGCAGCGCGTCCGCGGGGCGCAGCCGGGAGGCGCGCCAGCCGCCGAAGCCGCCCGCGATCAGGCCACCCGCGACGGCGAGCGCCACGGCGATGCCGATGGTGGTGAGGGAGACGGGCGCGGTGAGAGCGATGTCGAGCCCCTTGGACGCGGTCTGCCGCGCCGGCCCGCCGCCTCCCATGGCCCCGGCGAAACCGCCACCGCCGCCACCCCCGCCACCGCCGCCGCCCGTGGAGCCGAGCTGCGCCGTGAGGGTGGGGCTGATGGCCGTGACCAGATAGGCGCCGCCGAGGCCCAGCGCGATACCGAGTACGCCGCCGAGCAGTCCGTTCACCAGCGCCTCACCGACCACCTGACGGGTGACCCGGCCGCTCTTCCAGCCGAGCGCCTTGAGGGTGCCGAACTCCCGTACCCGGCGGCTGACCGCCGAGGAGGTGAGCAGGCCGGCCACCAGGAAGGCGGCGATCAGCACGGCGATGGACAGCCACTTGCCGACGTTCGCGGCGAGGTCGGACGCGGTGGACAGGGAGCCGGAGACGGTGTCCGCGAGATCCGCCGAGGTGGTGACCGTCGTGCCCGAGATGTTCTTCTGGATGGCGGACTTGACGCTGTCGATCCGCTGCGAGTCGGCGGCCTTGACGTAGACCGTGGTGACCTTGTCCTTGGAGTCGGCCAGGGTCTGGGCCCGCTTCAGCGGGATGTAGAGGTTGGCGGCGGAGTCCCCGCTGTCCGCGGTGGCGACCCCGACGATGCTGAACTTCGTCCCGGAGATGGTGACGGTCTTGCCGACCGCGAGGCTCTTCTCCTTGGCGTACGCGCTGTCCACGACCGCCACCGCCGCGTCGGTCTCGGTGCTCTCGAACGTACGGCCGTCGGTGATCTTGGAGGAGGTCAGCGGGCCGAGCGCGGGCGCGGTGACATCGGTGCCGTACACCGAGTAGGAGTTGACGTCGAACGCGGCTCCGCCGCCCCGGACTTCGCCTCCGCCACCGCCCGTACCACCGCCCTGGCCGGTCCGTGCGCCGCCCTCGGGCGGGGTGAACTCGCCGGGCTTGAACTCGCCGTTGACCTTCAGCACGTTCAGGCTGAGCCCGCCGACGGCGTCGGCGACCCCGCTCTGGTCGCCGACCTTCGTGACGGTCGAGGAGGCCAGGGTCTGGAAGCCCTGCACCAGCACCCGGTCACTGCTCTGTTCGGCGTCGCCGTCGCCCTTGGCGTCGAACTCGAAGCGGGGCCGGCGGGCCGTGTCGCCTTCGCCGGGCGGGGCAGCGGCCTTGGTGACGGTCATGTCCGTGCCGAGGCCGTACAACGATTGCAGGACCTTGTCCTGCGCTTGGCTCATACCGGCGGAGACCGAGCTGACGACGATCACCAGCGCGATGCCCAGGGCAAGCCCGGAGGCGACGACGAGCGCCGCCTTTCTGCGACGGCGCAGCTCGCGCCGGAGGTAGGTGAAGAACATGAGGTGAAGCTAGGCACCGCTCGTGATGAGGAGTTGAGGCTGCGGTGAGAGCCGCATGAGAACGCGAACGGCGGCGGCACCGTGAGGGTGCCGCCGCCGTTCGCGTACGCATCGGGCGGGCCGGGGCGGGAGAGAGCCGAATCGGCTCGGCTCAACCCGCTTCAGCGGCCGTTACCGCTCCCCGCACCCGTATCGACATCGGGTGGGGCGGGCCGGAGTCAGACGGCGGAGCCGGCCTGCCAGTCGGCCCAGTTCAGGTTCCAGCCGTTGAGACCGTTGTCGGGCTTGATGGTCTTGTCGGGGGAGTTCTTGACGATGACCACGTCACCGATGAGCGAGTTGTTGTAGAACCACGCCGCCGGCTGGTTGGGGTCGCCCGCGCCCTTCACGTCCTGCAGGCCGACACAGCCGTGGCTGGTGTTGGTGTTGCCGAAGGCGGAGCCGCCCCAGTAGCTGCCGTGGATGAAGGTGCCCGACGTGGACAGCCGCATGGCGTGCGGGACGTCCTTGATGTCGTACTCGCCCTTGCCGTCGTCGTCCGTGAAGCCGACCGTCGCACCGTTCATCCGGGTCTCCTTGAACTTCTCGGAGATCACCATCTGACCGTTGTACGTCGGGTTGTCGGGCGAACCGGCGGAGATCGGGATGGTCTTGATCGTCTTGCCGTCCTGCGCCACGGTCATGGTGTGGGCCTTGGTGTCCACCGTGCTGACCTGGTTGCGGCCGATCTTGAAGGTGACCGTCTTCTGCTGGACACCGAAGACGCCGCCGGCGCCCTCGACCCCGTCGAGGTTCAGCTTGAGGGTGACCGTAGAGCCGCCCTGCCAGTACTGCTCGGGACGGAAGTCGAGACGCTGCCCGCTGAACCAGTGGCCGACGACCTGCTGGCCGCTGCTCGACGTGACCGTGATGCCGTCCTGCACGGCCTTCTGGTTGGTTATCGCCTTGTCGAAGTTGATCGAGACCGGCATTCCGACGCCGACCGTGGAGCCGTCCTCGGGGGTGAAGTTCCCGATGAAGCTGTTGGTGGGCGAGACGGTGGTGAAGGAGCCGTTCTCATGGGCCTCGCGGCCCTTGGTGTCCTTCGCCGTCGCGGCGATCTTGTACGTGGTGGAGCGCTGGAGCTGACCGTCGGGCTGCCAGCTCTTGGCGTCGGCGGCCAGGGTTCCCTGGACGGCGGTGCCGTCCGCGGTGGTCATGGTGACGCTGGTGAGGCTGCCCTTGGTGACCGAGACCTTGGCGTCGTTGTTGATGCCCACATTCGTCGCGCCGTTCTTCGGCGCGATGGCTATCTGGGCCTCGGAGGTCTCCTTGGCGGCCGCTTCATCGACCTGGGCCTGCGACGACGGTTTCTTCGAGCTGTCGGCGCCACCGCCGTCGGTGGCCTGGCCCTCCGAACAAGCCGTGAGTACCAGTACGCCGCCGAGCAGTGCGGACGCGGCCACGAGGCCCCTGCGCCGCTTGCTGTCCGTCATCACACGCTTCTCCATCATCGCCGTTACCCTGCCGATAACCTTTAAGAACACCCGTACCGGTTCGTCCGGTTCCACATCAGCCGAAGATGTGGTGCATACCACTAGCCACTGCACGTGGGTAAGCCCCGGCCCGTCGGCTGCGGCGGTCCGGGGCTTACCAGAGTGTCACGCTCGCTCGCTATACCCGACCAGCGCGGACCCCACCACCGCTCTCACCGCTGCTCTCGCTGTCCTCGTCGCCGTCGTACGCCTCGTCCTCGTCGTCGTCATCGAGGTCCCACTCCATCGCGTCGGGGTCGTACTCGATCTGCTCACTGGTCCAGGACGCCTGCGCGAGCTCCACCCCCGGAACCTCTCTGACCAGGTCGAACGGTTCCACGAGATACGCGAGGGCCTCCGCCTCGTCTTCTCGCACCGTCGACTCGGCAAGCGCGCGCTCGTCGTCCGGCAGGGATTCGTCCGCGACGATGCGCGCGAGGGCAGCGCCGCCCAGTTTTCCGGGGTCGTCGATCTCCAGCACCAATTCCACCCGTAGCCGTACATACCGTGATGTCTCTGAAGTGGTCATACGACGGAGCGTAGGGCTCCGGACCCTCTCGACTTTCCTGCGACCCGCTGCTTTCACTAGCATCAGCCCACCCAGCCAATTCGGCGTCGTCACAAGGGGGATCGATTCCGTGTCCGTCGTACGCCGGCCACTGCTGACAGCCACCGCCGCCGGGACACTGCTCTGCGCACTGTGGTTCGTTCCGTCCGCGAACGCCACCGTCGAGCAGGGCGGTCCGGGGCAGCAGCCAGCGGCATCCGCTCAGAGCTTCACCACCGAGGGGCCGAACGGCGCACAGCCGGCCCTCGCCGAGACGGGCAGCGTGGACACCACGCCCTATCTGATCGGCGGAAGCACCTTCCTCGCGCTCGGCGCGGCATTCGTCGCGTACTCGGTCCGCAGAGGCGCGCACACGCTCTGACCAGCACACGCTCCGACCCTACGGAAGGGGCCGTCCGGCACGCCGGACGGCCCCTTCCGCACGTTCCCGCACGCCTCAGGCCAGCGGTCCCGTCACCGGCTCCACCGCCGCGACCAGACCGCCCGCGCGTACGAACGCGTCCGCCGCCGCCAGATCGGGGGCGAGGAAGCGGTCCGGGCCCGGGCCCTGGACGCCCGCGGCGCGCAGCGCGTCGATGGCGGCCCGCGAGGCGGGCGCGGGCGTCAGACCGGCCCGCAGCTCGATCGCGCGCGTCGCCGCGTACAGCTCCACCGCGATGATGCGGGTCAGGTTGTCGACGGCCGTCCTGAGCTTGCGCGCGGCCGACCAGCCCATGGAGACATGGTCCTCCTGCATCGCGGAGGACGGGATCGAGTCGACGGAGGCCGGCACGGCCAGCCGCTTCATCTCGCTGACCAGGGCGGCCTGGGTGTACTGGGCGATCATCAGGCCCGAGTCGACACCGGCGTCGTCGGCGAGGAAGGCCGGCAGCCCGTGCGACCGGTTCTTGTCGAGGAGCCGGTCCGTACGGCGCTCCGCGATGGAGCCGAGGTCGGCGGCGGCGATGGCCAGGAAGTCCAGGACGTACGCCACGGGGGCGCCGTGGAAGTTGCCGTTGGACTCCACGCGGCCGTCGGGCAGGACCACGGGGTTGTCGACGGCGGAGGCCAGCTCGCGGTCGGCGACGATCCTGGCGTACGCGAGCGTGTCCCGGCCCGCGCCGGCGACCTGCGGGGCGCAGCGCACGGAGTACGCGTCCTGGACGCGGGGAGCGGCGTCCTCCTGGTAGTGGCCGGTGAGACCGGACCCGGCGAGCACCCGCAGCATGTTGTCGGCGCTGGCGCCCTGACCGGGGTGCGGGCGGATGGCGTGCAGCTCGGGCGCGAGGACCTTGGCGGTGCCGAGCAGGGCCTCCAGGCTCAGCGCGGCGGTGATGTCGGCCGAGGTGTAGAGGCGGTGCAGGTCGGCGAGGGCCATGACCAGCATGCCGAGCATGCCGTCGGTGCCGTTGAGCAGCGCGAGGCCCTCCTTCTCCCGCAGCTCGACGGGGGCGATGCCGTGCGCGGCGAGAAGCTCACCGGCGGGCCGCACGACGCCGTCGGGGCCCTCGGCGTCGCCCTCGCCCATGAGGGTCAGCGCGCAGTGCGAGAGCGGCGCGAGGTCGCCCGAGCAGCCGAGGGAGCCGAACTCGTGCACGACCGGCGTGATCCCGGCGTTCAGCACGTCGGCCATGGTCTGCGCGACCTGCGGGCGTACGCCGGTGCGCCCGGAGGCGACGGTCTTGAGCCGCAGGAACATCAGCGCGCGGACGACGTCCCGCTCGACGTGCGGGCCCATACCGGCGGCGTGCGACCGCACGATGTTGCGCTGCAGCTGGGCCCGGAGGTCCTGGCCGATGTGCCGGGTCGCGAGTGCGCCGAACCCGGTGGAGACGCCGTACACGGGCTCGGGCTTGGCGGCCAGCGCCTCCACGATCTCCCGCGAGGCGGCGAGCGCGGCGACGGCCTCGGCGGAGAGCTCGACCCGGGCGCGGCGGCGGGCCACGGCGATGACGTCCTCGGCGGTCGTCCCGGACGTCCCCACCACGACAGTGTGCATATCCATATTCAGGAGCGTACGGATTGAATCTCTACCTGTCACTACCGGGTCGCCGTCCGGCGGGGGTGCGGGGTGTCTTGGGCGGGGCCGGTTGTCCGGGTGCGGGTTGTCGCCGGGTGCCGGGTAGGGGTGGTGTCCTGGACTGCATGATTTACGGCGCGTGCGGGCCGGATCCCGGGTGCGGGATTGTTGAGCGCCACAAATCACGCTCTACGTCCTGGACACCACCCCTACCCGTCCCCCTCCACCACCCGCACAGACCCCCCGGCCCCAGGCCCCCCGGCTCGTTCGGCGCGGGGCCACCGGCGGGAGGGGGTCGGGGGTGCAGGAGGTGCGTGACCGGACGTAAAGCGTGATTTGTGGCGCACGACGAGCCGCACCCGAGAACCGGTCCGCACGGCGCCGTAAATCATGCAGTCCGGACACGCACCTCCGGAACCCCCGGCACCCGCACCCCAACGAACGGCCCGCACCCGCACCCCCCGCCGGACGGCGACCCGCCACGCCCGCCGGTCACGTCGACGGAGGTGCGTCGCGGAAGCGTCGGCGGTCGCCCGTTCTGGGTGGCGGGGAGTCCGCCAGCCGTAGCACCGCGCCGTCCCGCCCCGCCACCACCGGCTCCCGTGAACGCGCCGCCTTCGCCCGGTACTGGGCCGCGTCCGCCAGCCGGAACAGCCGCCGCGCCGACCTGACCTCCCCGATCGGATCCCCCGTCGAGGCGATCCCGCACGCCACCCCCTCCCCCAGGTCCAGCTCCGCCGCCCGCGCGCACAGTTCGCCCGCCACCGCGATCACCTCGTCCGCCGTCGGCCCGAGCGTCAGCAGACAGAACTCGTCCCCGCCCAGCCGCGCCGCCAGTGCGCCGGGAAGCCGCGCGCCGCATACCGAGAGCACCGAGCCGAACCGTTCCAGCAGCCGGTCACCCACCGCGTGCCCATGCGTGTCGTTGACCCGCTTGAGGCCGTTCAGATCGCAGACGACGAGACTGACGACTGCCCCGTCCTCCCGATGCCGCCCCACCGCCTCGTCCAGCCGCATATCGACCGCGCGCCGGTTCGCGAGCCCGGTCAGCGGATCCGTGAAGGCGAGGCGGCGCACCTCTTCGAGCCGCTCGGTCTGGGCGATCCCGGACGCCACCACGGACGCGACGACGGTCGCGAAGTCCGCGTCGTCCGCGCCGAAGACCGGCGCCCCCCGGGGCCGGGCCACATACAGCTCGCCCCAGGCCCGCCCGTGCAGCACGATCGGGGCGACGACGCAGCAGCCGCGACCGCGCCGGCGCAGCGCGGCGACGCGCTGCTGGCAGTAGCCGGGATCCCCGGAGGCGGGGCCCGCCGCCGTCTCGACCCAGGCGTTGGGGCCGCCGCCCCCCGCCCACCGTTCATGCAGGAATTCCGCGATCTCGGGGAACTGGTGGACGGGGTACGCCTCGTCCTCGGGGAACTCGTCCTCCCCTTCGGCCCGCTCCCCCGCGTTCACGAGCACTTTGAGCCGTCCGACGTCCCGCTCCCACACCGACAGCGCCGCGAAGCTCCCCGCGAGCGCCTCGCACGCGCCCTGCGCCGCGGCCCGCCAGGAATCGCGTGGTGTGTGGGCCGACGCCATCGCCTGCGCCAGTGCCACCACGGATCGCAGTCGACCATCCACTCCCATTGCCCCAGCTTAGGGCGGATTGGGATGGTTTGATCACGATCATGCCGCGTTTACTCGCCGGGCCACTCCGGCCTCCGCTTCTCGTTGAAGGCGGCCACACCTTCGGCCCGGTCGCCGGAGAAAGCGACGGAGCGCCAGGCCGCGTCCTCGACCTCAAGACCGGCGCGCAGGTCGAGTCCGTGGCCGAGCCGCAGCGCGCGCTTGGCGGCCCGCAGGCCGACGGGCGAGTTCGCGGCGATCCGGTCCGCCAGGGCGAGGGCCTCGTCCCGGTCGGCGCCCTCGTCCACCAGCTGGTCGACGAGACCCAGCTCCCGCGCCTCGGCGGCCGGCACCCGCCGCGCGGTGAAGACCAGCTCGGCGGCGCGCGCGGCGCCGACCCGGCGCGGCAGCAGCTGCGTACCGCCGCCGCCGGGGATCACGCCGACCGACACCTCCGGCAGTCCGACGACCGCCGTGCTGTCGGCGACGATCAGATCGCAGGCGAGCGCGAGCTCGAAGCCGCCGCCCAGCGCGAAGCCGTGCACCGCGGCGATGGTCGGCATCGGCAGTTCCAGTACGCCGGTGTACGCGCCCCGCGCGGTCGGCCGCTGCCGTACCAGCTCGGCGTCGCTGAAG
Organism: Streptomyces sp. NPDC042201; assembly: GCF_055582185.1. Classification (NCBI taxonomy): domain Bacteria; kingdom Bacillati; phylum Actinomycetota; class Actinomycetes; order Kitasatosporales; family Streptomycetaceae; genus Streptomyces; species Streptomyces sp. NPDC042201. The sequence goes on along the minus strand of NZ_JBVJDS010000008.1, from coordinate 290,138 downwards.
GAGTTCCGCTCCTTGAGGTCCGCGCCGACGCAGAAGGCCCGCGCGTGGGTGGAGGTCAGCACGGTGACCCGTACGCCCTGATCGGCGCCGAGCGCCGCGCACGCGGCCCCGAGGGACCGGGCCATTTCCGTGGACACGGCGTTCATGGCCTTGGGGCGGTCGAGGACCAGCTCCGCGACATGACCGTGCCGCCGTACGACGACGAACTCCCCGAACCGCTGCTCAGTCTCTTCGGCCTCGGCCATGACCGCACCCTCCCGGTTAACGATGGTTCACCGGGAGCCGATCCTAAGTCGTACGGCGGGCCAGAAGCCATGGCTCCACGACGCCCAGACCACGCACCGGCCGCTGCCACATCGGCTGGAGCCCGAAGCGGTACGAGGGCGGCGCCTCGCCCTCCTTCTCCGCCTTCGCGGCCGCCTCCGACGCCTGGGCCTCGGAGGCCGGGGCCTCGCCCGAACGGATCAGGTCCTCCGCGAACGCGCCGTCGACCAGGACCGTGTCCTTCGGGGCTATCGACGTGAGCCGGCTCGCGAGGTTCACCGTCGTACCGAACACGTCGCCCATCCGCGTGGTGACCGTGCCGAAGGCGATGCCGACGCGCAGCGCCGGCATCGACTCGTCATGGGTCATCGTCTCTATCAGACGCAGCGCTATCTCCGCGGCCGTACCGGCGTCGTCCGCCGCGAACAGGACTTCGTCACCGAGCGTCTTGATCAGCCGGCCGCCGTGTGCGGCGACCAGGTCGGCGCAGGTCGTCTCGAACGCCTCGACCAGCTCGCCGAGCTCCTCCTCCTCCAGCCGGCGGGTCAGCCGGGTGAACCCGACGAGGTCGGCGAAGCCGACGGCCAGCCGCCGGTCGACCATCTCCTCGTCGTCCGCGGCCTGCACGACACGGCCGGTCGCGGCGGCGAGCTGGCGCCGCCAGACGTAGACGATGAACTCCTCCAGCTCGGGCAGGAGCAGCTCCACCAGGGGGTACGTGACTTCGGTACGGGTCATTCCCGGCTCGGGCGGCTCGGTCAGCCCCTCCAGGAACGAGTCGATCTGCCACTCCGCCAACCGGGCCGTGGTCTGCCCGGTCGACCGGGCGACCTGCACGGCCATCGGCTCACTGAGCAGCCCGGCCTCCACCAGACCGGCCAGCCGCCGCAGCGCGAGGACGTCCGCCTCGGTGAGGGCCTTGGCCTGGCCGATGTCGGCGAAGCCCATGGCACGCCAGAAGCGGGAGGCGAGCTCCATCGAGACGCCGGCGGTACGGGCCGCCTGGAAGGGCGTGTAGCGGCGCTCCGCACCGAGGATCAGCTGTTCGAGGCGGATGGCGAGCGGGTCGTCGGTCGGCTCTACCGTGTGGTCGACGACGTGGTGCGGGGTCGGGTAACCGGAGGAGTCCGACGGCGGCTGCGCGTCCTCGCCGGAAGTCGAATCGTCGACGGTCACCAGCCGCCTCCTGCCCGTTCCCTGCGCACTGCCCTGCCGATCTGTCGTGGATCGCCTCAACGATACGGCAGATGTGCCCTGGCTCACGTCCCACCCACCAGCGTATGCGCGCTTCGCCATCCGGCGGGGGGTGGGGGTGTGGGGTTGTTCGTCGTGGTGCGGGTGCCGGGGGGTCTGTGGCGGGCGGCGAAGGGGGACGGGTAGGGGTGGTGTCCAGGACGTAAAGCGTGATTTGTGGCGCTCAACAAGCTGTCACATCACCACCGGCCCGCACGCGCCGTAAATCATGCAGTCCAGGACACCACCCCTACCCGGCACCCGGCGACAACCCGCACCCGGACAACCGGCCCCCGCCCAAGACAACCGCACCCGGCCAACCGCCGGACGGCGACCCGCACCCGGCGACAACCCGCACCCGAACACCGGCCCCCGCCCAAGACAACCCGCACCCGCACCCCCCGCCGGACGGCGTCAGGCGCCGCGTACGTGCACGATGTCCCCCGCGCCCACCGCATGCCTCTCGCCGTCCGGCGTCCTCAGCACCAGACGGCCGTCCCCGTCGATCGCCACCGCCTCGCCCACCAGCTCCCGGTCCCCCGGCAGCTCCGCCCGCACCACGCGCCCCAGCGTCGCGCAGCCCGCCGCGTACGCCTCCTGCAGCCCGGACGCCCCCGGGTCGCCCCCCGCCGCCCGCCACTCCCCGTACCACCGCTCCAGCGACCGCAGCACCGCCCGCAGCAGCGTGTCGCGGTCCAGGGACACCGCGTCCGCCAGCGCCAGTGAGCCCGCCGTCGGGACCGGCAGCTCCGGGGTCCGGAGGGAGACGTTCAGGCCGATGCCGACGACCACCGCGTCGTCCCCCGCGCGCTCCGCGAGGATCCCGCCCGCCTTGCGCTCCTCACCGTCCACGGTCACCAGCAGGTCGTTGGGCCATTTGAGGGACGTGTCCACGCCGGCCGCCCGCGCCAGCCCCGTCGCGACGGCCACCCCGGTCAGCAGCGGCAGCCAGCCGAGGCGGTGCACCGGCACGTCGGGCCCCGGCCGCAGCAGCACGGAGAAGAAGAGCCCCGAGCGCGCCGGCGCCGACCACCGCCGGTCCAGCCGTCCGCGCCCCGCCGTCTGCTCCTCGGCGACCAGCACCGCGCCCTCGGCCGCTCCCGCCGCGGCCCGGGCCGCCAGATCGGAATTGGTGGATCCGGTGGCGGTGACCACGTCGAGCGAGGTCCACAGACCGCCGGGACGGATCAGCCCATGGCGCAGCGCGCGCACGTTCAGCGGGGGGCGTTCGAGGTCGGACCAGCGGCTTGAAGGGTCATTCGGCTCCGTCATGCAAGCCACCCTAGGTGTGGCAAACACCGCACTGCCGAACGGTATCCGCGCCGATACCCTACGGATCAGTAGCAACCGCCTCTCGTGTCCCAGCCCGCACCTGAACCCGCATCCGTGACCCCGCAGGGAGCCGCATCCCGATGTCCGAGCCGGAAATCGCCCACGGAACCGCCCACGGCGCCGAAGCCAGCCACACCACCGCGGGCAAGATCGCGGATCTCCGGCGCCGTATCGAGGAAGCCACGCACGCGGGGTCCGCGCGCGCCGTGGAGAAGCAGCACGCGAAGGGCAAGCTGACCGCCAGGGAGCGGATCGACCTGCTGCTCGACGAGGGGTCCTTCGTCGAGCTGGACGAGTTCGCCCGGCACCGCTCCACCAATTTCGGCATCGAGAAGAACCGCCCGTACGGAGACGGGGTCGTCACCGGTTACGGCACGGTCGACGGCCGCCCGGTCTGCGTCTACTCCCAGGACTTCACGATCTTCGGCGGCTCGCTCGGCGAGGTCTACGGCGAGAAGATCGTCAAGGTCATGGACTTCGCGCTCAAGACGGGCTGCCCGATCGTCGGCATCAACGACGGCGGTGGCGCCCGTATCCAGGAGGGCGTGGCCGCCCTCGGTCTCTTCGCCGAGATCTTCCGCCGCAATGTGCACGCCTCGGGTGTCGTGCCGCAGATCAGCCTGATCGTCGGTCCGTGCGCGGGCGGCGCGGTCTACTCCCCGGCGATCACCGACTTCACGGTGATGGTCGACCAGACCTCGCACATGTTCATCACGGGCCCTGACGTCATCAAGACGGTGACCGGCGAGGACGTGGGCTTCGAGGAGCTGGGCGGCGCCCGTACCCACAACACCACCTCGGGCGTCGCGCATCACATGGCGGGTGACGAGAAGGACGCCATCGAGTACGTCAAGTCCCTGCTGTCGTACCTGCCGTCGAACAATCTCTCCGAGCCGCCCGCCTTCCCCGAGGAGGCCCTGCTGGAGCCGACGGACGAGGACCGCGAGCTGGACACCCTGATCCCGGACTCCGCGAACCAGCCGTACGACATGCACACGGCGATCGAGCATGTGCTGGACGACGGTGAATTCCTGGAGACGCAGGCGCTGTTCGCGCCGAACATCATCACCGGCTTCGGCCGGGTCGAGGGCTTTCCGGTCGGTATCGTCGCCAACCAGCCGATGCAGTTCGCGGGCTGTCTGGACATCAACGCCTCGGAGAAGGCCGCGCGTTTCGTCCGTACGTGCGACGCCTTCAATGTCCCGGTGCTGACGTTCGTGGACGTCCCGGGCTTCCTGCCGGGCGTCGACCAGGAGTACGGCGGCATCATCCGGCGCGGCGCGAAGCTGATCTACGCGTACGCCGAGGCCACGGTCCCGCTGATCACGGTGATCACCCGCAAGGCCTTCGGCGGCGCGTACGACGTCATGGGCTCCAAGCACCTGGGCGCCGACCTCAATGTGGCATGGCCGACCGCACAGATCGCGGTGATGGGCGCGCAGGGAGCGGTGAACATCCTGCACCGCCGTACGATCGCCGCCGCCGGAGACGAGGCGGCGCAGGAGGCGGCGCGTGCCGCGCTGATCCAGGAGTACGAGGACGCGCTGCTCAACCCGTATGTGGCGGCGGAGCGCGGCTACGTCGACGCGGTGATCATGCCGTCGGACACCCGGGGGCACATCGTGAAGGGCCTGCGCCAGCTGCGTACGAAGCGGGAGAGCCTGCCTCCCAAGAAGCACGGCAACATCCCCCTCTAGCCCGTAGTTTCCAGCTTCTAGGAAGGGACCTGGCGATGATCAAGGTCGTACGAGGAAACCCGACCCGGGAGGAACTGGCCGCCGCACTGGCGGTGGTCCAGGCCCGCGCCGCGGCGGTGGCCAACTCCCCGTCGGGCGCGGCCGAGCCTCCTCCCCCCGAGTGGTCGGCCCCCACCCGGATCGCCCGGCATCGAACCCCTCGCCCGGGGCCACGGGCGTGGGCGCGTACGTACTGGCCCGGATAACGACCTGGCACGCCGTCGCGGGCCCGCCGCCCATCGCGCACCAGGTCGTGCGGCCGGATACGCGCCCGCGGCGCCTGAGTACCGGTACTCAGGCGCCGCGGGCGCGTCGGCCGGAGGATCGGTTGCATGCTGTGGTCCGAGCCCGAGAACGAACCGCCCGAGGAACTGCGCGAGACGCAGTCGATGATGCGTCGCGCCGGCGTCCTGCTCGCCCTCGCGGTCTTTCTGGCGATGATCGTGCTCGGCCTGCGGTGAGAGGGACCACCCGGGGCCCCGCCTCCACCCCGCGACCTACGATGTCCCGCATGACTGATCAGCGCCGCCGGCTCGTCCTCGCCTCCGCCTCCCCCGCCCGTCTCGGACTGCTCCGGCAGGCCGGGCTCGCCCCCGAGGTGATCGTCAGCGGCGTCGACGAGGACGCGCTGTCCGCCCCGACCCCCGCCGAACTGGCGCGTGTTCTCGCCGAGGCCAAGGCCGTCGCGGTGGCCGGCCGGCCCGACGCGGCCGGCGCTCTGGTCGTCGGCTGCGACTCCGTCCTCGAACTCGACGGCGAGGCGTTCGGCAAGCCCGCCGACGCCGAGGAGGCCACCGCCCGCTGGAAGTCGATGAGCGGCCGCGCGGGCATTCTGCGGACCGGCCACTGCGTGATCGACACCGCGACCGGCCGCCGCGCCTCCGAGACCGCCTCGACCACGGTCACCTTCGGGAGCCCGACGGACGCCGAGATCGCCGCCTATGTCGCGTCCGGCGAACCCCTCCATGTCGCGGGCGCCTTCACCCTGGACGGCCGCTCCGCGCCCTTCGTCGAGTCGATCGACGGCAATCACGGCAATGTCATCGGCCTCTCGCTGCCCCTGCTGCGCCGGCTGCTCGCCGAGCACGGGGTCGCGATCACCGATCTGTGGGTCTGAACCTGCCCTGCGCGCAGGATGGTTGGGCTCAGGCGGCGGCCGGGCCGTTCGCGGGCGCCGGCTCCGTGTCCCGGCGCTGCGGCTCGCTTCCGTACGCCAGCAGCACCAGCACGATCAGCCCCACCACGACCATCATGAACGCGAAGGCCGACCAGCCCACCAGGCCCACCGTCACCGCGCCCAGCACCCCGTGCACGACCGCGCAGGCGATCAGCACGATCCTGCCGAAGCGGCCCGGCGCGCGGTCCTTGACGGCCGTACGCACCAGAATCCCCGCGCACAGCGCGAGGTAGACACCGAAGACGCCGCCCATCACCCATGTGCCGATCGACATGGCATCAGGGTCGAGCCCGGCCAGGGACATCCGCTGATTGTCCACGACCGTAGCCAGCACGCCGTTGACAAGGACGATGCCCAGCCCTTCCACCAGCAGCACGATCGCGGCCAACCAGGCCACCGGTCTGCGCGCCACGGCACCCACCCTCTTCCCCTGTTACCGGTAGTACAGACGACATCGCGCACGCTACTAATCGGTAAACCGGCGGACAAGAGCCCGGGCAGGGGCAAAGAATCATTGGGCCATTCGTAGGGACTCGACAAAGAAACACGATCGGCCGAGGGGCACTCGGACAGAGAGCTGGACCACATCCGACCGCTACTGTGCGACGGGGGATCCCGGCGTACCGTGGTGTCACAAGGGATTTCGCGACCTGAGCGAGCCTCGGATCACTCTCTGTGTGGGCAAGCTCACCACTCGGGACGGGTCGAGCGGGCGTGTCGGCAGTCCCTAAACTCAGCTTGTCTCAAGGAGGGAGCCATCGTGCGCAAGGTGCTCATCGCCAACCGTGGCGAAATCGCTGTCCGCGTTGCCCGTGCCTGCCGGGATGCCGGGATCGCGAGCGTAGCCGTCTACGCCGACCCGGACCGGGATGCCCTGCATGTCCGCGCGGCCGACGAGGCATTCGCTCTGGGCGGTGACACCCCGGCTGCCAGCTATCTGGACATGGCCAAGGTGCTTCAAGCCGCGAAGGATTCGGGTGCGGACGCCATCCATCCCGGATACGGCTTCCTCTCGGAGAACGCCGACTTCGCGCAGGCCGTCCTGGACGCGGACCTGACCTGGATCGGCCCGCCCCCGCAGGCCATCCGCGACCTGGGCGACAAGGTCGCCGCCCGCCATATCGCCCAGCGCGCCGGCGCCCCGCTCGTCGCCGGCACCCCCGACCCGGTCTCCGGCTCGGACGAGGTGGTGACGTTCGCTCAGGAGCACGGCCTCCCGATCGCCATCAAGGCCGCCTTCGGCGGTGGCGGCCGCGGCCTCAAGGTCGCCCGCACGATGGAGGAGATCCCCGAGCTCTACGACTCCGCCGTCCGCGAGGCGGTGGCCGCGTTCGGCCGCGGTGAGTGCTTCGTCGAGCGCTACCTCGACAGGCCCCGGCACGTGGAGACCCAGTGCCTGGCCGACTCGCACGGCAATGTCGTCGTCGTATCGACGCGTGACTGCTCGCTCCAGCGCCGCCACCAGAAGCTGGTCGAGGAGGCCCCCGCGCCGTTCCTCTCCGAGGCGCAGAACGCCGAGCTGTACGCGGCGTCGAAGGCGATCCTCAAGGAGGCCGGCTACGTCGGCGCCGGCACCGTCGAGTTCCTCGTCGGCACCGACGGCACGATCTCCTTCCTGGAGGTCAACACCCGCCTTCAGGTGGAACACCCGGTCACCGAAGAGGTCACCGGCCTCGACCTGGTCCGTGAGATGTTCCGGATCGCCGACGGCGAGCAGCTCGGCTACGACGACCCGGCCGTGCGCGGGCACTCCTTCGAGTTCCGTATCAACGGCGAGGACCCGGGCCGCGGCTTCCTGCCCGCCCCCGGTACGGTCACCACCTTCGCGCCGCCCAGCGGCCCCGGCGTCCGGCTGGACGCGGGCGTCGAGTCCGGCTCGGTCATCGGCCCGGCGTGGGACTCCCTGCTCGCCAAGCTGATCGTCACCGGCGCGACCCGCGAGCAGGCGCTGCAGCGCGCGGCCCGCGCGCTGGCGGAGTTCGACGTCGAGGGCATGGCCACCGCGATCCCCTTCCACCGCAAGGTGGTTGTCGACCCGGCGTTCACCAGCGACCCGTTCCAGATCCACACCCGCTGGATCGAGACCGAGTTCGTCAACGACATCCCGGCCTTCGCCGTCCCCACCGACGTGGACACGGACGACGAGCCGGGCCGCGAGACGGTGGTGGTCGAGGTCGGCGGCAAGCGCCTCGAGGTCTCCCTGCCGATCAGCCTGGGCATGTCGCTGGCCCGCACCGGCCTCGCCGCCGGTGCCAAGCCCAAGCGCCGCGCCGCCAAGAAGTCCGCCTCCGCGGCCTCCGGCGACACCCTCGCCTCCCCGATGCAGGGGACGATCGTCAAGGTCGCCGTCGAGGAGGGCCAGGAGGTCAAGGAAGGCGATCTGGTCGTCGTCCTGGAAGCCATGAAGATGGAACAGCCGCTGAACGCGCACCGCTCCGGCACCGTCAAGGGCCTGGCCGCCGCCGTCGGCGAGTCCGTCACCTCCGGCGCCACCATCTGCGAGATCAAGGACTGACACCCCTGCCGTCCGTACGTCGAGGCCCCGCCCGGTCTGATCCGGGCGGGGCCTCGGCTGTGCCGCGCGATGGCATCCTTGACGCCACGGGTGGCGACAGAAGGGACCGCGCCATGGCGAGGAGTACGGCACAGGCACTGCCGCGGCCCATGCGCGCCGACGCGCGCCGCAACTATGAGCGGCTGCTCACCGAGGCCCGCATCAGCTTCGCGGAGCACGGCACGGACGCCTCGCTGGAGGACGTGGCGCGGCGCGCGGGCGTGGGCATCGGCACGCTCTACCGGCACTTCCCCAACCGGCACGCGCTGATGAACGCGGTCTTCCAGGAGGCGCTCACGTCCCTGCTGGAACGGTCACGTGAGCTCGCGGGGGCGGACCGGCCCTGCGGCGCGCTGGTGGAGTGGCTGCGCGCCATCATCACCCATGCGGGTGAGTACCGCGGGCTCTCGCGGGCGCTCATGTCGGCCTCGCACGACGCGAGTTCGGCGCTGTCACAGTGCAGCGTGCCGATGCGTGAGGCGGGCGAGCGGCTGCTCGTACGCGCGCAGCGGGCGGGCAACGTACGGCCGGACGTCTCCATCGACGACCTGATGCAGCTCACGAACGCGATTGCCCTGGCCGCGGAACAGACCCCGGACGACCCCCAGTTGGCCGATCGCCTCCTGACGCTGACCCTGACGGGCCTCCGAGCCCCGTCGACCTGAGCTCCCCCGTCGGCCGAGCTCCCTCTTCGTCCTGAGCTCCCCCGCCGCCGCCCGCGGCGCGGTCAGCGGCGACGCAGGTCCGCCACGCGCGCCCGCTCGCCCGGCTCCTGCGGCGTGAGCGGTGTCCCCGCGCTCCGCAGTGTCGGCCCCGGACCCGCCGCGTGCGTACGGCGCTGTCCCGGGAGCGGGACATCCCGGCGGGCCTGGCGCCCCGGCGGAACGGCGTCACCGCCGGAACCGGCCGCCGCGCCCGCCACCGCGATCTGCACCCCTTGGTCCGCGAGCGCCTGAAGCTCGGTCGCCGCGCGGTCGTCGTGCGCGGGCGGCTCGTCGGTGACCAGCCGGCTGATCAGGTCCGTCGGCACGGTCTGGAACATCGTGTCGGTGCCGAGCTTGGTGTGGTCGGCCAGCACCACGACCTCCGCCGCGGCCTGCACCAGCGCCCGGTCGACGCTTGCCGAGAGCATGTTGGACGTGGACAGCCCGCGCTCGGCCGTGAGCCCGCTCCCGGAGAGGAACGCACGGGTGACCCGCAGCCCCTGGAGGGACTGCTCGGCCCCGCTGCCGACCAGCGCGTAGTTCGAGCCACGCAGCGTGCCGCCCGTCATGACGACTTCGACCCGGTTGGCGTGCGCCAGCGCCTGTGCGACCAGCAGCGAGTTGGTGACGACGGTCAGCCCGGGGATCCGCGCGAGCCGGCGGGCCAGCTCCTGCGTGGTCGTACCGGCGCCGACGACCACGGCATCGCCCTCTTCGACGAAGCTCGCGGCGAGGTCGGCGATGGCCGTCTTCTCCGCCGTTGCGAGATGGGACTTTTGCGGAAAGCCGGATTCTCGCGTGAATCCGCCCGGCAGTACCGCACCGCCGTGCCGGCGGTCGAGGAGTCCTTCTGCCTCCAGCGCCCGCACGTCCCGCCGTACGGTCACTTCGGAGGTCTGGACGACGCGGGCGAGCTCACGGAGCGACACGGCCCCGTTGGCGCGCACCATTTCGAGGATCAATTGGCGACGTTCTGCAGCGAACACGAAACTGACAGTAACCCCAACGACCGTCTGCTTTCAGCAGTTTGCGCCGAATAACAGAAGTTGTACACAGACGAGCGTCCCAAGTGGTATAGAACGATCTCGCCGGTCACCCGGGCCGGTTGGTCAGCTCTCGTCGGCCGTCTTCCGGGTGTGCAACTGCCGTGCCACCTCGGCGATCGAGCCCGACAGGGACGGGTACACGGTGAAGGCGTTGGCGATCTGCTCGACCGTCAGATTGTTGTCGACCGCGAGCGAGATCGGATGGATCAGCTCACTCGCGCGCGGCGCGACGACCACACCGCCGACCACGATGCCGGTACCCGGACGGGCGAAGATCTTGACGAAGCCGTCCCTGATGCCCTGCATCTTGGCGCGCGGGTTACGCAGCAGCGGCAGCTTGACGACACGGGCGTCGATCTTGCCGCCGTCGACATCCGCCTGGCTGAAGCCGACGGTGGCGATCTCCGGGTCGGTGAAGACGTTCGACGAGACGGTCTTGAGATTGAGCGGCGCCACCGCGTCGCCCAGGAAGTGGTACATCGCGATCCGGCCCTGCATGGCCGCCACCGAGGCGAGCGCGAAGATCCCGGTGACGTCGCCCGCGGCGTAGACGCCGGGCGCGGAGGTACGGGAGACCCGGTCGGTCTTGATGTGGCCCGAGTCCTTGACCAGGACGCCGGCCTCCTCCAGGCCCATGCCCGCGGTGTTCGGGATCGCGCCGACCGCCATCAGACAGTGCGTACCGGTGATGACCCGGCCGTCGGAGAGGGTGACCTCGACCCGGTCGTCCACCCGCTTGGCGGCCTCCGCGCGGGAGCGCGACATCACATTCATGCCGCGGCGCCGGAAGACGTCCTCCAGCACGGCGGCGGCGTCCGGGTCCTCGCCGGGCAGCACCCGGTCACGCGAGGAGACGAGCGTGACCCGCGAGCCCAGCGCCTGGTACGCGCCGGCGAACTCGGCACCGGTGACACCGGAGCCGACCACGATCAGCTCCTCGGGGAGCTCGGTCAGGTCGTACACCTGGGTCCAGTTGAGGATGCGCTCGCCGTCCGGCAGCGCGTCCGGGATCTCGCGCGGGTGCGCGCCGGTGGCGATCAGTACGGCGTCGGCGGTGAGCGACTCCTCGCTGCCGTCCGCCGTGGTCACGATCACCTGGCGGGAGCCGTCCATGGCCTGCTGCCCGTGGAGCCGGGCGCGGCCGCGCATGACGCGGGCGCCGGCCCGGGTGACGGAGGCGGTGATGTCGTGGGACTGGGCGAGGGCGAGCCGCTTCACCCGTCGGTTGACCTTGCCCAGATCGACACCGACGACGCGGGCCGCCTGTTCGAGGGGCGGGGTGTCGTCGGCGACGATGATGCCCAGCTCCTCGTACGAGGAGTCGAAGGTGGTCATCACCTCGGCCGTCGCGATGAGGGTCTTCGACGGCACGCAGTCGGTGAGCACCGACGCGCCGCCGAGGCCGTCGCAGTCGACGACGGTCACCTCCGCGCCGAGCTGGGCGCCCACCAGGGCAGCCTCGTAGCCGCCGGGTCCGCCACCGATGATCACGATCCGGGTCACGAAAAAGTCCGCCTCGCGTTGTCAACCCGGCCCGTCTGCCACCCCGGCCGGGGTTCCGGGGTGTCCCCCGGGGGATGCAGTACGTACTCCATTGTCCCGCACGCTTCAAGCAGCTTCGCCCCGGGGCCCTCCCCGAGGGAAGCCTTAGGTACGGCCGGTGCACCGGCGGCCACGCCCGCACCTCCCGTACCCTCGACCTCATGTCGCTCTACGCCGCGTACGCCGGCAACCTCGACGCGCGGCTGATGACCCGCCGCGCCCCGCACTCCCCGTTGCGCGGCACCGGCTGGCTCAACGGCTGGCGGCTCACCTTCGGCGGAGAGCAGATGGGCTGGGAGGGCGCGCTGGCCACGGTCGTGGAGGCCCCGCGCTCGCAGGTCTTCGTCGCGCTGTACGACATCGCTCCGATGGACGAGGACTCCATGGACCGCTGGGAAGGCGTCGGGCTCGACATCTACCGCCGGATGCGCGTCCGGGTGCACACCCTGGACGGCGAGGAGCCGGCCTGGATGTACGTCCTGAACGGCTACGAGGGCGGTCTGCCCTCCGCCCGCTACCTGGGCGAGCTGGCCGACGCGGCGGAATCGGCCGGCGCCCCGCACGACTATGTGATGGAACTGCGCAAGCGCCCCTGCTGAGCCGCACCCGCCCCTCGGACCGGGTGTTTCGTCGGAAACGACAGCACAACGATGTCAAGCGTGTATGCACATCATCTACGCGCGTAGGGCATTACCGGCTACCCTCATCCGCGTGAACGCATCTGTTATCCCGGCCAACGCCGACGGATCCGCCGACCCCCTTGCCGCCGCCGACGCCGCCGCGGCTCGCCTGCGCGAGCTCACCGGCTCCGAGTCCCACGACGTCGCTATTGTGATGGGCTCAGGGTGGGCTCCCGCCGTCGACGCCCTCGGTGCCCCCGAGGCGGAGTTCGCGGTGACCGAGCTCCCCGGGTTCCCGCCGGCCGCCGTGCCCGGCCACGGCGGCCGGATCCGCTCGTACAAGATCGCCGAAAAGCGCGCGCTGGTCTTCCTGGGCCGTACGCACTATTACGAGGGCCGCGGCGTCGCCGCCGTCGCCCACGGCGTACGTACCGCGGTCGCCGCCGGCTGCAAGACCATCGTCCTGACCAACGGCTGCGGCGGACTGCGCCAGGGCATGCGCCCCGGCCAGCCCGTGCTGATCAGCGACCACATCAACCTGACGGCCGTCTCCCCGATCGTGGGCGCGAACTTCGTGGACCTGACGGACCTGTACTCACCGCGGCTGCGCACGCTGTGCAAGGAGATCGACCCGGCCCTGGAAGAGGGCGTGTACGTCCAGTTCCCCGGCCCGCACTACGAGACCCCGGCCGAGATCAACATGGTCCGCGTCATGGGCGGCGACCTGGTCGGCATGTCCACGGTCCTGGAGGCCATCGCGGCCCGCGAGGCCGGCGCCGAGGTGCTCGGCATCTCGCTGGTCACCAACCTCGCCGCGGGCCTGTCGGGCGAACCCCTCAACCACGAGGAGGTCCTCCAGGCCGGCCGCGACTCGGCGACGCAGATGGGTGCCCTGCTGGCTCAGGTGCTTGAGCGCATCTGAGCCGGGAATGACATCAGGCCCGGGCACTCCACCCTGACCCGGTACCGCGGCAACCACTGATCGAGCAATCCCGAGCGGCGCCGGCATCGGCGCGAGGAGGTGCCCCCCACCGTGCAGCAGCAGGACATCGTCGCGCGAGCCAAGGCCTGGCTGGCCGAGGACCCCGACAGCGACACCCGCGAAGAACTCGGCAAGATCATCGATGCCGGGGATCCCGGCACCCTCGCCGAGATGTTCTCCGGCACGCTGCAGTTCGGCACGGCCGGACTGCGCGGGGAGCTGGGCCCCGGGCCCATGCGGATGAACCGCGCCGTGGTCATCCGGGCGGCGGCGGGTCTCGCCGCGTATCTGAAGGCCCAGGGCGACGGCGACGGCCTGGTCGTCATCGGATACGACGCCCGCTACAAGTCCGCGGACTTCGCCCGGGACACCGCGGCCGTGATGACCGGCGCGGGACTGCGCGCCGCCGTGCTGCCACGGCCCCTGCCCACGCCCGTACTGGCCTTCGCCATCCGGCACCTGGGCGCCGTCGCCGGCGTCGAGGTCACTGCCAGCCACAACCCGCCCCGGGACAACGGCTACAAGGTCTATCTCGGCGGCGGCTCGCAGATCGTGCCGCCCGCCGACGGCGAGATCGCGGCCGCGATCGACGCGGTCGGCCCGCTGAAGACGGTGGAGCGCCCCGACGACGGCTGGGAGATCCTCGGGGACGAGGTCCTGGCCGCCTATCTGGAGCGTACGGACACCGTCCTGACACCCGGTACGCCGCGGACCGCGCGGGTCGTCCACACCGCCCTGCACGGCGTCGGCACGGAAACCCTCACCGCGGCCTTCGCACGGGCCGGCTTCCCCGCGCCCGTCCTGGTGGCGGAGCAGGCTGAGCCCGATCCGGCCTTCCCGACGGTCGCGTTCCCCAACCCGGAGGAGCCGGGCGCGATGGATCTCGCCTTCGCCACGGCCCGGCGCGTCCAGCCCGACCTCATCATCGCCAACGACCCGGACGCCGACCGCTGCGCGGTGGCCGTCCCCGACGACGCGGCCGACGGCGGCTGGCGGATGCTGCGCGGCGACGAGGTCGGCGCGCTGCTCGCCGCCCACCTCGTCCACAAGGGCGCGACGGGCACCTTCGCCGAGTCGATCGTCTCGTCCTCGCTGCTGGGCCGGATCGCCGAGGCGGCGGAGCTGGGCTACGAGGAGACGCTGACCGGCTTCAAGTGGATCGCCCGCGTCGAGGGTCTGCGGTACGGGTACGAGGAGGCGCTCGGCTACTGCGTCGACCCGGACGGCGTACGCGACAAGGACGGCATCACGGCCGCGCTGCTCGTCGCCGAGCTGGCCTCGGAGCTGAAGGCGCACGACCGTACGCTCACCGACCTCCTCGACGATCTCGCCGTCACCCACGGCCTGCACGCCACGGACCAGCTCTCGGTCCGCGTCAAGGACCTGTCGCTGATCGCGGACGCGATGCACCGGCTGCGCGCGCACCCGCCGACGGTGCTGGCCGGTCTGACCGTCACCTCCACGGAGGACCTGACGCGGGGCACGGACGCCCTCCCGCCGACGGACGGCCTGCGCTACCGCCTGGAGGGCACGTACGGCGCCCGCGTCATCGTCCGCCCGAGCGGCACCGAGCCCAAGCTCAAGTGCTACCTGGAGGTCGTGATCCCGGTGGCGGACGCGACGGCCCTGTCCACGGCGCGCGCGGCCGGCACGGAGGTACTGACGGCGCTGAAGCGAGACTTGTCGGTCGCGGCGGGCATCTGAACCCGTTGTCTTGGCCGGGGCCGCCGTCCGGCGTTTCGCCGTCCGGCGGGGGTGCGGGTACGGGTTGTCTTGGGCGGGGGCCGGTTCTCGGGTGCGGGTCGCCGTCCGGCGGGGTGCGGGTTGTCTTGGGCGGCGGGCCGGTGTTCGGGTGCGGGTTGTCGCCGGGTGCCGGGTAGGGGTGGTGTCCTGGACTGCATGATTTACGGCGCGTGCGGGCCGGTGGTGACGTGACCGGTTGTCGAGCGCCACAAATCACGCTCTACGTCCTGGACACCACCCCTACCCGTCCCCCTCCACCACCCGCACAGACCCCCCCGGCCCCAGGCCCACGAGCCGCCTGGCGCGGGCCCACCGGCGGGAGGGGGTCGGGGGTGCAGGAGGTGCGTGACCGGACGTAAAGCGTGATTTGTGGCGCGCGACGAGCCGCACCCTTCATCCGGTCCGCAGGGCGCCGTAAATCATGCAGTCCGGACACGCACCTCCGGAACCCCCGACACCCGCACCACGACAAACGGCCCGCACCTGCACCCTCGCCGGACGGCGAAACGTCAGGGCAGAAGCAGCAGCACGATCAGGAGAATCAGGCCCGCCGCCGCCGGGGCCATGATCTCGTAGGCCCAGCGGATCGTCGGTGCGCCCTGCGCGGTGGGGCGGGTGGCGGAGCGCTCGGCCAGGTCGCGCAGCTCGACCACCGTCCGGTCCGCCTGCGCCAGCCGGGCCTGGGTGTCGGTGACGTCCGCCTGTACGGAGGTCCTGCCGTACGGGTCGTCGTGCGCGAGGTGCGTCTGACGGCGGGCGGCGCGCTTGCGCTGACGGAGGGAGACGGGGACCGCCCAGAGCTGGAACTTCCCGTCGTTCTCGGTGAACACCTCGCACGAGTACGCGGCCCGCACATTCGTGACCGTCCCCCAGGGGAGGGTGATCGTCCGGAAGGGGTTCCTGATCCGCAGCCGGTCCGCGTTGGCGAAGACGGCCGGGCGCAGGCTGAACGCGACGACGAGCGGGACGACGAGCAGCAGCCCGGCGAGCGCCAGCCAGGGGGTGCGGCCCGTCCCCCGGGCGAGCGCGTCACCGCCGATCCAGGCGGCGATCAGGAGCAGCGCGACACCGCCCATGATCCCGCCGGCCGACCGGAAGACGCGGTCGGCGTAGGTCGGCTCGGTGGGCTCATCGGGGCTCGTCATATGCCCGATTCTGCCGCATGCCCCCGGCAAGCCGGAACGAGCGGCCCCCCGGTCACAGCTCGGGAACGGCTCGCCCGGCAACCTCACACCCCCCTGTACAGGTTGCTACGCGCGTAGATATGCTCATCTGGTGACCATGCCCATCATCACCCCCGCATTCGCTGACGTGGCCGCGTCCGACAGCACATTGCGCCGCTTCCTCCACGGGCTGCCCGGCGTCGACGCCGTCGGCCTGGAGGCACGCGCCGCATCGCTCGGTACGCGCTCGATCAAGACCACGGCCAAGGCGTACGCCATCGACCTGGCCATCTCCATGATCGACCTGACGACGCTCGAA
This sequence comes from Streptomyces sp. NPDC042201, assembly GCF_055582185.1. Lineage (NCBI taxonomy): Bacteria > Bacillati > Actinomycetota > Actinomycetes > Kitasatosporales > Streptomycetaceae > Streptomyces > Streptomyces sp. NPDC042201. The sequence continues at coordinate 273,723 of NZ_JBVJDS010000008.1, read as the reverse complement.
GGCGCGGACACCCCGGGCAAGGTCCGGGCGCTCGCCGCCAAGGCCCTTCGTCCCGATCCGACCGACCGCACCACGCCCTCCACCGCCGCGGTCTGTGTCTATCCGGACATGGCGGAGACGGCCGTGGCCGTGCTGGCCGGCTCCGGGGTGAAGGTCGCCTCCGTGGCCACCGCCTTCCCGGCCGGCCGCGCCGCGCTGGGCGTGAAGCTCGCGGACACCCGCGACGCCGTGGCCGCGGGCGCCGACGAGATCGACATGGTCATCGATCGCGGCGCGTTCCTCGCGGGTCACTATCTGAAGGTCTACGAGGAGATCCGCGCCGTGAAGGAGGCGGCGGGGGCCGCCCGCCTCAAGGTCATCTTCGAGACCGGCGAGCTCTCCACGTACGACAACATCCGCCGTGCCTCCTGGCTCGGCATGATCGCCGGCGCGGACTTCATCAAGACGTCCACCGGCAAGGTCGGGGTCAACGCCACCCCGGCCAACACCCTCCTGCTGCTGGAGGCCGTACGCGACTTCCGCGCGCAGACCGGGGTGCAGATCGGCGTGAAGCCGGCCGGCGGCATCCGCACCAGCAAGGACGCGCTCAAGTTCCTGGTGCTGGTCAATGAGACCGTCGGCGAGGACTGGCTGGACAACCACTGGTTCCGCTTCGGCGCTTCCAGCCTGCTGAACGACCTGCTGATGCAGCGTCAGAAGCTGGCGACCGGCCGGTACTCCGGCCCCGATTACGTCACGGTGGACTGAGGCAGAGATGGCATTCGAATACGCACCCGCTCCGGAGTCCCGCTCCGTCGTCGACATCGCGCCGAGCTACGGCCTGTTCATCGACGGCGAGTTCACCGAGGCAGCCGACGGCAAGGTCTTCAAGACCGTCAGCCCGTCCACCGAAGAGGTCCTCTCCGAGGTCGCCCAGGCCGGCGCCGAGGACGTGGACCGCGCCGTACAGGCGGCCCGTAAGGCGTTCGAGAAGTGGTCGGCGCTGCCCGGCGCCGAGCGCGCCAAGTACCTGTTCCGTATCGCGCGGATCATCCAGGAGCGCTCGCGCGAGCTGGCCGTCCTGGAAACGCTCGACAACGGCAAGCCGATCAGGGAGACCCGCGACGCGGACCTCCCGCTGGTCGCCGCGCACTTCTTCTACTACGCGGGCTGGGCCGACAAGCTCGATCACGCTGGGTATGGGGCGAGCCCCCGGCCACTCGGCGTGGCCGGACAGGTCATCCCCTGGAACTTCCCGCTGCTGATGCTCGCGTGGAAGATCGCCCCGGCGCTCGCCACCGGCAACACGGTGGTCCTGAAGCCCGCCGAGACGACCCCGCTCTCCGCCCTGTTCTTCGCGGACATCTGCCGCCAGGCCGGGCTGCCCAGGGGCGTCGTCAACATCCTTCCCGGATACGGCGACGCCGGCGCCGCGCTCGTGCGGCACCCGGACGTCAACAAGGTCGCCTTCACCGGCTCCACCGCGGTCGGCAAGGCCATCGCCCGCGAGATCGCCGGCACGGACAAGAAGGTCACGCTCGAACTGGGCGGCAAGGGCGCCAACATCGTCTTCGACGACGCCCCCATCGACCAGGCCGTCGAAGGCATCGTCACCGGCATCTTCTTCAACCAGGGCCAGGTCTGCTGCGCCGGATCGCGGCTGCTGGTCCAGGAGTCGATCCAGGACGAGCTGCTGGACTCGCTCAAGCGCCGGCTGTCCACGCTGCGCGTCGGTGATCCGCTGGACAAGAACACCGACCTGGGCGCGATCAACTCCGCCGAGCAGCTGGCCCGTATCAAGACGCTGACCGAGACAGGCGAGGCGGAGGGCGCGGAGCGCTGGTCGCCCGCGTGCGAACTCCCCTCCTCCGGATACTGGTTCGCGCCGACGCTCTTCACGAACGTCACCCAGGCGCACACCATCGCCCGGGACGAGATCTTCGGTCCTGTGTTGTCGGTGCTGACCTTCCGTACGCCCGACGAGGCCGTCGCGAAGGCCAACAACACGCAGTACGGCCTCTCGGCCGGTATCTGGACGGAGAAGGGCTCCCGCATCCTCGCGGTCGCCGGCAAGCTCCGGGCGGGTGTCGTCTGGGCCAATACGTTCAACAAGTTCGACCCGACCTCGCCCTTCGGCGGCTACAAGGAATCGGGCTTCGGCCGCGAAGGCGGCCGCCACGGCCTGGAGGCGTACCTCGATGTCTAAGGAATCCATCAGCGGCTCCGCCGCGGGCCGGCTGAGCGTCTTCAAGACCTACAAGCTGTACGTCGGGGGCAAGTTCCCCCGCAGCGAGAGCGGCCGGGTGTACGAAGTGACCGACTCCAAGGGCACCTGGCTGGCCAACGCCCCGCTGTCCTCACGCAAGGACGCGCGTGACGCGGTCGTCGCGGCCCGCAAGGCGTTCGGCGGCTGGTCGGGCGCGACCGCGTACAACCGCGGCCAGGTCCTCTACCGCGTCGCCGAGATGCTGGAAGGCCGTCGCGACCAGTTCGTACGGGAAGTGGCGGAGGCCGAGGGCCTGTCCAAGGCGAAGGCCGGGGCGGTCGTCGACGCCGCGATCGACCGCTGGGTCTGGTACGCGGGCTGGACCGACAAGATCGGGCAGGTCGTGGGCGGGGCGAACCCGGTCGCGGGTCCGTTCTTCAATCTCTCCACCCCGGAGCCGACCGGGGTCATCACGGTCCTGGCGCCGCAGGACTCGTCCTTCCTCGGCCTCGTCTCGGTCGTCGCCCCGGTGATCGCCACGGGCAACACCGCGATCGTCGTCGCGAGCGAGAAGTCGCCGCTCCCGGCGCTCTCCCTGGGCGAGGTGCTGGCCACCTCCGACCTCCCGGGCGGCGTGGTCAACGTCCTCTCCGGGAAGACCGCCGAGATCGCGGCCCCGCTGGCCGCGCACCAGGACGTCAACGCGATCGACCTGACCGGCGCGGACGAGGTCCTCGCCAAGGAGCTGGAGATCGCGGCGGCGGACAATCTGAAGCGGGTGCTGCGTCCGCGGTCCGCGGACTGGTCGGCCGATCCGGGCACGCACCGCCTGACGGCCTTCCTGGAGACGAAGACGGTCTGGCACCCCACGGGCAGCCTGGGCGCGTCCGGTTCGGCCTACTGAGCCGCTCACGCATCCCGCCGGTACGGGAGGACCCCCGCCGCTCCGAGGAGTGGCGGGGGTCCTCCCGTATATCTGAGGTCCTCCCGTATATCTGTACGGGAGCGGATCAGCCGGGCAGCATCCCCGCCGCCGGGCCGGCCGCCGGCAGGTCCGTGAGCGTGCCGCCCCGGGTCACGGGACCGGTCACCATCGTCGTGGACAGCGGCTTGAAGTCGGCGACCTGCGTACCCGCCGAGTTGTCCAGCGGGTCCACGCCCGTGCCGGCCAGCGGGTTGAGCTTGAGGCGCTTGGCGGGGGTCACCGCGCCGGTCGTCCCGTGCCCGAGGGCGTCGCTGAGGTCCTGGCCCATCACCGCGCTCGCGGTGTCGGTGCCCGTCGCGGGCGCGAGGGCGGCCGGCTCCGCCGCCTGGGCCGCCGCACCGCCCAGACCGAGGGCGGCGCCCGCCGCCGTGACGGTCAGACCGGCGCGCAGCAGAGTGCGGCGCGGGGAGGTGGGAGCTGCGTGACGTGCCATGGGATTTCCTGCCTGGCGGGTGAGTGAGTAATCGAGCTGACACGCAGCGTAGTTGAGGCGGGGTGTCCGAGGCCAATAAACCCGGCCGATCGGTCCCCGGGGGTTCCCTGCTCGGGCGTATGCCGCACACTGGTGTCCCGTGAGTCCCCAATCCCCCATGACCCGGGTCGTGCTGCTCGCCGGCCCCTCAGGCTCCGGAAAGTCGTCCCTCGCCGCCCGTACGGGCCTGCCCGTGCTGCGCCTCGACGACTTCTACAAGGAGGGCGACGACCCGACGCTCCCGCTGGTCCCGGACAGTACGGACATCGACTGGGACTCTCCGCTGTCCTGGGACGCGGACGCCGCGGTCGCGGCGGTCATGGAGCTGTGCCGTACGGGCCGTACGACCGTTCCCGTCTACTCGATCGCCACCAGTTCACGGGTGGACACGGAGGCGCTGGACATCGAGCGCACCCCGCTGTTCCTCGCGGAGGGCATCTTCGCGGCCGATATCGTCGCGCGCTGCCAGGAGCTCGATGTGCTGGCCGACGCGCTCTGTCTGCGCGGCCGTCCCTCGACCACGTTCCGGCGGCGGCTGCTGCGCGACCTGCGCGAGGGACGGAAGTCGGTTCCGTTCCTGGTGCGGCGCGGCTGGCGGCTGATGCGCGCGGAGCGTGTGATCGTCGGCCGGCAGACGGCGCTCGGCGCGTACGCGTGCGGCAAGGCGGAGGCGCTGGGCCGTATCGCGGCCGCGGCGGCCGGCCGGTGCCCGGGGCAGCGTGGCGCGCGGCCGCCCGCGGCGGAGATCACGGACGCGGCAGCCCGTACGGCGAGCGGTCACTGAACGACGCGTGCGGCGGGCGACCGCCCGCGCGGCATCGTCTCGACAGCACAGAGAAGCGGGACCGGACAAGACCCCCCGGCCTGTTCGGTCCCGCTTCCTTTTTCTGTGCTCCCCCGTGGTGTCCCCCCGGACTCCCCCGTGTTTCCCCCGTACTCCCGCCGTCTCCCCCCGGAGACGACAGGCCCCCCGTTTCCCCCTACTGCCCTCAAGCGACCAGTTCGCCGAAGGACTCTTCCTCGTCACGGCCGAAGCTGAGGACCTCGTCCTCGCGCAGCCGGCGGAGCGACCGCCAGATGCTCGACTTCACCGTGCCGACACTGATGTCGAGGATGTCCGCGATCTCCGGGTCGGTGCGGCCCTCGTAGTAGCGCAGTACCAGCATCGTGCGCTGCAGCTCGGGAAGGCGCGAGAGCGCCTGCCAGAGCACCGCGCGCAGTTCCGTGCCGCGCATCGCGTCGGTGTCGCCCGCCGTCTCCGGCAGCTCCTCCGTCGGGTACTCGTTGAGCTTGCGCCTGCGCCAGGCGCTGATGTGCAGATTGGTCATGGTGCGGCGGAGATAGCCGCCGACCGCTGCCTTGTCGCTGATCCTGTCCCACGCCCGGTACGTGGAGAACAGCGCGCTCTGGAGCAGGTCCTCGGCCTCGAAGCGGTCCCCGGTCAGGTGGTAGGCCGTCGCGTACAGGGAGGCGCGGCGCTCCTGGACGTAGGCGGTGAACGCCGCTTCGGCGTCCGCCGTCCCCGCCGGGTCCTTCCGCTCCCCCGTGACCTCCCCGTACGCGGCCGCCACGTTGCTCACCTGCGGCGCGTCAACCACCGTCATGTACGACGGCTTGTGCTGACGCCCGGCGCCGCGAACGCACCCCCGCCCGTTCACGGCGCCGGACTTCTCGCTGCTCCGCGTGACGTCGTGGAGACGCGTGACTACCGCGCTCGAGGTCGTGCCGTGCGGTGCGTTCATCTCGCGCCCCCCGTCGGTTGGAGTCTGATTCGTTCCGTGTGCCAATGAGCTTGCCGGGGCAGTTTCATGGCGCTGTCCGCCGACTGTCACAGGCCTGTCACAGGGGACTTCGGAGCTTGCGCGCCCCGCGCGGGAAGGTACGGCCGCTCCAACTGTCGAACTCCGGTCCCCCCATGGGACAGAATGACCTCTGTGCCTTTCCTGTTGCTGATCGAGGACGACGACGCCATCCGCACGGCCCTCGAACTCTCGCTGTCACGCCAGGGCCACCGTGTGGCCACCGCGGCGACGGGAGAGGACGGCCTGAAACTGCTGCGGGAACAGCGGCCGGATCTGATCGTGCTGGACGTGATGCTCCCCGGGATCGACGGTTTCGAGGTGTGCCGTCGCATCAGGCGTACCGACCAGTTGCCGATCATCCTGCTGACCGCGCGCAGTGACGACATCGATGTGGTGGTCGGCCTGGAGTCCGGGGCCGACGACTATGTGGTGAAGCCGGTGCAGGGGCGGGTGCTGGACGCCAGGATCCGCGCGGTACTGCGGCGCGGCGAGCGGGAGTCCACGGATTCCGCGACGTTCGGCAGTCTGGTGATCGACCGGTCCGCGATGACCGTCACGAAGAACGGCGAGGATCTGCAGCTCACGCCGACCGAGCTGCGGCTGCTGCTGGAGCTGAGCCGACGGCCGGGCCAGGCGCTGTCGCGGCAGCAGCTGCTGCGGCTGGTGTGGGAGCACGACTACCTGGGCGACTCGCGTCTGGTGGACGCGTGTGTGCAGCGGCTGCGGGCGAAGGTGGAGGACGTACCGTCCTCGCCGACCCTGATCCGTACGGTGCGCGGAGTGGGCTATCGGCTGGACGCGCCTTCGTGAGGGACGCACCCGCGGCGGGCGGGCCCGGCAGTTCGGCGCAGAGCGGCCCGGTACAGAACGGCGCGACGAGGTACGACGCGGAGCGCGCCGCCGGCGGCCCGGAGCCGACCGGTGCGGAGAGCGGCGCCGCGAAGACCGGCGCGGCGAAGAAGGCGATCATCGCGGGGCTCCGCTGGACCAGTCTGCGGCTGCGGCTCGTGGTCGTCTTCGGGGCCGTCGCGCTGACCGCCGCGGTCTCCGCGTCGGGGATCGCGTACTGGCTCAACCGCGAGGCCGTGCTGACCCGGACGCAGGACTCGGCCCTGGACGACTTCCGGCAGGAGATGCAGAACCGCGCCGCGGAACTGCCCCTGCGGCCGAGCCAGAGCGATCTGGAGAACACGGCCCAGCGGATCGAGGGCGACAGCCCCGGCTACAGCGTGCTGCTGATCGGTGAACGCGCCGAGGGCAAGCCCATCGTCGGCGCCTCCGATCCGGACGCGTTCACCCTCAGTGATGTGCCCGCCTCGCTCCAGCGGGCCGTGAACGAGAAGCAGAAGGTCACGTCGGGGAACGCCTATCCGTACCACCTCTTCTGGCAGCGCACCGAGCGCGCCGGCACGCCCTATCTGGTGGGCGGTACGCGAATCATCGACGGCGGCCTGACCGGATACATGTTCAAGTCCCTCGACCAGGAGCGCGCGGACCTCAACTCGCTCGCCTGGTCGCTGGGGATCGCCACGGCGCTCGCGCTCGTCGGGTCGGCGCTGCTCGCCCAGGCCGCGGCCACGACCGTGCTCAAGCCGGTACAGCGGCTGGGCGAGGCGGCGCGGCAGCTCGGTGAGGGCAGGCTCGGTACCCGGCTGCGGGTGTCGGGAACGGACGAACTGGCCGATCTGTCCCGTACGTTCAACAAAGCCGCGGAGTCGTTGCAGAAGAAGGTCGCGGACATGAGCGCGCGGGAGGAGTCCAGCCGCCGCTTCGTCGCCGACATGTCGCACGAGCTGCGTACCCCGCTGACCGCGCTCACCGCCGTGACGGAGGTCCTGGAGGAAGAGGCAGACAACCTCGACCCGATGATCGCGCCGGCCGTGACCCTGGTGGTGAGCGAGACCCGCAGGCTCAACGTCCTGGTGGAGAACCTGATGGAGGTCACCCGCTTCGACGCGGGTACGGCCCGGCTCGTCCTCGACGATGTCGATGTCGCCGACCAGGTCACGGCCTGTATCGACGCGCGTGCCTGGCTGGACGCGGTGGACCTGGACGCGGCGCGCGGGATCATGGCGCGGCTGGATCCGCGCCGGCTCGATGTGATCCTGGCGAATCTGATCGGCAACGCGCTCAAGCACGGCGGTTCGCCGGTGCGGGTGGCGGTGCGGACGGAGGGCGACGAACTCGTCATCGAGGTACGGGACCACGGGCCCGGTATCCCCGAGGACGTACTGCCGCATGTCTTCGACCGGTTCTACAAGGCGAGCGCGTCCCGGCCACGCTCCGAGGGCAGTGGGCTCGGCCTGTCGATCGCGATGGAGAACGCCCATATCCACGGCGGCGACATCACGGCGTCCAATGTGCCGGACGGCGGCGCGATGTTCGTCCTGCGGCTGCCGCGGGACGGCTCGGAGACGGCGGGGCTGGATCAGGAACAGGGACGGGGAGAGGAAGGCGACGTACCGTGACGCCCATGAGCCGGCCGCGCGGGATCCGGACGGGCGGGGGCCGCACCGGCGGGAGCCGGCCGGCCGTCGCGTTCGCGCGGCTCGCGGGCGCGGTGGCGCTCGCGGTCTGCGCCGCGGGGTGCGGGATCAGGACCACCTCGGTCCCGGTGGACGCCGGGCCCGCGCCGTCCCGGGTGCCGTGCGAGGTCTCCGGCAAGGACGTGATCACGCAGACACACCCGGGCATCCCGGTGTTCATCTATCTGGTGTGCGCCTCCGAGCTGGCCGCGGTGGAGCGTACGGCGCGGATCCCCGAGGAGAAGGTGTTCGACAGCCGGGTGCAGATCGGGCAGGCGCTGCTCGACGAGCTTCAGGCGCAGCCGTCGTCCGCCGAGCGGGAAGCGGGCTTCACCACGTCCGTACGGGGGACGCTGCTCGTGTCCGCGCCGCGCGAGGGCGATCCCGCGGGCACGCTGCGGCTCAGCCTCCAGCCGGAGGACCTGCCGGCGGCCGCGCTCGCGCAGATCGTCTGTACGTTCGCCGAGAGCGACGCCACGGACGGCCAGGTGGTGCTGGGCGGGCCCGGGGACTATCCGCCGCGCCGGTACGGGTGCGACCAGGAGACGAAGCGCCGTCCGGACTCCACGGCGCCGACGCTCGCCCCGCTGCCCTCGGCGTCGTAACGGCCATCGGGCTGTCGTCGGCGTCGTAGCTGCTTACGGGCTGTCGTCGGCGTAACGGCGAACGGGTGATGCCCGTCTCATGAGGCCGTTCGTCCGGAACCGGCGGAACCGATCCCGCTTACGGCCGCGTCTTGGGGTGCGTGCGTCAAGGTCCGGGCGGCAGTGCCGCCATCCGCTTCCGCAGGGCGGGACTCGCCCTTCTCCTCATGCATCTCCTGATGGTGGGGTGGCTGACGCTCCGTCCGCTGGATGTCACGTGGGTGACCGCGGCCAACCTGCGGCCGTTCGCCGGTATCCGGGCGGATCTGGCGCTGGCCCCCCTGCACGCCGCACGGCGCATCGGTGAGGGACTGCTGCTGCTGGCCCCGCTCGGCGTGCTGCTGCCGATGGCGGGGGGCAGGCTCACCGTCTCCCCCTGGGCGTCCCTGGCGCGTACGGTCGCGGCCGGCGCGTTGCTCTCCCTGGGGATCGAGCTGCTGCAGACCGGAGTGCCGGGTCAGGTGGTCGACGTGGACTCGCTGCTGCTCAACACCGCGGGTGTCGCGCTGGCGCACCTGGTGGTCGTGCCCGCGGGCCGGGCCAGAATGCGCCGCAGACGGCGCTCCCACCCCGTCTCCGCGGCGGTCTACGGGGCGCGGCGCCCGGAAGGCGTACGGCACGCCGTTCCCTGGGATGACGCCTCTCAGGGCGCGACCCCGACGATTCCCAGGGTCGGGGTCGCCCCATAGAGCGACGCTTTGCCCCCTTCTCCGGGGGCACCATGGAAACAACGGGAGCACAAGGAGAGGCTCCCGCCTCGGTCTCGTGAAGGAGCCCACCATGGCCGCATTGGTCCGCCCGGTCCGCCCCCGTGCCGGACGCATGATCGGCGGAGTGTGCGCGGCGCTGGCACAGCGTTTCGGCACCTCCGCGAGCACGATGCGGGTGATCTTCCTGGTCTCGTGTCTGCTGCCGGGCCCGCAGTTCCTGCTCTACCTGGCGCTGTGGGTGCTGCTGCCGAGCGAGAAGAACCGCACTGCCACGACCGCCTGGTAGCCGGCCGCGGCCTCGTTCCCGCACCGTGGGGGCGCTCACCCGTAGGCGGGTGGGCGCCCCCACGGTCGTGGTTCCGGAGGCGATCAGCCGCCGAGGGCCGTCCCGTTGACCGGGAGGCCGCCCTTCGCCAGACCGTTCACGGGCAGTCCGCCCTTGCCCGGACCGTTGACCGGCAGTCCGCCCTTGCCCAGACCGTTGACCGGCAGCCCGCCCTTGCCCAGACCGTTCACCGGCAGTCCGCCGAGCAGCGTGTTGGGGGGATTGGTGGTCCCGGCGGCCCGGAGCGCGTAGGGGCCGGTCTGCTGGACGGCGCCGAGCGCGGTCCGGCCCGCGGTCGCCGAGGCGGAGGTGGGTACGGGGAGCTGCCCGGCGGCCTCGTCCATCGGCAGCGTCTTGGTGACGAGGTCCAGCCCGGTGCCGGCGTCGGGGGCGGCGGGCGCGGCGGCGGAGGCACTGCCGGCGGCGGTGGCGGCGAAGGCGACGCCGAGGGCGGCGACACCGAGCGTCTTGACAGCGGACTTCTTCATCTGGGTTTTCGTCCTTGGGGAATGAGGGGAATGCGAGCGGCTCTCCAAGGTAGCCAGCCGCGCGCGGAGCCCGCAAACACCGGGAAGCGGCCGGGAATCCGTATCCCCGACCGCTTCCAGGTCTATGTGATCGAGCCGATCCAAGCGGAGATCAGCTGGTCACAGCTGTCTGCTTGAACAGCCATTCGGATTTCAGCTCGGCATATCCGGGCTTGATCACGTCGTTGATCATGGCCAGTCGTTCATCGAAAGGAATGAATGCTGATTTCATCGCATTGACGGTGAACCACTGCATGTCATCGAGCGTGTAGTCGAATGCCTCGACCAACAGCTCGAATTCACGGCTCATGCTCGTGCCGCTCATCAGCCGGTTGTCGGTGTTCACGGTCGCGCGGAAGTGCAGCTTGCGCAGCAGACCGATGGGGTGCTCGCCGATCGAGGTGGCGGCGCCCGTCTGCAGATTGGAGCTGGGGCACAGCTCCAGCGGGACGCGCTTGTCCCGTACGTACGCGGCGAGCCGGCCCAGCTTCACCGACCCGTCCTCGGCGACCTCGATGTCGTCGATGATGCGCACGCCGTGACCGAGCCGGTCGGCGCCGCACCACTGGAGCGCCTGCCAGATGGACGGCAGCCCGAAGGCCTCGCCGGCGTGGATGGTGAAGTGGTTGTTCTCCCGCTTCAGATACTCGAACGCGTCGAGGTGGCGGGTGGGCGGGAAGCCGGCCTCGGCGCCCGCGATGTCGAAGCCGACGACGCCCGAGTCGCGGTAGCGGTTGGCGAGTTCGGCGATCTCCAGGGCGCGGGCCGCGTGCCGCATGGCGGTGAGCAGCGCGCCGACGCGGATACGGTTTCCGCTCTCGCGGGCGCGTCGCTCGCCCTCCCGGAAGCCCTCGTTGACGGCCTCGACGACCTCTTCGAGGGTGAGCCCGTGCTCCAGGTGCTGCTCGGGGGCGTACCGCACCTCGGCGTAGACGACGCCGTCCTCGGCGAGATCCTCGGCGCACTCCGCGGCGACCCGGAAGAGCGCGTCGCGGGTCTGCATGACGGCGCAGGTGTGCGCGAAGGTCTCCAGATAGCGCTCCAGCGAGCCGGAGTCGGCGGCCTCGCGGAACCAGAGGCCGAGCTTGTCGGACTCGTGCTCGGGCAGGGCCTCGTAGCCGACCTCGTGGGCGAGGTCGATGATCGTGCCGGGGCGCAGCCCGCCGTCCAGGTGGTCGTGGAGAAGGACCTTGGGGGCGCGGCGGATCTGTTCGGCTGTGGGTGGACGGTAGGTCTGGCTCGTCATCTTCGCACTCTAACGCCTACGCGCGTAGATCGGCGGGGGTCGATACGTAACAGTGACCGCGCGGACGGGTGGCGTACACCTGCCCTTCTGAGACTGTTCTGTTATGGGATGGCACGCAGTTCCCGGGCCGGGGGAGCGTACGGCAGGCCGGGACGGGTGGGCACGCGGGCGTCGCGCGGAGCCTCAGGCACGGCTGGGGCGGGCGGTCACCGCACTCGCCGCGGGATCGGCGGTAGGGGGCGTGGTCCTGGTACTTCCCGAGGGCGAGCCGGTCTCGGCCCGCCGCGCCTCGGCCGTCGCGTACGCAGGGATGCTGCCGCTCGCGCGGTCGCTGGCCAGGTCAGGGGCGGCCGAAGGGCTGGTCGTGCATGTGGTCCACTACCGCGGGCGCGGCTGGAACGGACCGGACGCGCGCCTCGCGGCGGACGCCGACTGGGCGGCGGAGGAGGCCGTGCGGCGCTACGGCGACATACCGGTGTGCCTCGCGGGACACGGGATGGGCGGCCGGGCCGCCCTGCACGCCGCAGGCCACACGGCCGTCAACTCCGTGCTGGCGATGGCCCCGTGGCTGCCGGAGGACGACCGGGCGGTCGAACCGGAGCCGGTACGGCAGCTGGCGGGGCGTCAGGTGATGATCGTGCACGGTACGACGGACGCGCGTACCGATCCCGAACTCTCCTACCGGCTGGCCGAACGCGCCAAGAAGGTCAACCGGGACACCTGCCGCTTCGAGGTCCACTCCGACGGCCACGCGCTGCGTCAGCACCACGGCGAAGTCCTGGCCCTGGCAGCGGACTTCGTGCTCGGCGCGCTGCTCTCGCGTACGTACTCCCGGCCGGTCGCGGACGCGCTCGCGGCGCCGCCGCCGCTGGGGTTGCGGATGCCGCTGGCGGCGGGGTTCGGCCGGTCACTGCGGCCGTAGGTCAGGGCGGGCCTGGCCGCTGAGGTCCCGTCAGTCCGGCAGCAGGTGGCCGCGGCGGGAGATCAGGAAGCGTTTGAAGGCGGCCACCGGCGGGGTGTCCGGGTGGCCGTCGAGCCAGGCGACGCCGATCTCGCGTACCGCGCGCGGCGCCGTGACCGTCAGTTCGACCACCCCGGGGCGGGCCACGGCGGGCGGCGGCAGCAGGGCGACGCCCAGGCCCGCCGCGACCAGGCCGCGCAGCGTCTCGGCCTCCTCGCCCTCGAAGGCGACGCGCGGCCGGAAGCCGGCCTCGGCGCAGAGGTCGTCGGTGATCCGGCGCAGTCCGTAACCCGGTTCGAGGGTGACGAAGGTTTCGTCGGCGGCCTCGGCGAGGCGGACGCGGCGGCGCCGGGCGAGCCGGTGGTCGTCGGGGACGACCAGCCGCAGCCGCTGTTCGTCCAGCCTGCGGGCGACCAGATCGGGGGCGTCCGGTACCGGTGAGGTGAGACAGAGGTCCAGATCGCCCGCGCGCAGGCGTTCGATCATCGCCTCGCCGTAGTTCTGGACCAGTTGGAAGCGCACGCGCGGATGGTCGGCGCGGAAGGCCCGGATCAGTCCGGGCACGGTCTCCGACCCCATGGTGTGCAGAAAGCCGAAGGCGACCTTGCCGGACGCCGGGTCCGCGTCGGCCCGTACGGTCTCGGCGGCCCGTTCCACCTCCGCGAGCGCGCGTTCGACGGAGGAGAGGAAGGTCCGGCCCGCGTGGGTGAGGGAGACCGTACGGCCCTTGCGGGCGAACAGGGCGATGCCCAGGTCCTTTTCGAGCCTGACCATCGCCCGGGAGAGGGTGGACTGCGGGACGCCCATGTCCTGCGCGGCGCGGGTCACATGTTCATGGCGGGCCACCCCGGCGAAGTACGCGAGACGGGGCGCGAGGACCGCGGACCAGGACTCGGGGTCCAGTTCGGCCGTCACCGGCATGTCGTCTTCGTAACTGTTCCATGACACGCGCGCTCGTGAGCTGGGTTCATGCACCATGGGAACGATTATCTCCATTCCATGCATTGGACGCATGAAGACGGGGTGCCTACGGTCGTCGTATGCCTTCAGTCAGTACCGAGGCGCCCGTCATCCCGGGTGCCTCCGCCGCGCCGTCCGCTCAGCCTTCGCCTTCCTCGCCGTCCGCCCCGTCGCAGCTCTCCCCCGGCGGCCCCGGCTACCGCCGGATGAGCTTCGCGCTCTTCGCCGCGGGGGTCGCGACCTTCGCCCTCCTTTACTCCACGCAGGCCCTGCTGCCCGCCATCTCCGCCGACCTCGGCGTGACGGCCGGCCAGGCGAGCTGGACGGTCTCGGCGGCGACGGGCGCGCTGGCCCTGTTCGTCCTGCCGCTGAGCGCGCTGTCCGAGCGGTTCGGCAGGCGCACCCTGATGACCGCGTCGCTGGTGATCGCGGTGGCGGTCGGGCTGCTGGTGCCGTTCGCGCCGGACATCGAGTGGCTGGTGGCGCTGCGCGCCGTGCAGGGCGCGGCGCTCGCCGGGCTCCCGGCGTCGGCGATGGCGTTTCTCGCGGAGGAGGTACGGCCGAAGGCGCTGGTCGCCGCGATCGGGCTGTTCGTCGCGGGCAACAGCGTCGGCGGGATGAGCGGCCGTATCGTCACCGGCTGGGTCGCCCAGCTGTGGGGCTGGCGCGCGGCGCTGGGCGCGGTCGGGCTGATGGCGGTGGTGTGCGCGGTGGCCTTCCGCGTCCTGATCCCGAAGGCACGGAACTTCACCTCGCGGTCGCTGAGCCCGCGGGCGCTGGCGAAGACCGTCGGCGGGCATCTGGCCGACCCGCTGCTGCGACGGCTGTACGCGATCGGCGCGCTCTTCATGACGGTGTTCGGCGCGGTCTACACCGTGATCGGCTACCGGCTGGTGGAGGCGCCCTTCAACCTCCCGCAGGGCATCATCGGCTCGATCTTCCTGGTCTATCTGGTCGGTACGGTCTCCTCGGCGGCGGCCGGGCGGCTGGTCGCGCGGCTGGGCCGGCGCGGGGCGCTGTATCTGGCCGTGGGGACGACGGCGGCCGGCCTGCTGCTGTCGCTGTCGGACACGCTGGCCGCGGTGCTGCTCGGTCTGGTGCTGATCACGGCGGGCTTCTTCGCGGGCCACGCGGTCGCCTCGTCGTCGGTGAGCCGTACGGCGAAGACGGGCCGCGCGCAGGCCTCGGCGCTCTACCAGTCGGCGTACTACCTGGGCAGCAGCGCGGGCGGCACGCTGGGCGCGGTCGCGTTCCACGCCGGCGGCTGGGAGGCAACGGTGCTGCTGGGACTGGTGGCGGTGCTCGGGGTCGTCTCGATCACGCTGTACGGGACGCACGCGGCGCGGACCGAGGCCGCGAGGCGGCCGGTGCCGGCGGTACAGCGGTAGGCGGTGCCGCACGGCGCCCGGGGCTCCACGGCGCCTCGGGCGCCATTTTTCATCCTTTTGACCCGAAACCGGCGATTGTCAGTGGCCTGCGGTAGCTTCCGAGAGATGGGTTACAAGGGGGCGACTGGGGTGAGCCGATGAGTGATCTCGCGACAACAGAGGATCTGGATTCCCGGCTGGAGAAGCACCGGACGGAGCTGACGGGCTACTGCTACCGGATGCTGGGCTCCGCCTTCGAGGCCGAGGACGCCGTGCAGGACACGATGGTGCGCGCGTGGCGCAGCTTCGACAAGTTCGAGGGCCGGTCCTCGCTGAGGTCCTGGCTCTACCGCATCGCGACGAATGTGTGCCTGGACATGCTCAGCGCGGGAAACCGCCGGGCGCGCCCGATGGATCTGACCGCCGCGCAGCCGGTGGCCCAGGCCCAGCTGAACGGGCGCCCGGAGATCACCTGGCTGGAGCCCGTGCCGGACGGCCGGGTGCTGCCTTCGGTGGCGGACCCGGCGGAGACGGCGGTGGAGCGGGAGTCGATCCGGCTGGCGTTCGTCGCCGCGCTGCAGCATCTGCCGCCGAAGCAGCGGGCGGTGCTGATCCTGCGCGAGGTGCTGGCGTGGAAGGCCGCCGAGGTCGCCGAGCTGCTGGGCACGACGGTCGCCTCGGTCAACAGCGCGCTCCAGCGGGCACGCGCGACGCTCGCCGACTGCGGTCCCGCCGCGACCGAGGCGGCGGACCCGCTCGACGAGGGGCAGAAGGAGCTGCTGGAGCGGTATGTGGCGGCCTTCGAGGGCTACGACATGAAGGCGCTGACGGCGCTGCTCCACGAGGACGCGACGCTGTCGATGCCGCCGTACGACCTGTGGCTTCAGGGCCATGCCGACATAGTCGGCTGGATGCTCGGCGTCGGCTCCGTCTGCCGTGGCTCACGGCTCGTCCCGACGGTGGCCAACGGCACTCCGGCGTTCGCCCACTACCACTCGAGCAAGGACGGCACCGGCTATACGCCGTGGGCGCTCATGGTGATCGAGATAGAGGACGGCCGGATCACCGGGATCAACTCCTTCCTGGACACGGCGCGCTGGTTCCCGCTGTTCGATCTCCCCCAGCGGCTGACAAAGGAGTGATCGCTACCTAGAAGGTGTCGGGCGGGTCGTGGTCCCCGTCGGGGGCCACTTCCTGGATCAGGTCCGCGAGGCCAACGAGATCCAGCAGCAGCCGCAGCTCCCGCCCGGTGCCGGTCAGCCGGATCCGACAGCCCTGTCTGCGGGCGGTGAGCCGCAGCCTGGCCAGCGCGTCGACGGCGGCCAGATTCGGCGGGACCAGGCCGCCGACGTCACAGATCGCCTCGCCGCCGCCCGTCTCCCGCAGCCGCGCGGCCAGCTCCTCACACAGCCGGGGCCCATCGGCCGGGGTGAGCCGGCCGGCGATGACGAGCACGATCGGTTCCGTAACGTCCACAGACAGAAAGACCGGCCCCCCGCCCGGAACTCATCGCAGCCCCCCGGACACACCCGGTACAGACCCAGAGCCGCCGGCGTGCCGGGCTGTCAGCTGACGGGGAAGACGCCCGTGTCGATCACCACGTCGAAGGGTGCCGGCAGGGTCAGCTTGTCTCCGTACTCGACCGAGGCGAGGACCCGGTACGTGCCGCCCTCGGGTTCACCGTAGAGCGTGGCGGTCGGGCGGCCGGAAAGCCACGGGTCGAGCAGCAGATAGAGCGGAACACCGGCCTGGGCGTAGCCATGGGCCTTGCTGATGCGGTCGTGGTTGGCGTTCCCCCGCGAGGTGATCTCGGCGACGAGTTTCGCCTGCCCCGCCGGGATCCGATGACCGGGCCCGATCGCGTCCTCCCCCGCCACCACCAGCAGATCGGGCACGTACAGGCCCTGCCGGCCCGGAACGACCACGTCCTGCGTCTGGAGAATCTCCCAGTCCTCCGGGATCACGGAGTACAGCCGGCGCTGCAGCATGGAGGCGGTGACGTTGTGGTCCCTGGACGGCGACGGTGACACGGTGATGATCCCCTCGATGATCTCCACCTTGCAGCCCTCGGGTGCGTCCGTCTCCTCCCGGATACGGACGAGGTCGTCCCAGCCCTGATCCGGCTCGTGGTCGACGGTGAGTGCGCTCATGGCGGTCTCCTCTATCGGTGCGTCACCGATCCCAGCATGGCGAACGGGACCGGTGGGCGTCCACCGGTCCCGTTCATCCGAATGGGGAAACGCCTGGTCAGGCGATGCGCTCCAGGACCACCGGCGTCGCCTTGTACTGCGTGTCGCCCGCCACGATGTCGTACGCGCCGTCCAGCGCGCCGCGTGCGTAGTCGAACTTCTCCGGGGTGTCCGTGTGCAGCGTCAGCAGCGGCTGGCCGGCGGTGACCGTGTCGCCCGGCTTGGCGTGCAGTTCGACGCCCGCGCCCGCCTGGACCGGGTCCTCCTTGCGGGCGCGGCCCGCGCCGAGGCGCCAGGCGGCGACGCCGACGCCGTACGCGTCGAGACGGGTGAGGACACCCGACGACGGGGCCGTGATCACCTGCTGCTCGCGGGCCACCGGCAGCGCCGCGTCCGGGTCGCCGCCCTGGGCCGCGATCATGCGGCGCCAGACGTCCATCGCCGAGCCGTCGGCCAGTGCCTTCGCCGGGTCGGCGTCCCGGAGACCCGCCGCGTCGAGCATCTCGCGCGCCAGGGCGAGGGTCAGCTCGACCACATCGGCAGGGCCGCCGCCGGCCAGGACCTCGACGGACTCGCGGATCTCCAGCGCGTTGCCCGCGGTGAGCCCGAGCGGCGTGGACATGTCGGTGAGCAGGGCGACCGTCCGTACCCCGTGGTCGGTGCCCAGGCCCACCATGGTCGAGGCGAGTTCGCGGGCGTCCTCGATGGTCTTCATGAAGGCGCCGGTGCCGACCTTGACGTCCAGGACCAGCGATCCGGTGCCCTCGGCGATCTTCTTGGACATGATCGAGGAGGCGATCAGCGGGATGGCCTCGACGGTGCCGGTGACATCGCGCAGCGCGTACAGCTTCTTGTCCGCGGGGGCCAGTCCGTCGCCCGCCGCGCAGATCACCGCGCCGGCGGTGTTCAGGACGTCCAGCATCTCGGCGTTGGAGAGCAGCGCCCGCCATCCGGGGATGGACTCCAGCTTGTCGAGCGTCCCGCCGGTGTGGCCGAGGCCCCGCCCGCTGAGCTGCGGTACGGCCGCGCCGCACGCGGCCACCAGCGGCGCCAGCGGCAGGGTGATCTTGTCGCCCACGCCGCCCGTGGAGTGCTTGTCGGCCGTGGGGCGCGACAGCGCGGAGAAGTCCATGCGCTCGCCCGAGGCGATCATGGCGGCGGTCCAGCGGGCGATCTCCGTACGGTTCATGCCGTTGAGCAGGATCGCCATCGCGAGCGCCGACATCTGCTCGTCGGCGACCTCGCCGCGCGTATAGGCGTCGATCACCCAGTCGATCTGCTCCGGGGACAGTTCGCCCCGGTCCCGCTTGGTGCGGATGACGGAGATGACGTCCATCACGTTCCTTTCGATGGGTACGGCCCCTCCGCCGCCGGATCGCGACGACGGAGAGGCCGAGTTCAGTTGAGGTGCCCGGGCCCGAAGGCCTGCGGAAGCATCTCGTCCAGCGTGCGGATTCCGTCCGGGGTCTCCAGGACCAGGGCCGGGCCGCCGAATTCGTACAGCAGCTGGCGGCAGCGGCCGCACGGCACCAGCACCTCGCCCGCGCCGTCGACGCAGGTGAAGTGGGTGAGCCGGCCGCCGCCGCTCAGGTGGAGCGCGGAGACCAGACCGCACTCGGCGCACAGTCCGAGTCCGTACGACGCGTTCTCGACGTTGCAGCCGGTGATCGTACGGCCGTCGTCGACCAGCGCCGCGACCCCGACCGGATATTTCGAGTACGGCACATACGCGCGGGACATGGCGTCCCGCGCCGCGGCCCGCAGGGTCTCCCAGTCGATGCCCGCGGCGTCCGCGGCGGCCGTCACTTGCCTTGTCCTCTGCGATAGCGCATACCGTCAGCTTTGGGCATACGCAGCCGCTGCGCCGACAGCGACAGCACCAGAAGGGTCACGACATACGGAGTGGCGCCCACGAAGTCCTCGGGGACGGTGTCCGTCAGCAGGTACCAGACCAGGATGAGCGCGGCCACGACCGCGCTCGCCACGGCCTGGAACATGACCTTCTTGTACGCCTTCCACACGGCGAGCAGCACCAGCAGGACGACCAGCAGGAGCAGCAGCGCGTGGACGGTCTCGCCGCCGTTGCGCAGCTGGAGCGCGTCGGAGAAGCCGAACAGGCCCGCGCCCATGGCGAGGCCGCCGGGACGCCAGTTGCCGAAGATCATCGCGGCGAGACCGATATAGCCGCGCCCACCGGTCTGGCCCTCCAGGTAGATGTGCGAGGGCACGGTCGCGAGGAACGCGCCGCCGAGGCCGGCCAGTCCGCCGGAGATCGCGACGGCCGCGTACTTGTACGAGTAGACGTTGACGCCCAGCGACTCGGCGGCCATCGGGTTCTCACCGCAGGAGCGCAGCCGCAGACCGAACGGGGTCCGCCACAGCAGCCACCCGGTGGCGACGAAGAGCAGCACCGCGAAGATCGTCAGCACCGAGACATTGGTGACGAGGCCGCCGAGGATGCCCGCGAGGTCCGAGATCAGGAACCAGTGGTGGCCGGCGAGGGTGGCGAGGCCGTCCGAGAGCCCTGGCACGGTGACGTCAGGGATGGAGTCGACCGGTGGGGACTGCTTGGGGTTGCCGCCCATGGTCTGGGCCTCGCCGGAGTTGAAGAAGATCTTGGCGAGGTACTGGGTGACACCGAGCGCGAGCAGGTTGATGGCCACACCGGAGACGATGTGGTCGACGCCGAAGGTGACGGTCACGACCGCGTGGAGCAGTCCGCCCAGGACACCGAAGGCGACACCCGCGACCAGGCCCAGCCAGGGGCTGGTCTGCCAGCCGATCCAGCCGGCGCCGAAGGTGCCGAGGATCATCATGCCTTCGAGACCGATGTTGACCACACCGGCCCGTTCGGACCACAGACCGGCCAGACCGGCGAGGCCGATCGGTACGGCGAGGCCGAGGGAGGCGCTGATCTGGCCCGCGGAGGTGAGCTGGTCGGCGCCGGTGAGGACGCGTACGGCGGAGATCAGCACCAGGGCGCCCGCGACGATCAGCAGGATCCGCGCGACCGACAGCCGGGAGCGTGCGGGCTTGGCGCCCGGGGCCTTCGGGGCCGTAGGAGGCGGAGTGGCGGTCATCGTGGCGGTCATCGCGCCACCTCCAGCTTCTCGGTCTTCGCGGCCTGGGCGGCGAGCTCGGCGCCGACCTGCTGCTGCTGGCGCTTGAGGCCGTAGCGGCGTACGAGTTCGTAGGCGATGACGACGCACAGGACGATGACGCCCTGGAGCACGCCGAGGATCTCCTTGTCGTAGCCGATCACTTCAAGGTGGTTGGTGGTGCGCTCCAGGTAGCCCCAGAGGAGGGCCGCTAGGGCGATGCCGATCGGGTTGTTGCGGCCGAGCAGCGCGATGGCGATACCGGTGAAGCCGATGCCCAGCGGGAAGTCGTTGCTGTACATGTGGCTCTCGTTGAGCAGCGTCGGCATGCCGATCAGGCCGGCCATGGCGCCCGAGAGGATCATGCTGGTGACGACCATCTTCTTGACGCTGACACCGCTCGCGGCGGCCGCGGACTCGGACTGGCCGACGGCGCGCAGGTCGAAGCCGAAGCGGGTGCGGCCGAGGACGAACCAGTAGGCGAGACCCGCGAGCAGGGCGATGAAGAGGAAGCCCCACAGCATGCCGGCCGGGCCCAGGTCGATGGTGAAGAACCACGACGACTCGGACAGCGGCTTGGTGGAGACCAGGGTGCCCGCCTCGTCGAGCTGGCCGAGCCGCTCGGGCTGGATCAGATAGCCGATGATCGCAGTTGCGATCGAGTTCAGCATGATCGTGGAGATGACCTCGCTGACCCCGCGAGAGGTCTTGAGGACACCCGCGATACCGGCCCACATGGCGCCGACGAGCATCGCGACGATGATGATCACAGGGATCTGGATGATGCCCGGCAGGTTCAGCGTGCCGCCGACGACCGCGGCGAAGAAGGCCGCGATGCGGTACTGACCGTCGACGCCGATGTTGAACAGGTTCATCCGGAAGCCGATGGCCACCGCGACGCCCGCGATGTAGTACGTGGTCGCCTTGTTGAGGATGTAGACCTGGCTGTCGCTGGCAGAGCCGTACGACAGCATGTCGTTGAACGCCTCGAAGGGGTTCTTGCCGGTGACGGCGATGACCAGCGCGGTGACGACCAGCGCGGTGATCACGGCCAGTACGGGCGCCGCTATCGCGAGGAGCAGCCGCTCCTTGTCGACCCGGGAGGTGAGCTTCTTCATCGGTCCTCTTCCCCAGCTACGGCGGACTCGGCGCCGTGCTCGAGGTGTCCGGTGGCGGCCCCCGTCATGGCGGAGCCCAGCTCCTCGGGGGTGATCGTGGCGGGGTCGGCGTCGGCGACCAGACGGCCGCGGTACATGACCCGCAGGGTGTCGGACAGGCCGATCAGCTCGTCCAGGTCGGCGGAGATCAGCAGGACGGCGAGACCTTCGCGGCGCGCCTCCCTGATCTGGTCCCAGATCTGGGCCTGCGCGCCGACGTCGACACCCCGGGTGGGGTGCGCGGCGATCAGCAGCTTGGGGCTGTGGCTCATCTCGCGGCCGACGATCAGCTTCTGCTGGTTGCCGCCGGACAGGGAGCCCGCGGTGACCTCGATACCGGGGGTGCGTACGTCGTACTCGCGCACGATCCGCTCCGTGTCGAGCCGGGCGGCCTTGGCGTCGAGCAGTCCGCCCTTGGAGTTGGGGCGCTCGGTGACATGGCCGAGGATGCGGTTCTCCCAGAGGGAGGCCTCCAGCAGCAGGCCGTGCCGGTGGCGGTCCTCGGGGATGTAGCCGATGCCGCTCTCGCGCCGCTTGCGGGTCGGCGCGTGGGAGATGTCGGCGGTGTCGAGGGTGATGACACCGCCGTCCGGGTCGCGCATGCCCATGATCGCTTCGACGAGTTCGGCCTGGCCGTTGCCCTCGACACCGGCGATGCCGAGGACCTCGCCGCGGTGGATGGTGAAGTCGATCCCGGCGAGGACGTCACGGACGACACCGTCGGTGTCGGTCGCGGTCAGCTTCAGGTCCTGGACCCGCAGCGTGGGTATGTCCGTGACGGTCGACTCGCGCGTCTCCGGGGAGGGCAGCTCGCTGCCCACCATCAGCTCGGCGAGCTGCTTGGAGGTGGTGGAGCGCGGGTCCGCGGTGCCCACGGTCGTACCGCGGCGGATGACGGTGATCTCGTCGGCCACCGAGAGCACTTCGCCCAGCTTGTGGGAGATGAAGATGACCGTCAGGCCCTCGGACTTCAGCCCGCGCAGGTTGTCGAAGAGCGCTTCGACCTCCTGCGGGACGAGGACCGCGGTGGGCTCGTCGAGGATCAGGGTGCGGGCGCCCCGGTAGAGGACCTTGAGGATCTCCACGCGCTGCCGGTCGGCGACGCCGAGCTCCTCGACGAGGACGTCGGGGCGGACGTTCAGGCCGTACGCGTCCGAGATCTCCTTGATCTTGTTGCGGGCCTTGGTGCCGATGCCGTAGAGCTTCTCGCCGCCGAGGGCGACGTTCTCCAGCACGGTGAGGTTGTCGGCCAGCATGAAGTGCTGGTGCACCATGCCGATGCCGCGCGCGATGGCGTCCGCGGGGCTGCCGAAGGTGACCTGCTCGCCGTCGACGGTGATGGTTCCCTCGTCGGGCTTCTGCATGCCGTAGAGGATCTTCATCAGGGTTGACTTGCCGGCACCGTTCTCGCCGCAGAGGGCATGCACGGTGCCTCTGCGAACGGTGATGTCGATATCGCTGTTGGCGACGACACCGGGGAAGCGTTTGGTGATGCCGCGCAGTTCGACGGCGGGAGGGCTGGACGCGTTGATGGCGCACTCTCCTCGGAGAAGGAGCGTTGGGGCGGGGGGCGTTCGGTGACGCTACTGCGTCAACCCATGCCTACGCGCGTAGAGTTGACACATTGTTATCGGCCCGGCGAAAGGGGAAGCCCCTTTCACCGGGCCGTACACTCAGCCGGCCGCGAGCGTTCTGATCCGCGGACCGGAGCAGGTCACGGGGTCGTCTTGACCGTGACGGAGCCGTCGATGATCTTCGCCTTGGCAGCGTCGATCTTCGGCTGGATGTCCTTGATGAAGCCACCGCTGGCGGACAGTGAGACGCCGTCCTTGGCGAGCGAGTAGCTGTTGGTGCCGACCAACGGCTTCTTGTCGTGGATCGACTTGATCAGGTCGTAGACGCCGACATCGACGTTCTTGACGACCGAGGTCAGGATCGAGTCCTTGTACTTGGCCAGGGAAGCCTGGTTGTACTGGTCGGAGTCGACACCGATCGCCCAGGCGCCCTTGGCGCCGTTGACGGCCTCGATGGAGCCGGAGCCCGAGGAGCCCGCGGCGCTGTAGATCACGTCGGCGCCCTTGTCGAGCATGCCCTGCGCAGCGGCCTTGCCCTTGTCGGGGCTGGCGAAGCCGGAGGTGTCAGAACCGTGCGACAGGTACTGGACGTCGACCTTCATGCTCTTGTCGGTGTCCTTGACACCCTGCACGAAGCCCGCCTCGAACTTCTTGATCAGCGGAACGTCGACGCCGCCGATGAAGCCGACGTGCTTCGACTTCGTCTTCAGCGCCGCGGCGACACCCGCGAGGTAGGAGCCCTGCTCCTCGGTGAAGACGATGTTGTCGACGTTCTTCGCGTCGACGACCGAGTCGACGATGCCGAAGGTGGTGTCGGGGAACTTGACCGCCACCTGCTTCATCGAGTTGGAGTAGGCGTAGCCGATGCCGACGACCGGGTTGTATCCGGCCTGGGCGAGCTGGGTGAGGCGCTCGACGCGGTCCGCCTCGGTGTCGGTGGTCTTGGCGGTCAGTTCCTTGACCTCACCACCGAACTCGGCCTTGGACTTGTCTATGCCGCGCGCGGCGGAGTCGTTGAAGGAGTGGTCGCCGCGGCCGCCCACGTCATAGGCCACACCGACCTTGACGCCGTCCTTGGCGGAACTCGACGCGTCACTGCTGTCCTTGGCCTTGTCGGCCGACGTGCTGCCACAAGCGGTGGCAGTCAGAGCGAGCGCGGCGGAGGCGATCCCCGCCGCAGCGATCTTGGTTACCCGGCGCAAGAGGGTGGTCCCTTCAACCTGACCGAAGCGCCTCTTCCGGCGCTGGTTTCGCGGCGATCGTAACGCGCGTAGATGTCAGATAATGACCTGTACGGAAGCTGTTATCGGATCGTCGCGAACGGGAGGTGTCATGGCCGATTACAAACGGTTGCCGTCGATCAACGCGGCGGCGGTGAAAAGCTCCACGCCGACCTCGATCGCCTGCTCGTCGGCGTCGAAATCCCCACGATGCAGGTCGTAGTGGACCGGGTCTCCCGGCGTCCGCACGCCGAGCCTCGCCATCGCGCCAGGCACCTGTTCCAGATACCAGGAGAAGTCCTCTCCGCCGAGACTCTGCTCGGTGTCCTCGATTGCGTACGAACCGCGGCGGGCGGCCTGGGCGGCGCGCAGCAGTTCCGTGATGACCGGGTCGTTGACGACCGGCGGGACTCCACGGATGTAGTTGATCTGCGACTTCGCGTGATGGAGCGTGGCGATCTCGTCGATCGCGGCATGGACCAGGTCCGGCGCGTCCCGCCAGGCGGGCAGATCCAGGCAGCGGACCGTACCGGAGAGCTCGGCGTGCTGCGGGATGACATTGCAGGCGTGCCCGGACTCGATCCGGCCCCAGGTGACGGCGAGCCCGGAGCGGGCGTCGACCCGGCGGGCCAGCAGCGCGGGGACGTCGGTGACCACCTTCGCCGCGGCGGTGACCAGATCGGTGGTGAGATGCGGGCGTGCGGTGTGGCCGCCGGGGCCGTCGAGGCTGATTTCCAGCCGGTCGCAGGCGGAGGTGATCGGGCCGGGGCGCAGCCCGATCAGACCGGCGTCGACGCGGGGGTCGCAGTGCACCGCGATGATCCTTCCGACGCCGTCCAGGACGCCGGATTCGATGGCGTCGGGCGCGCCGCCGGGCAGCACCTCCTCGGCGGGCTGGAAGATCAGCCGCACCGCGTTCGGCAGGAGACCCTGCCGGTCGAGGCCGGCCAGGACCAGTCCGGCGCCGAGGACGGCGGTGGTGTGGATGTCGTGGCCGCAGGCGTGCGCGCGGTTGGCCACGGTGGAGCGGTACGGCACCCCTGTCTTGGTGTCCGGGATGGGGAGCGCGTCGATGTCGGCGCGCAGCGCCAGCATGGGACGGACGCCGTCCCAGGTCCCTACGTCGCAGATGAGCCCGGTGCCCGTGTTGAGCACCCGGGGCCTGAGCCCGGCCTGCTCCAGCCGGTGCTTGAGCGCGCTGGTGGTGCGGAACTCCTGGTTGCCCAGCTCGGGATGCATGTGCATGTCCCGGCGGAAGGCGATCAGCTCGGCGCGCAGTGCCTCGGGCAGCGCACCGGGAAGTACGGCGTCGCCGGGCAGGTCGGTCTCGGACTCACGGGACATCAACTGGCTCACCTGTTGAAGGGTAGGCCCCTTCGGGGGTCAACTGATCAGCGATCAACAAAATTTCAGCCCGTTAGGCCAAGAAATCTGCCCGTGAACGTATGACGGACCGCCGGGGTGGGTAAGCTGCCGCCCTTTCCCAGTGCCCCAATTTTATGGGTTGATCACTGTTCCCGCCCCGCGAGGCACGGCCGGCCGGGTGTCCCGGCCGGCCGTGCCTCAGGCCGGTGACGGCAGCCGGGGCAGCCGGTGGACGTCGCGGGCCGTGCCCGTGACCCCGGACAGGAAGCCCTGTGCCCGGGGCGAGGCCGTCTCCTTGAGCCACTCCGGTGCGATGTCGCACACCGCGACCCGTACGCCGGTCCCGGCGAGGGCCAGCGGGAGGGTGTGCACCACGGTGGAGGGGAAGCTCAGGACGGTGCTCCCGATCGGGCCGCGCCGCGCGATGAGCTCCAGCGGCAGGTCCGGGCGGACGATCTCCAGACCGGTCGCCGCGTGCAGCCGGTGCAGCTTGTCCACGTTCTCGCGGCGGTGCGCGAAGTACCGGGTGGCGCCGTGGGTGCGGGCGAGCGCGATGACCGCCTCGGTGTACTGGTCCGCGTCGACCACGCCCGTCTCGACCAGTGAGGTGCCGACCATGTCCGCGCCCGCGGTGATCCGGGGCGGGCCGAAGGTGGCCCGCGTCCACGCGAAGCGGTTGGCCGTCACGGTGACGCCCTCCGGCACCTCCTCGACGGGCATCGACGTGAAGACCTCGACCGTACGGGTGGCGGACGGGGTCAGCCGGCGCCGCGCGGCCGCGGTGACGGGCGCGAGGACCAGTTCCCTCGGCCCGCGGCCGCCGCCGCGCCGGTGCCAGCGCACCAGCCGCTCACCGCGGGCGAGCTGCCCGATGAACTCCATCGTGGCCGTGCCGTCGTCCACGACCGTCAGCTCCTTGCCGCCGACCAGGGTCAGCAGCAGCTGTACGTAGCGGGAGAACGGATCGCCGATGACGATCCGGCCGGCCCGGCGCAGCAGCGGCGCCAGCTCCCGGACGGTCCGCAGGGGCGCCCCCGCTCCACCGCGCGCCTCTTGCCAGCGCACGGTGAAGCCCTCGTCGCGGGCCAGCTCGGCCATCCGGCGGAGCTGGCCGCGTGACATGGGATCGGTCGGCGACAGCACGACGACGGTGAGGGCGTCACCGGTCGCGCTCGCCCTGGCCCACTCCAGCACGTTCAGCAGCTGGACCGGGCTCTCCACGAAAGCAATCGCCGGAGCGGTCGCACGAGGCTGCGGGGAGCGGCCCCCGCCGGCACCGGTCATGGCGTCAGACCGCCACCGGCTCGGCGGCCTCGGCGATGACGCCCGCGACGCGGCGGAGCTTCTTCATCGGGCCGAGCTCCGACTCGTACACCTTCTTGACACCGTCACCGAGGGACTCCTCGATGGTGCGGATGTCGCGGACCAGGCGCTGCAGGCCCTGCGGCTCGACCGAGGCGGCCTGGTCGGAGCCCCACATGGCGCGGTCGAGGGTGATGTGACGCTCGACGAAGGCGGCGCCGAGGGCGACGGCGGCGAGGGTGGTCTGCAGACCGGTCTCGTGGCCGCTGTAGCCGATCGGCACGTTCGGGTACTCGGCCTGGAGGGTGTTGATCACGCGCAGGTTGAGCTCCTCGGCCTTGGCCGGGTACGTCGACGTGGCGTGGCAGAGCAGGATGTTCTCGCTGCCCAGGACCTCGACCGCGTGGCGGATCTGCTTCGGCGTCGACATGCCGGTGGAGAGGATGACCGTACGGCCGGTGGCGCGCAGGGCGCGCAGCAGCTCGTCGTCGGTGAGGGAGGCGGAGGCCACCTTGTGGGCGGGCAGGTCGAACTTCTCCAGGAAGGCGACGGCCTCGGTGTCCCACGGGGAGGCGAACCAGTCGATACCGCGCTTGCGGCAGTGCTCGTCGATGGTGCGGTACTCGTCCTCGCCGAACTCGACGCGGTGGCGGTAGTCGATGTACGTCATCCGGCCCCAGGGGGTGTCGCGCTCGATGTCCCACTGGTCGCGCGGGGTGCAGATCTCCGGGGTGCGCTTCTGGAACTTGACCGCGTCGCAGCCGGCGTCGGCGGCCACGTCGATCAGGGCGAGGGCGTTGTCCAGCTCGCCGTTGTGGTTGATGCCGATCTCACCCGTGACATAGACGGGGCGGCCGGGCCCGGCCGTCCGCGTGCCGAAGGTCCGCAGGCGGGAGGTGGCGTCGGTGCTCATGGGTGGGTCCTTACTTGTTGAGGGTGTTGTGGGGGGTGTGCAGACCCGGACCGAGGAGCCAGGCGGCGATCTCACGGATCGCCCCTTCGCCGCCGGGGGTCGTGGTGACGGCACGCGCCGCGGCGCGTACGGCGTCATGGGCGCTCGCGACGGCCACCGGCCAGCCGACGAGGCCGAAGCACGGGAGATCGTTGACGTCGTTGCCGACGTAGAGCACACGCTCGGGCGTGATCCCGTGCTCGTCGCACCACTGCTTGAGTGCGAGGTCCTTGCGGTCGATGCCGTGGAGTACCGGCACCTGAAGCTTTCTCGCGCGGGCCGCGACGACCGGGTTCTGCTCGGTGGAAAGGATGAGCAGCTCCAGGCCGGAGCGGCGCAGCGCGGCGATGCCGAGGCCGTCGCCGCGGTGGACGGCGACCATTTCGCGGCCGTCCGAGTCGACGAAGACTTTGTCGTCGGTCTGGGTTCCGTCGAAGTCGAGTACGACGGCGTCGATGTCGTCGTAGCCGGGCAGGACGGCCGGGTCGAGCAGCGGCGCGAGGGCGCGGGCGCGGGCCAGATCGTGCGGATCGTCGATCTCCAGGACCCGCGCGGGGTCCGTCCTGACGAGCGCGGTCCTGCCGAAGAAGCGGTGCTTGGCCTCGCGGAAGCCCTCGGCGCGCATCGCGTACGCGGCGCCGGTCTCCAGGTACTCCTGGGGACGGTCCTGGCGGCGCGGCCGGTTCGCCTTGTCGTGGTTGACGCCGTAGCCGTCCAGCTCGGCGCTCGCCGCGCCGTCGTGGCGCCAGATGAAGCCGTGGGTCGGCGCGACGGTCAGGGCGGTGTCGGCGCCGTCCTCGGTGACGGCGCTCGTGACGCCGTCCAGGTCCTCGCCGGTGATGAACGGGCTGGTGCACTGGACCAGCAGGACGACGTCCGCGCTCGCGCCGCGCATCACCCCGTAGGCGTCCATCGCGTGCAGCACCGCGGCCTCGCTGGTCGCGGTGTCCCCCGCGATGGCGGCGGGACGCAGGACGACCTCGGCCCCGGCGGAGCGGGCCGCGTCGGCTATCGCCGCGTCGTCCGTGGAGACGACGACATCGGTCACCCGCCGGGCCGCCAGGCAGGCGCGGACCGCGCGCACGACCAGCGGGACACCGCCGACGGGGGCGAGATTCTTGGCGGGGACGCCCTTGGATCCACCGCGGGCGGGGATCACGGCGAGGACGGTCATCGGTACTCCTTGGTCGGCGGCTCGGCGGTTCACAGCTCGCCCATCCGGCGGATGACGGGGGCCACGCGCTGCACGCCGTGGCGGTAGGCGCCGCGCGCCGCTCCGCGTACGGCCTCGCGCACCACACGGCGGACCCCGCTGGTGCCGCTCGAAGCGGCCGGGGTGGTCAGCGGGGTGCCGTCGGCCGCCAGGTGGTAGCGGGCGAGCAGCCCCGGCAGATATCCGGGCGCGGTGGTGGCCGTGTAGTACGGGCTGACGGCGGGGAGCTCGGTCTCGTCGAGCAGCTCGGCGACACGCTCGCGGGCCGTGTCGAAGGCCGAGGAGTACGAGCCGTCCGCGGCGACGCCCTGCTGGTCCGCCCAGACGGGATCGGGGCGCGGCCGGTAGCCGCTGTCCAGCTGGTCCCAGGAGGCCAGGCAGCCCGAGCCGATGAAGTGGTGGTTGCCGAGCGGCTCGCGCACCCCGAAGTCGGTGAGGATCGCGGTGGGGATGCGCCGGTGCAGGGACTCCAGGGCCGCCGTGGAGGAGACGGTGACCAGCAGATCGGTGCGGTCGAGGACCTCGCCCATGTTCCCGTACACGAGCCTGAAGTTGGGCGGCAGACCGCCGGGCAGCTTCTCGGCGAGCCGCTGGTACGGGAACTCCTCCACGTGCGTGGTGTGCTCGCCGACCCGGCTGCGCAGCTTCAGCAGGACCTCGCGCCGCGGGTGCAGCTGGGCGTGCTGGACGAGGCGCCGCAGCAGATACGTACGGTCGGCGCGGCTGGCCGGCACGGACGGCTGGGCGGCGAAGACGACGGTGTCGCGGGCTTCCTCGGAGACGTACCGCTCGCCGCCGAGGAACGGCAGCGCGGCCTCGGTCACCGAGGAGGCGTCGGCGCCCACTCCCTCGTACACGGCGCGGAACCGCTTCGCGTCGTAACGGGAGTTGGCGAGGACGACATCCGCGCCGTGCCGCAGCAGCAGGCCGTCGGAGAGCTTCTCGTAGACGACTCCGACGTAGCCGGTGACGACGACGGGTCTGCTCGGCAGCTTCAGTGCCGCTATCCCGTGCAGCATCGCCTGTACGGCGCCGCCGACCAGGGCCAGCACGACCACGTCGTACTGCTCCTCCCGCAGCGTCCGCAGGAAGTCGGTGCCGGTCATCTCGCGCAGGGCGTCAGCCTCCGCGCCGACCTCCGCGAGCTGTCGGGCGGTGGGCGTAGCTCGTCCGCGCAGCAGAAACCCGCTGAGCTCTGTGGAGCGGCCTGCCGGGGCGATGCGGCGCGCGGTGAGCGCACCCCACTTCCACCGGGTGTCGGAGTCGGCGAGCACGGCGACCCGGACCGCTTGGCTGGTACGTGATGGCACGACGAGGACGTTAGGAAGTCATTCCGTTTGTCGTCCCAACTCAATGGCAATAAAGGGTTAACAGAACATCTACGAATGGCGTCGGAGCCCCGGAAACGGTCCGGAACGGCCGGGAAACGGGCTGGTTCACCGTTCCGCCATTCTTCGTTCACCTTCCATGCGTCCGGATGTCAGGCCGAATGACGGGCCGCCGCCTAGCGTCAGGTGAGTGGTCAAGCTCTCCGTCGTCGTGCCGTTCTACAACGTGCAGACATACGCCCTCGAAACCCTTAGAAGCCTCCGAGCGAACAGCCGTGAGGACTTCGAGTTCCTTCTTGTCGACGATTGTTCGACCGACGGAACCCCGGAGATCCTCGAACGCGCGGAGCGCGAGCTTCCGGGGGCGGTCCTGCTCAGACATGAACGGAACGGTGGACTGGCGACCGCGCGCAATACGGGCCTCGACGCCTCACGCGGCGAGTACGTCACGTACCTCGACGGTGACGACTGGGTGGCCCCCGGCTACTACGAGCGGCTGCTCGCGACCATCGAGGGGCTGGGCTGCGACTTCGTCCGTACGGACCACGTCCAGTTCACGGCCAGGGCCCGTACGGTCCAGCGCGTCCCCGTCGGCCGGCGCGACGAGGTGCTGCGGCCGCGGGACTGGATCCTGCCCTCCCACCGGTCCACCTCCGTCGACTATCCGTTCGCCTGGGCGGGCATCTACCACCGGCGTCTGGTCGACCGCGGTCTCATCCACTTCACGGACGGGCTGCGGACCGCCGAGGACCGGCCGTGGATCTGGCGGCTGCACCGCGAGGCGGAGTCCTTCGCCGCGGTCGGCCTGCTGGGAATCTTCTACCGGCGCGGGGTCGCCACGTCGCTCACCCAGATCGGGGACGTACGGCAGCTCGATTTCATCCGGGCTTTCGACCAGGTCATCGAGGAAACCTCGAAGGACGAGGAAGCGGACCGTTTCCTGGGGAAGGCCGTACGCACCTACTGCGCCATCATCGCCCACCATCTGGGATCGAAAGAGCGGTTCGAGCCGGCGGTGGCCCGCCAATTGCGCTCCATGAGCGCCGCCGCTCTGAAACGACTGCCCCAGGACATCTTGAAGGAAGCGCTGGATTCGATGGACCTGGACCGTTCCGTCCTGCTGCGCCGCCTGCGAAGGCGGCCGGTGTCCGGCGGGAAGGCGGCAGCGTGATGGCGTCGTCCCTCCTCTTCCCGGCCCGCGGTACGCACGCCGGCACCGGCACCACGCAGGTCTTCTGTGTCTCCACGCTCTACGGGGCCGCCACCCTGGCCGCCGCGATCGACGCCGGTCTCTTCCGGCCGGTCGGCCGGCGCCTGCTGGTCGTCAGCAACAACGCGGGATCACCCGAGCTGTCGCCGTCCGTCGACGAGATGCCGGGGTTCGAGCAGCTGCGCGGCCGGTTCGACGACCTGGTGTCGTGGAACGAGACCATCGCGCCCTTCCATCCGGGCGGCTGGGCCCCGCGCCCCGACGACATCCCCATCTGGGAGCGCCATCTGCGGCTGGCCTGGCACCTCGGCGACGACAGCGTGGAGCTGATCGTCGAGTCGATCCAGGTCAACCCGGCGCTCGCCATCGCGCAGATCTTCACCGGCGCACCGGTCGAGGTGTACGCGGACGGGCTGATGAGCTACGGCCCCACCCGGTCCAAGATCGAGCCGCTGGTCGGCGAACGGGTGCGCAGACTGCTCCATCTCGATCTCGTACCGGGGCTCAAGCCGCTGCTTCTCACCGAGTTCGGTGTCGAACCCGAGCTGGTGCCCACGGACGCGTTCACCCGAGTCCTTGACGAACTCACCGACGACGTGAGCGCGACCGGCATCGAGACGCCGTCGGTGCCTCCGGCGCTGCTGCTCGGCCAGTACCTCTCGGCGCTGGGCATCCTCAGCGAGCGCGAGGAGGAGGACCTGCACATCCGGATGGTCCGGGGGGCGGTCGCTCTCGGGCACACCCAGGTGGTGTTCAAGCCGCACCCCAGCGCCCCGGCCGTCTGGTCGCGGCTGCTGGAGCGGGAAGCGGAGAAGCTCGGCGCCGATCTGACCATCCTGGACAGTCCGGTGCTCGCCGAGGTGCTGTACCGGCGGCTGAAGCCGGCGCTGGTCGTCGGCTGTTTCTCCACAGCCCTGTTCACGGCGTCCGCCTTCTACGGCCTCCCGGTGGCGCGTACCGGCACGGAACTGCTGCTGGAGCGGCTCGCTCCGTACCAGAACAGCAACCGCGTGCCGGTGACAATCGTGGACGCGCTGCTGCCGCCGCTGGACGACGACGGGAAGCACCGGCCCGACGCCCGGGTGGCGGAGCTGGTCGCGGCCGTCGGTTACGCGATGCAGCCGCAGATCTATCCCGAGCTGCGGCCCGCGGCGGAGGCGTATCTCTCGCAGCAGCTGAACCAGTACACCTGGCGCTACTTCAAGCGGCGCCGGCTCACGGCGCTCGCGCTGCCGGGCGCGGTCCCGGCGCAGCTGGCGCGCCTGCCGCGGAACGCGACGGCGCGGCGGATGGTGCGGCGGGCGCGGAAGCTGCGGCGGACGGTGCTGCGCACGGGTTCCTGACGGGCGCTGATGTACGGGGATGACGTACGGGGAGGGCGGGCCACTGACGAGTGGCCCGCCCTCCTTCATGTCCCGGCTCAGGTCGTGGCTCAGGTTCCGGCTCAGGTCCCGGCTCGTGTCCCGGTGGAGCGGGTGCGGCGGCTCAGCCGGCCGAGGTCCCCAGGATTGCCCGCAGATCCGCCGCGTTCGCCTGCGTGATCTTCCACAGCTCCTGCTGCCGGCCGTGTACGTCGGCCACGGCCGCGGCGTGGTCGTCCAGCAGCCCGAGCGCCCGCTCGGTGAGCAGCGCCCCGAGGTTCTTGTCGTGGACGGAGACGCCCCACTCCGGGCGCTCGATGTCGGACAGGAAGTACGCCATCTTGGGGTGCGAGATCAGGCTGATGATCGGCGTCCCGCAGCCGAACGGGATCATCCCCGCGTGCCCGCGCATCCCGATCACCAGCTTCGTACGGGCGTACAGGTCCCGGATCGCGTCGTTCCCGAAGTCGTACATCGGGATCACCGGCAGCGAGATGCCGTGCTCGCGCCGCAGGTCGAAGGCGATCCGCTCGTCGTCGAGCGAATGCGCCACGCACTTCACCTCGGCGTGGGCGCCCAGCGCCCGTACCGCCGTGGCCATCTCGGCGAGGAAGTGCCCGTAGTCATGGCCGAAGCGCAGCCCGGCCCGGTCGTACGCGGCGTTGACCAGAACGGTGTTCTCGCGGTGCTCGGGATCGGTCCAGCCGTCCACCAGCTGCCGGGTGACGGTGGTCGGGCAGGGCTGGAAGCGCACCTTGTCGTGCAGTCCGGCGGGCAGCAGCGCGCGGACCTTCTCGATCGAACCGTGGTTGCGGAGCCCGAAGAAGGCGGCACGCTCGACGAGTTGACGCAGACTGGCGGCGAAGCGCTCACGCCGGTAGGACTGCCCGTCGAAGGCGTTGAAGCCCACCGCGTACACCATCACGGGTACGTCGATGCGCTTCAGCAGCGCGTCGGGGACGTTCCACTGCCAGGCGCTGTTCCCGTTGGGCGCGGTGTCCGGGATGAACAGTCCGCCGCCGCCGATGACCAGACCGCGCCGGGCGTTGACCCGCTCCAGCGCCGCTTCGTCGAAGAGCCGGTGGGCGTGGATCGAGTGCCAGTGGCGCGGGCCGGTGTCGGTGCCGAAGGTCAGGCGTACGGACTCGGGCAGCAGCTTGTCCCCGGCGTTGCCCTGCTGGGGCATGTAGAAGGCGACATGGGCGAGCTGGTCCTCGGCCGCGCCCTCCCGCGGCGTCGGCAGGACCGGCGTACGGCGGAGCATCTCCCGGCCCCCCGGGTGGGCGGGGTCGGTGGCGAGGCCGGCGAGCGCGTACTCCCGCGCCGCGCCGTCGTCGCCGTGGACCCAGGCGATCTGGGCCAGCCGGGCGAAGGCGGTCGCGGCGCGCTTGGGGGCGGCGGTGGCCAGCAGCAGCTGGGCCCTGGCCTCGTCGTAGCGCGAGACGCTCATCAGCGCGTGTCCGAACACCTCGTGCGGCCACGCCTCGTTCACCGGGATACGGACCTGGCCGAGCAGGTCGGCCGCCTCCTGGAACTCGCCCGCGCCGATATGGGCCAGGGCGACGCGCCGGGCGCTCTCCACATCCCCGGTGCGGGCGACGTGCGCGGTGCCGTAGCGCACGATCAGGTCGTGGTGCGTGGTCCCGTTCAGCGCCATGTACGCGGCGTGGAACGCGGCGTCCGAGAGCTCGAATTTCCGCCGGTCGTCCTCGGCCGCGCTGTACTTCGCCGTACCGTCGAGGGGGACGAGGTCCCCGTCCAGCACGGCGTCGAGCAGGCCGCGGAAGGTCCGCTCTCGGTCGTACGCACCGCTGCGGCCCAGGGCGTCGAGCCGTGCGCAGAACGCGTCGGTCAGATATTCGCGCTGGATGACCAGCGGTCCCGCGGCGGTGAGCCCGTCGGCCGCGGCCAGCCCCTCGCGCAGCACCAGCAGCTCACCGAGGTCGCCCAGGACGGCGATGCCCGGGTCCAGGCTGATCACGGTGTCGTAGTCGCGGACGCGGAACACGTCGAGGCCGAAGAAGGCCGTACGGGACGAACCGTCGCAGGCGTACGACGCGTAGCGCTCGCCGGCCACCGGCCGCAGCTCGATCCGCGGATGCAGCGCGCTGATGCGGTCGGCGGCGTCCGACGGCAGACCGTCGTGCAGGACGATGAAGTCCTCGCAGAGGCCCGGGTTGGACAGGGCGAGGCTGCGCAGCAGTACGAGGAAGGCGGGCACGTCGTCGTCTGCGACGAAGGAGGCGAAGGCGATACGGCGCTTCCCGGTCAGCGCGTGCGACGCGTGGGCGGCAGCGGGGGCCGGGACAGCGACGCCGGCAGCGGCGTCGGCGCCGGTGTCGGCGCCGGAGAGGCTGGTGGCGGTCATCTCAGGGATATCCTCATATCGGTGACGCTCTGTGCGCGTTCCATGACCCAGGACTTCTCGCTCGCCCGTTCGCGCTCGGAGGTGACGGGTATCCGCATCGCTCCGGGCAGGCGGTGGACACCGCTCTCGTAGAAGTCGAAGCCGATCAGATCGAGCGTCGGGCTGACGTCCAGGAAGTCCAGCAGCCAGAGCGTGTTGAAGCCGCTCGTCGGGACGGACGGCCAGGCGTCCCAGTCCACCCCGCCGATATGGCGGAGCGGCCAGCGCAGCGAGTCGTCGGCCACGTACCGCTGCGCCCCGGGCACCAGCCGCTCGCGCAACGCGTACCTCCACTCGTCGGAGGCACCACCGAACACCAGCCGTGTGGTCACCTTCCGGTCCCAGTTGAAGTGGTGCTCGTGGCTGGTGGCATGGATGTCGGTCCGGGTGCCGGTGGCCGCCGCGTCGATCCGGTACGAGCTGAAGCGGACGACCAGGTCGTACGCGTCGATCTCCGGGCCCAGGGTGCCGGCGCCGAGGCTCTGGGAGTTGGCGACCAGGCAGACGGACCGGCCCGCGATCAGATTGCGCAGCTCACCGAGGCTGATCCAGTCGACGCCGCCGAAGGTGGGGTCGACGACCGGCGGCCGCATCCGGTTCCTGCGCTGTTCGGCGTAGAGGCCGATGAGTCCGCTCAGCTCGGAGGCGTCGCCACCGGCCGCCTCGATCCGCAGGTCGAGGTAGTGGCCGACGGCGTTCTGGAGTTCCGGCACCGGTCCGCCGCCCCGGCCCAGGGCCAGCAGGGCGCCGACCAGGCGCGGCTCCGCCTGCTCCCGGTCGCCCCGGCCGTGCAGCTCCAGCCCCTCGGCCCATACGTCGGTCGCGGGCGCGGCGGAGAACTCCTCGGCCCGGGGGCACTCACGGGCCAGCAGCTGGAGCATCTCCTCCTGGGACCGTGCGGCGATCCGCAGTCCGGCGAGCCGGGGAGCGACGCCGTACGTGTCGTCGGAGGTGAGCGTGAGGTAGCGGTCGTACGCCTCGACGGCCGCGGCCTCGTCGCCGAGGGCCTCCAGCGTCCGGGCGCGCAGCCGCCAGCCGGCGCGGGAGTTCCCGCGTTCGGTCAGCACGGTGTCGCTGATGAGCAGGGCGAGCTTCAGCTCGTCGCCGCCGGCCTCCATGGCTTTGGTGCCGACGCCGAGCAGCGCGTCGAACAGCTCGGCGCCCATACCGGACGCCGGGAGGGGCGCCGCGGCGTGGACGGCTGTGAGCTGCCGCAGCTTCCCGGCGAGCTCGGTACGCCTACGGTCGTCACCGTCACCCGCCACGAGCCTCTCGCTGTGCAGCGCACAGGCACGCAGGCAGTCCGCGGGCGCCGTCGGACTGATCCGGGCGCCGTGCGTCGGACCGCCCGGTGGGACGGCGGCGCTCTTCGTGCTCTTGGCGGCCTTGGTGGCCTTGGCGTATTTGCCGCCGCGCCATCTCGGCCACAGGCTGCGGGCCTTCGTCATGCTGCTCCCGGCGTCTACTCCCCCACGGACAGATGGTGGGTGGGTGACAGGGTAGGAAACCTCCCGGCCCCTGAGGTGAACTCGCACCGTCGGTCAGGCGAACGAACCGCTTCGGGCGTCACTCAGGCCCTGTCCGGTCGATCTTCGCGGGCCCGCGACGCCCGGCACGGCACCTCGCCGCGTTGTCGGAGTCGTCCAAGTACGTCCAGTACGAGGACGATCCTCCGCCTTGCGATGTACCGCACCAGACGCCGCGGGCTGATCCACGAAGATCGACCGGACAGGCCCTAGGCCCCATGGAGCGGACCGAGCATGCCGCGGTGACGCTCGACCTCCCCCGGTTCGGCGAGATCACGACCAGCACGGACCTGCGCTTCGGCTAGGGGGCGTCCGGTCGGGTCACTGGAGCCCGGGGTTCTTCGCCCAGGTCACTGTGGCGCTGTGGCCGAAGAAGCCCGGCAGTCCTCCGCTGTGGAGGAAGACCGTCCGCCGGCCAGGACGTACGTCTCCGTCCTTGACCGCCGCGATCAGGCCCGCCATCGCCCGGCCCGTGTAGACCGGGTCCAGGATGATTCCCTCGGTACGCGCCGCGATGCTCATGGCGGCCTTCACCGGTTCCGTGAGGCTCGGGTATCCGTCCCCGACCTGGTCGAGCCGGATCCTCAGCCGGTCCGGCGCGACGCCGTCCGGCGAGACACGTTCCGGCGCTTCACCTTCCGGCGCTTCACCTTCCGGCACGACGCCGTCCGGCACGACGCCGTCCGCCGTCGCAGCCTCCGCCGACAGTCCGGCCACGAGGTCGCTCACGGTCCGCACCGGGTCCGGAACCGCGCCGCAATGGACGCCGAGCACCCGCTCGCCGCCCAGCGAGTGCACCAGCCCCGCCATCGTGCCTCCGGAACCGACCGCCGTGATCACCTGCGACAGGTCGGGTGCCTGGGCGAGCAGTTCGCGGCCGCACTCGGCGTAGCCGAGGGCTCCCGTCACGCTCGATCCGCCGAACGGGATCAGCGCGGGCGCTGCCCCTTCGCGCCGCAGGCGTTCCGTGACCTCCTTCAGCGTCTCGGCGAGCGCGGCCCCGTCCGCGTCTCCCGCCCATACGATCTCCGCGCCGAGGAGTCCGTCGAGCGCGAGGTTGCCCGAGGCGGAGTCATCCGGGTTTCCGGCGAGGACCAGGACGACACCCAGTCCGAGCCTGGCGCCCGCGGCCGCCGTGAGACGGGCATGGTTGCTCTGCGGGGCCCCGCTAGTGACCAGCGTCTTCGCGCCCGCCGCCAGCGCCGCGCCGCAGAGCCACTCCAGCTTGCGGACCTTGTTCCCACCGCCGCCGAGCCCGATGAGGTCGTCGCGCTTGATCCACAGGTCGTCGGGGCCGAGCCCCACCGCACGCGCCAGCCGGGGTGCCGGTTCCAGCGGTGTCGGCCAGCTCGCCAGCACCACGCGGGACGCCGGGCCGTGGTCCGTACCGCCCGCCCCGGCCGTCCCCGCCATCCCCGCCGTCATACGCTGCTCACCGAAAGCTTCACGGCGAAGCCGAGGAACAGCGCTCCGGCCGCGCTCGTCACCCCCGCCGAGAGGCGCTTGCGGCGGCGGAAGGCCGCGGCCAGCTTCGTACCGCCGAAGATCAGGGCCGAGAGATAGAGCGCGCTGGCCACGTTGGCGAGGATTCCCAGCACCACGAACGACAGCGCGGGATGCGCGTAGCCGGGATCCACGAACTGCACGAAGAACGAGATGAAGAACAGGATCGCCTTCGGATTGAACAGGCTTATCACCAAGGCCCGGCGGTACGGCCGCTCGACGGCCTCCGGCGCGCTACCGGGTTCGCCGGCCCCCTCCGTACTCTCGTGCCGGCTGCGCCACAGCGACCACGCCGCCCGCATCATCCCGATGGCCAGCCAGGTCAGATACCCGGCGCCCGCGTACTTCACGATCCCGAAGAGCAGTGCGTTGCCCTGGAGCAGCGACGCGACGCCCGCGGCGGAGAGCACCATGAGCACGGTGTCACCGCACCAGACGCCCGCGGCGGCCTTGTATCCGGGCCCGGTCCCGCGGCGGGCCGCGACCGAGAGCACATAGAGCGAGTTCGGTCCCGGCAGCAGGACGATCAGGACGAGGCCGATCAGATAGGTCGGCAGATCAGTAACACCCAGCATGTGCCGGAGTGTCGCACATGCGCCCGCCCCTCACACCAGGCGTCCGGCGACCGGACTCACGCTCCCCTTCCGTGGCCCGCGCCGGATGCGGAACGTCAGAACGCCTCGGTCAGAACGCGTCGGTCGGCACGTACGTCCCCCACACCTGCCGCAGCGCGTCGCAGACCTCCCCCACCGTCGCCCGCGCCTTGAGCGCCGACTTCATCGGGTGAAGGACGTTCTCCGTGCCCTCCGCGGCCTTCCGCAGCGCGGTGAGCGCCGCGTTCACCGCGCCCTGGTCGCGTTCCGCCCGCAACCGGGCCAGCCGGGCCGCCTGCTGGGCCTCGATCGCCGGGTCGACGCGCAGGGGTTCGTACGGTTCCTCCTCGTCCATCGCGTAGCGGTTGACGCCCACGACCACGCGCTCGCCGCTGTCCGTCTCCCGCGCGACGGCGTACGCGCTGCGCTCGATCTCGCCCTTCTGGAAGCCCCGTTCGATGGCCTCGACCGCGCCGCCCATGTCCTCGATCCGGGTCATCAGCGCGACCGCGGCGGCCTCCACCTCGTCCGTCATCCGCTCGACGGCGTACGAGCCGGCGAAGGGATCGACGGTCGCGGTGACATCCGTCTCGTACGCCAGCACCTGCTGTGTACGCAGCGCGAGCCGCGCCGACTTGTCCGTCGGCAGGGCGATGGCCTCGTCGAAGGAGTTGGTGTGCAGCGACTGCGTACCCCCGAGGACCGCCGCCAGCCCCTGGACCGCCACCCGTACGAGATTGACCTCGGGCTGCTGCGCGGTCAGCTGCACCCCGGCCGTCTGGGTGTGGAAGCGCAGCATCAGCGACTTGGGGTCCTTCGCGCCGAACTCGTCGCGCATCACCCGGGCCCAGACGCGGCGCGCGGCGCGGAACTTGGCGACCTCTTCGAGGAGGGTCGTACGCGCCACGAAGAAGAAGGAGAGCCTGGGCGCGAAGTCGTCGACGTCCATGCCCGCGGCGACCGCCGTCCGTACGTACTCGATGCCGTCGGCCAGCGTGAACGCGATCTCCTGCGCGGGCGAGGCCCCGGCCTCCGCCATGTGGTAGCCGGAGATCGAGATGGTGTTCCACCGGGGGATCTCGGCCCGGCAGTACTGGAAGATGTCCGCGGTCAGCCGCAGCGAGGGCTTGGGCGGGAAGATGTA
Organism: Streptomyces sp. NPDC042201; assembly: GCF_055582185.1. NCBI lineage: Bacteria > Bacillati > Actinomycetota > Actinomycetes > Kitasatosporales > Streptomycetaceae > Streptomyces > Streptomyces sp. NPDC042201. The sequence goes on along the minus strand of NZ_JBVJDS010000008.1, from coordinate 233,872 downwards.
CGTGCCCCGCGCGATGTACTCCTTGAGCACGTCGTTCTGGATGGTGCCGGTCAGCCGCGCCGCCGGGACGCCCTGCTCCTCCGCCACCAGTTGGTAGAGAAGGAGCAGGAGGGCGGCGGGCGCGTTGATCGTCATCGAGGTGGAGACCTGGTCCAGCGGAATCCCGTCGAGCAGTACGCGCATGTCGTCGAGCGAGTCGATCGCGACCCCGACCTTGCCGACCTCACCGCTCGCGATCGGCGCGTCGCTGTCGTGCCCCATCTGGGTCGGCAGGTCGAAGGCGACGGACAGACCCGTCGTGCCGTGCGCGATCAGCTGCCGGTAGCGGGCGTTGGACTCGACCGCGGTGCCGAAGCCCGCGTACTGACGCATCGTCCAGGGCCGGCCCGTGTACATCGTCGGGTAGACGCCGCGGGTGAAGGGGTACGAGCCCGGCTCGCCGAGCTTCTCCCGGGGATCCCACCCGTCCAGCGCGTCAGGGCCGTAGACCGGCTCGATGGGCAGTCCGCTCTCGGTGACTCGTACGCTGCCGGGCTCGCGCGCCATCTGCTGTGCCTCCCGCTGGACCGACCGCCGCCATCCGCCGGCCGCCGCCGCCTTCCGGTGACGACGGCCTTCGCGACAGCCTTCGCGACGGACTGTAGCGGCGGGTGCGCGCCGAGTAGCGGGCCACACGCGGGAAGCCGCCTCGCAGCGGCGCTCACGCCCGGCGCTGGGCCCTGCTGCGCTGGACCGCGCGGGTGATCACGGGCGGCAGGACATCGATGGCGACGCGCCGGACCCGGGACCGGGCCGACCTGCGCCGGGGCGCCGCGGGGGACGCGACCGGCTCGGGTCCTGGCAGCTCGGCCGGGACCGGTGTCTCCTCCGTGTGGTACTTGGAGAAGGGGAAGTCCGGCGCCGTCATGCCCCGGCTCTTCAGCCGTACGATCCGGTGGCCCGCCGCCTGCTGGACGCTGAGGTCGCAGTCCTCGCGCTCCTCGGCCATGGCGATCAGTTCGTCCTGGATCGGCTCGGGGTCGTCCCAGGTGCCGTACAGCTTCTGGGTGCTCAGACAGATCGGGCGCAGTCCGCGCGTGAGCACCGCCTCCCAGGTGGCGATGGAGACGCCGGGGGTGTGCTCGGAGCGGAAGTCGTCGAGGACGACGATGCCGCCCGGCTTCAGGAGCTCCCGGGCCGCACCGATGTCCCCGTACACGTGCTCGTAGAGATGCGAGGCGTCGATGTGCACGAAACGGCACGACTTCGGCTCGACTTCGCCGGGGATGACGGAGCTGGGCGCCTGGAGCACGCGCGGCAGCTCGTCGTGGAAGGAGAGGTAGTTCCGCTCGAACGCGTCCCGGGTCAGCGTCGGATAGGACTTCGCCGTCTCCGCGCTGTTGGCCAGGTCGGGGGCCTCCGACTCGAAGAGGTCGCAGACGGTGAACCGGTCCCCGTCCCGCAGATGGTGGCCCAGGAAGATCGCGCTCTTGCCCATGAAGACGCCGAGCTCCAGCAGATCGCCCCGCTCGCCTCGGTCTTCCTGACGGGTGAGCAGCCTCTCGAAGAGAACCTGATCAAGAGGGGGGAACCAGCCGCGAACGTCATTGAGTTCACGCGGGCGCGGCTTGTCTTCGTATGCGGTCGTCATGACAGAGAACCCTCACGAGGAAACAGGAATTACTGAAAGTGCGCTTCTGTTATGTCTCTTATGTCTCTTGGGTAGGTCTCTTGGGCTTGTCTCGTGGACTGGATGATCTTCCGCGAGGCGCGGCGGGCGGTTTCCGGCTCACCGCCGCGCGGGAGAACGGGCAGCGCCGCTCTCCATGCGCGGGATCATGTCAGCCCGGCCGGAGAACATGGCGGAAAGTACTTTCTTTTTGGCGAACCGCCCGCTGGAATTCACCTCCCGTCAAGGGAAGATGACTCCGGCGGGAGGCTCCGTACGCGCTACGCAACCGCGCCGGACGGAAAACCGTCTGAACCACAGAACAGCCGCCAACCACAGAACAGCTGCCTTGGGACACGGGAAATACTTGGGGGGACGAGAATGCTCACGAAATCCGGCCTGTGCAGAGGGTTCGCCACGGCCGCCGTGCTGGCCGTGAGCGTCGGCTGTACGGTGCAGCCGGCCAACAGCGGGCCGGTGGCCGACGCCAAGCCGGCCGGCGGCGCGCGTGTCACGCCCACGCCCGAGCCGGCCGAGCCCAGCGAGCCGGCCGAGCCTTCTGAGCCGTCGACCGCGCCGCCGCGGCCCATCGCCGACACCAGGACGACCCCGGCGCCCACCCCGAGCGCGGCGAAGCCCAAGACGCTGATGGCGAGCGGCGCGGAGAGCGAGCAGGTACGGGAGCTCCAGGCCAGGCTGCGCCAGATAGGCCACTTCGACCGCAGCCCCACCGGTTACTACGGCTCCGTCACGGTCACCGCCGTCTCCTCGTTCCAGGGCAAGCGCGGTCTGCCGCGCACCGGCACGACGGACACGGACACCTGGCAGAAGCTGCTCGGGATGACCAGGAAGCCGACGCGCGACGAACTGCGTCCGCCCACCACCAAGCCGGTCGCCAAGCCCGATCCGCGGTGCATGACGGGGCGGGTGCTGTGCATCAGCAAGAACAGCCGCACGCTCTCGTGGATGATCGACGGCACGGTGAAGTCGTCGATGGACGTCCGCTTCGGCTCGCAGTACACCCCGACCCGCGAGGGCACGTTCGAGGTGTACTGGAAGTCCCGGCACCACGTCTCGACGCTGTACGACACCCCGATGCCGTACGCGATGTTCTTCAGCGGCGGCCAGGCGGTGCACTACTCCGCGGACTTCGCGGCCCGCGGCTACTCCGGCGCCTCGCACGGCTGCGTCAATGTCCGGGACGAGAAGAAGATCGCGTCGCTCTTCGGGCAGGTCCGCAACGGCGACAAGGTCGTCATCTACTGGTAGCGGCCGCACGCGGCGCCGGCTCACGGCGCGGAGGGAGAGGTGGCGCGGGCGGGACCGGGGGAACGTGTCCCGCCCGCGCCGATGCGCTGAGCCGAAGGTACGGGGGGAACCTCGGCTCGATGCGCGGCCGATGACCAGTCGGCTCACTCACTACTGCGTCACGGTCCGGAAAAACGTCACACCTGATCTCTGAACGGGGAGAACCAGCAGGTCAGGAGCGGGCGAGGGGCGATATGCCGAGGCTCAGGCCGACGTGCGCGTCCACATCCACGTCTACGTTCAGGTTCAGGTTCACGTCCGCGTCCGCGTCCGCGTCCACGGCACCATCGACGTTCAGGTTCACGTCCACGTCCACGTCCGCGTCCGCGTCCGCGTCAGGGGAAGCGTCGGGCGCCAGGGTCAGCTGAGGCGTGGCCGTCGGCTCGGGCGGCGAGGTCGGCTCGAGTGTCACGGTCGGCGTCGGCGTTGGCGCCGGAGGCTCGAACGGGGACGGCGACCAGGAGATGGGCGGCACGGTCGGGGGCGCGGTGGGCACGCCCGGTGAACCGTCCCCGTCCCCGTCGTCCTTACCGCCCTCGTCCTTACCGCCCTTGTCCCCGCCGCCGCCCTTGCCGTCGCCGGCCAGCAGCCGGCCGCAGAAGCGCTCGACCCCCTGCGGCCCCTTGGCCGCCGACTCCAGCGCGTCCCTGCGCGCCGCGTCGATCTCGCCGCTGAGGTAGTCGCGGCAGGCCTCGACCGTCTTGAGGTACCACGCGCCGGCGTCGTTGTCCGGCGAACCCGGCCGGTCGCCGTGCCCGCTGTCCGGTCCCGCCGGTTCGCCCTTCCCGCGCTTTCCGTGCTTGCCGTCCTGCGCCGCGCCGTGCCCCTTCCCGGGGTCCGCCGCCGACGAGGATTCGGGCGTGGGCTGCCCCGTACCGGCCGGGGCGTCCGACGGACCGGCCGAGCTGCCGCCGTCGGACGAGCCGGATGCGAGCGGTCTCGGAGAAGGGACCGACGAGACGGAGTTCGCCGGCACGGGGTTGTGCTCGCCGCCGAACAGAGAGGGCAGCGCGCCGGCGCCCGTGGCGGCGGCCATCCCGCCCAGCGCGCATCCGGCCACCGCGGCGACGAGTCCCATCCGCACCGGCCGGCCGACCGCCGCGCGCCGGGCCCGGGGCGCGGGAGCGAGCCGTACCGTCCCGAGCAGTTCCCCCGCCCGCATCCGGCCCGCGCGCTCGCCGCCGGCGCTCCTGGCACGCTGAAAGGCAGCCAGGGCGGCCGCCTCGCCCGGGAGTTCGGCATCGTTTGCGTACGTGACGGCCGCCACATCGCGCAAGGCACCGGAGAGCCGTTCCGCCCGGGCGCGGACAGCTTCGTCCGCGGCCTCGACCGGCTCACCGCGCAGCAATCTCTCCGCCGCGTCCTTGTCGAGCCACGCGTCACGCTCGTCGGCCATCACATGTCCTTCTGCGTCCGCAGGCGCGAATGCGTCACACCCGCGGAGGCCGCGGCCTCCGGCCGAGCGCTGCGCTGCGGCGGTACGACGCTGAGTCCCGCGCCCTGACCTGCGGAGGCGTGGACCGGGTCGGCGGCCGTACCCTCGGCAGGTCCCGTATCCCTGGAGTAAGCGGTTTCGCCGGCGCCACCGGAAACGGGTCCGTCTCCCCCGCCACCCGCACCGCACACGACGTCCGAGCCACCGGGGCAGTCGTCCGTACCGAGCAGTTCTGCCAGCCGTTTGAGCCCCCGGTGGGCGGCCGTCCGTACCGCGCCGGGACGTTTCCCCAGCGTCTTGGCCGCGCTCTTCGCGTCGAGCCCGACCACGACCCGCAGCACAACAGCCTCGGCCTGGTCCTGGGGCAACTGCGCTATCAGCGCCATCGTCCGGCCGGTGGCGAGCGCCTCGATGGCCTCGTCCGCCGTGTCCGACTCGGCCGGCTTCCCGGACAGCTCCGTCTCGTCGGCGCCGACCGCGGGGCGCCTGCCCCGCATCCGGATGTGATCGAGGGCACGGTTACGGGCTATCCGGGCGGCCCAGCCACGGAACCGGTCGGCGTCACCGCTGAAGCGGTCGAGGTCGCGGGCGATCTGCAGCCATGCCTCGGAGGCCACGTCCTCGGCGTCGGGTTCGCCGACGAGCGTCCGGATATAGCCCAACAGCCGCGGGTGCACGGCGCGGTACACAGTCCGGAAGGCGTCCTCGTCCCCGTCCTGTGCCGCGAGCACCGCGGCGGTCAGCTCCGCGTCGTCCCCCAGCACTCCCACAACCTGTCCTGAAATCGCGGCTGGTCACTGCCGCGCCGCCCACGCGTTTCTGCACGCTACGGCCTTGTCGGGGGCCGCGTCCATGACTTGTACAACCAGCAACAACTTGCTGACGTTGTGCGGTGTGACAGAAAACGCATCCATGGCGCTGATATGAGTACGGGGCCGCACTGCGGCCCCGGCGGACGGCGACCGGGGCCTCTCCTGTGGGGGGTGGCGGCCCCGGTCGTCCTCCCGATGTCTCCCGTTATGACCTGGGGAGATACGGGCCGCCGCCCGCCGCTGTGACCAATCGCGTGACCAACCGACCCGGCGCTTCATGCGAGGTGCCTCACATTCGCGGAGACCTCCACGGGGTTCTCCCCCGCGTCCAGGTCGTTGGTGACCTTGCTGTGACGCCGGTCGGGGATGCGGAACCGCTCGGGAAGGTCCAGCCTCTCTCTGGCCTGTCGCGCCTTGTCCTGGGACGGGGCAGCCGATCAGTCGCTCGTCGCTCTTTCCCCGCCGCACAAGCTGCATCCTCGACGGGTCCTGGCACGTTTCGGCAAGTTCCTCGCTCCGCAGGTCAGTCGTGGGCAAGCTCTGCCACACAGATCGTCATCGGCGTTCGAGGAGAACCTCATGGCCCTGATCAAGCTCGGCAAAGACCCGGAGAGCCCTAGCGGCGGCTCGCCCACGATCTACCTCGACGAGGAGAAGGACAACTACCTCGTGCAGGGGTGGAAGGTGGAGGACACCGAGCGCCTCGGGCAGATGGACATCCCCGGCCATGAGTCGGTGGTGGAGATCCCCCGGCGCATGGTGCAGTTCTTCCTGGAGATGGAGCAGAGCGCCAAGGACGCCGAACCGGAGGTGAAAGAGGATGACGAGGACTCCGACGTTTGAGGAGCTGTTCCGCGACTGCCAGAGGACGGCTGTCCATCTGGAGATGCGCGACGCGTACATGAAGTCGGACCCGGCCTTCATCGACTGGAAGGCCGGTAAGACCCTCGACCCCGCTGAGCGCTGGGCCAACTGGCACAGCATCGTCACAGAGGCGACCGCACGAGGTGTCGCGGTCCGCCGGGCACGCATCGTGTCGACGCCCGTCAGCGAGTACATCCGGTTCGAGCACGCCGTGACGGACGGGCTGAACATTGCCGCCGGCGAAGACGTGCGCTGGCTCTCGCGTCGCCGAGCGACGGCTGTCGCACTCCCCGGCAACGACTTCTGGCTGTTCGACTCCAGCCTCGTTCTCCTCAACCACTTCGACGGCGAGGGCGAGAACATGGACATGGAACTCACCGAAGACCCAGAGGTGGCGAAGCTCTGCGAATCTGCCTTCGAGGCCGTGTGGACGCGAGCAACGCCACACTCAGAGTTCGAGTTGTCCTGACAGGTCGAACAGCGCCGTCGCGACGACATGACATCGCCATCCTCAAGCGTTCAGGAAGCCCGCAAGGCGCTCGGGAAACGCCTGGCTGAGATCCGGAGCACAGCCGGAATCAGCAAGCGGGAATTGGCCAGACGCTGTGGCTGGCACGAGTCGAAGGCTTCGCGCTTCGAGAGCGGCACCCGTGCGCCCTCGGAACGCGACCTTCGCGATTGGTGCTCTGCCTGCGGGGCGGAGAGCAAGGCCGAAGACCTCATCTCGACAGCCCGCGGAATCGACGGCATGTACGTCGAGTGGCAAAGGATGGAACGCGACGGACTCACGTTGGCGCAGGAGTCGGTTCTCCCCCTGTGGGAACGCACCCAACGGTTTCGCATCTACTCGCCGTGGCTCATCCCTGGCCCGGTACAGACGGCGTCGTACATCACCGCCCTTCTGACTTCCATCCGTGACCGTCGCGGCCTCAAGGACGATGTGCCGGCGGCCGTGAAGGTTCGCGTGGAAAAGCAGAACATCGTCTACGGGAACCACACGTTCGCCATCCTCTTGGAGGAGAGCGCACTCCGGTACCGCATCGGCGGAGCGGACGTGCTGGCAGGGCAGTTGGGATACTTGCTCAGCGTCATGGCGCTGCCCTCGGTGAGCCTCGGGATCATTCCGCAGGATGTCGACCGCACGCTCTGGCCCGTCGAGGGATTCTTCCTGTACGACGACACCACCGTGAACGTCGAGCTGGTCTCCGCACACCTCACCGTCGTACAGGACCACGAACTTTCCATGTATTCGCGGACGTTTGCCGAGTTGAAGGAACTCGCCGTCTACGGCGCGGCAGCAAGGCAGATCATTACGGCTGCGATCGAATCTCTCGGGTGAACTCCGGGCACGTTCCGGCACACTCGTGGAGCCTCGCCTCTCTCCCTTCCTAGCTTGTGCAGCACGGCTCAAATCGTGCTCCGGAGGGGCGAAGCGGTGATGACTGTGGCAAGTACCGGCAAGGCACTGGGAGCAGCCGGAGTAACGGCATTCGCCCCTCCCCCATCGACGTTGAGACAATCTCCTCGCGCACCGATGTCGTGCTCGGGATGCAGATGGCCACCACAACCCACGCAACCAGTAACTCATCTACTGCGGGACTCTCTTGGCGCTTGCTGCCTACATCTTGCTTGTCACCGCACGACACGAGGAGCTTTGCCATGCGCTTCCGGAAGATCCACGGAGCGGGAAACGATTTCGTCCTGTTCTCCGATCTCGAACCGGGCATCGACAAGGACTGGTCGAAGGAGGCCGAGCGCCTCTGCGCCAGACGAACCGGAGTCGGTGCGGATGGCCTGGTCGTCAGCAGCCTGATTGCGAACAGCCCTGCCCTTCTCGAAGTCGGCTGCTTCAACGCGGATGGGTCAATCGCAGCCATGTGCGGCAACGCCTTGCGGTGTACCGCGTGGGCCGCGCACCGTGATCACGGCTTCCAGGAGATGGGCCTCCGCATGGCGGGGGTCACGCACGAAGCGGTCGTCAGCGACGACTCGGTGTGGGTAACGGCCGAGGTCGGCGCGATCCGCCCGCGACGGGTGCAGGCCATGGTCAACGGCAAGCCGACGTGGTTCGACAGTGCGTACACGGGCACCGAGCACGTCGTTGCCGTCGTGGACGACGTTGAGGCCATCGACGCCGTTCTGGTGGGGCGATTGATCCGCCATCACGTCGACCTTGCCCCGCTCGGCACGAACGTCAACTTCGTCCAGGCCGCCGGCAACCAGGCGCTCACGATCCGCACCTACGAACGCGGAGTCGAAGCGGAAACCCTGTCGTGCGGCAGTGGAGCCGTCGCGGCCGTCGTCATCGCCACCATGCGGGGACTCGTTTCTGCGCGCCCCGTCACCGTTCACAACCGCGCCGGGGAACCACTCAGCGTCCGGCCACATAGCGACCGGCCGGAGCAAACGCGATGGGTTGGCGGCCCGGTCACCCACACCTTCGAAGGGTTACTCGCATGAGTCTCTTCCTCAACCCAGGCACGGACCCCACTACGCAGAAGGCCATCCACGACCTTCGCGCCTGGGGGCACAGCCGCCAGGGTCTCGGCGTCGCTCTCATCCACGGCCCGGTCTCGGCCGAGGATCGGCTCTACCACTCGAAGTGCCCCATCGAGCAGCGCTCCGTGACCGCCCTGTCCCAGGCTCTGGACGAGATCGGCGCACGCTGGACTGTGCTCAACCCCTGCGAGCCGAGCTTCATCGAGGAGCTGGCCTCGTACGACGTGGCCCTCTCCAACCTTCACGGCCCGTACGGCGAGGACGGACGCTTGCAGGGCCTCCTCGACTACCTCCGCGTGCCGTACTGCGGGAGCGGGGTCTCGGCGTCCGCAGTGGCCGCCGACAAGATCCTCTGCAAGAGGGTGATGCTCAGTCTCGGGGTGCCCACCCCAGGCTGGTCCGTATGGTCGGGTGGGCCGGCGGCCTGGACCGGGCGGCCCGTGATGGTGAAGCCGCCCTTCGGAGGCTCCAGCGTCGGCATGAGCCTCGTTCGCGAGCAGGCGGACCTCGGACGAGCGCTGACCGACGCGGCCGGCGAAACGGGCGACGACGTACTCGTGGAGGAGTACCTGACCGGCACGCCGCTGACCGTGGGGCTCCTGGAACTGCCGGGCGGCTCCGTCGCCACCTTCCCACCGCTGGCGACGGAAGCCACCGACGCCGAGTTCTACGACGCCGACACCAAGCTCGACGCCGACTCCCGTGGAGCCGTCGCCGTGCAGGTCGCAGACCTGGCACCCAAGGTGCTGAGCGAGATCACCCGGCAGGTCAAGACGCTGTGGGACGGTCTCGGGCTGCGCGGCTCGGCTCGCATCGACTTCATGCTCACCTCGGACGGCCAGCCGTACGTGTTGGAGGTCAACTCCACCCCCGGCATGTCGCGTGTCAGCAACTTCGTGGTGGGCGCCGCTACGCTCGGCTTCACGCACACGGATGTCGTCCTGGCGATGCTTCACGAGGCGCTCGCCCGCCAGCCTTACGATGTCCCCCTGCCCACTCCCGCGTTCCCCAGCACCAAGTCGACTCGGGAGGCTGCCGTCTCACCGTAGGAGCCAGCCCGCTGTGCCGCGCGTCCACGATGTCCCCATGTGCCGACAGCTCATCGACTCCGCCGAGTGGGATCTACACGGAGGCTGGGCCCTCGGGGATCGGATCGCATGGTCCAACCGGGCGTGCGGCCTGGCGTCACTCCGGATGATCTTGCTCGCCTACGGGCGCGAAGCTCCAACGGTTACGGAGCTGCTGAAACTCGCGGAAAAGGACAAGGTCCTGACCCCGCGTGGAGCACTTCACGCGGGGATCGCCAACCTCGCCACCGACCTCGGCGTCCCCTCCCGCGCCGAGCCGATCCCGGCGGGGAACCTCCTCGAACGCCTCGGCCAAGCACCCATGATCGTGTCAGTGACAGAACAGTTCCCCGACGACGGCCGCTCAGGCGGCCACCTCGTAATTCTGCACGGCTACGAGGACGGCCCCGACCCCGCGGTCTTCATCCGAGACCCTTCCGCGTGGGGCCAGACGCATGATCGAGTCCCCCTCAGCCGCCTGTCCCTTTCTTACACGGGCCGCGCGATCACCTTCGCGCCTCTGAACAACGGAGAGTCTTGATGACCGAGGCGGTCGGCGACACGACCGAGGCCGAGGGCGGCCGAAAGATCGCCGTACTCGGGGAGATGCTTGAGCTGGGCGACGGGGCAGCAGAAGCCCACCGCGAGATCGGGCGCTTCGCAGCCGAGAGCGGTGTCGATCTCGTGGTGGCAGTCGGCGGTCCCATGGCGAAGCAGCTCGCCCTCTCAGCGGGCGCGGCAGGCGTTCCGGATATCGCGCTGGTGGGCGACAACACGACCGCTGCCGCCTACCTCGACTCCATCCTCAAGCCCGGCGACGTGGTACTCGTGAAGGCATCGCGCGCCAGTCAGCTCTGGCAGATCGCGCAAGCCCTCACCGGACAACCCATCACCGGCTTCTGAGCCGCCTTCCGCTCGCTCACCCCGTCGCTGTCTCCTGAACCGGCGGGTCGACGAGACCGCTGGGGCATGTCTGTGGCGGCCCCGGTCGTCCTCCCGAGGCCGCCGAGCGGACGCAGCGGTTCGACGGCGGACCGGCCGGAACCGGTCACCTCAGCGGCTCCCGGGATGTCAGCTCTCTGCCCTCGCTCGGCGTGAGACCACCGCGCGCAGTACCCGCTGTCCCTCGGTCGAGTGGTCCATGGCCAGGCGCAGTCCCGGCGCCCCCGGCGTCTCGGCCAGGATCTCCAGGATCCTTATCTGGCGCCGCAGTTCACTGGCGACCAGCGGGCCGACGCCGTACGCGCCCTCGGCCCCGTCCACCGCGTCCGCTACCTCCGCCGTGTCCTCGCGGCAGCGCGCCAGCCGCTCCGCGGCGGCGTCGTTCCCGTCCTCACTCACCGCGTCGAACGTCCGGTGGATCTCCAGCGCGACGACGGAGCAGGTGTCCGCCCAGAGCCGCAGCGGTTCCGCCGACCATTGCGACGGCGCGGAACCGAGCATGGTCCGTACGAGCGCGGTGGCGACGTTCTCGGCGGGTTCCTCGTCGACGGCGTGGTCCAGGGCGACCCTGGCCGCCGCCAGCCGTACGGACCAGTCCTGTTCACCGTCCACGATGCCCGCCCACAGCGGCCGCAGGACATCGGGCTCCTCGGCGAGCAGCGGCAGACACCGGTCGAGGCAGGCGAGCCCGCTCGCGGCCAGACCGCGCTCGTCCGCTTGTGCGATCAGCTTCACCAGGCTCATTCACGTCTCCCGTCGCGGACGCAGTACTGACCCCTACAGCGCCGAACGGCTGGAATACGTCACTCGTAGATCATGCAACCCGGGGCGTTAGGCCAGGAAGGCCCGGTACGCCGGAATTGCCTGCCGCCGAGGAAGGGGAGAAACGGATCTTCGACGAATGAATCCGGCCGCCGACCGCCGGGTGCTGCCCGAGGTCCGGTCCGGCGGGATCGCGCCGGTGGCGTGCCGGACCCGGGCAGCGGCGTCCGCTACAGCGGCGGGGCCGGCGCGAGCGGTCCCTGCGTCGCCTTCAGGTGCTGCATACGCGTCAGCTTCCGTACGAAGAGGATCGCGAGCACGGCGGCCAGCACATCCACCAGGTCCGCGGCGAACAGCACACCCGCCGCCTCCCTGACCGCGTCGGCCTCCTCTGCCTGGTCGTACATACGAGAGCCGTACCGCCCCAGCAGCAGCGTGCAGACCCACGCCGCCCACCAGGCGTTGACCAGTGCGTACGAGACCGGGCGCCGGCTTCCGTCCGGCTCGTCCTGCGTGCTCGCCGCCCAGATGTCGCCCGCGACCCGGCGCGGCAGCCAGAAGTTGCCGAACGGCACGAACCACGAGCCGATGGCCCAGCCGGGCCCCATCCGGTGCCGGTCCGGGGCGAAGACACCCGCGTTCTTGCGCACCCTGACGAACCAGACGATGAAGACGACGGCCGCCGCCAGCAGCGCGAGGAGCTGCGCGACGCCGGACCCGGCGTAGAGCCAGTCGGCCCGGTCCAGGTCCGCGTCGGTGAAGGCCCCGAAGTCCTCGGCCAGGACATCGGACATCAGCCCGTAGACATTGGCTCCGGCAGCCAGCGCGAAGATATCCGCCGCGATGACCGCACAGAGCAGTACGACAACGGCCCGCGACAGCCCGACCGGTGAGGCCAGCTGCGGCGGAGCGACAGCGGGCGCGGCCGGGTAGCCGTACGCGGGCGCAGGCGCGGGCGGGGGCGCCGGCGGCGCGAGGTGTCCCGCCGTCCCGCCCGTCCGCGCCCGCTCGGTGGCACATATGTCGCACAGTCCGTCCGCGGTGACCGCGGCTCGCATACGGCAGTCCGTACACAGCATGGTGTGGAACCCCCCAAGGTTCTTGAACGCGCCCTCCCCGGGCGCCAGCGGAAGATATGTGTCCGCCGCACGCCCTGTCCACAGGGTTCGGCGCGGCGCGCGGTCCGTATCCGCCGCGCGCCGTGCGCCGCCCACCCTCCGCCGCCGACTCCGCCGTCGCCTCAGCCGTTCCCGTCGACCTTCGCGGCGAGCGCCGTGAACCCGCTCCAGCTCAGCGGCGGCTTGCCCGGATCCCAGAGCTTCTGGGACACCGCCGCCAGCGGCAGCCTGATCCCGTTGGCCACCTGGTCCTGGGTCTGCGCGTTCGGGAAGTCGCCCCAGACCGCGAACACTCCGCCCAGGATCTGCTTCGAGTAGCGCGCGGGCACCGCGTTCGTGCCGCGCAGGACCAGCGGGGTCCACTGCTCGTAGATCCGCTGCCCGGTGGGATAGCGGAAGTCGTTGGGCTGGCCGAGCACGTAGTAGAGGTACTCGTCGTTGTAGTTGACCATCGTGCGGCCGGCGCTCAGATACTCCTCCGGCGGCCGCGCCCCGATCTCCTTGCCCGTCCAGTACGCGACCTGCAGGTTCTTGTCGGCCTGGACGGAACCGCCCCTGAAGATGCCGTCGTTCCACACCCTGAGCTGCCGCTTGAACGGACGCATCACCGCGGCGCGGTCATTCGTCCAGCCGGTCGTCAGATCCTGGACGGTGCCCCCGCTTCCGTACTTCTTGACCGCGAGCTGGGCGAGCTTCGGAAAGGACGCCTGGGGGTCCGCGACGACCAGCGCCTGGTACTCGTCCGCGCCGAGATGCCAGTACGGGCCGGGGAACAGCCCGGCGAACTCACGCAGCAGATCGTCCAGGAGCCGCGCGGACGCCGCCTGGGAGATGTCGATCGCGCCGCGCGTGGGCGTGCCGTTGACGTTGCGCAGCTGGAGCGCGGGGTACACCTGCAGCACCGCGCCGAGGTGGCCCGGGTTGTCGATCTCCGGGACGACGTTGATGTGCAGCCGCTTGGCCAGCGCCAGGATGTGCCGCACCTCGGCCTTGGACAGGTGCTGCTTGGAGACGATCTCGGGATGGCTGGTGGACTCGATACGGAAGCCCTGGTCGTCGGAGAAGTGCAGCCCCAGCTGATTGAGCTTGAGGTCGGCCATCTCCCGCAGCCGGTCCTCGATCCAGCCCGGGGTGTAGTACTTGCGTGCGATGTCGAGGTTCAGCCCGCGCTGCGGACGGCCGGGACGGTCCCGTACGACGCCTTCCGGCATCGCGCCGTCGGCGCGCACGGACTGCTTGAGCGTGCGGGTGCCGTAGAAGACCCCGGCCTGGTCGGGACCGGTGATCCGGACCCGGCCGGCGCGCACGCTCAGGGTGTACGACTCCGCCGCGCCGCCCCCGCTCGCGAGGGCCAGCTCGACATCTCCGGCGCGCGCCTTGGCGGTGCCCCGGTAGGCGATCTTCAGCTCCTGGGAGAGCAGCTTGCCCTCGTCGGCGAGTCCCTCGCTGCCGGTCGCGATCACGACCCCGCTCTTCGCGCCGGGCCGCCAGCCGGGACCGCGGGCCGCCTCGTGCGTGCGGACGGAGGGTATGGATCGCGGCGCGACCGAGAGTGCGTACGTCGGTGAGGGGGAGGCCGCGGAGGAGAGGGTGGAGGAACGAGCCGCCGCCGAAGAGGCGGAGGCGGAGGCGGCGGACGCCGACCGCACGTCGTCCGGCGAGCCGACACGCGCGCCCCCGGAGCCGCATCCCACCACGGTGAAGGTGGCGGCCACCGCGACAACCGTGCCCACGACCTGGGTACCCCGGGATATCCACATCACTCAGAAACCTCCCATGTGCGGGGAAAGCGCGGCAAAAGCATGACGCAGTTACGGCGAAGGTCCCACGCCCACGTCCACGGCGCGCGGTGAAACTCTCCCGTCCGGGTGAAAATCGAGCATCCCTGGGACAATTCACTCCAGGCGTCGATACGGTTGCGGCAGATTCATCCGTTCACCGCTCAACCACCGCGTCCGCCATGACGTCTGCCAGGGCGTCTGCCGCATCCGGCACGCCCGGCACGTCCGCCGTCACGTCTGCGCCCCGCGCACGCCGCGTTCGAGGAGCCCATGCTGTCCAGTGCATCCCAGGCCGGCCCTCCGGACGGCCTCCGCCTCCTCAACGCCGCCCCGGCCTGCGCCGCGGAAGCCGCGTTCCTCACGTGCTGCGGCAGCCACCGCTGGGCCCAGCGGCTCGCCGCCCACCGCCCCTACGCCGATCTCGACACCCTGCTCGCCGCGTCCGACGAGGCCAGCTACGACCTCTCGCACGCCGACCTCACCGAGGCGCTCGCCGACGAATCGTCCTCGGGGCCGCCCCACAGCGCCCCGCCCGCGGCCATCACCGCGCTGCGCGCCGCGCACGCCGCGTACGAGAGCAGCTTCGGCCACGCCTTCGTGATCAGCCCCGACGGACACCGGCCGGAGGAGTACCTCGACCACATGCTGGCCGTCATCCGGACCCGGCTCGGCCACGACCCCGACCACGAGCGGGCCGTCGCCGCCGACGAGCTGCGCCGGCTCGCCAGGGGCCGGATCACCCGGCTGCTCGTCCGCCACCCGGGACACGATCCAGGACACGATCCGGGACGCCACCCGGGACACGATCCGGAATACCCCCCGGAAACCGGCCATTCGGGTGATCGAGCGACGATAGGTTCATATGGAATGCAGGGATTTCGGGCACCCCAGTAGCCCGTCCGTGGCTGTTTGATTGCCTGTTTGATCACACCTACGGACCCCGGGCGAACGAACCGACAACTCGTCGCTACGATGGCCGGGGCCGGTGGACCGTACCCGGCCGGGCGCGACCGACACCACTGTGCTTGATTGAGTAGAAGATGGCGGCCGGCCCCGATCACCGCTCCCGGAGGGTTTTTCCGTGCCGGCTGGAACGCTGTACCGCGGCCGGGAAGGAATGTGGTCCTGGGTGGCTCATCGAGTCACCGGCGTCCTCATCTTCTTCTTCCTGTTCGTACACGTGCTGGACACCGCTCTCGTCCGTGTCTCCCCCGAGGCCTACGACGATGTCGTAGCGACCTACAAGAACCCGGTCGTCGCGCTGCTCGAGTACGGCCTTGTGGCCGCCATCCTCTTTCACGCGCTCAACGGCCTGCGTGTCATCGCCGTGGACTTCTGGTCGAAGGGCCCGCGCTATCAGAAGCAGATGCTCTGGAGCGTCATGGGCATCTGGATCGTCCTGATGGTGGGCGCCCTCTACCCCGTGCTCGGCCACGCCGCACGCCAAGTCTTCGGGAGCTGAGTCCGCAATGTCTTCGAACAACGCAGTGGCTGACACCTCTTCCCAGATCAGTCCCGTCGAGGGCGCGAGCCTGTACGACGCCGACTTCCCGGCCCCCCTCATCGAGGCGCCGCGCAAGCGCACCGGCAGGACCCCGAAGTCGACCCGCGGCAACTTCGAGATGGCCGCGTGGCTCTTCATGCGGCTGTCCGGTGTCCTGCTGGTCGTCCTGGTCCTCGGCCATCTGCTCATCCAGCTGGTGCTGGACGGCGGCGTCTCCAAGATCGGCTTCGCCTTCGTGGCCGGCCGCTGGGCGTCCCCGTTCTGGCAGGTCTGGGATCTGCTGATGCTGTGGCTGGCGATGCTGCACGGCGGCAACGGCCTCCGTACGGTCATCAACGACTACGCGGAGCGCACCACGACGCGTCTGTGGCTCAAGGGCCTGCTGTACACCGCCACGGTGTTCACCATCCTTCTGGGCTCGCTGGTGATCTTCACCTTCGACCCGAACATCCGCTAAAGCCGGGGCTGGACGAGACCAATGAAGATCCATAAGTACGACACCGTCATCGTCGGCGCCGGCGGCGCCGGCATGCGCGCGGCCATCGAGTCGACCAAGCGCAGCCGTACCGCCGTGCTGACGAAGCTCTACCCGACCCGGTCCCACACGGGCGCCGCGCAGGGCGGTATGGCCGCCGCGCTCGCCAATGTGGAAGAGGACAACTGGGAGTGGCACACCTTCGACACGATCAAGGGCGGTGACTACCTGGTCGACCAGGACGCCGCCGAGATCCTGGCGAAGGAGGCCATCGACGCGGTCCTCGACCTGGAGAAGATGGGCCTGCCGTTCAACCGGACCCCGGACGGCACCATCGACCAGCGCCGCTTCGGCGGCCACTCCCGCAACCACGGCGAGGCGCCGGTCCGCCGGTCCTGCTACGCCGCGGACCGTACGGGGCACATGATCCTCCAGACGCTGTACCAGAACTGCGTCAAGGAGGGCGTGGAGTTCTTCAACGAGTTCTACGTCCTGGACCAGCTGATCGTCGAGGTCGACGGGGTCAAGAAGTCCGCCGGCGTGGTCGCCTACGAGCTGGCCACCGGCGAGATCCATGTCTTCCAGGCGAAGTCGGTCATCTACGCCTCCGGCGGCACCGGCAAGTTCTTCAAGGTGACCTCCAACGCGCACACCCTGACCGGTGACGGCCAGGCCGCGTGCTACCGGCGCGGACTGCCGCTGGAGGACATGGAGTTCTTCCAGTTCCACCCGACGGGCATCTGGCGCATGGGCATCCTGCTCACGGAGGGCGCCCGCGGTGAGGGCGGCATCCTGCGCAACAAGGACGGCGAGCGCTTCATGGAGAAGTACGCGCCCGTCATGAAGGACCTCGCCTCGCGCGATGTCGTCTCGCGCTCCATCTACACGGAGATCCGCGAGGGCCGTGGCTGCGGTCCCGAGGGCGACCACGTCTACCTCGACCTCACGCACCTGCCGCCGGAGCAGCTGGACGCCAAGCTGCCCGACATCACCGAGTTCGCGCGGACCTACCTGGGCATCGAGCCGTACACGGACCCGATCCCGATCCAGCCGACCGCGCACTACGCCATGGGCGGCATCCCCACCAACGTCCAGGGCGAGGTCCTCGCGGACAACACGACGGTCGTCCCGGGCCTGTACGCGGCCGGCGAGGTCGCGTGCGTCTCGGTGCACGGCGCCAACCGTCTGGGCACCAACTCGCTGCTGGACATCAATGTCTTCGGCCGCCGCTCCGGTATCGCCGCCGCGGAGTACGCCGCGAAGAGCGAGTACGTCGAGCTGCCCGAGAACCCGGCGGAGCTGGTCGAGGCGCAGGTCGAGCGACTGCGCAACTCCACGGGCAAGGAGCGGGTCGCCGACCTGCGCCTGGAGCTCCAGGAGACCATGGACGCCAATGTCATGGTGTTCCGTACCGAGCAGACGATCAAGACGGCCGTCGAGAAGATCGGCGAGCTGCGCGAGCGCTACCTGAACGTGTCCGTCCAGGACAAGGGCCGGCGCTTCAACACCGATCTTCTGGAGGCCGTCGAGCTGGGCAACCTGCTCGACCTGGCCGAGGTGATGGCCGTCTCGGCGCTCGCCCGCAAGGAGTCCCGCGGCGGTCACTACCGCGAGGACTTCCCCAACCGTGACGACGTGAACTTCATGCGCCACACCATGGCGTACCGCGAGGTCGGCGACGACGGCATCGAGTCCATCCGTCTCGACTACAAGCCGGTCGTCCAGACCCGCTACCAGCCGATGGAGCGTAAGTACTGATGGCTACCCCGACCCTGGACCGGGTGGAGGCGGCGTCCGCCGCCTCGCACCTCATCACGGTCACCTTCCGGATCCGCCGCTTCAACCCGGAGGTCTCGGACGAGGCCCAGTGGCAGGACTTCCAGATCGACATCGACCCGAAGGAGCGGGTGCTCGACGGTCTCCACAAGATCAAGTGGGAACTGGACGGCACCCTCACCTTCCGGCGCTCCTGCGCGCACGGCATCTGCGGCTCCGACGCGATGCGGATCAACGGCCGTAACCGGCTGGCGTGCAAGACGCTGATCAAGGACATCAACCCCGCCAAGCCGATCACGGTCGAGCCCATAAAGGGCCTCACGGTCCTCAAGGACCTGATCGTGGACATGGATCCGTTCTTCCAGGCGTACCGCGATGTGATGCCCTTCCTCGTCACCAGCGGCAACGAGCCGACGCGTGAGCGCCTGCAGTCCTCCGAGGACCGCGAGCGCTTCGACGACACCACCAAGTGCATTCTGTGCGCCGCGTGCACGTCGTCCTGCCCGGTGTTCTGGAACGACGGCCAGTACTTCGGTCCCGCCGCGATCGTAAACGCGCACCGCTTCATCTTCGACTCGCGTGACGAGGCCGGGGAGCAGCGTCTTGAGATCCTCAACGACAAGGACGGGGTGTGGCGTTGCCGCACGACGTTCAACTGCACGGACGCCTGCCCGCGTGGTATCGAGGTCACGAAGGCGATCCAGGAAGTCAAGCGCGCGCTGATCACCCGCCGGTTCTGACGGCTCGGCCCTGTCCGGGGCCGTTGCCGCTTCGAGGGCCCGTTTCTGTTCGGTACGCCGTACAGGAGCGGGCCCTTGTTGTGCCAGGATCAATGCAGCCGAGAAGGACCACGGAAAGCGGGGAGAGATGACCGAGCCGAATCCGTACGCGGACGGGGAGTACAACTGGGGGCCGCCGCAGCAGCCGGCACGGCAGCCGGGAGCGACGGGCGCCCCGGGCACTCCGGGCACTCCGGAGTACGACTTCCCGAATCCGACCCTCGCCGACGGCCAGTTGGGCGCGGCGCCCGGCTACGGCTACCCCAACCCGGCTCCCGGGTACGGCTATCCGCAGTCCGGCGCCCCGATGCCCGTACCGGTGGGCGGCGCGGGGGCGCCGCTGGTCTCCATCGGTGACATCACCGTCATGAACGACTCGATCATCACCCCGTCGGGCACGCTGCCGCTCAGGGGCGCGGTGTGGAACGCGACGGACATGTCCCGCACGGAGGAGAAGATCCCGACGCACGCCATCATCCTGGCGGTCGTCTTCTTCCTGTTCTGCCTGCTCGGTCTGCTCTTCCTGCTGATGAAGGAGAAGACGACGACCGGGTTCATCCAGATCACGGTGACCAGCGGCGGCAGGCATCACTCGACCATGGTGCCGGCCACCCACGAGGGAGCCTTCCAGATGATCATGGGGCAGATCTCGTACGCCCGGTCGCTCAGCAGCATGTGAGTGGGGGCGGCGACGGACCGGGTACCGGCACGCCGGGTACGAGGTCCGTCACCGCCTTCGTGACCACCCGTCAGTCAGCGACGCTTTCCGCCGCGCCGGGTACGGGCGGAGCCGGCGGGAACGGGATCCCGGCCAGGACCGGGAGAAGTGACTCCTCCTCGTAGTCGAGGTGCGCCGTCAGCTCCTCGGACATCCGGTCCAGCTCCGTGAGGAAACGCTCCGGGTCGGCGCTGCCGAGGTCGGCCAGCAGGGCGAGCAGCTCGCCCTGGATGCGCGCGACCGTACGGTGTTCGTCGCGCAGCCGGTCGAGGGCGCCGGCCAGGTGGGGATGGTGGACCGCGAGCGCCGGGAAGACATGTGCGTCCTCCCCCGTGTGGTGGAACTCCAGGGACTCGCAGAACGCCAGACAGTGCTGCCGGAGCTGGAGGCCCAGACCCGGCGCCGGCGGTTCGCCGGGGCCCTGGTGGGCCGCCCGCGCGGCGAAGTGGGCGCCGGCCTCGGCGCGTACGGACCGCAGCTGCGCGCGCAGCCAGGTATGGACCTCGATGAGCTTGTCGGCGAGATTGCTGATCTCACGAGGGCCCTGCGCCGCCGCTGATCCCTCCCCCGCCTCTGATCCCTCCCCCGCCTCTGGTCCCTCCCCCACCTCGGGATCGGAGCGTTCCAGGACCACGACCGGCAGGATCCGGGAGGTGTTGGCCTGGTAGTCGGCGTATCCGGGCGCCGCGCGTACCACCCGCGCGAACAGCCGGTCGCGTCGCGCGCCCTCGGCGGGGACCGCGACCGCTTCGAAGACCTCGGTGCCGATCTCCACGCGCACCAAGGGGTGGGCGAGCATGTTGTGGTACCAGGCGGGATGACGGGGCGCGCCTCCGGCGGACCCGACGACGAGCAGCAGCTCGTCGTCGCGGACATAGCCGAGCGGAACGGTGTGCTCCGCCCCCGACTTCGCGCCGGTGGTGGTCAGCAGGAGCAGGTCGCCGCCCTCGAAGGGACCACCGACCTTTCCCGCGTTGGCCCGGAACTCCTCGATGACCGAATGGTTGAAGGACAGGGACATACGGTGTCGGATCTCCAATGACATGGGTGGCCCGGAACTGGACACCGACCGGCATACGGAGCCGTGGACGGTCGCCGGGACAAGGGACTGCGCGCGGACGGCGCGGACGTCAGACGCGTTAGGCGGAGTGAGAACTCATGGCGTCGCCCCTTAATGAAAGGTGCCGCCCACCCACCGACCCACCCAGAGCTCTCTGGTCGGAGTCACGCGACACGCGCACCATTACAGCCACCGGAACGCGGCGTGTCAACGCAGCCTGTCAATGCGGTCGGACGTGGCCCGGCGTGGGCGTCGCGGCGCACGCGATCCCCACTTGAACATGTTCAAAAGTAGGTCTACAGTCCAGGACAACAGCTTTTGAACACGTTCAAAGGGAGGGTGGGGGATGGACCTCACTGTTGTCGCGTATCTGGTCTACCTGGCGATCAGCGTGGCGCTCACCGTGTGGGTGGCCCGGACGCTGAGCCGCAACGGACGCGTCTTTCTCGCCGACGTACTGCACGGGAACGAGAAGCTCGCCGAAGCCGTGAACCACCTGCTGGTGGTGGGCTTCTATCTGGTCAACCTCGGCTTCGTCGCGCTCTATCTGAAGAACGCCGACGCCGTCGAGAACGCCCGCGGGCTCTTCGAGGCGCTCTCGGTGAAGGTCGGCGTCGTCCTGCTCGTCCTCGGGGTGATGCACCTCGGCAACGTGTACGTACTCAACAAGATCCGGCGGCGCGGGATCATGGAGCGCGAGCAGACGCCGCCGGTGCCGCCGCAGGGCTGGACGGGGCCGGTGGACAAGGGTCCGTGGGCCACGCCGGCCACCGGGGTGTGAGCGGCCGTGGCCAGGGAGTCGAGGCCCGC
Organism: Streptomyces sp. NPDC042201; assembly: GCF_055582185.1. NCBI lineage: Bacteria > Bacillati > Actinomycetota > Actinomycetes > Kitasatosporales > Streptomycetaceae > Streptomyces > Streptomyces sp. NPDC042201. The sequence goes on along the minus strand of NZ_JBVJDS010000008.1, from coordinate 212,514 downwards.
GCACCGACTGTCCGCGCACCGGCTGCCCGTACGGCGGCTGACCGTGCTGTACGACGCGGACTGCCCGCTCTGTGTCCATCTGCGGCACTGGCTGCTGCGTCAGCCCCAGCTCGTACCGATCGATCCGGTACCCGCCAACTCGCAGGAGGCGCGGCGGCGGTTCCCGGACCTCGATCACCGCTCCACGCTGAAGGAGATCACCGTCATCGGTGACGGCGGCCAGGTCTACCGCGGGACCGCCGCCTGGATCGTCTGCCTCTGGGCGCTGGCCGAACACCGGCCCAAGGCCCACTGGCTGGCCACCCCGGCCGGCGCCCCCTTCGCCCGGGTCAGTGTGCTCGCCGCCTCGAAATACCGGGAGCTGACGGCGGCGCCCTGCGACGGCGTGTGCGAGGCGCCCTCGCCGTCGCATTAGGCTCGGGCAGCGTGAGGGACGAGAAGGACACGCAGGATACGAAGGACGTCAAGGACGCCGTGAAGGACGCGAAGGACCCCAAGGCCCCGAAGAGCGAGCAGACCCGCACGCTCATCCTCGAAACCGCGCTGCGGCTCTTCCAGGAGCGCGGTTACGACAAGACGACCATGCGGGCCATCGCCAAGGAGGCCGGGGTCTCCGTCGGGAACGCGTACTACTACTTCTCGTCCAAGGAACATCTCGTCCAGGGCTTCTACGACCGGATCGCCGCCGAACACCGGGTGGCGGTCCGGCCGGTGCTCGACCGGGAGACCGAACTCGAGGCGCGGATGGCCGGGGTGCTGAAGGCCTGGCTCGACATCGCGGAGCCGTACCACGAGTTCGCCGCCCAGTTCTTCAAGAACGCGGCGGACCCGGAGAGCCCGCTGAGCCCGTTCTCCCCCGAATCCGACCACGCCCGCGAGGCGGCCATCGCGGTTCACCGGGAGGCGCTGGCCGGCTCCCGGTCCAAGGTCGCCGACGACCTGGTGGACATACTCCCCGAGCTGATGTGGCTGTCCCAGATGGGCCTTGTCCTGTTCTGGGTCTTCGACCGCTCCGAGGACAGCGAGCGCAGCCGCCGCCTCGCCGAACGCGGCGCCCGGCTGACCAGCCGGGGTGTCGCGCTCTCCCGCTTCCGGGTACTGCGGCCGCTCGTACGCGAAGTGCACGAGCTGTTCACGGACTTCCTGCCGGGCATGGCGGAAGTGGCCGCCTCCCGCAAGAAGAGCTGACCGGCCGGAGCCGGCCCACCGGTCAGATCCAGCCCAGCTGCCACAGCCGCCAGATGCCGGTGCCGTCCGAGAGGTACTGCGAGCCCGTGACGTCCTGCGTGCTCAGGACGTAGTCCTTCTTCTGCCACAGCGGCAGGAGTGGCACGTCCTGCGCCACCACCTGCTGCAGGGACTTGAAGTCCGCCGAGGCGCGGGAGCGTTCGCTGAACCGCTGGGTGGACCGGATCAGTTCGTCGACGCGGTCGCTCGCGTAGCCGCTGTGCAGCGTGGCGTCCCGGCCGACCAGCGGCTGGATGAAGTTGTCGGGATCGGGGAAGTCCGGCAGCCAGCTGACGGTGTACGCGTCGTACTCCCCGGCGGCGAAGCCCTTCTGGAAGGCCGTCCACTCCTTCTCGACGGTCTTCACCGTGAACAGCCCGGTGGCTTCCAGCTGCTCGCGCAGCTCGTCGGCCTCCGGCGCGGCCGAGCCGCCCTCCGCGTGCGCGAGCGTGAAACGCACCGGGGTCACCACTCCCGCGTCCGCCAGGAGTGTTTTGGCGCGCTCGGGATCGGGCTTCGGATAGGCGTCGAAGAACGGCGTGGTGTGGGACGGGATGCCCTGCGGGATCAGCGAGTAGAGCGGATCGACCGTGGAGTGGTAGACACCGGAGACGATCTTGGGCCGGTCGACGATCGCGGCGACCGCCGCGCGTACCGCCTTGTCGGCCATCGGCGAGCCCTCGCGCACGTTGAAGACGAGATTGCGGATCGCGGCGCTGTCGGCCTCGTTGACCCGGATGTCGTCCTGGCTCTCGTCCAGCCCGGCGATCAGCGCCGGGGGCAGCTGGCGGTGGGTGACGTCGACGGTGCGGGCCTTCCACGCCGCGGCCAGCGCGTCGGGCGTCTTGAAGTACCGGACGTCCACCGGACCACCGGTCTCGGCGATCGAGCCGCGGTACGCGGGGTTGGGCTCCAGATGGGCGGTGGCCCCCGGGGCGTACCTCTTGAGGATGTACGGCCCCGAGCCGTCCACCTCGTTGCCCGCGCGCAGTTGACCCGCCGGGTACTGGGTGCGGTCGACGATCGAACCGGCCCCCGTGGCCACCTTCAGCGGGAAGGTCGCATCCCCGGAACCGAGGTGGAAGGTGACGGTCTGCCCCTTGGCCACAACCGACTTGAGCGTGGAGAAGAGGGGCAGCGGACCGACATCCGCCTTGATCGCCAGGACCCGGTCGAAGGAGTACTTGACGTCCGCTCCGGTGAGCTTGCGGCCGCCGGGGAAGGTGAGATCGTCCCTGACCTCGCAGCGATAGGTCCGGAGTTCCGTCCCGACGAAGCCGCAGCTGCGCGCCGCGTCCGGCACCGGCGTGATGGAACTTGGTTTGAACGTCAGCAGTGATTGGTAGATGTTGCTGAACAACGCCCAGGAGCCGGCGTCGTACGCTCCCGCCGGATCGAGCGAGGTGACCACGTCCGTCGTACCGACGGTGATCGCCTTCTGCTCGGCATTGTCGGACGGGAGCAGCTGCCAGCCGCCCACACCCGCAATCACCAGCACAAGACATGTGATGAGAATCCGCAGACGGATCGGCCGCATTGCTGTGCCCCTCTATCACGCCCACCCCTGACCGTGATGGCGATCACCCAACCACAAGGGTTTCACCAGTGGAAGGGAAATCCCGGCTCTCACAGGCAACAGTCAGGTCAAGGTGTGAGAGCCGGATCGGCGGCCGGCGCAAGAGCGGGAACAAGCCGTCTCCGAGGTCATGCCTGGCGCGAAGCCAGCTCCACGACGGTGATGTCGGAGGGGGCCCCGACACGGACCGGCGGACCCCAGGCGCCCGCGCCCCGGGACACGTACAGCTGGGTGTCGCCGTACCGCTCCAGACCGGCCACGGTGGGGTTGGCGAGCTCCGCGAGGTAGTTTCCCGGCCAGAGCTGACCGCCGTGCGTGTGTCCGGAAAGCTGTAGGTCGACGCCGTGGCGTACGGCGTCGTCGATGACCACGGGCTGATGCGCGAGGAGTACGGACGTCCTGGCCCGGTCGCGGTCGCCGAGCGCCTTCGCGAAGTCGGGGCCCGCGCCCTCGCTCTCGCCTGCGATGTCGTTGACCCCGGCGAGATCGAAGCCGGGCAGCTCCACGCGGTCGTTCTCCAGGGGCCGCAGTCCCAGCTCCCGCACATGGTCGACCCACGCCTCGGCGCCCGAGAAGTACTCGTGGTTGCCGGTGACGAAGAACGTGCCGTGCGCTGCCTCCAGGCCGGCGAGCGGCTCCGCCGCCGGGCCCAGGTCCTCGACGGTGCCGTCCACCAGGTCACCGACGACGGCGATCAGATCGGGCCGGGTGGAGTTGATGGTGTCGACGATGCGCTGGGTGTGCGCGCGGCCCAGGATCGGGCCGAGGTGGATATCGCTGACGACGGCGATGCGGAAGCCATGGGCGCCGCGCGGCAGCTTCGCGAGCGGGACGGTGAGGCGCTTGACCCGGGGGCCCCGCAGCACGCCGTAGGTGCCGTATCCGACGGTGGCGAGCGCCGCGGTCGCGGCTGCGCCGCCGACGACACGGGAGACGAAGAGCCTGCGGGAGGGCGCGGCGGGTGCGGCCGTGGCACCGACGGCGGCGCCGGCAGGCGGCGTTGACCGCTCTGTCGTACCTTCAGGTATGACCGCGCCCGCCCCGGACGCGGTACGGGCCCCGACCACGGCCGGTGTCTCCGCCGCGACGGCGGATTCCCCGGCAGCGCGCCCGGCCTCCCCGCGCTCCGGCAGCCGCCGCAGCAGCAGGGGCCGTACGACCTCACCCACCACCAGCGCCAGCACCAGGTACAGCAGCACCGCCAGCCACAGGAAGCCCGGCCAGGCGAGTACCTGCTGGAGCCAGAAGGGCGCCCCGGCTCGTCCCGAGCTCACGGCGCCGACGGCCAGGAACGGCATCAGCACGACGGCTGCCGTGCCCAGCCCGCGGCCGAGGCCGCGCGGCTTCGTCGTGTCACGCACCAGGCGCCGCCACACGTACCAGTGCGCGGCGACCACCAGCGCGACGGCCGCGACCACCACCAGAACGACCACTACGACCACGAACGGCCCCCTATCCGAGTTGTGTGTGCTGTTCGCGCCGCAGTGCGCGGACGCCACGGAACCCGATCACTCCCACGGCCGTCCCCAGAAGGAAGGACACGATGGCGAGCACCAGATGCACCCAGAAATATCCGGTCGGATCACCGGCGTCGTCGAAGGCGAGTCCGCTGCCGTCCTGCCACAGGTTCTTGACGAAGGTGATCCAGATGAACCAGCTCCAGATACCGAACGTGAGCAGGAACCAGGACACGGGACGGCTGAGCTTCATATGCTCAGTATCGCCGTCGCCCTCAGGGCGGCCGCAGCGGGGTCCTCAGGGCCGGGGGCCGGACCAGCTGTCGGAATCGATGTCCGCGCCATGTACGTTTCCGATCGTGTCCGCTCTGAAAAAGACCGCCCTGACGGTCATAACTGCCGCGTTGCTGCCCGTGCTTACCGCCGCGCCCTCGTTCGCGGACAGCGCGTCCGACGGTCCTGACGAGAAGCAGCCCCAGCCACCCGTCGCCATGTCCACGGTCGGCGGGGCCAAGCTCGGTCTGGCGGGCACGCAGGTGAATCTCGGCCCCGGCGTCCCTGTCCTGCCCAAGGAGCTGAGCGGCCGGTCCTGGATCGTCGCGGACGCCGAGTCCGGCGCGGTACTGGCCTCCCACAACGCCCACTGGCGACTGCCGCCGGCCTCCACCCTCAAGATGCTCTTCGCGGACACGCTGCTGCCCAAGCTGCCCAAGGAGGAGAAGCACAAGGTGCGGACCGCCGAGCTGGAGAGCGTGGGCGAGGGCAGCAGCCTGGTCGGGGTGAAGGAAAACCTCACGTACAGCGTCCACGATCTGTGGCTGGGCGTCTTCCTGCGCTCCGGCAACGACGCCGTGCACGTGCTCTCCGAGATGAACGGCGGGATCCCCAAGACCGTCCGGGACATGCAGCAGCACGCCGATGATCTCCAGGCGCTCGACACACATGTGGTCACGCCCGACGGCTACGACGAGAAGAACCAGGTCTCCAGCGCGTACGACCTCACCCTGTTCGCCCGCTCCGGTCTGCAGAAGAAGGACTTCCGGGAGTACTGCTCGACCTCGTCGGCCAAGTTCCCCGGCGAGCAGAAGAAGGGCAAGAAGCGCGAGACCTTCGAGATCCAGAACACCAACCGGCTGCTGACCGGCACCAGCGGTATCCCGGCCTACAAGGGCATCGCGGGCGTGAAGAACGGCAACACCACCCACGCCGGCTCGACCTTCACCGGGGTGGCCGAACGCAACGGCAAGGTGCTGCTGGTCACCGTCATGAACCCGTCCTCCGGCGAGGGCCAGGCGGTCTACCAGGAGACAGCGCGCCTGCTGGACTGGGGCTTCGCGGCGGCGGCCAAGGTCAAGCCGGTCGGCGAACTGGTGGCTCCCAAGTCGGTGAAGTCGAGCGCCTCCCCGGCCCCGACCAAGGCGGGCGCCGACCAGGCGGGTCCGAGCGGCGCCGCCAAGCCGCGGGCCGCATCGAGCGGCGCCGGCGGCGCCGGGATCGCCCTCGCCATCACGGGCGGGGCGATGATCGTACTGGCGGGCGGGGTGTTCCTCGTCAACCGGCGCTGGCCGCTGCCCGACCTGGTCCGTCGCCTGCCCCGTCCCTGACGCCCTGCTGCTCCTTGCTGGGGGTCGCCGTCCAGGCGGCACAGAACAGCAGCAGCTTCGCTGTGAAGTTGATCCACAGCAGCAGCGCCACCGGCACACCGAACGCGCCGTACATACTCTTCGCCGCCACGTCCTTCATATAGCCGCCGAGCAGCAGCTTGAGCAGTTCGAAGCCGACGGCCCCGACGAGTGCGGCGACGACGAGCCGGTGGCGTGACGGCCGCACCCGGGGCAGCAGCGTCAGGACGTACAGCAGGATCAGGAAGTCGGCGAGGACCGCCACCGCGAGCGCGGCGATCCGGAGCAGCACACCGCCCGCACCGTTCTCGGGGATGCCGAGCAGGCGGACGGTCCAGCCGACGGCCGTGGAACCGAAGGTGGAGGCGCCGAAGGAGGCGAGTCCGACGACGCCCAGGCCCAGGAGCACCACGCCGTCCTTGGCCCTGAGCAGGACCGGATTGCCTTCTTCCGCCTCGTCCAGCTCCCAGACGGCCCGCAGGCACTCCCGCATCGAGCCGACCCAGCCGATGCCGGTGAAGAGCAGCAGCGCGCCGGCCACCACCCCGACCGTGCCGGCGTTGGCCACCAGACCGCCGATGTCGAGCTGCGCGGAGATGCCGGGCACCTGCTTCGTGACGGTGTTCTGCAACCGGTCGAGCTGGTCCTGGCTGAGGAGCGCGGCACCGATCGCCGCGCCCACGGTGATCAGCGGGAAGAGTGCGAGAAAGCTGATGAAGGTGATGGCGGCGGCCAGGCGCGACCAGTGGACCCGGTCGAGCGTCTCGTACGAACGCCAGGCGTGCGTCCGCATCAGCCGGGCCATGAGCGGGCCGATGACGGGGAGTTTTTTCAGCCAGTCCATGAAGGAGACCTACCCCCGGATCGCGGAACCAGTGGACGGGCTCCCCGGCACTCACCCGGCCACCCATTCATACGAGCAGCGCAACAAAGGCGCTGAATAATGCGGTATGGGGCGATACGGTCACCTCCATGTCTGCCGACGCCGCTGCCGCCACCGATGCCGAGACGACCGGGGACGGCCCCGACTCCTTCGTCTCCCTGACCGGCTGGGGCCGCACCGCCCCGACGACCGCCCTGCTGGTCCGCCCCCGCTCGTACGAGGAGGCGGCCGACGCCGTACGCGACAGCGGGACACGGGGCTCCATCGCGCGCGGTCTCGGCCGGGCGTACGGCGACGCGGCGCAGAACGCGGGCGGCTCCGTCCTCGACATGACCGCCCTGGACCGTATCCGCACGATCGACGCGGCGGCGGGTGTCGTGGTGTGCGACGCGGGGGTGAGCCTGCACCGGCTGATGGACGTGCTGCTGCCGCTCGGCTGGTTCGTACCGGTGACGCCCGCGACCCGCTATGTGACGGTCGGCGGGGCCATCGGCGCCGACATCCACGGCACGAACCACGAGGTGGCCGGCTCCTTCGCCCGCCATGTGCGGGCCCTGGAGCTGCTGACCGCCGACGGCGAGGTCCGTACGGTCCTGCCCGGCACCCCGCTCTTCGACGCGACAGCGGGCGGCATGGGCCTGACAGGCGTGATCCTTTCGGCGACCGTACGACTTCACCGCGTCGAGACCTCCCTGATGTCCGTCGACACCGAACGCGCCACGGACCTGGACGACCTGCTCGCCCGCCTCACCGCGGCCGGCCACCACCACCGCTATTCGGTCGCCTGGATCGACCTGCTGGCGCGCGGGGCGGCCCTGGGGCGCGCGGTGCTGACGCGCGGGGATCACGCGCCGCTGGACGCGCTCCCGGCGCGCGCCCGGCGGCGGCCGCTCGCCTTCCGGCCGGGGCAGCTCCCGGCCGGCCCCGCCTTCGTACCGTCAGGGCTGCTGGGACGCGCCACGGCCGGGCTCTTCAACGAGCTGTGGTACCGCGGGGCACCGCGGCGGCGGACCGGCGAGCTGCAACGGCTCTCGGCGTTCTTCCATCCGCTGGACGGTGTCCCGCACTGGAACCGGCTCTACGGGCGGGCCGGCTTCGTCCAGTACCAGTTCGTCGTCGGGTACGGGCAGGAGGAGGCGCTGCGGCGGATCGTGCGGCGCATCGCGCGGCGCGGCTGCCCGTCCTTCCTCGCCGTACTCAAACGCTTCGGCACGGGGGATCCGGGGTGGCTGTCGTTCCCGATGGCCGGCTGGACGCTGGCCCTGGGCCTCCCCACGGGGCTGACCGGCCTCGGCTCGTTCCTCGACGAGCTGGACGAGGACGTCGCGGCGGCGGGCGGCCGGGTCTGCCTCGCGAAGGACGCGCGGCTGCGGCCGGATCTGCTGACCGCGATGTATCCGCGCGTGGACGAATTCCGCGCGCTGCGGGCCGAGCTGGACCCGCGTTCCGTCTTCACCTCGGACCTGTCCCGCCGGCTGGCCCTCTAGACCCTTCTCCCCCCGGCCCCAGCCCTTAGCCCCGTAGCCCGCGAGCCCCCCAAGGAGCACTGAACGATGAAGGACGCCTTCGGCACCCCGCAGTCCCTGCTCATCCTCGGCGGTACGTCGGAGATCGGTCTCGCCACCGCGCGCCGGCTGATCGCCCGCCGGACCCGTACGGTCTGGCTGGCCGGCCGCCCCTCCCCCGCCCTGGACCGCGCGGCCGGCCGGCTGCGGACCCTGGGCGCGGACGTCCGTACGGTCGACTTCGACGCCCTGGACCCCGCCTCGCACGAGGAGGCGCTCGGGAAGGTCTTCGCGGAGGGCGACATCGACATGGTGCTGCTCGCCTTCGGTGTCCTCGGCGACCAGGCGCACGACGAGGCCGAGCCGCTCGCGGCGGTCCGGGTCGCGCAGACCAATTACACCGGCGCGATCTCGGCGGGGCTGGTGTGCGCGGGCGCGTTGCAGACGCAGGGGCACGGTTCGCTGGTGGTGCTGTCGTCGGTGGCCGGCGAGCGGGCCCGCCGCGCCAATTTCATCTACGGGTCGAGCAAGGCGGGGCTCGACGCGTTCGCCCAGGGGCTGGGGGACGCCATGCAGGGCACGGGGGTGCAGGTGATGATCGTGCGGCCCGGCTTCGTACGGTCGAAGATGACGGCCGGGCTGGACGAGGCGCCGCTGGCCACCACGCCGGAGGCGGTGGCGGCGGCCATCGAACTGGGGCTGCGGCGGCGCTCGGAGACGGTGTGGGTGCCGGGGGCGCTGCGGGTGGTGATGGCGACGCTGCGGCATCTGCCGCGGCCGGTGTTCCGCAGGCTGCCGGTCTGAGGTCCCGGAGCCCGGCTCAGAGCCTGTCGGGTGACCTTCGATCGGAGAGCGGACGCGGTCTGGTGCGTGCGATTCCAAGGCGCCGGGATGTCCTCGTAGCGGAGCTACTAGGGCATTTCGGCAACGCGGGAAGCGTGCGTGCCAGGGCGTGGCCGCCCGATCAGAGGCATCCGACAGGCTCTCAGGGCAGCGAGGCGGGGTGGTCGACGGGGGCGCTCTGCGAGGGCACTACGGAGACCTCCCCGTCGCCGCCGAACGCGTACTCGTGAAGCTTGCGCCACACGCCGTCGGCGCCCTGCTCGTAGAGCGCGAAGGAGGCGCAGCTCCATGCCGCGCCGTACTCGGACAGCTCCTCGTAGGCGCGGTCCATCGCCTCCTCGGCGATGCCGTGCGCCACGGTCACATGGGGGTGGTACGGGAACTGGAGCTCACGGACGAGCGGTCCCGTGCTGTCCCTGACCCGCTTCTGCAGCCAGGCGCAGGCCGACGCGCCCTCGACGACCTGGATGAAGACGACCGGCGAGAGCGGGCGGAACGTACCGGTACCGGACAGGCGCATCGGGAACGGCCTGCTGGCCGAGGCGACCTCGGCGAGATGCGCCTCGACGGCGGGCAGCAGCGACGCGTCGACCTCGGTGGGCGGCAGGAGGGTGACGTGCGTGGGGATGCCGTGCGCGGCCGGATCGCCGAAGCCCGCACGCTGCTCCTGGATCAGGCTGCCGTACGGCTCCGGGACCGCGATCGAAACGCCGAGCGTTACGGTCCCCACATCGTTCTCCTCAGTCCGTGTGCCGGGTTGCTGTGGCGGTGCCGCCCGCCAGTGTGACGGCTGTCAGCGCTCGCTGTCAGTGTTTGGCGGGCAGGAAGCCGACCTTGTCGTACGTCTGGGCCAGGGTCTCGGCGGCGACCGCGCGGGCCTTCTCCGCGCCCTCGGCCAGGATCGAGTCCAGCGTCTCCGGGTCGTCCAGGTACTCCTGGGTGCGGGTCCTGAACGGGGTGACGAAATCGACCATGACGTCCGCCAGGTCCGTCTTCAGCGCACCGTAACCCTTACCGGTGTATTTCTGCTCCAGATCCGCGACGGAGGTTCCCGTGAGCGTGGAGTAGATGCTGAGCAGATTGCTGATGCCCGGCTTGCCCTGGGGGTCGAAAAGGATCTCGGTGCCGGTGTCGGTGACCGCACTCTTGATCTTCTTCGCAGTGGCCTTCGGCTCGTCGAGCAGATTCACCAGGCCCTTGGGCGTGGACGCCGACTTGCTCATCTTGCTCGTCGGGTCCTGGAGGTCGTAGATCTTCCCGACCTCCTTGACGATGTACGGCGCCGGGACGGTGAAGGTCCGGCCGAAGCGGCTGTTGAACCGCTCGGCGAGATCGCGGGTGAGCTCGACGTGCTGCCGCTGGTCCTCGCCGACCGGGACGGCGTTGGCCTGGTACAGCAGGATGTCCGCGACCTGGAGGATCGGGTAGGTGAAGAGGCCGACCGTGGCACGGTCCGCGCCCTGCTTGGCGGACTTGTCCTTGAACTGCGTCATCCGGGAGGCTTCACCGAAGCCGGTGATGCAGTTCATGACCCAGGCGAGCTGCGCGTGCTCGGGGACATGGCTCTGGACGAAGAGCGTGCAGCGCTGCGGGTCGAGGCCGGCGGCGAGCAGCTGGGCGACCGCGAGCCGGGTATTGGCGCGCAGCTCCGCGGGGTCCTGCGGAACGGTGATCGCGTGCAGGTCCACGACCATGTAGAAGGCGTCGTGGGTGTCTTGCAGCGCCACGTACTGACGCACCGCACCGAGGTAGTTCCCGAGGTGGAACGAGCCTGCGGTGGGCTGGATACCGGACAGCGCGCGGGGGCGATCAGAGGCCATGTTCACCATTCTCTCAGGTGTGGCCGACAGCTCGGGAACGGATCTCCGACAGGCTGTGACCGATCTCGGGCGGATCGGGAATCGGACCCGGACGGATCGGGAACCGAAGTCCGGCGGATCGGGAACCGAAGTCCGGCGAGCGGTGTATCAAAGCTGTGAGCGCTCGGGAGGGGACTCTGGAGGGGGGCCGCACCCTGACGGTTGCGGATGAGGCGACGGCAATCGCGCGCGTGCGTTCCGGTGAGCCGGAGGCGTATGCGGAGCTGGTGCGCGCATATACGGGCGTCGCACTCCGCGCCGCCGTGGCCTGTGGCGCGGGGTCGGACGCGGAGGATGTGGTGCAGGCCGCGTTCTTCAAGGCGTATCGCTCGCTGGCGAGCTTCAAGGACGGCTCGTCCTTCCGCCCCTGGCTGCTGCGGATTGTCGTCAATGAGACAAGGAACACAGTGCGCTCGGCGGTGCGGCTGCGGGCCCTGGCGGGCCGGGAGGCGATGCTGCTGGGCGCCGAGCCGCGGATACCCGAGTCGGCGGATCCGGCGGTGGCGGCCGTGGCGGAGGAGCGGCGTGTGCTGCTGGCGTCCGCGCTGGAGGAGCTGAGCGAGGCGCAGCGGCAGGTGGTGACGTACCGCTATCTGCTGGAGATGGACGAGGCGGAGACGGCCGACGCGCTGGGCTGGCCACGTGGCACGGTCAAGTCCCGGCTGAACCGTGCGCTGAAGAAGCTGAGCGGGATCGTGCCGACGCCGGAGCGGGACAGCCGGGAGGGGGGTGGGGGGCATGAGTGACGAGGACGACCAGGACTGGCTGCGCGAGGAGCTGCGGGCGCTGGGGCGCGGGATCAGGATTCCCGAGGTCGACGGCGAGACGATGGCCGAGCGGGTGCTCGCGCAGCTCCTCGCCGAGGCCGTGCCCACGCCGGTCGCCGAGCCACCCGGGCGGCCGGGACGGCTGGAACGGCTGGGACGGCTGCGCGGATGGCTGCGCAGGCGGGGGCGGATGCTGGCGGCGGCGCTCTCCGGGCTGCTGGTGGTGCTGGTCCTGACGCCTCCCGTGCGGGCGACGGTGGCGGACTGGTTCGACTTCGGCGGGGTCGAGGTGCGGTACGACCCGTCGGCGAGCCCGCGTCCGGCGGCGCCCGCGCCTGCGACCACGCCCATGCCTGCGGCCACGCCCACGCCGGTGCCGGCGCCGGTGCCTCGTTGCGAGCGGCCGGTGACGATGGCGGAGGCGGCGCGCGGGGCCGGTTTCACCCCCCGGGTGCCTGCCGCTCTCGGCGACCCGGACGCGGTGTCGCTGACCGAGGGGCCGCGGGGCAGATCCATGGTCAGTCTGTGCTGGACCGAGCGGGGGCGGACGGTGCGTCTGGACGAGTTCGCGGCGTCGCTGGACCCCTACTTCGTGAAGCTGGTCGGGGTCATGCCGCAGTGGATCGAGCTGAGCGGCGGCACCGCCCTCTGGTTCGAGGAGCCGCATCAGCTGCGGTTCCGGCTGATCGACGGCGCCGGCAAGGGCTGGACCCGGTCCGTCCGGATGGCCGGCCCCACGCTGCTGTGGGAGCGCGACAGCGCGGCGGGGGCGGCGAGCGGCGACCAACTGACCCTGCGGCTGGAAGGAGTCGAGTCGGCGGCGCGGGCGAAAGACATCGCGGAATCGGTCCGTTGAGTCCGGTCCGTCGAGACGGCTCGCGGGGAGTGGGAACCGGAAGCGGTCGGGCGGTGTAAAGGAGATGACGCGGAGGGAGTGCGGACGGCCCGCACCGCGCGTCGGCAGGGGGATCCATGCGACAGCGATGTACGCGAACGCTCCAGCGGCTTGCGGCACTTGCGGCGGTGCTCGCACTGGCCTGGGTGTTCGCCCCGGGCGCGGTGGCCGGAGGTCCGACCAGCGTGCTGATCACCTCACCGGAGAGCGGCGAGACGGCCGCTCTCTACAACACGGACAAGGACTACGCGGAGCTGCTGAAGCAGCTCGGCCCGCTGGAGGATCTGGCGGCGACAGGGGGGCAGAAGAAGCTGCCGCCTTCCCTGGACACATCAGTGGCGTCGCGGCAGATCAATGTGACCTGGATGGTCCATGATGTGCAGCCCTGGCGGGTGGACCAGGTGCACCTGAGCACGGACACCCCGACGGTCTGGATATCCACGGCGTCCCAGATGCCCTCGCCGCAGGGCGGCACCTGGCACAAGGCGAAGCAACCGGCCGCGGTGCACGCGCTGATGAGGAAGCTGGGCCTGATGGGCAAGAAGAACGGCTCGGGCGGCGCCATATCCCCGCCGGCCTGGGAGACGGGCGTGAGCGCCGCGCCCGCCGACCCGAACGCTCAGGCCGGCGAGCGGAAACCGGAGACCCGGCCGGCGGCGGCCAGCGGCGAGGCGGCCTCCTGGTGGTGGGCGGCGGCGGGGCTGGCGGCCGGTACGGCGCTCGGTCTGGTGCTGCGGCCGCTGGCCGGCCGGCTGCCGCGCCCACCCTTCGGGCGTGGCGGCGAACCGGGGGCCGGCGGACCGCGTCAGCAACTGCTGGATCTCTAGACGGGCAGGCCCGGGGCGGGGAACGCGGCCATGAGTTCGGCGACCTCGGCGCGGATCGTGGTCAGCGCGTCCTCGTCCCCCTTGCCCGCGGCGGCGACGCCCCGGTCGATCCAGTCGGCGACGGCCGCCATCTGCGCGGTGCCGAGACCACGGGAGGTGAGGGACGGAGTGCCGATCCGGACGCCGGAGGGGTCGAAGGGCTTCCGCCGGTCGTAGGGCACGGTGTTGTAGTTGACGACGAGCCCGGCCCGGTCCAGCGCCTTCGCGGCCACCTTGCCGGGGACGTCCTTGGGGGTGAGGTCCATCAGGATCAGATGGTTGTCGGTGCCGCCGGAGACCAGGTCGAAGCCGCGGGCGAGCAGCTCCTCGGCGAGCGCACCGGCGTTGGCGACGACCGAGCGCGCGTAGTCATGGAAGGAGGGCCGGGCCGCCTCGTGCAGGGCGACGGCGATGGCGGCGGTGGTCTGGTTGTGCGGGCCGCCCTGGAGACCGGGGAAGACGGCCTTGTCGATGGCCTTGGCGTGCTGCTCGCGTGACATCAGCATCGCTCCGCGCGGGCCGCGCAGGGTCTTGTGGGTGGTCGTGGAGATCACGTCGGCGTACGGCACCGGAGAGGGATGGGCGCCGCCCGCGATCAGACCGGCGATATGGGCGATGTCGGCGACGAGCACCGCGCCGGACTCCTGGGCGATCTCACCGAAGGCCGCGAAGTCGATGGTGCGGGGAAGGGCGGTGCCACCACAGAAGATGATCTTGGGGCGCTCCTTGAGGGCGAGGCGCCGCACCTCGTCGAAGTCGATCAGGCCGGTGTCCTGGCGCACTCCGTACTGGACACCCCGGAACCACTTGCCGGTGGCCGAGACACCCCAGCCGTGGGTGAGATGGCCGCCCATCGGCAGGGACATGCCCATCACGGTGTCGCCGGGCTCGGCGAAGGCGAGATACACGGCGAGGTTGGCCGGGGAGCCGGAGTAGGGCTGAACGTTGGCGTGCTCGACACCGAAGAGGGCCTTGGCGCGGGCGACGGCGAGCAGCTCGACCTGGTCGATGATCTGCTGGCCCTCGTAGTAGCGCCGGCCCGGGTAGCCCTCGCTGTACTTGTTCTGCAGGACGGTGCCGGAGGCTTCGAGGACCGCCTGCGAGACATAGTTCTCGCTGGGGATCAGCCGCAGCGTCTCGGCCTGGAGCTGTTCCTCGGCGCCGACGAGGGCGGCCAGCTCGGGGTCGGCTGCCGACAGGGCGGGATGGCGGGACGGGTGCGTCATGGTGTCCTCCGGGACGATCCGCTGCTCGGTCGTGGTCCCGGGGTGCCCAGGCGGGCGGCACCTCGTGCGTTCTGCCGCGCACGGCTCCACCGCGGTTCGTTCCGCGTACGCCAGTCGCCGTGCGTACCGCCCAGCGTATGCCTTGTTCAGCCGAGGCACGCCGTGAGCGAGGTTTCTTCGTCCACACTGCGAGCGACGATAGAAACTGGGGCACCGCCCCGCTCATGCCGGACAGCTTGTCCTGACCGATCGGAGAACCCGTGTCGACAACGGAGAGTGCCATCGCCTCGGCCGAGGCCCACAGTGCGCACAACTACCACCCGCTGCCCGTCGTCGTCGCCTCGGCGGAGGGTGCGTGGATGACCGATGTCGAGGGGCGGCGCTTCCTCGACATGCTCGCCGGCTACTCGGCGCTCAACTTCGGCCATGGCAACCGGCGGCTCATCGATGCCGCGAAAGCCCAGCTGGAGCGGGTGACACTCACCTCCCGGGCGTTCCACCACGACCGGTTCGCCGACTTCTGTACACAGCTGGCCGAGCTGTGCGGCATGGAGATGGTCCTGCCGATGAACACCGGCGCGGAGGCGGTGGAGACCGCCGTGAAGACCGCCAGGAAGTGGGGCTACCGGGTCAAGGGCGTGCCCGACAGCATGGCGAAGATCGTGGTGGCGGCCAATAACTTCCACGGCCGCACCACCACGATCATCAGCTTCTCCACGGACGCGGAGGCTCGGGCGGACTACGGGCCCTACACCCCCGGCTTCGAGATCGTTCCGTACGGGGATCTCACGGCGCTGGACGCGGCGATGACCGAGAACACCGTGGCCGTGCTGCTGGAGCCGATCCAGGGCGAGGCCGGCGTGCTGGTACCACCGCCCGGCTATCTCGCCGGGGTGCGGGAGCTGACCCGGGCGCGGAATGTGCTCTTCATCGCGGATGAGATCCAGTCGGGCCTGGGCCGGACGGGGAAGACCTTCGCGTGTGAGCACGAGGACGTCGTGCCCGACATGTACGTCCTCGGCAAGGCGCTGGGCGGCGGGGTGGTGCCGGTGTCGGCCGTGGTGTCCTCGGCCGAGGTGCTCGGGGTGTTCCGCCCGGGCGAGCACGGCTCGACGTTCGGCGGCAATCCGCTCGCCTGCGCGGTGGCGCTGGAGGTCATCGCGATGCTGCGGACCGGCGAGTTCCAGCAGCGCGCGGCGGAGCTGGGCGACCATCTCCACCATGAGCTCGGTCTGCTGGTGGGCGGTGGAGCCGTGGAGGCGGTGCGCGGCCGTGGCCTGTGGGCCGGCGTGGACATCGTGCCGTCGCGCGGGACGGGCCGGGAGATCTCGCAGCGGCTGATGGACCGGGGCGTGCTGGTGAAGGACACGCACGGGTCCACGATCCGGATCGCTCCGCCGCTGGTGATCAGCAAGGAGGACCTGGACTGGGGCCTGGACCAGCTGCGGGCGGTGCTCGCGGACTAATGAGAAGTCCCGGGACACGCGTCAGAGGATGACGTGGGGCAGGAAGCGGGCGTACTCGTCCGTGATCGGGCCTGCCGACTCCCGGATGCCGAGCCCCGCCGCCTCGTCCTCGACGACCCACGCACCGAGCACCACGCGGTTGCCGTCGAAGTCGGGCAGCGGGGCCAGTTCCTGGTAGCAGCACGCCTCGTCCCCCACCACGGGCGGCGCCGAGCCCGGCTCGTGGAGGGTGACCCCGGCGCCCTCCCGGCCGAGCAGGGGCTTGGCGACGTAGCCGCGCGAGGCGGCGAGTTCGCGGGGCCCGTCGAGATAGGTGGGGAGCAGATGGGGGTGGCCGGGGTGCAGCTCCCAGAGGATCGCCAGCAGCGCCTTGTTGGAGAGGAGCATCTTCCAGGCGGGTTCGATCCAGCAGGTGGTGCCGGTGCCGCCGCCGTTGTCGAGGGTGTCCAGGACATGCGGCCCGAACCGGTCGGTGGCCAGCCACTCCCACGGGTAGAGCTTGAAACAGCTGCGGACGAAGCGCAGCCGGTCGTCGACGAAGCGGCCGGACAGCCGGTCCCAGCCGATCTGTTCCACGGAGAGCGCCTCGGTGTCGAGGCCGGCCTGCTCGGCGGTCTCGCGCAGATACGCGACGGTCATCAGGTCCTCGCCCAGCTCGTCCCCGTCGGAGTGCGCGAAGTGCACGGGTCCTGGCGGAAGGAGGGCGGACTGCCGCTTCCAGGCGGCGACGAGCCGTTCGTGGAGGGAATTCCACTGGTCGGCGCCGGGGAACCGCTCCTCCATCCAGAACCACTGCGCGCTCGCGGCCTCGACCAGTGAGGTGGGGGTGTCGGCGTTGTACTCCAGCATCTTGGCCGGTCCCGTGCCGTCGTAACGCAGGTCGAACCGGCCGTAGAGGGACGGCAGTTCGGCCCGTCGCCGCCAGGACTCGGCTATCAGCCCGGCCAGCCGGGGGTCGGTGATGCCGAGGTCGGCGAACCGGTCGTGCTCCACGATGTGCGCGGCGGCGCCCAGACACAGGGCGTGCAGCTCCTCGACGACCTCTTCGAGGGCCTCGACCTCGGGCAGGGTGAACGAGTAGTAGGCGCTCTCGTCCCAGTACGGACGCAGCGAGCCGTCCGGGTGCCGGGTGAGTGGATAGACGACGCCCTGTTCCTCGACGGTCTGCTGCCAGCCGGGACGAGGTTCGGTCGCGTGACGTTTCATCAGCGGGTTACCGGTCGGTGCGGATCACTCAGCCGCCGCCGGAGCCCGAGCAGCCGAAGCCGCCGCGGTCGACCGCCGACTTGTCGAAACTGCCCCCGCCGACCTTGCCCTGGCTCTTGGATCCGCCGTAGTAGTAGGTGCCGGTGCCGCCGCTCCTGCACTCGGAGCTGGGCAGTGTCTCCCGGGTCGACCGGTCGGCGCAGCGCTTGTCGGGCTCCGAGCCGCAGGACGTGATCGCGACCGCGAGTACGCCCATGCTGCCCAGCACCACCGTGCTCGACCTCAGCCTCCGTTGCCGCGCCGCCATGCGCCGCCCTCCCCCGATGTATTCGAACTGATGGATCGCCCTCACACACTAGAGGGCCGCGCCGCCCTGTCGTAAAGGCGGTGCGCGATCTCTTCCGCACTAGAGTCGCTTTGTGCTTCTTGGGATGATCTGTGCTCTGGGTTCCGCGGTCTGCTTCGGCAGCGCCTCCGTACTGCAGGCCGTCGCCGCCCGCGCGGCCGTGCCGGGGACGGGTGCGGGCGTCGACCCGGGGCTGCTGCTGCGGGCGCTGCGCGAGTGGCGCTTTGTCGCCGGACTCGCCCTGGACGGGCTGGGGTTCGCGCTACAGGTCCTCGCGCTGCGCGCGCTGCCGATCTACACCGTCGGCGCGGCGCTCGCCGCGAGCCTCGCGGTCACGGCGGTGGCCGCCGCCCGCGTCCTCGGGGTACGGCTCAGCTCGGCGGAGTGGACGGCGGTGGGGGTGGTCTGCGGTGGCCTGGCCCTGCTCGGCCTGGCCTCGGGCGCGGAGGGCGGGGGTACGGGCCCGACGGAGCTGCGCTGGTCCATGCTCGTCGTCGCGGCGGCGGTCCTTCTGATCGGCGCGCTCGCGGGCGGCCTCCCCGACAAGCCGCGCGCGCTGGTTCTCGGCCTCGGCGCGGGCACGGGCTTCGGCGTGGTCGAGGTGGCGGTCCGTCTCATCGACTCACCCGACCCCGCCGATCCCGCGATCTACGCCCTGCTCCTGGGCGGCGGCTCGGCGTTCCTGCTGCTCACCACGGCCCTCCAGCGCGGCTCGGTCACCACGGCCACGGCGGGCATGGTCATCGGCGAGACGATCGGCCCGGCCCTGGTGGGCGTGGTCTGGCTCGGCGACCGCACCCGCGGCGGCCTCGCATGGGCGGCGGTCATGGGCTTCGTGGTGGCGGTGGCGGGAGCCCTGATGCTCGCCCGCTTCGGCGAACCGCCGACGACGGAGGAACCGGCGACGGAGAAGCCGGCGAAGGAGGAGCCGGCGCAGACGAAACCGGCGGCATCCGCGGAGAAGCCGAAAGCGACGGCGCCGGCGAAACCCGCGGAACCGGCCGCGCCGACGGAGCCGGCGAAGCCGGTGTGAGCGGGCTCCGGCGCGGCCGGTCTCATGGCAGTACCCGGCACAGCGCGTCCAGCGCGCCCGCCCACGCGCTGTCCGTCGGCGTGGCGTAACCGACCACCAGGGCGTCCCGCCCCGACGGCGCCGACGGATGGCGGAAGCGGGCCAAGCCCTCCAGACCCAGGCCCTGCCAGGCCGCCGCCTCGATGACCGGGCACTCGGTGCCCGGCGGAAGTTCGACGACGGCGTGCAGGCCCGCCGCGATCCCGGTTACCCGGATGCCGGGCGCCCGCTCCGCCAGAGCGGCAACCAGCTGGTCACGGCGGCGCCGGTAGCGCAGGCGCATCGAGCGGACATGACGGTCGTACGCGCCGGAGGCGATGAACTGCGCGAGCGTGAGCTGATCCAGCACGCTCGACGCCCGGTCCGCCTCCCCCTTCGTCTCCGCCACCTCCCCCACCAGCTCCTCCGGCAGCACCATCCACCCGAGCCGCAGCCCCGGCGCCAGGGACTTGCTCGCCGTGCCGAGGTACACCACCCGTTCGGGGTCGAGGCCCTGGAGCGCGCCGACCGGCTGCCGGTCGTAGCGGAACTCCCCGTCGTAGTCGTCCTCCAGGATCAGCCCGTCCGTGCCGCGCGCCCAGTCGACGGCCGCCGCGCGCCGGTCGGGGTGGAGCGCCACGCCCGTCGGGAACTGGTGCGCCGGTGTCATCAGTACCGCGCCGACGTCCCGCGCGTCCGCCAGTCCCTCGGTCCTGGTGCCACGTTCGTCCAGCGGGAGTGCCGGCGTCCGCATCCCCGCCTCCGTCAGCAGGTTCCGGTGCTGGTCGAGCCCGTACGACTCGACCGCCACCGACCGCACCCGCCAGGCCCTGAGCACCGTCCCCAGCAGCGTCAGCCCGTGGACGAAGCCGGCGCAGATCACGATCCGCTCCGGACCGGCGTACACCCCGCGCGCCCGCGCCAGATAGTCGGCGAGGACGGTGCGCAGTTCGATGCGGCCGTACGCGTCGCCGTACCCGAAGGCCTCGTTCGGCGCGGCCGTCAGCGCGCGGCGGGCGGCCGTCAGCCATTGCCCTCGCGGGAATGCTCCCAGGTCGGGGGAGCCCGGCAGCAGGCTGTAGGCGGCCCCGCCACGAGCCGGTCGGGTCCTGGGCGCCGCGGCCGCGGGCCTGCGGGGCGCGGCCCGCCGGGCCACCCGCGTCCCCGAGCCCTGCCGTGCGGTGAGCCATCCCTCGGCGACCAGCTCCGCGTAGGCGTCGGCCACGGTGTTCCGGGCGATGCCCAGATCGGCGGCGAGCGTACGGGAGGACGGCAGCCGGGTGCCCGGCGCGAGCCGGCCCGTACGGACGGCTTCGCGCAAGGCGTCCATGATCCCGGCGCGCAGCCCGGAGCCGCGCAGCTCCAGATGCAGATCGGCGCCCAGGCCCTGTCCGGTGCCGAGGGCCGGACCGGGTTCGGCGGGCGGATTGGCCCAGGATTCCGTCATGGAAGTGGACCATACCGCTGCGCCACCCGGCGCGTAGCGTCGGACGCATGACGACGAACACAGCGGACGAAGCCAAGGAATACGCCCCCGAGCACACCCCCCGGCTGGAGCTGGCCAAGCTCGCCCCCGAGGTCTACAAGGCCATGGTCAAACTGGACGCGGCGGCCCGGCAGGGCGTCGATCCGGTCCTGCTCGAACTCGTGAAGATCCGTGCCTCGCAGCTCAATCACTGCGCGTTCTGCCTCGACATGCACAGCAAGGACGCGCTGGCGGCCGGCGAGTCGGCGGAGCGCCTCATCCAGCTCAGCGCCTGGGAGGAGTCGCGGCACTACTACACGCCGAAGGAGATCGCGGCGATCGAGCTGACCGAGGCGATCACCGTACTGACCGACGGTTTCGTGCCGGACGAGGTGTACGAGCGGGCCGCCGCGCACTTCGACGAGACCGAGCTCGCCCAGCTGATCGCCGCGATCACGGTGATCAATGCCTGGAACCGGTTCGGCGTGTCCACTCGGATGGTCCCCGGCCACTACACGCCCGGCGCGTTCAAGCACTGACGTACGTCTCCACCACCGAGCCTCCTGGACGGCGAGCACCTCATGACGGCCGCGACCTTCCGTGCCCTGCACCACGACCGCGCCCCCGGCGACCCGCTCGTCCTCCCCGGCCCGTGGGACGCGGGCAGCGCCCGCGTCTTCGCGGACGCGGGGTTCCCGGCACTCGCCACGCCGAGCGCGGGGGTCGCCGCCTCGCTCGGTTACGAGGACGGCGCGACCCCGCCCGAGGAGATGTTCGCCGCGGTCGCCCGGATCGTCCGCGCCGTGTCCGTACCCGTATCGGCCGACATCGAGGACGGCTACGGCCTGGCCCCCGAGGAGCTGGTCGCCCGGCTCCTGGACACGGGCGCCGTCGCCTGCAATCTGGAGGACTCCTCCGGCGGGGCGCTCGTCGATCCGCGCCGGCACGCGGACCGGCTGGCGGCGGTACGGGCCGCGGCGGGCGACGCTCTCTTCATCAACGCGCGCGTCGACACCTTCATCCGCGGTGTGAGCGACCCGGCACCAGCGGTGGCCCGCGCCCGGCTCTATATCGCGGCGGGCGCCGACTGCGTCTACCCGATCGCCGCGCCCGCCGAGGTACTCCCCGCGCTCCGGGCGGGCATCGACGGCCCCCTCAACGCGCTGTTCCTGCCGGCCGGCCCGTCGCTCGCGGACCTGGGCCGGCTGGGCGCGACCCGCGTCACCTTCGGCCCCGGCCCGCACCGGCGGGCGATGGCGGCGGTCAAGGACATCGCGCAGGACATCACAGGCCGGCTCCCGCGCTGAGCACGCGGGAGCGGCCCTCGTTCAGAGGACCTCTGTAGTGGTGCCCGGCGCCGCCCCGGACCGGGCGGCCCCGGGCTCCGGTGCGCCGCGCCCCTCCCGCGCGGCCGTCGCCACGTCCCGGAGCGCGGCGAGCAGGCCGCGCAGCGCCGGTCCTTCCGGAGAGGTGTCGCGTACCGCCGCGTAGATGGACCTGACCGGCTCCGGCCTGCGGACCTTGCGTACGACGACGTCGGGATGACGGTTTCCCAGGACCGTGCCGGGCATCAGGCTGACGCCGAGACCGGCGGCGACGAAGCCCTGGGCGGTGGGGTAATCCTCGCTCTCCACCACGAAGTCGGGGGCGAATCCGGCGCCGGCGCACGCTTCGAGGACGGCCTCCAGGCACGGACCCGCCGGCCATTCATTGCCGACCCAGGGCTCGTCCGCGAGATCGGCCAGGTCGAGCACGCGCTTGGCGGCGAGCCGGTGGCCCTTCGGCAGAACGGCGCGGTACGGGTCGTCGAGCAGCGGGACCAGGCGCACGCCTTCGAGGCGCCCGTCGCGCGGGCCGACCACCACGGCCAGATCCGCCGGCCCCTTGCGCACCTCCCGCAGCGAGTCCTCGGTATCGCCGAGCCGGAGAGCGACCTGTACGCCCGGATGCTCGTGGCGGAAGCGGGCCAGCGCGGGAGCCACCAGCGCGGCGCCCGCCGTGGCGAAGTAGCGGACCTCCAGCCGGCCCGTGCGCCCGGCCCGCAGATCGGCCAGCGCCGTCTCCGCCTCGGCGACCTGCCTGCTGATGACGGCCGCGTGTTCGGTGAGGAGCCGCCCGGCCGCCGTCGGCCGTACGCCACGGCCGACCCGTTCGAGCAGCTCCATGCCCGCCTGCTTCTCCAGCGCCGCCACCTGCTGGCTGATGGCGGACGGGGTGTAGCCCAGATTGGCCGCTGCCGCGGTCACCGAACCGCTGATGACCACGGCCCGCAGGACCTGCATGCGTCGCACATCCATCATGCAGCTGAGGTTAACCGTGCATGCGGGACCTTTCACCCGTCCTGTTGAATAGCGGCTACTGGATCGCGGCTACTTCTTCGGCAGCCACTTCTCCCACGTCGCCTTGTTCGCCGCTGTCCACTTCGCGGCAGCCGCCTCCGGCGAGAGCTTCTGGTCCGCGATCATCAGGGCGACCTCGTTCTGCTGCCCGGTCGTCCAGGCGAAGTTCTTCAGGAGCTCGGCCGCGCCGCCGCCCTTCTTCTCGAAGTCCGCGTTGAGGAACTTCCGCAGCGGGGTGTGCGGATAGGCGCACGCCACCTTCTGGGGATCGGCGTCGCAGCCCTCCTTGTACGCCGGCAGCTCGACCTCGGTCATCGGCACCTTCTGGAACAGCCACTGCGGCTTGTACCAGTAGCTCAGGAAGGGCTTCTTCTCCTTGGCGAACTGCTTGATCTGGGTGATCTGCGCCGCCTCCGAGCCCGCGAAGACGACCTGGTAGTCCAGACCCAGGTTGTCCACCAGCGCCTTGTCGTTGGTGACGTATGAGGGCGAGCCGTCCAGCAGCTGGCCCTTGCCGCCGCTCTCCGGGGTACGCAGCTGGTCGGCGTACTTGTCCAGGTTGCGCCAGTCGGTGACGTCCGGGTGCTGCTTCGCGAAGTACGTCGGTACGAACCAGCCGATGTGCCCGGTGACCCCGAGCTCCCCGCCGGACGTGATCGTCTTCTTGTCGTCGACGTACCGCTTCTCCTGGTCGGGGTGGCCCCAGTCCTCCAGGATGGCGTCGACCCGGCCCTGGCTGAGGGCGTCCCAGGCGGGGACCTCGTCGATCTGGACGGTGTCCACGCGATAACCCAGCTCGTGTTCGAGCAGATAGGTCGCGACGGCCACATTGGCCTGGGCACCGACCCAGGACTGGACGGAGAGCGTGACGGTCTTCGAGCCCTGCGCGTTGGCGTACGGGGACGCCTGCTTGGTCATGTCGGCCGCGCCGCAGCCGGTGACCGCGAGCAGGGCGGCCGCCGAGGCGAGCGCCCCGGCCGCGTACATACGGGGACGGCGGCGGCCACGGGTACGGGTACGGGCCATGTCAGGCCACCTTCCGGCGTTCGGTGGGCTGGGTGACCCGGTCGAGCATCAGCCCGAGACAGACGATGGCGGCGCCGGCGACGAGTCCGGTCGCCAAGTCGCCCTGGGCCAGGCCGAACACGACGTCGTACCCGAGCGCTCCGCCGCCGACCAGACCGCCGATGATGACGACGGCGAGCACCAGGACCACGCCCTGGTTGAGCGCGAGGAGCAGCGCCGGACTGGCCAGTGGCAGCTGTACCTGGCGCAGCTGCTGGCCGCTGGTCGCGCCGAGCGAGCGCGCCGCCTCGAGGGCCGCCGGGTCGACCTGGCGCAGCCCCTGCGTGGTGATGCGTACGACGGCGGGCAGCGCGTAGACGACGGCGGCGGCGACCGCCGGAGCGCGCCCCACGCCGAAGAGCGCGACCACCGGAATCAGATAGACGAACTGCGGCAGGGTCTGGAAGACGTCCAGGACGGGACGGAGCAGCGCTTCCACCCGCGTGCTGCGGGCCGCCGCGATACCGGCGGCGAAGCCGATGACCACGGTCACCGCGACGGCGGCCAGCACCTGGGACAGCGTGTCCAGCGACGGCTTCCACACGCCGAGTACGCCGATGGCGGCCATGGCGAGGACAGCGGTCAGCGCCGTCCGCCAGGTGCCGATCAGCAGGGCGAGCCCGGCGACGACCAGCAGGACGGCCCACCAGGGCAGGCCCTGGAGACCGCCGCGCAGCGGGTCGAGGACCCAGGTGGTGAAGCGTCCCGCCCAGTCGGCGGTGCCGCCGACGACGGGAACCCCGGTGTAGAGATGGCCCGTCATCCAGTCGACGGCGCGGTTGACGGGTTCGGCGATGTCCACGGTCCAGGTACCGGGCCACGTGAGCCGGTCGGCGAACCGTCCCGCGGCCGCGACCAGGACGGTCGCCGCGGCGACGATCGCCCAGCCGCGCCATCCCGTACGGAGCCGGGCCGCACCCGGGCGGTCCAGGCCGGAGCCGGCGGCCGCCGTCGTACGGTCGAGGACGACCGCGAGCAGCACGATCGGCAGCCCCGCGGCCAGCGCCGCGCCCACATCGACCGAGGCCAGCGCCTGGTAGACCCGGTCACCGAGGCCGCCGGCGCCGATCACCGACGCGATCACGGCCATCGAGAGCGCCATCATGATCGTCTGGTTGAGGCCGAGCAGCAGCTCCTTGCGGGCGAGCGGCAGCCGCGCGGTCAATAGCCGCTGCCGCCCGGTCGCGCCGAGCGAGGCGACGGCCTCCATCACGCCCCGGTCGGCGTCGCGCAGGCCGAGCGCGGTGAGCCGGGCCATCGGCGGAGCCGCGTACACGACGGTCGCGAGGACCGCCGCCGGGACGCCGATGCCGAAGATCAGCACCACGGGCAGCAGATAGGCGAAGGCGGGCAGCACCTGCATGGTGTCGAGCAGTGGCCGCAGCGCCCGGTACAGCCGGTCCGAGAGTCCGGCGGCGAGGCCGAGCAGCGCTCCCAGCACCACGGACACGGTGACCGCCACGATCATCAGCGCCAGGGTCTGCATGGTCGGCACCCACATGCCGAGCAGCCCGCAGACGGCGATCGAGACGACCGCGGTCAGGGCGAGCCGTACGCCCGCGACCCGCCAGGCGATCAGCCCCGCCGCCGCGGTGACCCCGGCCCAGCCGGCGGCGAGCAGCAGCAGATACACCCCGCGCACGGAGAGCACGACGGCGTTGCTGATGTGCCCGAAGAAGTAGAGGAAGAGGGGGTGGCTGTCGCGGTTGTCGATGATCCAGTCGCTGGCGCTTCCGAGCGGGCCCGACAGATCGACGGTCAGCGCGCCGGGCCAGGCGGTGCCCGGCCAGCGGGTGAGGGCCAGCGGTACGAGGACCGCGGCGAAGACGGCGAGCAGCAGCAGCTTGCCCGCCGTACGGTTCCTGAGCGCGGAGGCGAGTCCGCCGCGCGGGACGGACGCGGGGGCGGTGGCGGTGGTCATCAGAGGACCGCCGTTCCCACCCCGGCCGTCGCTTCGGGCGGCGCCTGCGAACCTCCCGTTCCCGCCACCACTGCCAGCAGGCACGCGTGGTCGACGACGCCGAGCAGCCTGCCGTTGTCGACCACGCGCGCCGCGGCGTCCCCGGAGCGCGCGACCGCCTCGATCGCCTCGGAGACGGTCGCGGTCGGGGCCAGTGCGGGGCCGGAGTCGGCGTCACCGGCCACCGCGCGCCGCATGGCGGCCGCGACGGTGATGACCTGCTCGCGCGGTACGTCGCGGACGAAGTCCCGTACGTACGCGTCGGCCGGCCGGCCCACGATCTCTTCCGGCGTGCCCAGCTGCACGATGCGGCCGTCGCGCATCAGCGCGATCCGGTCGCCGAGGCGCAGCGCCTCGTTCAGATCGTGGGTGATGAAGACCATCGTGCGGCCCTCCTCGCGGTGCAGCCGGATGACCTCCTCCTGCATGTCGCGGCGGATCAGCGGGTCGAGCGCGCTGAACGGCTCGTCGAACAGCAGTACTTGGGGGTCGACGGCGAGCGCGCGGGCCAGCCCGACCCGCTGCTGCTGACCGCCGGAGAGCTGGCCGGGACGGCGGCTCTCCAAGCCGTCGAGGCCCACCTTGCCGACGACCTCGGCGGCCTTCTCCCGCCGCTCGGCCCGCCCCATGCCCTGGATCTCCAGGCCGTAGGCGACATTGTCGAGGACCGAGCGGTGCGGCAGCAGGCCGAAGTGCTGGAAGACCATGGCGGCGCGGTGGCGGCGCAGTTCGCGCAGCCGGGCCTTGTCCATGGCGAGGACCTCCTCGCCGTCGATGGCGATCTCGCCGGCCGTGGGCTCGATGAGCCGGGTCAGACAGCGCACCAGCGTGGACTTGCCGGAGCCTGACAGGCCCATGACGACGAAGACCTCGCCCTTGCGGACGTCGAAGGAGACATCGCGTACGGCGGCGGTGCAGCCGGTCTGCTCGCGCAGCTCGGCCGGGGTGAGCGCGCCGAGTGCGGGGTCGGCCGGGACGCGGTGCGCCTTGGGGCCGAAGACCTTCCACAGGTGGCGTACGGAGAAGACCGGCGGCCGGTCCGGCACATCGGCCGCCCTGCCCGGTGCGGTGAGGTCCTTGGCCAGGGCGTCCGCGCGCGTCGCCGCCCGGTCGCGTGCGTCGCTTCCGTCGGTCCCGTCGAGTCCCGCGTGTCCCGCGTGTCCGCTCATCGGTTCGAGCCCTTCTTCTCGGTGCCCGCCTCGGCAAGCAGTTCGGCGCATTTCTCCCCGACCATCAGGACCCCGATCATCGGATTCACCGCGGGCATCGTCGGGAAGACGGACGCGTCGGCGATACGGATGCCGTCGAGTCCGCGGATCTTCAAGTCCGGTGAGACCACGGCCTGTTCATCGGTCACGGCGCCCATCCGGCAGGTGCCGGCCGGGTGGTACACGGTGTGCGCGCACTTACGGGCGTACTCGCTCAGCTCCTCGTCGGAGGTGACGCCGGGCCCCGGGCAGACCTCGCGCTTGAGCCAGGTCGCCAGCGGCTCGGACGCGGCGACCTGCCGCGCGATCCTGATTCCGTCGACCAGGGTCCGGCCGTCG
Organism: Streptomyces sp. NPDC042201; assembly: GCF_055582185.1. Lineage (NCBI taxonomy): Bacteria > Bacillati > Actinomycetota > Actinomycetes > Kitasatosporales > Streptomycetaceae > Streptomyces > Streptomyces sp. NPDC042201. Next base: position 185,343 of record NZ_JBVJDS010000008.1, on the reverse strand, counting down.
TAGTCGTCTTCGTCCGTGAAGTAGCGGAAATCCAGGGCCGGTTTGACCGCCGGGTCCGCGCTTGTCAGGGAGAGCCGGCCGCGGCTGCGCGGCTTGGGGATGTTCGGGGTCATCGACACGCCGTGCTCGGGGCGTTCGTACCCCAGCCGCTCCGGGTTGTCGGTGAACGGGATCTGGTAGAAGTGGAACATCAGGTCCGGGCCCTCGGCGTGTGCGTCGCGCCGGACGAAGAGGCCGGCGTCGGAGTCCATCGCGGAGTTCTCCGGTATCGGCCCGTGCGTCTCCCAGACGATCACCGATTCCGGGTGGTCGAGGAGGTTCTCCCCGACGCCCGGCAGATCATGGACGACGGGAATACCGAGCTTCTCCAGGTCCGCGCGGGGCCCGATGCCGGAGTGCAGCAGCAGTCTCGGCGTGTCCACCGCGCCCGCGCAGACGAGGACCTCGCGCCGGGCCTCGATCAGCCGTTCCTCGCCGTCCTCGGTCCTCACCCGCACGCCCGTCGCGCGCGTGCCGTCCAGCTCCAGCCTGAACGCCCAGGTCTCCAGCAGCAGATGGAGATTGGGCCGGTCCAGGAAGGGATGGAGATAGGCGACCGACGCCGAGGACCGCTTGTTGTTCTCCGGGTGGTACGCGAGGTCGAAGAAGCCCACGCCCTCGTGGAAGGGCTGCTTGTTGAAGCCCTCGACGCGCGGGAGGCCCAGCGCCGTCTGCGCCGCGTCCACGAAGTCGCGGGCGATGGCGTTACGGTCCCGCTCGTCCACCGGCACGATGTTGTTGCGCAGCCGGTCGAAGTACGGGTCCATGGAACCGGCGTCCCAGCCTTCGGCCCCGGCCGCCGCCCACTCGTCCCAGTCCGACGGCAGCGGCTTGAAGGCGATGAGCGTGTTGTGGGAGGAGCAGCCGCCGAGCACCCGGGCCCTGCTGTGCCGGATGTGTGAATTGCCCCGCGGCTGTTCCGTCGTCGGGTAGTCGTAGTCCAGTTCACCGCCGAGCAGCCCCATCCAGCGCCGCAGGGTCAGCACGTCCTCGCGGCCGACGTCGGAGGGCCCGCCCTCGATGACGGCGACGCTGATGTCCGGGTTCTCGGTGAGCCGGGAGGCGATCACCGATCCCGCGGTACCGCCCCCGACGACGACGTAGTCGTATTCGGCCATAGCTGCTCTGCTCCTCTTCCCGAGGTGGTGCGAGGTTCTGTCGCTCGTGGGCGCGCGCCGGCGCGCGGGGTGGTCAGCCCGCGAACCAGCGCACCGGGCGCGGCTCCAGGTTCTGGTAGATGTGCTTGGCCTCGCGGTACTCGGCCAGCCCGGCGGGCCCCAGCTCCCGGCCGATGCCGGACTTGCCGAAGCCGCCCCACTCCGCCTGCGGGAGATAGGGGTGGAAGTCGTTGATCCATACGGTGCCGTGCCGTAGCCGCCCGGCCACGCGCCGCGCGCGCCCCGGGTCCGCGCTCCACACGCCGCCCGCCAGTCCGTATTCGGTGTCGTTGGCGAGGGCGACGGCTTCGTCCTCCGTACGGAAGGTCTCCACCGTCAGCACGGGTCCGAAGACCTCCTCGCGGACGACGCGCATCTCGCGGTGACACTGGTCGAGGACGGTCGGCTCGTAGAAGTAGCCGTCGGCGGACCGTACGTCGGACGGCTCGGGCCGCTTGCCGCCGGAGCGCAGGACGGCGCCCTCAGCCAGCGCCGAGGCGACATACTCCTCGGTCTTCGCCAACTGCTGTGCGGAGACGAGCGGTCCGCACTCCACGCCCTTGCCGGTGCCGCGTCCGAGCCGGATCCGCTGGGCGCGGCGGGCGAGTTCGCCGACGAAGCGCTCGCGTAGGGACTCCTCGATGATGAGGCGTGAGCCGGCCGAGCAGACCTGACCGCTGTGGATGAAGGCGGCGTTGAGCGCCTGGTCGACGGCGGTGTCGAAGGACTCGTCCGTGGCGCAGGCGTCGGCGAAGACCACGTTGGGGTTCTTGCCGCCGAGTTCGAGGGCGACCTTCTTCACTCCGGCGGCGGCCGCCCGCATCACCTTCGTACCGCTGCTGAGTCCACCGGTGAACGAGACGAGGTCCACCTCGGGGTGCTCGGACATCCGGGCGCCCACGGGGTCGCCCGCGCCGGTCACGACATTGGCGACGCCGGGCGGCAGCCCCGCCTCGCCGAGCAGATCGATGAGGTCGACCGTGGAGAGCGGGGTGATCTCGCTCGGCTTGATCACAAAGGTGTTGCCCGCGGCGAGCGCCGGAGCGATCTTCCAACTCGCCTGGAGGAGGGGGTAGTTCCAGGGGGTGATCAGCGCGCACACACCGACGGGCTCATGCACGACGACGCTGTGGACGGTGTCGGATCCGGCGTCGACGACCCGGCCGCCACTCTCGTTCATCACGAGGTCCGCGAAGTAGCGGAAGGCGTCGGCGACGCAGTCGACGTCGACGCGGCCTTCCTCCAGGGTCTTGCCCGAGTCCTTGCTCTCCAGCAGCGCTATCTTCTCGCGGTCGCGGATCAGCAGGTCGGCGGTCCGCCGCAGCAGCCCGGCCCGCTCGGCGACCGGGGTACGGGGCCACGGGCCCTCGTCGAAGGCCGTACGCGCTGCGGCGACCGCCGCGTCCACGTCCTCGGCCCCGCCTTCGGAGACGACGGCGAGCACCGTGGCGTCGGCGGGGTCGAGAATGTCGCGGGTGGCACCGGAGGCGGCTTCTCGCCACTCTCCGCCCACATGAATTGTCTGTTGTGCCGACACGTCGCGTCTTGCCTTCCATTCCCGGATCGTTCTCCACCAGCGAGAACTGGCGACTCCGGCGCCTGCCCCGAAGGGCGGAAAGCATGCCTGCCCCGTGACCCGAAGTGCGTCGGGTCACGGGGCATACACGCGATATGAGGGCATATGGCCCGTATGGAAGGTCGGTTACTCCTCGATGAGCTCCTCGGCGGGCTCGTCCTCGACCAGCAGCCCGGCCACCCACAGCGGCATCAGCCAGTGCACGACGAGGACCCCGACCAGGACGGGTGCGAGCAGCACCTCGACCCGCACCTCGGCCTGCACCTCTCCGAGCCAGCCGACCGCACCCGCGGCGAGCGCGCCGGCCAGCAGCAGAAACGAGGTCGCCCGGTGGGCGCGGGCCTGGACGCGGTGGCGCTCCGCGCGCTGCCGCTCGTCGAGGACGCGGCCGCGCAGCTCAAGCAGCCCGCGTGTGGCGGAGTTGATCAGGCCGGTCGCGAGGCACCACGGCAGCCCCACCCCGACCAGCACGAAGAGGGCCCACCGCTGGTCGGAGAAGCCCACCATGATCCAGGCCGCGGCGCCGAGCGCGGTCAGCGCGATATGCGCGCAGACGATGCCGCGCCTGCGGGCCGCCGTCGCGTAGAAGGACCGCCCCTCACCCTTGTTCATCAGCGCGTACATCCGCCGGTCGTACGCCGTCGGCTCCGGCATCTGCCGTGTGGTCATCGCTGTTTCCTCCCGTAGACCTCGTCCGTGAGCGGGCTGAAGGGTTCGAGGGAGAACAGCGCCTCCACGGGGAGACCGAAGAACTCCGCGATCTTCAGTGCCAGGTCAAGACTGGGGTTGTACTGACCCCGCTCGATGTAGCCGACGGTCTGGTAGTGGGCACCCACCGCCTCGGCCAGCTGCTGGCGGGACACTTTCCGCTCAGCCCTGACCACCGCCAGCCTGTTGTGTACCTGCTCGCTCATGTATAAGAAGTACTACATTCGGGTGGAGGTCCGCAACCGTGGACAGGCGAAAGGCCCCGACCCGCGGTGTCGCGGTGTCGGGGCCTCCGGCGGTGGTCCTGCTGCGGTCCTGGGCGGGGCCGGCCTCAGCTCCAGCCGGGCTCGAAGTGCTCCAGAGCCGTCTCCAGCGTGCGCCGCTGGGACGAGATCTCCCCGGCGGGAGCGGCCACCAGCACGGCGTACCGCTGCCCGTCGGTCGCGGTGAAGACCCGCTCGATGCCCTGGCGGCGGCCACCGGTCTTCTCGCTGTCGTACGAGTAGACGAGCTCGGCGGCGTCACCGGCCGGGTTCTCGTCCCCGCCGCTCACCGCGCCGACGCCGGCTTCCGTATAGCCGTCGTTGCTCTCGGCGAGGTTCGCCGACGACTGCCGGACCAGCTCCTCCGACGTCATGCCCTCCTCCGCGATCGTGAAGACCTGGATCAGGCTGAGCTCGTCGGGCGCGGTGTAGAAGACACCGGTACTGCCCGAGGTCCGCTCCCAGCCTTCGGGTACGGCGAGGGTGAAGCCCTTGGGGTCCTCGGCCACCCGGAAACCGGGCGGCAGCGAGGCGGAGCCGGGGTCGCCCGGGTCGCCCGTTCCTTCCGTGCTCTCCGTGGCGGCCGGGTCGTCCGTGACCGACGGTGCGTCCGTGAGGTCCGTGGCATACGAGCCGTCCGTGGCGCTGACGCCCGGCTGCGGGGACGCCTCGTCCGTGGCACTGTCCCGGCCCCAGGAGAGCCAGGCGGCCACGCTGCCCGCGCCCAGCACGGCGGCGACGGCGATCACGACGACGGATGTGCGGTGGGAGCCCGCCCCCCACGGACCGCCACGCGGGCCGCCCGCCCCGCCGCCGGCGCCGTCGTGCCCGGGACCGGACCCGGCGTCAGAGGCGTCCGGGCCGTACGGCGCGAACAGCGGCAGCGGGGGCGGCGGCGGTCGGTACGCCGCCGGCGCCTCGCCGCTCTCCCAGCGCTGGGTGTCGGCGTTCCAGCGCGGCCGGTCCCCGGCCGCCCGTCCCTCTCCCGTCACCTGTCAGCCGCCCAGCAGCGCGCCGACGGCCTGGCCGACGGCGACCCCGGACGCGAGCGTCCCCGCGACGCCGCCGGCCACCGCCAGCGCGTCACGGAGCCGGGCGAGTCTGCCGGGGCCCGCGGCGCCGGCCGTGGTGATCTCCTCCTCGGCGGCGACGAGTTCGGCGTCGAGCGCGGCGGTGTCGTCGGTGGCGACGAAGCGCGCCAGGTCCGCGCGCAGCGCCTGCACGGCGGCCAGCAACTCCGCCTGGGCCGGGTCGCCCGCCGCTTCCGCGCCATTGGTGTTGGTGACGGTGTTGTGGTCACCGATGCTGAACGCGCTGCCGCTCACCGAGCCGATACGCACGCCCGGACGGCCCTCGTCAGTCCCTGCCATTGCTGCTCCCCGCTCCCTCGTTGCGGTTGCTGACGCTGTTGTGATCGCCGATGCCGATGGCGCTGTCCTGCGCGGTCTCGATGAAGACTCCGCCGTTGGCGACGTTCACGATCTTCTGTTCGAACTCGGCCGTCTGCCAGCCCGCTTCGTACAGGGCGAGCCGCACTCCGCCCGCCACGCGGTCCTCGACGCTCTTGAGATACCGGCTCACGTCCATCTCCTGGAAGAGGGACGCCTCGGAGTCGGAACCGAGTTCCCGGACGGAGACGGCCGGTCCGTCCGGCAGCGCGCCGGCCTGTCCGCCGGTGAGCAGTTCCCACGCGCTGACGAGGTAGCGCACCAGGGCCAGCAGGGCCTGCCCCATCGACTCCGGCGCGTGCGCCAGCGCCCAGGCCGCCTTGCCGATGAAGGAGTTGTTCAGATACCGGTGCGCCACCCGGTCCGCCTCGCGGAACTGGGGGCGTACGGGCATCAGCACATGGGGGGCGACCTCCAGCATGAGCATGCCGCCCTGGGTGTGGACGCGTACGAAGACGGTGACGACCAGCTCCTCGTGCCAGCCGCCCACCCTGATGCGCAGGAAGTGGCGCCGCGCCTCGCCGCCCTCCTCGACGGAGCCGTCGCGGTGCGGGCCGAAGCTCGCGTCGTCGTACGGGGCTCCGTCCCGCCGCGTGAGCCCGTCGACCGGCAGGAACACGCACTCGTCGACGCGCAGTTCGCGCAGCCGGTCACGTACCGCGTCCGCCGCTTCCGGCGAACCGTGCGGGGAAGGCACCCGCAGGGCCTCCAGCAGCGGGACGATCCGGCGCAGGATCTCGCCGTTGTCGACGGGCACCGGCTTGCGGTCCTTGCGGGGGCGCAGCTCCACGGCGAGCGTCCAGGGGCGGAACGGCTCTCCGACACCGCGGAACGGGTTCGCCGAGTGGTACATCACCAGCGGCGCGTGCTGCTCGGCGCGGATGCGGGCGCGCAGCCGCTGATAGCGGGCGCCGGAGGCCAGCTCGGCGGGGTCGGAGGAGACCTCGGGGAAGCGGCGGGCGGAGAGTTCGTTCGTCATCACCCGGGCGAACTGGCCGCGCCGCAGGCCGACTCCGACCATGATCAGCAGGAACAGGATCAGGGCGGCCCAGGCCCGGCCCGGCTCGGCGAAGGAGTCGAAGCCGCCCGACAGGCCGGGCACCAGGGAGCCGCCCTCCGACACCAGCTCCACCTCGCTCGGCGGGTCCTCGCCGGAGAAGCCCACCAGGACGAGACTCACCAGGACGCCGACCAGCAGGAACCGTCCGTACCAGAGCACCAGGAAGCCCGCGGCCTTGCGGTACCAGGGGGCTCGGGGCGAGCGGCCCGAGATCCACGGCGCGAGCGCGAGCAGGACACACGGCGGCACCAGGAGCAGGAACAGGCCGCTGGTGAGGGGTACGGCGGAGATCCACAGGGCCAGCATGCCGACGGCCCAGCCGAGTTCGGTCCTGCGGGCGCGCAACGCGTGCGCGAGCACCCGGGCCGCGTCGATCCCGGTCGAGGGGGCGACGAACCGCTCCTCGTGGAGGTACAGCTCGTCGAGGACGGCGTCCCGGTAGCCGCCGTCCAGATGGACCCCGGCACAGAGCAGCCGGCACGCCTCGCTCGCGGCGGGCTCCACCGGTGCTCTGCCCTGCGCTTGACTGTCCCCGCCGCCGGGCTGCCGGGCCATCGCGATTTCGGTCAACGATATCCCCTTGAAGAGTCAACTACCCATGCGGCACAGGGGCGTTGGCAGCTACGGAAGCTGACATCGTAGGGCACCGGCCGACGCCGCGTGCCCCTTCGCACGCAGAACGCCCCCGGCGCGTGCCGGGGGCGTCCAGTCGTACGAGGAGATCGGATCAGACCGGGACCGGATCAGCCGGAGATCGGATCAGACCGGGATCAGATCAGGCCGAGCCCGCGCACCGCGTCGCGCTCCTCGGTCAGCTCCTGCACCGAGGCGTCGATCCGGGCCCGGGAGAAGTCGTTGATGTCCAGGCCCTGGACGATCTCGTACGCGCCGTCCTTGGTGGTGACCGGGAAGGAGGAGATCAGGCCCTCCGCCACACCGTAGGAGCCGTCGGACGGGATGCCCATGGAGGTCCAGTCGCCCTCGGCGGTGCCGTTGACCCACGTGTACACGTGGTCGATGGCCGCGTTGGCGGCGGAGGCGGCCGAGGAGGCGCCACGGGCCTCGATGATCGCGGCGCCGCGCTTGGCGACGGTCGGGATGAAGGTGTCGGCCAGCCAGGCCTGGTCGTTGACGGTCTCCGCGGCGTTCTTGCCGGCGATCTCCGCGTGGAAGATGTCGGGGTACTGCGTGGCGGAGTGGTTGCCCCAGATCGTCAGGCGCTTGATGTCGGAGACCGCGGCGCCGGTCTTCCGCGCGAGCTGCGAGATGGCGCGGTTGTGGTCGAGGCGGGTCATCGCGGTGAAGCGCTCGGCCGGTACGTCGGGGGCGGCGGCCTGCGCGATCAGCGCGTTCGTGTTGGCCGGGTTGCCGACGACGAGGACCTTGATGTCGTCCGCGGCATGGTCGTTGATCGCCTTGCCCTGCGGCTTGAAGATGCCGCCGTTGGCGGAGAGCAGGTCGCCGCGCTCCATGCCCTTCGTACGGGGGCGGGCACCGACCAGCAGGGCCACATTCGCGCCGTCGAAGCCGACGTTCGGGTCGTCCGTGATCTCGATGCCGCGGAGCAGCGGGAAGGCGCAGTCGTCGAGCTCCATCGCGGTGCCCTCGGCGGCCTTGAGACCCTGCGGGATCTCCAGAAGGCGCAGCTTGACCGGCACATCCGCGCCGAGCAGGTGGCCGGAGGCGATGCGGAAGAGCAGCGCGTAGCCGATCTGGCCGGCCGCGCCGGTGACGGTGACATTCACGGGAGTGCGGGTCATGGCGATCTCCGTAAGACAGCTGGCGGTGGGGGCCCTGCCCCTGATGCGGGACATCTCCCCGCCGCCGATCTGAATCTTGACGTGAAGAGATATCCGGCGATCAGGCTATCCGACCCGGGACTCCCCGCACCGCCGCCCCCTTGTGGCACGGCTCACGGCGTTTCTGATGCGCCGGGGTGCGGCCCGTCTCCCTACTGCGCCGGGGTGCAGCCCGTTTCGCCGTTCGCGAGTGTCGCGCACGCCGTGGCGCCCGCGGCGTCCGGCACGGCGACCATCGGGGTGTACGCGTCCATGCTGGCGTCGACGGAACCGCTGTGGCCCTCCCCCGCGCCGGAGGTGATCTGGACCGTGTCACCGACGGACGCCTGGGTGATCCGTCCCCAGGCCGCCCCGCAGGTCTCGCTGTAGCGGACCTCGATCAGGGCCGTACCGACCGTGGCGCTGGCGACGGTCTTCGCGAACTCGCCGCCGCAGCCCATGTCTTCCGGGTCCTGGCCGGCGCAGTCGTCGGCGGCGCACTTCACCCCGGCCGGCAGCGCGGGGTCGCTGGTGGACGGGGAGGGCGACGGGGACGCGGCGACGGGCTTGGCGTCGTCGCCGTCACCACCGAGGCCGGTCAGCAGCACGGCCGTCGCGGCCACCAGCAGCACGCCGACGACACCCGCCACGACGAGCGTCGCCCTGCGCCGTCCGCGTGCCTGGCCGGGGGAGGCGGCGGGCGCGTGGCCCGGCGGCTGTCCCGGGCCGGCGGGGCCGCGCCCCTGCGGTACGGCGGACGGCCGGGGCCTGCCCGCGTCGGCGCCGGGGCCGGCCGACGCGGCGTCACGGCCACCGGGGAAGCCACCGGGAAAACCGCCGGGAGCACCGGCGCCACGGCGGCCGGTGGGGTCACCGGCCGGTGGCCGGCCGAACTCGCCCAGGGCCTCGCGCGCCTGGGAGATCCGTATCTGTTCCATGGTCATGTCGTGGCGCATCTCGGACCGGCTCCAGGCGCGCTCCGCCAGCTCCCACATGGTGGTCAGATGCACCGGATGCGTGCCGGTCACCTCGGCCAGCGCGAGGATCGCGCCCTTGGGCGGGAGCAGCCGCCCGTTCAGATAGCGCTCCCACGACGTCTTGCTGTAGCCGGTCCGGTCCGCCAGCGCGGCGATGCCCAGACCGCTGCGGTCGACCAGCCTGCGCAGTTGGCTCGCGAACTCCCTGACCTGTGGGTCGAGTTCGTCCGGTAGCGCCTTCCAACGAGGCATTGCCTCCCCCTTGTCCCCCGCACGTGCCCGATGTGCCCCGCGCTCTGCTCCCCCACCGCCGGCCCGGCCGTTCCCGGCGGCCTCCGGCGCTCCCGCCCCAGTCTCCCATCCGTAGCGGGCTGATCACACCGTGGCGGAATGGTCACCTCCGTGCCACAGGCACCGGGTAACCCTTGAACCCTTTTGGCGCGTCCATGACTCTGATGCCTGTGCCGGGAGGCACCACCACAACGGACGGCGCCCGTCCTCCCACGGGGGAGAGGACGGGCGCCGTCATGGGTACGTACCGAAGCGTCGGTGGGCTACGGCACGGTCGAGTGGACGATGTCCTCCAGGAACGGGATCTCCAGCCATGGCTCGGGCTGTGTCATCAGGGAGAGCATCACGATGGCGACGCCGAGCAGGCCGTACGTGACCATGTCGGTGAAGCGCGAGCGCACGGCCAGCATGCCCACGGAAGGCAGCACGCGGCGCAGCACCGCGCCGCCGATCAGGGCCACGCCGATCAGTATCGTGCCGATCCGGGACGCCTCGGGGAAGGGATGCAGCCCGACGATCAGCAGCCCGAGCCCGGTCGTGCCGAGCACGCTGAGCAGCGGCCACTGCCGCGCCGGCGCGGGCGCGTCCCGGGGGGCGGCGCGACCGCCGCCCTCGGGCCGTGCGGTGTCCCGGGTGAAGGTGGGGAAGCGCCGGGTCCGCCCTGCGGGCGCCGCGTCGGCGCCGTCGGAACCGGCTCCTTCGGCAGGGGCGCCACCGGACGGCTCACCGGCCCCATCGACAGAGTCCCCGCCGACAGAACCCCCATCGACAGAGCCCCCGGCGACAGGGTCTCCGCCGCCAGAGCCCTCGCCGGTGCGGCTCTCGCCCACCGGGGCGGCCGGCTCGGCGCGGTCAGTTGTCACGGCCGGGGCGACCGGCTCGGGGACGTCCCGTACCGGCGCGACCGCGTCCGGCACCGCCGTGTCCCGCGCGGCCGCGTTTCCTGCCCCGCGCCGCGACCGGGCCGCGTCGCCCGCGCTCGTACCAGCACCCATGCGGTGCCCCTTTCCGGATTCGGTTCCGCCGTCGTTCAGCCCGCGTCCGCGACGGCGCGTTCGGCCGCCTCGACCACGTTGACCAGCAGCTGGGCGCGGGTCATCGGGCCGACGCCGCCCGGGTTCGGCGAGATCCAGCCGGCCACCTCGGCGACGCCCGGGTGGACATCCCCGACGATCTTGCCGTTCTCGTCACGGCTGACGCCGACGTCGAGGACCGCCGCGCCCGGCTTCACATCCTCGGGCTTGATGATGTGCGGCACACCCGCGGCGGCCACGATGATGTCGGCCTGCCGGAGCTGCGCCGACAGATCGCGGGTGCCGGTGTGGCACTGCGTCACCGTCGCGTTCTCCGACTTACGGGTCAGCAGCAGCGGGATCGACCGGCCGACGGTGATACCGCGGCCCACGACCACGACATGCGCGCCCTTGATCTCGACGCCGTGGTGGCGCAGCAGCTGGATGATGCCGTACGGAGTGCAGGGCAGCGGCCCGGTCTCGTTCAGCACCAGCCGGCCGAGGCTCATCGGGTGCAGCCCGTCGGCGTCCTTGGCCGGGTTCATCAACTCCAGCACCCGGTTGGTGTCGATGCCCTTGGGCAGCGGCAGCTGCACGATGTATCCGGTGCACTCGGGGTTGGCGTTCAGCTCCCCGACGACCGATTCGATCTCCTCCTGGGTGGCCGTGTCGGGCAGCTCACGCTGGATCGAGGAGATACCGACCTCGGCGCAGTCGCGGTGTTTGCCGTTCACGTACCAGCGGCTGCCCGGGTCGTCCCCGACGAGCAGCGTCCCCAGGCCGGGGGTGACACCCCTCGCCTTGAGAGCCGCCACGCGGACGGTCAGATCGGACTTGATCGCGGCTGCGGTGGCCTTGCCATCGAGAATCTGGGCGGTCATACCCCCATCCTCGCGGATGACCCCTCCCGGTCCCAATTCGTGTCCGCCTGGTGTGCGCCCGCGCGGTCACCGGCGGCTCCACAGGAGGTTGCACTTGCACAACACCTGCGGAAAGCGACTGGACAGAAAGGAGATGTGAAGACCACGATTGCCGCGCAGTGCGCGGGCAGCGTCGGGGGGCAGACCGCTCAGAGTGGAGTTATTCCTCGGCGCGGGCCGTGTCGTCCCCGCATCACCAACGGAGGAATCCCGCCATGAGCTTCGGCGACCCCAACAATCCGTACGGCCAGCCGCAGGGTCAGCAGCCGGGCCAGCAGCCGGGCTACGGCTACCCGCAGGGGCAGCCCCAGGGCCAGCCCGGGTACGGCTACCCGCAGGCCCCGCCGGTGCAGGAGCCGTACGGCGGCTACCCGGGCGGCTACCCCGGCGGTCACATGGAGATGCCGGGCGGCGTCAAGGCGGCCCGCGTGATGCTCTACATCCTGGGCGGCCTCCAGGTCCTGGGTGCCATCGGGATAGTCGTCGCCGGTGCGTGGCTCAGCGACCGGCTGACGGAGTCCGCCGACACCTACGGCACCAATGACAATGCGGCCAGCATCGGCATGGGCGTCATGGTCATCCTCGGCATCCTCACCCTCGGTGTCGCACTGTGGGCGATCCTCACCGCCGGCAAGTTCGCCACCGGCGGCAACGGCATCCGCATCTCGGCGATCGTCTACGGTTCGGTGATGACAGCGCTCAGCCTCCTCAGCCTGCTGAGCGCGAACATTTTCGCCATAGTCAGCGTCGCTCTCGGCGTCATGATCATCGTCTTCTGCGCCAAGTCGGACGGCGCGGCCTGGTTCCAGCGCCCGCGCCACTGACGCCCCGTCAGTGCGTCCATTACGGGCACTTCACGAAGGCACGAAGGCCGTAAACCCCGCTCAGGGTTTACGGCCTTCGGCTTTTCAACAACTCGACGCGCTCAGTGGATGAGGCTCAGTGGAAGAAGTGGCGCGTCCCCGTGAAGTACATCGTCGCGCCCGCCTTCCGCGCCGCCTCCACCGCCAGCTCGTCGCGGACCGAACCGCCCGGCTGGACCACGGCCCTGACGCCCGCGTTCAGCAGGATCTCCAGGCCGTCGGGGAACGGGAAGAACGCGTCGGACGCGGCGTACGCGCCCCGGGCCCGCTCCTCGCCCGCCCGCTCGACCGCGAGCTTCGCGGAGTCGACGCGGTTGACCTGGCCCATGCCGACGCCCACCGACGCGCCGCCCTTGGCGAGCAGGATCGCGTTGGACTTGACCGCGCGGCACGCGCGCCAGGCGAAGGCCAGCTCGGCGAGCTCGGCCTCGGAGAGCGCCTCGCCGGTCGCGAGGGTCCAGTCCGCCGGGTCGTCGCCGTCGGCCTGGAGCCGGTCGGTGACCTGGAGCAGCGCACCGCCGTCGATGGGCTTCACCTCGACCGGGGCGGACGGGGCCTCCGGGCAGCGCAGCACGCGGATGTTCTTCTTGCGGGCCAGCACCTCGACCGCGCCGTCCTCGTAGCCGGGGGCCACGATGACCTCGGTGAAGATCTCGGCGACCTGCTCGGCCATCGCGACGGAGACCGGCCGGTTGACGGCGATCACGCCGCCGAACGCGGACAGCGGGTCGCAGTCGTGGGCCTTGCGGTGCGCCTCGGCGACATCGTCACCGATCGCGATCCCGCACGGGTTGGCGTGCTTGATGATCGCGACGCAGGGCTCGGCGTGGTCGTACGCGGCACGGCGCGCGGCGTCCGTGTCCGTGTAGTTGTTGTACGACATCTCCTTGCCGTGCAGCTGCACGGCCTCGGCCAGGCCGCCTTCCGCGCCGGTGTAGAGCGCGGCGGGCTGGTGCGGGTTCTCGCCGTAGCGGAGCACGTTCTTACGGGCGTACGTGGCGCCGAGGAAGTCCGGGAAGCCGGAATCGTCCGCGGCCGCGTAGCCGTCGGCGAACCAGGAGGCCACGGCCACGTCGTACGCGGCGGTGTGCTGGAACGCCTCCGCCGCCAGCCGCTTGCGGGTCGTCAGGTCGAACCCGCCGTCCCGTACGGCTCCGAGGACATCCGCGTACCGCTCGGGGCTGGTGACGACCGCGACGGAGGGGTGGTTCTTGGCGGCGGCCCGGACCATCGAGGGCCCGCCGATGTCGATCTGCTCGACACACTCGTCGGCGGTGGCCCCGGAGGCGACCGTCTCGCGGAACGGATAGAGGTTCACGACGACCAGATCGAACGGCTCGATGTCCAGCTCGGCCAGCTGCTCGCGGTGCGAGTCGAGCCGGAGGTCGGCGAGGATGCCGGCGTGGACGCGCGGGTGCAGCGTCTTGACCCGGCCGTCCAGGCACTCGGGGAAGCCGGTCAGCTCCTCGACCTTGGTGACAGGCACCTCGGCAGCGGCGATCTTCGAGGCGGTGGAGCCGGTCGAGACCAGGGTGACGCCCGCCTCGTGCAGCCCACGGGCCAGCTCTTCGAGGCCCGTCTTGTCGTAGACGCTGACCAGCGCGCGGCGGATCGGCCGCTTCGTACCTTCGGCGGTCACTGGATCGTTACCTTTCGTCCCTCAATGCGGTAGCCGTGCCGGGCCAGACGCCCCACGACCTCGACGAGCAGGCGTCGCTCGACTTCCTTGATGCGCTCATGGAGAGCGTCTTCATCGTCCTCGTCCCGCACCTCGACCACGCCCTGCGCGATGATCGGGCCGGTGTCGACGCCGTCGTCGACGAAGTGGACGGTGCAGCCGGTGACCTTCGCGCCGTACGCGAGCGCCTCACGTACGCCATGGGCACCGGGAAAACTGGGGAGCAGGGCGGGATGCGTGTTGACGAACCGCCCGCCGAAGCGCGCGAGGAACTCCTTCCCCACGATCTTCATGAAGCCGGCGGAGACCACCAGGTCCGGTTCGTACGCCGCCGTCGCCTCGGCGAGCGCGGCGTCCCACGCGTCACGCGTCCCGTAGTCCTTCACCCGTCGGACGAAGGTCGGCAGCCCGGCGCGCTCCGCACGCGCCAGGCCCTCGATGGAGCCACGGTCCGCGCCGACGGCGACGACGCGCGCCCCGAAGGCCTCGGGGTCGTCGCCGATGGCGTCGAGCAGGGCCTGCAGGTTCGTACCCGACCCGGAGACCAGCACCACGAGACGGGCCGGTCCTGCCGGGCGGACCGGACGGCCGGGGTCCGCGGCGGGGGGCGGGGAGGCGGAGGAAGGCGGGGAGGCCACAGCGGGCGCCTTTCTGGGAGCGAGCACAGCCTCGCGGGGTCGTGCGGCGTGGTCGTACGGCGGCTGGCGTGGTCGTGCGGCTTTGTGTGGTCGTACGAAGGAATCGTGTTCCCCGATACGGGGAACTCTACAAAGGCGCCGACCGTCAGCAACGATACCGGCACACCAGGCGGCCCCCACGGGACGGGGGCTTGGCCGGGAGGTAGCGTCTGGGGACAGGGTTCCGTCTCCGTGACGGGCCGTACGAGACAAAGAGCCCCGCTCGCCGGGTCTGAGGGGAAGACGTTCACCAGATGCCGGACCGACGCCGCCGCACGGCACTCCACCTCCCGCTGCCCTCTGGGCTGGTGCTGCTGCCACGGGAACGCCAGTCCTCTTCCACCGGGCCTTCGGGGCCCTCCGAGCCCCCTGGGGACTCGGGTTCTTCAGGCTCCTCAGGCTCCTCGGGCTCCTCAGGGACGGGCGGGTCCTCGGGCTCCGGCGGGCCCTCCGGGTCCGGCGGCTCCTCCGACGACAATCCGTTCGCACCGCCGCCCGAGGGCAGGCCCGACCAGCCGTGGCAGCCCCGCCGCCCCGAGAACGGTGACTCCCCGGACGAGAGTTCGAGCTCCGGCCGGGGCTGGGGCGGCCAGTGGAGCAGCCATCAGCCGGGACGCTCCTCCGGCGGCTTCGGCACCCGCCCCGGAAACCAGAGCGGACAGAAGGGCCAGGGAGGCGGCCAGGACGGCCCCGAGGGCGGCCGCGGCAGTGGGCTGCGCTGGGATCCGACGGACCCGGTCCAGCGCCGGGCCCGCTATGCCCTGCTCTCCGGGATGTGGGCCTTCTTCTTCGCGCTCTTCGACTTCCCCGAGATCGCTCTGCTGCTCGGGGCGCTGGCCCTGTACTGGGGCATCAGCTCGCTGCGCAACAAGCCCGGAAGGCACACCTCCGGCTCGGACAGTGCGGCGTCCGAGGGCTCGTCCCCTGTTCCGGCGCGATCGGAACAGCCGGAGCAGCGGAACGCGGCTCAGAGCCCGACCTCGAACAGACCGCAGACCACGGCAGCGGTGAGCGGCCTGGTGACGGCCGCTCTCGCGCTGGCGATCGTGGCGGCGACCTTCACCGTGCAGCTCGTCTACCGCGACTACTACACGTGTGTGAACGACGCCCTGACGAAGACGGGCCAGCTCTCCTGCAACGACCTGCTGCCGCATTCGCTGGTCCCGATCTTCGGCGTCAAGGAGTAGGACCCGGGTCTCCCCCCGCGTCGCCCTCGTCGGAGCCGCTCTTCTCGGAAGAGGCCGGCTCCGACGGCCGTTCCGGGGACAGCCTCGCTTTCGGGGACGGTCTCGGTTCCGGGGACGGCCTCGATTCCGGGGAAAGCGGCGGCGCGGCCGCGAAGTCGGCCAGCAGATCGCCGGGCGCCCCCGCGGCCGGCGCCCATCGCGTCCCTCGCGTACCGCGCTCGTACCAGGCGTCGGCCGGCAGGAAGTCGTACGGCTCGAAATCCGGATCGGACGCTTCCGCCAACTCCGCCCGCGCCTCCGCCCGCGCTGCCGCACCCCCCTCCGCCCGTGCCCCGCTTCCGCCGCCCGCGACGTCCTGGGCGTCGTGGCCACCGGCCGTGTCCGAGGCCCGCGACCCTGCGGCGGGCACCTCGGCCTCGGCGCCACGCCACCACATCAGCCGTCGCCATGCCGACGGCCGCCATACCGACGGCCGCCGCACCAGCCGCCACACCAGCCGCCAGGGCGCCCGCCACCAGGCCACCGCGGGGACGCCCGGTTCCGCTCCCCCGGTCGCGGCCTTCGTACGCGGCTCCCGCAGCCGCCAGGCGCGCAGCAACAGCGCGGCCGGTACGCCGAGCGTCACCGTCCACCCCAGCGCCGCCGCCCCCGTCAGCCACCACACAGGGCCGAAGGCCGCCAGGTCCGCGTTGCCCAGCGGCCCGCCCGACAGCGCCGCCACAACCGCCATGAGCACCCCGCACACCGCGCCTCCGAGTGCGGCCGTCAGCGCGGTCTCGCCGGTGCCCCAGGCCTCCGCCCGAACGGCGTAACGCGGCGCGGCCACCCGCACCGTGAACCAGCCGACCGCCGGTCCCGCGACCACCGGCACCGCCGCCGCGGCCCAGTTCAGCGCGGTCGGCGGGCCCGCGGGCACCGCGGCGAGCAGCGGGAAGACGGGCACCTGGGGGGCGCCCACGACCCCGAGCGGGGTGACGGTCGCCGCCGTACCGAGCGCGAAGCCGGGCCCCAGGCCGTACGCGGCCCCCCAGACCGCGGCGTTCGGCACCAGCGCGAGACCCAGTAGCAGCACGGCGAACCGCCCCGACCAGTCCCCGGCGAGCCGGCTGAACGACGCGTGCGCCAGGTCCCCGTGCCAGACCAGCGAGGCCCCGACGAGCAGCGCACCGCCGCCCACCAGCACCAGAGCGGCCGCGGCCCCGGACCGCAGCGCGACCACGCTCCCGCGGCGTGCCGCGAGCTGCCCCACGGCGCGGACGAGACGGTTCTGCTCGGCCCCCGGCAGCCACAACGGCGCGGGACCGAGCCGGCGTCCCCTCGCCGTCCACGCCCCGGCGGCCGTGGACAGCAGGGTCACGACCGGCAGCGTGAGCGCCGCGCGCAGCGGATGCGCGGTGAGCGGCCCGTCCGCCACATAGACCAACACAGCCCCGCCGACCAGCAGATATCCACCGGTGACCAGGCACACGGCGCCGAGCGCGGTGAGCTGCGGCCGCCCCTCGGCGGGTTCGAGGGCGTCCCGGGCCGACCGGTACATCAGCCACACCGGCAGCGCCACGAGCAGTATCGGTACGACTCCGAGCGGCGCGGGGGCCCCTGAGAGGGTGTCGGGTCGTACCAGCTCGACGCCGTGGGCCAGCAGCCACAGCGCGGCCGCGACCCGAAGGGCCCCGCCGGCGCCGTTGTCGGGGTACGGCGAGCTGATCCACATCACCAGCACCAGCACGGCGAACACGCCGAGCCCGAGGCCCGCCGCGATGATCCCGCGGAGAAAAGAGGTCGTCAGCACAACGGCCCGGCCCCGCTCCACGGCCGAGGCTGAGGACAACGACGCGGTGCGATCGGTCAATTGGGTCACGCCGTCATGCTGCCAACGACGGGCACTTTATTCGCGTAAGAGGCGGATAGCCGCTGTGTCGCCCAATATATGTTTATGTGCTTTTTCGGCCAATTCAGTGCTGCGGGGAGTACCTCATGACGCAGAGCACCACGCCCAGAGCTTCCGCTTCCGCTACCCCGCTGCCCTCTCCCGAGGAGAGGCGCAGGCTGCGGGAGGCGAAGCCGATGACCGAGAAGCAGGTCGCGAGGGCGGTGGGTGTCGCGCGGTCGACGATCCGGTCCTGGGAGACCGGCCGTACCCCTCCGCGGGGACGCAAGGGAGAGGTGTACGCGAAGCTGCTGGCCGGCTTCGAGGCGGAGCGCCAGGACAAGGAAGCCCAGGCCGCGAAGGCAGCGGCGGAGGCGGCGGCCGAGGCGGCGGAGGCGGCCGAGGTGCGGTCCGCGGCCCGTCAGCAGGGCAGGGAGCAGGACAGACCCGCTGCTCAGGACCGTACGAAGGATACGAAGGAACGGGAATCCGCCGCGCGCCGGCCGCGCCGGTCGCGGCACTCCCCCCGGCGGGTGCCCACGGCCTCCCCCATCACGGCCGCCGCCGCCATCGCCCTCGCCGGACGGGAGAAGGCCGCACACCCCGGGATGTGGGGCGGCGCCGGGCCCCGGATGGCCGATGACATGGCTGCGGCGCTCACCCCTGCCCAGGCCTTCGACGCGCTGTACGCGTTCGCGGCCCCCGCCCTCGTCCGCCAGGCGTACCTGCTCACCGGGCGGCGTAATCTCTCCCAGAATTCTGTCGAACGCGCCTTCCACCTCGCGTGGCAGCGCTGGCCCGAGGTCGCGGTCGACCGGGATCCGGCGGGCTGGGTGCGCGCCGCGGCGTACGAGTACGCGATGTCGCCCTGGCACCGGACGCGGCGCACCGGCAAGAAGCTCGACGTGGTCCCGGGCGAGCACGAAGGACGCGACGGACGGGAGCTGCGCGAGGCGCTGCTCGCTCTTCCGCCGTCGTACCGCCGCACGCTGCTGCTCTACGACGGACTCGGGCTGGACCTGCCGGAGACGGCCGCCGAGACGGAGGCGAGCACCCCGGCGACGGCGAGACGGCTGATCCACGCCCGCAAGGCCGTCGCCGGGCGGCTGCCGGAACTGACCGACGCGGAGCTGCTGCACGAGCGCCTCGGCGCGCTCACCCTGTCGGTGGAGCCGCCGAAACTCACCCCGGCCAAGAAGGTACGGAGCGGCTGCGAGCGGCGTGCCAGGCTCTGGACGCGGTCGGCCATCGCCTTCACCGTGCTGATCGTGGGGGCGACCGGGTTCACCCTGTCCACCGCGCCGACGCGGTACGAACCGCCGCAGTCCCCGGGTGAGCAGATCGAGGGCGTCCCGGTGGCCAGCGGTCCGCAGCGGCTGAGCAAGCAGGACCTGAAGCTGCGCGAGAAGCTCCGCAAGGAGCCGATGAACGGGCCGTACCGGCTCGTACCGCAGGTCCGCTGAGCTCGTACCGCCGGTCCCGCCGAGGGAGAACGCGCGTGGGCCCGCACCCCGGAAAGGGTGCGGGCCCACGCGCGTGGTGCGTTGAGACGATCAGCCCGCGAGAAGGGCGCGCGCCAGCTCGGCCGTCTCGGTCGGCGTCTTGCCGACCTTGACGCCCGCGGCCTCCAGGGCCTCCTTCTTCGCCTGGGCCGTGCCGGAGGAGCCGGAGACGATGGCGCCGGCGTGGCCCATGGTCTTGCCCTCGGGCGCGGTGAAGCCCGCGACGTAGCCGACGACCGGCTTCGTGACGTTCTTGGCGATGAAGTCGGCCGCACGCTCCTCGGCGTCGCCGCCGATCTCGCCGATCATCACGATCAGGTCGGTGTCGGGGTCGGCCTCGAACGCGGCGAGCGCGTCGATGTGCGTCGTACCGATGACCGGGTCGCCACCGATGCCGACGGCCGAGGAGAAGCCGATGTCACGGAGCTCGTACATCATCTGGTAGGTCAGCGTGCCGGACTTGGACACGAGACCGATGCGGCCGGGCTTGGTGATGTCGCCCGGGATGATGCCGGCGTTGGACTGGCCGGGGGTGATCAGGCCGGGGCAGTTCGGGCCGATGATCCGGGTCTTGTTGCCCTTGCTGCCCGCGTACGCCCAGAAGGCCGCGGAGTCGTGCACCGCGATGCCCTCGGTGATCACGACGGCCAGGCCGATCTCGGCGTCGATCGCCTCGACGACGGCCGCCTTGGCGAAGGCCGGCGGCACGAAGACGACGGAGACGTCGGCGCCGGTCTTCTCGATGGCCTCGGCCACCGAGCCGAAGACGGGTACGGAGGTGCCGTCGAAGTCGACGGAGGTGCCCGCCTTGCGCGGGTTGACGCCGCCGACGATGTCGGTGCCGTCAGCGAGCATGAGCTTGGTGTGCTTCATGCCGGTGGCGCCGGTCATCCCCTGGACGATGACCTTGCTGTCCTTGGTGAGGAAGATAGCCATGGTGTGCTGACCTGTCCCTTACTTCGCGGCCGCGAGCTCGGCGGCCTTGTCGGCCGCGCCGTCCATGGTGTCCACGCGCTGCACGAGCGGGTGGTTGGCGTCGGACAGGATCTTGCGACCCAGCTCCGCGTTGTTGCCGTCGAGGCGCACGACCAGCGGCTTCGTGACGTTCTCGCCCTTGGACTCGAGCAGCTCCAGGGCCTGGACGATGCCGTTGGCGACCTCGTCGCACGCGGTGATGCCGCCGAAGACATTGACGAACACGGACTTGACGTCCGGGTCGCCGAGGATGATCTCCAGGCCGTTCGCCATGACCTCGGCGGAGGCGCCGCCACCGATGTCCAGGAAGTTGGCGGGCTTCACGCCGCCGTGGGCCTCACCGGCGTACGCGACGACGTCGAGGGTCGACATGACCAGACCCGCGCCGTTGCCGATGATGCCGACCTCGCCGTCGAGCTTGACGTAGTTGAGGTTCTTGGCCTTGGCGGCGGCCTCGAGCGGGTTGGCCGCGGCCTTGTCCTCGAGCGCCTCGTGCCCGGGCTGGCGGAAGTCGGCGTTCTCGTCGAGCGAGACCTTGCCGTCCAGCGCGATGATCGTGCCGTCGCCGGACTTGATCAGCGGGTTGACCTCAACGAGGAGCGCGTCCTCCTTGATGAAGACGGTCCACAGCTTCTGCAGGACGTCGGCGACCTGGTCGGCGATCTCGGCCGGGAACTTCGCGGCGGCGACGATCTCGGCGGCCTTCTCGGGCGTGCAGCCCTCGTTGGCGTCGACCGGGACCTTGGCGAGCGCGTCGGGGTTCTCCTCGGCGACGACCTCGATCTCCACGCCGCCCTCGACGGAGGCCATGGCGAGGAAGGTGCGGTTGGTGCGGTCCAGCAGGAAGGAGACGTAGTACTCCTCCGCGATGTCCGCGGTCTCGGCCAGCATGACCCGGTGGACCGTGTGGCCCTTGATGTCCATGCCCAGGATCTGGCCGGCCTTCTCGACGGCGTCCGCCGGGTCGGAGGCCAGCTTCACGCCGCCGGCCTTGCCGCGGCCGCCGACCTTCACCTGCGCCTTGACGACGGCCTTGCCGCCGAGCCGCTCGGTCACCTCGCGGGCCGCTTCAGGCGTCTCGATGACTTCACCGGCCAGCACCGGTACACCGTGCTTGGCGAAGAGGTCCCTCGCCTGATACTCGAACAGGTCCACGCGTGTCCGTCCCTTTAGTCTCTTAAACCGCAGCCTGGTGATCGCGGGTTCGTTGTCTGCGTGGGCGTGCCGCGAAGGGCAACGTGACTGCGCTGTCACTGAGGGAGGCGTACACGCTGTCCGGTACGCGGCATGTCCGCCTCGCAGGTTATCCCCGTGGGCCGTAGGTCCCTAAATCACAGATCACACCTGAGCGGTGATACCTGTCACAGAGCGGTGATACCCGTCACAGTGGGCTCGGAGGGGCCCGCACACCCGGCCGATCGCCTTCCGCGGACCGGCGGAACGCGACCCCTTTATGCCTTTAGCAACCATTACACCCCTCACGCCCCCTTGTCACCCAAGAGTCGCGGTATCCGGCACGGGGAGGGGGCGCTTCTCGATCGCCGCCGCCATCACCTCGGGGAACAGATCCGGTGTGCAGGCGAACGCGGGAGCGCCGAGCGCCGCGAGGGCCGCCGCGTGCTCCCGGTCGTACGCGGGCGCCCCCTCGTCCGACAGGGCGAGCAGCGCCACGAACTGCACGCCCGACGCCTTCATCGCCGCGACGCGCTTGAGCATCTCGTCGCGTATGCCGCCCTCGTACAGATCGCTGATCAGGACGACCACGGTGTCGGCGGGCCGGGTGATCTGCGACTGGCAGTACGCGAGCGCGCGATTGATGTCCGTACCGCCGCCGAGCTGGGTGCCGAAGAGGACATCGACGGGATCGTCGAGCTGGTCGGTGAGGTCGACGACCGCCGTGTCGAAGAGGACGAGCCGGGTGTCGATGGAGCGCATGGAGGCCAGGACCGCACCGAAGACGGAGGCGTAGACGACGGACGCGGCCATCGACCCCGACTGGTCGATACAGAGGACGACTTCCTTCTTCACGGACTGCGAGGCCCGGCCGTATCCGATGAGCCGCTCGGGGACCACCGTGCCGTGTTCCGGCAGGTAGTTCTTGAGGTTGGCCCGGATGGTGCGGTCCCAGTCGATGTCCCGGTGGCGCGGCCGGCTGATCCGCGCGGACCGGTCGAGCGCGCCGGTCAGGGTGGCCCTGGTCCGGGTGGCGAGCCGCTTCTCGATGTCCGCGACCACCGTGCGTACGACGGCGCGCGCCGTCTCCTTGGTCGTCTCGGGCATCGCCTTGTTGAGGGAGAGCAGCGTGCCGACCAGATGGACGTCGGCCTCGACCGCCTCCAGCATCTCCGGCTCCAGCAGCAGCGTGGACAGACCGAGCCGGTCGATCGCGTCGCGCTGCATGATCTGGACGACGGAGCTGGGGAAGTACGTACGGATGTCTCCGAGCCAGCGCGCGACGGACGGTGCGGAGGCGCCGAGCCCGGCGGAGCGCTTGGCGCCGCTGTCGCCGCCCTTGCCTGCGCCGTACAGCGCGGCCAGCGCGCTGTCCATCGCCGCGTCCCGGCCCGAGAGCGCGCATCCCGTCCCGTCGGCGCTCTCCCCGCCGAGCACCATCCGCCAGCGGCGCAGCCGCTCGTCGGCCTTCCGGTCCGTCCCGTCCGTGCTCATCCCGTCACTCATCCCGTCACCCCCGCGAGGTCGTTGTCATCGGAGCCGAGCAGCAGCCGGAGCACCGGCAGCACGGCGTCCGCCCGCGCCTCGTCGAGGCCGGGCCCGAAGCCGGGGGCGGCGGCCTCGGACTCCACGGGTCCGCCGGCGGCGGGCCCGCGCCGCACCAGCTCGCCCAACGTGCGGCGGACGCCCGGCTCGTACGCGGAGAACGTGCGGCGCAGCAGCGGGAGAACGTCCGTGAAGGAGTCGGCGGACACCCCGGTCAGCCAGGCGTCGACCAGGCCGAGGAGCCGTTCGTCGTGGACCAGGAGCATCCCGCCCGCCCCGCCGACGAAACCCTCGATCCAGGCCGCGGCGTCGGCCGGCGGGGTGCCGGGCGACAGGGCGAGGCCCATGAGCCGCGCGGCCTCGTCCTCCGCGAGCCGTCCGTCGTCCAGCAGCAGCCGGGCGGCCCTCCCCCGGATTACCCCGGGCACGGTGTCCCGCTCCGCGAGCTTGCGCAGGACGGCTCCCCAGCGCCCGCCCAGATCGCGGACGTGGCCGTCGGGAAGGAGGCCGATCGCGGTGTGGACGCTGTCGAGATGCGTCCGCATCTCGGCGGCCCCGTCCGCGTCGAGGCCGGCGCACGCGGGCGGCAGACCGACGCAGATCCGCTCGGCGAGCCCGGCGGCGACCTCGCCGAGCGCGTCGGTATCGGTGGACCGTACGTCCCC
The DNA here is from genome assembly GCF_055582185.1 of Streptomyces sp. NPDC042201. NCBI lineage: Bacteria > Bacillati > Actinomycetota > Actinomycetes > Kitasatosporales > Streptomycetaceae > Streptomyces > Streptomyces sp. NPDC042201. Next base: position 161,981 of record NZ_JBVJDS010000008.1, on the reverse strand, counting down.
GTACCGCAGCGAGCGCGCCAGCGCGGGCAGCGCCTGGGCGAGGTGGCCGACGTCGGCGTCGAGCGCGGCACGGTCGGCGAGGGCCCGCATCACCACCGGCAGCGCGTCGGGCAGTTCGGCCAGCAGACAGCGCTCGGCCAGCGCCGTGACCTCGGCGAGCGCGGTCGCCGACATGGCCTGCGACTCGGCCTTGCCGGTGGCGGCGGAGAGCACGGTGGTGCCCCATACGCCGGCCTCCGCGACCCGTACGAACAGCTCGGGCTCCCAGCGCAGCCGCCAGCTCTCCCGGAAGGTGCCGGTGGACCCGCGCCCGGCGGCCGGCTCGCCCCAGCCGACGGCGAGCAGCCGCAGCCGGTGCAGGAGCCTGCTGCGCGCCGCGTCGGTCTCCTTGCGCAGGTCGAGGTCCAGCTCGCGCTCCAGCGCCTCCGGCTTGAGCCGGAGCGAGCGCTGCAGCCGGGTGAGATCGCGCTGGAGCGGCACGGCGGGCGCCGTGTCCGGGACTTCGCCGAGCACATCCCCGACGATGAGCCGGTCCCGGATGAGCCCGAGCGGCACCTCGGATCCCTCGCACATCACGGCCCGGATCGCGTCGGTGGTCTCGGTGAGACCGGCGAGCGGGCGGCCGCGCATCGCGGCGAGGGTCTCGGCGAGCCGTACGGCCTCGATGACATGGGCGGAGGAGACCATCCGGTCCTCCTCCCGCAGCAGGCCCGCGACTTTGGTCAGCCAGCGCTCCACGGGGCGGTCGGTCACGCCGAAGAGATGGCCGTACCAGCCGGGCGAGTCGATGCCGGCTCCATAGCCGCTGTGCCGGGCGAGCCTGCGGTGGGTCCAGGGCACCCAGGTCATCTCGGTCCTGACCTTGGGCAGCCCTTTCAGGCGCGCGCGGTCCGCGCCGGCGGTGGTCTTCCCGGCCAGCGCGGGCACATGCCAGGCCCCGCAGACGACGGCGACGCCGTCATCCCCGAACTCCTTGCGCGCGGCGCGCAGTTGGAGCCGCATATGGGCCTCGCGGACGAGATCCCGCTGATGTCCGCCGTCGCCGTACTCCTCGCGCAGCGCGCCCATGGCCTCGGCGACCGCTTCGAACGGTGCGAAGGGGTCGTCCGCGCGCCCGCCGGAACCCCGGTGCTCGACGACGTCCTCCCACCAGCGCTCGGGATCGTCGTACCCCGCCGCCTCGGCAAGGACGGCGAGCGGATCGACGCGCAGCCCGCCGGTCTCGGGCGCGTCGGGCTCGCTCGCGGACTCGTCGGGCTCGTGGGGCTCGGCGTGCTCGCTCGCGGACTCGTCCCGCGCGGCGAGCGCCAGGGAGTGCGCCGTCGGCAGGTCGATGAACCGCACCGGTACGTCGTGCGCGAGGCCCCAGCGGAGGGCGACCCACTCCGGAGAGAACTCGGCCAGCGGCCAGAACGCCGCGCGCCCCGGATCGTCCACGGCGTGCGCGAGGAGCGCGACGGGCGGCCGCATCGCCTCATCGGCGGCGAGCGCCAGCAACGCGTCGCCCTCGGGCGGCCCTTCGATCAGCACGACCCGCGGCGCGGCCGCGTCGAGCGCCGCCCGCACGGCCCGCGCGGACCCCGGTCCGTGGTGCCGCACCCCGAGCAGCAACGGCCCCCGTCCGGCGGCCCGCCGTCCGGCACCGGCCGCCGGGCCCGGCGCCGTGTCCGGTACGGCGACGGCCGCGCCCCGCGAGTCCGTCGTGGTCACGCGCTCACCTCGCGGCAGGCGCGGTAGAAGTCCTTCCAGCCGTCCCGCTCGCGGATGACCGTCTCGACATACTCCTGCCAGATCACCCGGTCCGCCGCCGGGTCACGGACGACCGCGCCGAGGATGCCCGCCGCGACATCGCCCGGTCGCAGCACGCCGTCGCCGAAATGGGCGGCGAGCGCGAGGCCGTTGGTGACGACCGAGATCGCCTCGGCCGTGGAGAGTGTGCCGGAAGGGGACTTGAGCTTCGTACGGCCGTCGGCCGTGACACCGTCGCGCAGTTCACGGAAGACCGTGACGACTCGGCGGATCTCGTCCATGCCCTCGGGACCGGCCGGCAGGTCGAGCGAGCGCCCCATCTGGTCCACGCGCCGGGAGACGATGTCGACCTCGGCCTCCGCAGTGGCCGGCAGCGGCAGCACCACGGTGTTGAAGCGCCGGCGCAGCGCGCTCGACAGGTCGTTGACCCCGCGGTCGCGGTCGTTGGCCGTGGCGATCAGATTGAAGCCGCGGACGGCCTGCACCTCCTGTCCCAGCTCGGGCACCGGGAGGGTCTTCTCGGACAGGATCGTGATGAGCGAGTCCTGCACATCGGCGGGGATACGGGTCAGCTCCTCGACCCGCGCGGTCATGCCCTCGGACATGGCCCGCATCACGGGGCTGGGCACCAGCGCGTCACGGCTGGGGCCGTGGGCGAGCAGCCGCGCGTAGTTCCAGCCGTAGCGGATCGCTTCTTCCGGCGTGCCCGCCGTGCCCTGCACCAGCAGGGTCGAGTCACCGCTGACGGCCGCCGCGAGATGCTCGGAGACCCAGGTCTTGGCGGTGCCCGGCACGCCGAGCAGCAGCAGCGCCCGGTCGGTGGCGAGCGTGGTGACCGCGACTTCGACGATCCGCCGCGGTCCCACGTACTTGGGTGTGATCACCGTCCCGTCGGGCAGCGTGCCACCGAGCAGATAGGTGGCCACGGCCCACGGCGACAGCCGCCAGCGGACGGGCCGCTGCCGGTCGTCGGCCGCGGCCAGGGCCTTCAGCTCGTCGGCGAACGCGTCCTCGGCGTGCGGCCGCAAGGCCTCGCCGCCGGTGACGTCGGTGGTCGCAGTGGTTTCGGGCACGGTCATGGATCCCCCTCCAGATCGATCGACCGGATGTGGGATCCACGGTGCACCACGCCACTGACAATCGGCCGTCGTCGCAGGCCGGGGTGGTTCGCGGGGGAGTTGAGGGAGTTACTCCACGATCGGGGAGGCCGCGACGCAGCCGCCCGCGGCGGTCAGGCCCTCGCCCGACTCCTCCGTGATGACCTTGCCCTTGTAGATGATCTTGCAGGTTACCTCGGCGCCCGTGGGGTCCACGGCGATCGGCATGACGGCAGGCGGCATGATCCCGCGGAGCGTGACCGTCTTCGTCCAGGGCAGCGTGGGCTTCTCGACCTTTTCGATCTTCGGGTTCATGGCCTCGCCCCCGCCGGCGTGGAAGTCGATCGTGTCGATGTTCTTGCCCGTGACCTCGTACGTGACCTCGTACGTCTCGTTGACGGCCTTGTCGACCTCTTCGACCACGGCCTTGTCGATCTGCTCGGTGGCCTCGGAGCAGGCGCCCAGGCCGAGCGCGAGGCCGCTGACGGCGACGGCGCAGACGGCGGCGCGGATGGTGCGGTTCATCGGTGATCCCCCCGGATCTTGGTGTAGGAAGCTCGCCCACGGTAGCAAAGAAAAAGTAAAGCGCCCCCGCACAAGCTCCGTTGAATCAGCAGGTCAGGGCGATTGTCAGTGGGGCGTCCTAACGTCATCCCCATGAATCAACCGGGGGTGCGCTGGACGACGGAACAGGTGCTGGCTCTGGCTCCTGACGACGCGTCACGCAAGGCGGGAAACAAGCTGAGCGCGGCCGGGCCGTGGTCGGACGCGGGTAGCAGCGGCGTGGGAGCCGTGTGGGGCCTGTGCAAGGGCAGCGGCAGTAAGCCGTATCAGACGATAGTGGACATCACGGGCCCTGCCTACAGGTGCAGTTGCCCGAGCCGGAAGTTTCCGTGCAAGCACGCGCTGGGGCTGCTGCTGCTCTGGGCGGCGGACGAGAAGGCCGTGGGGGAGAAGCCGGAAGCGCCCGGCTGGGCCGGGGACTGGCTCGAAGAGCGCCGGAAGAAGAGCGCGGGGACGGCGGAGGGGGCCCCGGGCGAGGGCGGGACCGGAAAGCCGGCCGATCCGGCGGCCGCCAGGCGCAGGGCGGAGCGCAGGGCCGTGCGGATCACGGCGGGCGCCTCGGAGCTGGAGCAGCGGCTGACGGATCTGCTGCGCGGCGGACTGGCCGCGGCGGAGCAGTCGGGATACGGGCTGTGGGAGGAGACGGCGGCCCGCATGGTCGACGCGCAGGCGCCGGGGCTGGCCGGGCGGGTGCGGGAGCTGGGGGCGATCCCGGGCTCGGGCCCCGGATGGCCGGTGCGGCTGCTGGAGGAGTCCGCGCTGCTGCACCTGCTGACCACGGGGTGGCTGGGGCTCGACCGGCTGCCGGAGCCGCTGGCGGCGACGGTCCGCACCCGGGTCGGCCTTCCGTCGCCCGCCGGGGGTGCGCCGGTCCGGGACCACTGGCTGGTCCTCGCTCAGGACGACTCCTCGGACGGCAAGCTGATCACCCGCCGTATCCGGCTGTACGGACGGGACTCGGGGCGTTCCGCGCTGGTGCTGTCCTTCGGGGCGGCCGGCCGCTCCCCGCAGCTGGGGCTGCCGGTGGGCCTGATGATCGAGGCCGAGGTCACTCCGCACGCGGGCGCCGGGCAGCTGCGGGCCGACTGGGGAAGCCAGTTCGGCGCACCGGCCCCGATCCAGGGGCCGCCGCCGGGCGGCTCGACGGCCGCCGCGGTCGAGGCGTACGGACGCGCGCTGCGGGACGACCCCTGGCTGGAGTCGTGGCCGGCGACGCTGAGCGATGTCATACCCGTCCCCGAGATGGGGGGCGGCTGGCAACTGGCCGACGCCGACGGCGGATCCGCGCTGCCCGTCGCGCCCGCCGCCCTCTCGCGCCCCGGGCTGTGGAAGCTCGTCGCGCTGTCCGGTGGCGGCCCGGTCACGGTCTTCGGCGAATGCGGCCACCGCGGCTTCCACCCGCTCGCGGCCTGGTCCGCGGAGCTACCGGGGCCGGTTCCGCTCACCTGACCGCCGCCCGCGCCGCTTCGGACGACCCGACGCACGTACGGAGGACCCGATGACCAGCACCACCGCCACCGCCGCCACTACCGCCGCGTCAGGCACGACCCGTACCGCCCGCGCCACGACGCCCTGGGAAGAGCTCGTCACCTCGGCGCTGCTCGGCACGGACCGCCGCACCCCACCGGCGGAGCTCATGGCCCCGGGCCGGGACGCGCCCGTCGCCCTGCTGGACGCCGCCGCGCTGCACACCGTACGGCGCAGGGCGGGCCTGCTCCCCGCCCGCGCCGCCGGGCGCCCCGAGCCGGCGCCCCACGACGGCCGGGGACCGTTGCCGGAGGCGGCCGGCAGACGGCTCACGCAGCTGCTCGCCGACCGGTCGGCGCCCTCGGGCGGAAGCGGCCGGCGCGGTACGGCACCCGATCTCACGGAGCTGCTGCCCCAGTGGCTCGCCGCCGCCAACGAGCGGGAGTACCACGCGCCCGCCGCCGTACTGCCCGCGCTGCTCGACGCGGCCCGGGCGCGCACCGATCTGCGGCCGCAGGCCCTGAGGTTCGCCGGGCCGCGCGGGCTCTGGCTCGCCCGGCTCAATCCGGAGTGGAAGTTCGCCCTGCGGGGCGCGTCCGGTGGCTCCGTGCTGCCCGATACGCGCGACACCGGGGCCGTCCGGCTGCTCTGGGAGGAGGGCCTGTTCGCCGAGCGGGTCGCTCTGCTCTCCGCCGTGCGGACCCAGGGCGGGCAGGCGGCGCTGGAACTGCTGGCCTCGACGTGGTCCACCGAGCGCGCCGAGGACCGGCTGATGTTCCTCGACTCCCTGCGGACCGGGCTGTCCGGCGCGGACGAACCCTTCCTGGAACAGGCGCTGTCGGACCGCAGCCGCAATGTCCGGTCCACCGCGGCGGAGCTGCTCTCCGCCCTGCCGCACTCCGCGCTCGCGGGACGGATGGCGGCCCGCGCGGCGACCTGCGTCAGCATGGACCGCACGGGCGGCGGGGCGGCCGTCATGGTCGAGGCGCCGCACGAGTGCGACGCGGATATGCAGCGGGACGGCGTGATCCCGACACCGCCCGCCGGGCGGGGCGAACGCTCCTGGTGGCTGGGCCAGTTGGTGGAGGCCGCCCCGCTGGACTCCTGGCAGGCCAGGCTCGGCGGCCGCTCGCCGGAGGAGATCGTCGCGCTGCCCGTGCTGGACGACTGGGCGGACGAACTGCACGCCGCGTGGTGCCGGGCGGCCGTCCGGCAGCGGGACGCGCGGTGGTCCGGCGCCCTGCTGGGCGCGCCCGGGGCGTCCCCGGCCACCGGCACCGGCACCCCGTCCCTGGCCGAGCGCGCCAAACTCCTCGCCACGCTGCCGGCCGGCGACCGGGCCGACTGGGTGGCCGCGTTCATCGCCGCCCATGGTCTGTCGGAGGCGTTCCAGCTGCTCGGCGTCTGCGCGGTGCCCTGGGCGGGGCCGCTCGGCCGCGCGGTCGTGGACGCCCTCGACATCGCCCGGGACGCGGGAAGCTACCCGTGGAGCTTCAGCGGGGTCATGGGCCTCGCGGAACGCTGCCTGGATCCGGCGGAAGCGAGCCTCCTGGAGCTCCTCACGGCGACCCCGGACGAGCCGGAGGACGCGTCCCCGGGCGCGGGCGGCTACTGGTCGGAGGCGTTCCAGCGGCTGGTCTCGACCCTGCGCCTGCGCGCGTCGATGCTGACGGAACTGGCGCAGCCGTAGCGCGGGCCGGCCCGGTCCGGCCGGCCCGCGCGCCGCTGTCACGCGCCGCTGTCACGCCCCGCCGTCATGCACCCGCGGGCTGGCGGACGTTCGCGTTGACCCAGGTGACGATCGATGTCGTCGTCGCGCCCGGGGTGAAGAGCTCCGCCACACCCAGTTCCTTCAGCGGAGCGATGTCCGCCTCCGGGATGATGCCGCCGCCGAAGACCTTGATGTCCGCCGCGTCCCGCTCCTTCAGAAGCTCGATCACCTTCGCGAAGAGCGTGTTGTGGGCGCCGGAGAGGATGGACAGGCCGATCGCGTCGGCGTCCTCCTGGATCGCGGTGTCCACGATCTGCTCGGGCGTCTGGTGGAGACCCGTGTAGATGACCTCCATCCCCGCGTCCCGCAGCGCACGCGCGATCACCTTCGCCCCGCGATCGTGGCCGTCGAGACCCGGCTTGGCCACCACCACGCGGATCGGACCGGTCACACCCATCACTGCCTCCACATACCGACTGCGCCGTCATTGGTCCGGGTTCCCGGGCCCGTCGGGCCGGAGAAGTGAACGAACGTTATCTACAGCATCCCGCAAGCGGCCGTTTCGCGGAGGCCCGCGAGGGGGAAATCACACCTGGGACATGTTCGCTTTGCGTCCTTCCCGCACCGCCCGGCACTTCGGGCGGCAGGGACGGCCGCAAGGGGAGCCGCACAGGGAGCCGACCCACGGGCCCCGTTCCACCGTGCCGCCAGCCGCGCGGCGCGGTGGCGCGGCTTGTGTACCGGCCCCCGGCGTGTCGGCAGCCACCCGACCCGCCATGAGCGGCGCCCCATGAGGGCACCGGGGGACAGAGCCGCCTCCCGGGTGCCGTTCGGAGGTCGGCCATGAAGTTCCTGCCCGCCTTTCCGTCATTCGTACTGCAGCCGCTTCAGTCGCTTCAGCCCCTGCTGCGCCAGGTGGACCGGGTGGGCCACCCCGAATTCCCCGTCGCCGTCCTGCGCGCCACCGCGCTGGAGCTGGCGATCCTCACCGGCCATCTCTTCCTCTACCCGGCCGGGGTCGTCCAGGAGCGCCGCGCCGCCGCCCTCCCGCCGGAAACCTCCCAGCTCCCCACCGGGGGCCGCTCCCACCTGCCCGTCGTCCTGCTCCACGGGCTCGTCGACAACCGCTCGGTCTTCGTCCTGGTGCGCCGCTCGCTGTCCCGGCACGGCTGGCGCCATCTCGTATCGCTCAACTATTCGCTGCTGACCTGCGACGTCCGTACGGCCGCCGAGCTGCTCGGCCGGCACATCGAGGAGATCTGCGCCCGCACCGGACACCGTCAGGTCGATGTCGTCGGGCACAGCCTCGGCGGTCTGATCGCCCGCTATTACGTACAGCGCCTGGGCGGTGACACCCGGATACGCACCCTGGTAACCCTCGGTACGCCCCATGAGGGCACCGCCGCCGCCCCGATCGCGAGCGCCCATCCCGTCGTACGGCAGATGCGGCCGGGATCGGCCCTGATCGAGGAGCTGCGGCTGCCGGCGCCCGGCTGCCGCACCCGGTTCGTGAGCTTCTGGAGCGATCTCGACCAGCTCATGAGCCCCGTCGGGACGGCCCGGATCGAGCACCCGGATCTGCTCGCGGAAAACGTCTGCGTGAGCGGCGTCGGCCATCTCGCCCTGCCGGTCCACCCCGCGGTCGTCTCCGGCATCCGGCACACCCTTGAGAACGGTCCCGGGTCCGGCGAAAGCGGCACCGGTACCGGCGGTACGGCCTCCGTCGCCTGACGGACTTCTCTCGAACAGCCTTCGAACGTAGGGCCAAAGCTGTGCCCACAGTCCGCCGAAACACGGCCGAATGCCCGTTTCCGCGCAGCCCAAAACCTGCCGAAGATTGTCGCCGTCGCATACCGCCGGGTACAGTCGCGGCCACTGCTTTCCCTCTGGGGTCCGTCCGGTCAGGACCGGGCCCCAGACCCTGGTTCTGCTGCCGAGGCGAGAGAGAAGTTGGTGAACGACCAGCACGCCCACGCCGGGTATGCCGCATATGACGGCTATCAAACCGGCAGCTTCGAGACCGATCCGCTCTTCGGCAACCTTCCGGGCGGCCACGAAGGTTCCCCGGCCCACAACGGGCAGTACGACACCACGCAGTGGGACACAGGTGCCCACCAGACGGCCGGATATGACGCGTACGGCACGCCGCAGTACGACGCCGGCGGCCAGTGGGCCACCGTCACCGCCGCGGACGCCGGCTATCAGCAGCCGGCGGAGCACCTGGGCCAGCCCGATGCCACGGGACAGTGGGACGCGGATGCATGGAACCAGGCGAACCAGCTGAACGGGCCTGTCCAGACAGGACAGTTCGACAACACCCCGTTCGATCAGGCCCAGTTCGACCAGACGCAGTTCGACCAGAGCCAGTTCGACCAGACCCAGTTCGACGGCTCGCAGTTCGGCGCCACCCAGTTCGGGTACGGCGCGTCGGACCAGCCGGTCCCTCTCCCGTTCGACCCCGCGCAGGCCGCGCACTTCGAGACCGCGCAGTTCGACGCCGGGCAGTTCCAGGCCGCGCCCTTCGCCCACGAGCCGACCGCTCAGTGGGCGGCGCCCGCCTTCGACACCGGCGCGTACGACGCCACCGCGTGGAACTCGGGCGGCACGACGCCCGACGCGGCGCCGGAGACGCTCCTCTCGGAAGCCGTCGTACCGGAGCAGTACCACCCCGACGCGGAGTACACCCCGGACGGGCAGTACGACCCGCAGCAGCAGTACGACCCCCAGGCGCAGTACGCGCAGGACGGGCCGTACGAGACGGACGGCCCGTACGACGCCGACGGCCAGTACACCCCGGACGGCCAGTACAGCCCGCAGGAGCAGTACGGCCCCGACGCCGGGGACGACGTCCAGGAGGCCGGCTCCGACAACGGGTCCGACGCGCAGGCCGGCCACGACGACGACCCCGAGTCCGACCAGGTGCACATGGCAGCGACCATGACCGCACCCGCCATCACCCTCACGCCCCGCCCGGTACGCCGGGCCGGCGGCAGCGCGAACGGCAGCCGCGGCCGCCGCCGTACGCCCGCCAAGCGCTCCGCGCTCCTGACCGTCGCGGTCCCCTCCGCCTGCGTGATGGGCGTCGCCGGCATCGCCGCCGCCTCCGTCGGCGGACTCGGCGGCGAGGAAACTCAGGACGACACGACCACGACGGCCTCGGCCCCCGACCCCGGCTCCGTCAAGCCCGTCGCGGCCAACAACAAGCTGGACACCCAGCTCGCCGCCCTCAGCGCCGACGCCCGTGACTTCGGTGACCGCGCCAGCCGTACGCAGGAGCGCATCGACCTCAAGGCACGGCAGGAGGCGGAGAAGAAGCAGCGCGAGGAGGAGGCGGCGCGCAAGGAGGCCCTGCGCCCCAAGTTCGTCCTCCCCGTCTCGCAGCACGGACTCAGCGCCTACTACGGCCAGGCCGGCGTCAACTGGATGTCCGTGCACACCGGGATCGACTTCCCCGTGGCGTACGGCACGCCGGTGATGGCCGCGACCGACGGCACCGTACGGACGCAGTACAACAGCGCCTACGGCAACATGGCCATCGTGACCGCCGCCGACGGCACCGAGACGTGGTACTGCCACCTCAGCACCACCAAGATCCGCTCGGGTACGGTCAAGGCCGGTGACGTGATCGCGTATTCGGGTAACTCCGGCAACTCCACCGGACCGCACCTGCACTTCGAGGTACGGCCCGGCGGCGGCTCCGCGATAGACCCGCTGCCCTGGCTCCGCAGCCATGGCGTCAGCCCGACGTAGCGCGCGGACCGCGGAACGTACTCATGACGGAAGCCCCCTCCGAGGAGGGGGCTTCCGCCGTATGTCCGTGTGCGTCTATGCCCGTGTGGCGGGAGGCCCGCCGGCGGGCGCTACAGCTTCTGGACCGGCGCGTACCGCAGCAGCAGCCGCTTGGGCTTGGTGTCCCCGAAGTCGACCGTCGCCTGCGCGTCCGCGCCCGTGCCCGTCACCGCCATCACCGTGCCGAGGCCGAACTGGTCGTGCGTGACACGGTCGCCCACCACCAGCGAGACCACCGGCTTGTCCGTCGTACGCCGGGTGGCGAAGCCCGACGGGCCGCCGCCGGACCGCGACCGCGAGGACGACAGCGAGGACGTGACCCCGGACGTCGGACCCGCCGGGATCTGCGCGCCGGTCCGCTTCCAGTCCAGATGATGTCCCGGGATCTCCTCCAGGAACCGCGACGGCGGGTTGTACGAGGGCTGCCCCCAGGCGCTGCGCATCGAGGACCGCGTCAGATAGAGCCGTTCACGGGCGCGCGTGATGCCGACGTACGCGAGGCGCCGCTCCTCCTCCAGCTCCTTTGTCTGGCCGAGGGCGCGCATGTGCGGGAAGACGCCGTCCTCCATGCCCGTCAGGAACACCACGGGGAACTCGAGTCCCTTCGCGGTGTGCAGCGTCATCAGCGTGATGACCCCGGAGCCGTCCTCGTCCTCGTCGGGGATCTGGTCGGAGTCGGCGACGAGCGCCACCTTCTCCAGGAATTCGGCGAGCGTGCCGGTCGTGGCGGCCGCGCCACCGGCCGCGTCGCCCGCCGCGTCGGCCGTGCCGTCGTCGCCCTGGGCGGCCTGGCCACGCTCCTGCTCGAACTCCAGCGCCACCGCTGCCAGTTCCTGCAGGTTCTCGATGCGCGTCTCGTCCTGCGGGTCGGTCGAAGCCTGCAACTCCGCCAGATAGCCGGTCCGTTCGAGCACGGCCTCCAGCACCGTCGCGGGCCCGGCGCCCGATTCGACGACCGTACGCAACTCCTCCATCAGCGTGTTGAAGCGCCTGACGGCATTGGTGGAGCGGGCCGCCATGCCGTACGCCTCGTCCACGCGCCGCAGCGCCTGCGGGAAGGTGATCTTCTCCCGCAGCGCCAGGGCGTCGATCATCGCCTCCGCACGGTCTCCGATGCCCCGCTTGGGCACATTGAGGATCCGGCGCAGCGGGACGTTGTCCTCCGGGTTGGCCAGCACGCGCAGATACGCCAGCACATCGCGGACCTCCTTGCGCTCGTAGAAGCGCACGCCGCCGACGACCTTGTACGGCAGGCCGACCCGGATGAAGATCTCTTCGAAGACCCGGGACTGCGCGTTCGTACGGTAGAAGACGGCGACGTCGCCCGCCTTGGCCTCGCTCGCGTCCGTCAGCCGGTCGATCTCGTCGGCGACGAACTGCGCCTCGTCGTGCTCGGTGTCCGCGACATAGCCGGTGATCTGGGCGCCGGCGCCGGCCTTCGTCCACAAATTCTTCGGACGGCGGCTCTCGTTCCGCTCGATGACGGCGTTGGCGGCGCTGAGAATCGTTTGCGTGGAGCGGTAGTTCTGCTCCAGCAAAATAGTTGTCGCGTCCGGGTAGTCCTCCTCGAACTGGAGGATGTTACGGATCGTGGCGCCCCGGAAGGCGTAGATCGACTGGTCGGCGTCGCCGACGACACACAGCTCCGCCGGGTCGTCATCCTCGCCGGAGGGGCCCACCAGCTCGCGTACGAGCGTGTACTGGGCGTGGTTGGTGTCCTGGTACTCGTCCACCAGGACATGCCGGAAGCGCCGCCGGTAGTGCTCGGCGACATCGGGGAACGCCTGGAGCAGATGGACGGCGGTCATGATGATGTCGTCGAAGTCCAGGGCGTTGGCCTCGCGCAGCCGCGCCTGGTACATCCGGTACGCCTCGGCGAGCGTCTTCTCGAAGCCGTCGGTGGCCTGGTCGGCGAAGGTCTCCTCGTCGATCAGCTCGTTCTTCAGATTCGAGATCTTGGCGCTGAAGGCCTTGGGCGGGTAGCGCTTGGGGTCGAGGTCCAGATCGCGGCAGACCAGGGCCATCAGGCGCTTGGAGTCGGCGGCGTCGTAGATCGAGAACGACGACGTGAACCCGAGCCGCTTCGACTCGCGCCGCAGGATCCGTACGCAGGCGCTGTGGAACGTCATCACCCACATGGCGGCGGCGCGCGGGCCGACGAGCTGCTCGACACGCTCCTTCATCTCGCCCGCGGCCTTGTTGGTGAAGGTGATCGCCAGTATCTGGCCGGGGTGCACGCTGCGCGCGCCCAGCAGATACGCGATCCGGTGGGTCAGGACCCGGGTCTTGCCGGACCCGGCCCCGGCCACGATGAGCAGGGGCGATCCGGTGTGCGCGACGGCGGCGCGCTGCTCCTCGTTCAGCCCTTCGAGCAGCGCGACCGGGTCCACGACCGTGCGCGGGGCGCCGTCGCGGTGATACGGATCCCGCGCCGGGGGCTGGTCGAAGGCGCCCTCGAAGAGGTCGTCCGGCATCTGCTCCGGGGCGTGGTCGGCATGCTCCTCGGGCGGCGGGGGGTGCTCGTCGCCGGAGGGCTGGAGGTCTGCCAGGAAACTGTCGTCAAAGAGGCTGCTCATCGCTCTACGAGTCTAGGCCGCCGGACTGACAGCCCGCCGCCGCCTTCGGAAGTCTCCGCCTCAGGCCGGCGATCTCCGGCGCAGGGCGCTCGCGCGGTCACGAAGGGTGACGGCAACCCCTCCGGAAGGCTTCCCTCCGCATCGCATGCGCAAATGTCACGGAAATGTATCGGGCATATCGGCCATCGACCTTCACATCAGCACCACACTTTGGCTAGCGTGCTCGATCAGGCAGCCCGAACCCCCGTCGGCGACCCACGCCGAGCGGGCAGCCCATGCCGAATGCGGGCTTCCCGCACGGAAGTCCAGAACCGAGGACCCACTCCGCACAACCGGGGTGGCAGGCGGTCCACGGAAGGAGATGCCGGCCTTGGCGTCGCATCGCAAACCGCGCAGCCGTAGCGGAGTACGCACCAACTCCCCCGCCGTCGGAATCACGACGGCCGCCCTCGCGTCCGTCACGCTGCTCTCGACGCAGAGCGCGAACGCCGCGCCCACCGAGCCGGCGCCGTCGGTGGAAGAGGTGCAGAAGAAGGTCGACGATCTCTACCGCCAGGCCGGCGTCGCCACGCAGCAGTACAACAAGGCGAAAGAGGCCACGGAGAAGCAGCGGCGCACGGTCGGCCGGGTGCTCGACGAGGTCGCCAAGCGCGCGGACAAGCTGAACGAGGCCCGCCGTACGCTCGGCAGCTACGCGGCCGCGCAGTACCGGGAAGGCGCGGTCAGCCCGGCCGCCGCCCTGATGTTCGCGGACAGCCCGCAGACGTACTTCGACCAGACGCAGCTGATGGAACGGCTGACCGACCGTCAGCGCGGCGCCGTCACCGACTTCCAGTCGCAGCAGGCCGCCGCCGCGAAGAAGCGCGCGCAGGCGGCGAAGAGCCTGGAGTCGCTGACCGCCTCGCAGGCGTCGCTGCGGACCAGCAAGCAGAACGTCCAGCAGAAGCTGGGCGCGGCGCGAACGCTGCTGTCGCGGCTGACCGCGCAGGAGAAGGCGCGGCTGGCCGCGCTGGAGCGCGAGAAGGAAGCGGAGGCCCGCCGCAAGGCGAAGGCGAAGGCCGAGGCGGAAGCCCGCGCGAAGGCGGAGGCCGACCGCCTGCGCGAGGAGCAGGCCCAGCGCCCGTCGACCGGCACGGGAGCGGGCGCGGGAACGGGCACCGGCTCAGGGACCTCCGACGGTACCTACGCCACCAAGGCCGCGAAGGTCCTGGCCTTCGCCCGCACGCAGATAGGCAAGCCGTACGTGTGGGGCGCGACGGGCCCCAGCTCGTACGACTGCTCGGGCCTGACCCAGGCCGCCTGGAAGGAGGCGGGCGTGGAACTGCCGCGCACCACCTGGGACCAGGTGAAGGCCGGCACCCGGGTCGCGACGGAGGATCTGCTCCCCGGCGATCTGGTCTTCTTCTACGACGACATCAGCCATGTGGGCATCTACATCGGCGACGGCATGATGATCCACGCCCCCAAACCGGGCGCGAATGTCCGCGAGGAGTCCATCTACTACATGCCGATCTACGGCAGCGTCCGCCCGGCATAACGGATCAGCGGAAGCCGGGCCCGGCGCGCGCACGGGCCCGGTGCGTGGCCGGGGCCGTACCAGCTCCGGTGGCCGGGTGGGGGCTTGTTCCCGGATCGGTCGGGTCCGGGAACAAGAGCAGCGTTCCACCGCGATCATCCCGGTCACAAAGCGCCCCAGATCCCTCACCTGCCGCCAATACCCGCCATGCCGACACCGGCCTGTGACCTTGCCCCTTAGCGTCCTTGTCCAGGTGGCCCCACTGCCACCACTGACAGACGCAAGGAAGAGGACCACCCCCGTGGCAGCGCACCGAAAACGAAAGCAGCGCCGGCTCACCGGCCCCGCCGGCCGCACCGCCGCCACGCTCGCGCTCGCCGGGGCCGCGACCGCCACCGCCCTCGATGGCCCCGCGCACGCCGAGCCCCGGCTCACCCCCGCCCAGGTCAAGGCCAAGGTGGACACGTTGTACGAGCAGGCGGAAGCCACCACCGAGCGGTACAACGGGGCGAAGGAGAAGGCGGACGACGCCCGCGCCGCGCTGACGAAGCTGCGCGACGAGGCCACCCGCAGAACGGAGCGGCTCACCACCTCACGCAACGCGCTCGGTTCGATCGCCGCCGCGCAGTACCGGGCCGGCGGCCTCGATCCCGCCGTACAGCTCGTGCTCAGCTCGAAGCCCGGACGGTTCCTCGAAGGGGCCGCCCTCGCCGAACGGGCCGGTGCCCGCCAGGCCCACGCCATCGCCGGAATCCGCAAGGAACTCGCGGAGATCGCCACCCTGCGCGCGCAGGCCGACGGCAAGCTCGTGGATCTCAGGGCCCGCCAGTCGGAACTGGCCCGGCACAAGTCCGCCATCCAGCGAAAGCTGGACGCCGCCCAGCGGCTGCTGGACCGGCTCACCGCCCCGCAGCGCGCCGAGTACGACCAGCAGGGCGGTACGACCGGGGCCCAGGCGGGCAGGCCGGCGGCTCACGGCCCGCAGGCGGCGCCGGACTCCCGCGCCGCGGCCGCCGTCGCCTACGCGTACGGCGCGCTCGGCAAGCCGTACGTCTGGGGCGCGACGGGGCCGGGGTCCTTCGACTGCTCGGGGCTGACCCAGGCCGCCTGGCGCTCCGCCGGAGTCTCCCTCCCCCGCACCACGTACACCCAGATCAACTCGGGGCCACGGATCCCGCGCTCCCAGCTCGCCCCCGGCGACCTGGTGTTCTTCTTCTCCGGGATCAGCCATGTCGGGCTCTATGTCGGCGGCGGGCAGATGATCCACGCCCCGCGGCCCGGCGCCGCGGTCCGTATCGCCCCGATCGACCAGATGCCGTTCGCGGGAGCCGCCCGCCCCGCCTGAGAGCCGCCCGGCACCACGCCCCGTCGCCGCACTGGCCCACGCCGGGATGCCCCGCCCCCTCCCCCAGGTCACGATGAGCAGCAGCACGCCCATCGGCCCGCGAAGGGGTTGCCGTGAGACGAGCCACCGCAGTCAGAGCGACGGGGCTCACCGTCGGCGCCCTCTTCATCATGGCACCGGTCGGATTCACCCCCAAGAGCTGCGGCGATCTCTCCGGCGGGCGGCTCTGCATAGAGGGCCCGATCGGCGGCGCGGGCGGCTTCACCGTCCGCTACGTCCAGCACGCGGGCCGTCCGGACATCGCCGTACGCCTGGGCTACCAGCGCAAGGACGACCGGATCACCGCGTTCCCCGGCTGGTTCGGCACGCAGTGGACCCGACAGGGCCGCGCCGAGCTGACCGGCACGCTCGACACCCTGCCGGGTGAGTGCATCCGCGGCGTGCTCAGCCATCAGAACCTGACGTACGTGACCCGGTGGTACTGCTCGTAACGCCGGGGGAGCCCCGGAAAGCCCCGGGAAGGACCGCGGTCCTGGCGCCGTCAGACCAGCCTGCGGGCCGTCGCCCAGCGCGTCAGCTCATGCCGGTTGGAGAGCTGGAGCTTCCGCAGCACCGCCGAGACATGCGATTCCACGGTCTTCACCGAGATGAAGAGCTGCTTGGCGATCTCCTTGTACGCGTAACCCCTGGCGATCAGCCGCAGCACCTCGCGCTCCCGCTGCGTGAGCCGGTCCAGGTCCTCGTCGACCGGCGGCGCGTCCGTCGACGCGAAGGCGTCCAGGACGAACCCCGCCAGCCGGGGGGAGAAGACCGCGTCGCCGTCCTGCACCCGGAAGATCGAGTCGACCAGATCCGCGCCGGTGATCGTCTTCGTGACATAGCCGCGGGCACCGCCCCTGATCACCCCGATGACGTCCTCGGCCGCGTCGGAGACCGACAGCGCCAGGAAGCGCACCGGGTGCTCGGACGCCACCATCAGCGGCGCGCAGCGGCGCAGCACCTCCACACCGCCGCCGCCCGGCAGATGGACGTCGAGCAGCACGACCTCGGGGCGGGTCGCCGTGATCACGGTGATCGCCTGGTCGACATCGGCGGCCTCACCGACGACTTCGACGCCGGTCTGTTCGGTGCGGCCGATCTCGGCCTGTACGCCGGTACGGAACATCCGGTGGTCGTCGACCAGCACGACCCGTGCGCGGCGGCCGTCCTCGGCCCGGCCGCCGCTCTCCCCCGGAGTGCCTTCGGCCTGTGCGCCCTCGCTCATGGTCTGTACCCCTCGCCCTCGTCGCTCCGCCGCCCGCGCGGCATTCGTACCGTACGGTCACC
Source organism: Streptomyces sp. NPDC042201 (assembly GCF_055582185.1). NCBI lineage: Bacteria > Bacillati > Actinomycetota > Actinomycetes > Kitasatosporales > Streptomycetaceae > Streptomyces > Streptomyces sp. NPDC042201. The sequence goes on along the minus strand of NZ_JBVJDS010000008.1, from coordinate 144,841 downwards.
GGCTGTCCGGCCGGCAGTCACCCGCCCGCCGGCGGTCAGTCCGCCCGTTCCATCTCCAGCTCCACTTCCGTGCCGCCGCCGGGCACCGACCGCAGCCGTGCCGTGCCGCCGTTGCGCTGCATCCGGCCGATGATCGACTCCCGCACGCCCATCCGGTCGTCCGGCACGGCGTCCAGGTCGAACCCCGGCCCCCGGTCCCGTACGGAGAGGAAGACCGTCCGGCCCTCCACCTCCGCGAAAACCTGCACAGCGCCCCCCTCGCCACCGTACTTGGCGGCGTTGACCATCGCCTCGCGTGCGGCCTGCATCTGTGCGGCCAGCCCCTCGTCGAGCGGGCAGTCGCCGACGACCACGACCTCGATCGGCACTCCGTGGTAGTCCTCCACCTCGGCCGCCGTCCGCTTCACCGCCTCGGCGAGGGTCGTGGGCTCGTCCTCCTCGTCCTTGCCCGTGCCCTCCGGTTTGTACAGCCAGGCCCGCAGCTCGCGCTCCTGGGCCCGGGCGAGGCGGCGGACCTCGCCCCCGTCGTCCGCGTTGCGCTGGATGAGAGTGAGGGTGTGCAGCACGGAGTCATGGACATGCGCGGCGACCTCCGCGCGCTCCTGCGCGCGGATGCGCATCAGCCGCTCCTCGGAGAGGTCCTGGGTCATCCGTACGAGCCAGGGCCCGGCGAGCAGCGCGACCCCGGCCACGACAGCGATGGCCCCGGTCAGGACGTTGCCGAGCTGGGCCGCCGCGCCGCGCACCACCATGAAGACGGCCAGGCCGAGGCCGACCAGGGCGACCCCCGCGAAGGCGCGCGCCAGCTGGAGCACCCGGCGGCGTCTACCGACCTCGGTCCAGCGGGCCCGGCGCGCGTTGTCCGCCTGCCGCCAGACCAGGACGACGCCCGCGCCGATCAGCAGCATCGGCCAGATGTAGCGGTCGGCGTGGCTGCGGCCCAGATTGACGTTGCCGATGAAGATGCCGGCGCCGATCACCAGCGCGATCAGCGCGAATATCTGGCCCTTGTCCGGCTTGCGGAGGCGGCGTCGGCCGTCCGGGCTGAGCTCGAAGACGGAACGCGGTTCGGTCGCCGTACCGCCGACGCCGAGCGGGACGACGATCCAGAAGACCGCGTAGAGCAGCGCGCCGAGGCCCTGGGCGAAGAAGAGCCCGAGGAAGACCAGCCGTACCCAGACGACCGGCAGGCCGAGATGGCCGGCCAGCCCGCGGGTGACCCCACCCAGGAGCCGGCCGTCCGCGCTGCGGTACAGCTTGCGCGGCGGCTGCTCCTCCGGCGCGGTGGCGCGGGAGGATGACGGCGTGGCGGCGCGGGGCGGGGCGGCGGGCATGACACCGATGGTCACACGGCGGGGCGGACGGGCACATCAGGGTCCGACCCCTGACGCGACCCTGATGACGCAACCCCTGAGGGAGTACATCCCCTAGACCGCCCGGGGCCGATATCAGGGACAGCCCAGGGTCGGGGTGGCTGGAGCCACGGCACCGGCGCCGTCACCATGGACGTATGACCCAGTCGCCGACCCAGCCGCCCCCCGCGCCCCCGCCACCGTCGGCGCCGGCCTCCGCCGCGGGTCCGGTGTCGCCCCCCGCGGCCTCGCGGTTGCGGCGCAGTCCGCGGCAGAAGGTGTTCGCCGGCGTGTGCGGCGGGCTCGGGCGGTACTGCGACGTCGATCCGGTGATCTTCCGGATCGTCATCGGGGTGCTCACCGTGACCGGCGGCCTCGGGCTGATCTTCTACGGCTTCGCCTGGCTGCTGATCCCGCTCGACGGCGAGGACGAGAACGAGGCCCGCAGGCTGCTGTCCGGCCGGGTCGACGGCGCGTCGCTGATCGCCGTGCTGCTCGCGCTGATCGGCTGCGGGCTGTTCCTGTCCATGCTGGGCAACGGCGGCACGCTCGGCTTCGCCGCGATGCTGTCGATCGCGGTCGTGGGCTCGGCCGTCTGGTCCCAGCGCCGCCGGGTCACCGCTCCGGCCGGCGGTCCGCTCGACCCCGCCACCGCGCACGCCGTCGCGGAGGCGCCGCCGGAGACCAAGGCGCCGCCGACGCCGGGCTTTCCCTCGTGGTGGCGCGACCCGATCATCAAGGACGGCGCCTCGGATCCGGCCGGCGCCCTCTATCTGTGGGGACCGGAGGACGGGATCGCCGACGCGGCGCCGCCGGGATACCGCAAGACCGCCCCGGTGCGCGCCTCCCGCTCCCGGGGGCCGCGCGGGATCGGCGGCATCGTCTTCCTGCTCGCCCTGCTGGCGGGCGCGCTCGGTACGGGCCTGTCCTGGGAGAGCCGGCCGTTCGGTACGAGCGTGCAGATCGGCCTGGCCGCCGCGCTGGCGGTCTTCGGCCTCGGTCTCGCGGCCAGCACCTTCCTGGGCCGTACCGGCGTCGGCACGATCTTCCTGACCCTGGTCACGGCCGGGCTGCTCGCGGGAGCCTCCGCGGTCCCGAAGAACATCAGCACGGAGTGGGGCCGCCAGCACTGGACCCCGGCCTCGGTCTCCGCCGTACAGCCTCGGTACGAACTGGGCTCCGGTGTCGGCACCCTCGATCTGGGCGCTGTCGCCGTCCCCGAGGGGCGGACCGTCAGCACGTCCGCCGAGGTCGGCGCCGGGCTGCTCAAGGTCGTCGTACCGGACGGAGTGACCGTGAAGGTCCGCGCCACCACCGGCCTCGGGGACATCAGTCTCCCCGGGGAGCGGCCCAACGACGTGGACGTCTCCCCGGACCAGTCGCGTCAGCGCACGCTCACGCCGCGGCCGGGCGCCGGCCCGGCCGGCACGCTGGAGCTGCGGCTCGAAGTCGGCCTCGGCCAGGTGGAGGTGACCCGTGCTTCTTCATGAGATCCGGCCGGGCCGGCTGGTCGTGGGCCTGGCGGTGCTGGGTGCGGCCATCGCCTACGCAGGCGACGCGGTCGATGCCTGGCACACCCCGTGGTACACGGTCTTCCCGGTCATCTCCGGCGGCCTCCTCCTGGCCGCCCCGGTGACCTGGACGCACTACCGCGTACGCCGCCGCCGACTGGCCAGGACCGCGTCCAGGGAGAACATCGAGGCACCGGCGAACACCAGCGGCAGCCAGGCCATCAGATAGGGCAGATCATTGCCGTAGTAGTACGGATCGCTCTGCCAGCTCATGGTCAGCCACAGGCTCAGCGAGATGAGGGCGCCGCCGAGTGCGGCGAGCCGGGTGAGCAGTCCGAAGAGGGTGCCCAGGCCCACGGCGAGTTCGCCGAGGGCCATGGCGTAGCCGAACCCCTCGGGACTCCTGAGCGCCAGATCGACGAGCGCGGGGATGGCCGAGCTGTCCCGTACGCCGCGCATCATGTCGCCGATCGACCCGCTGCCCGACGCCGAGAGGAACGCGCTGTCGGTCAGCTTGTCGAGTCCCGCGTAGATGAAGGTGATGCCGAGAAAGATCCTGAGCGGCAGCAGCGCGTAGCGAGTGGCGTTCTCACGCCAGCCGCTCCGCTCACCGCCGGGTCCGGTCTGTCCGTATGTGTCCGTCCGGTAGCCAAGTGTCATCGCCGGTCCGCCTTCCCTGTCCCTGTCCACGCCGCCGCCGCGGGGGTGTATGTCCCCGCGTGCCTCTTCCATGCATACGCATACGACGCGTCCCGCGCTCAGCGGACGGGCCGATCACCTGTCGGAATCGGCCATACCCCTCACCGGTGTGAAACAGATACAGGCCAGGTCCGTTCAGACGCAGCCAGTTTCGCTCAGCGAGCGCTGCTCAGTCCATCACTTCGACGGTGACCGGGTTGGTCTCCACCCCGGCCGCCGTGACGACCTGCACCTCGACGGGGCCCGGCTCGACGTCCACCGGTACCGGCACGGTGAGGGAGGTGTCGGCGGGGTTGGCGAAGCCGCCGGGGACCGGCACCAGCGGGACATGGACATGGACCGGGCCGATCCTGACGACCATCCTGGCCAGCCGGTCCGGGGTGCCCGCGCCCGGCGGTACGAAGCCGGCGCCGCGGATCTCGATGTCGTCGCCGGTACGGATGGGGGCGTCCAGGTCCCCCGCCTCACGGGCCCGTACCACCGACAGGATGACGGGCCGCCCGCCCTCCGCGTACTTTCCGGCGAAGTAGGTCGCGGCGGAGACGGCGACCAGCAGGGCGAGCGCCCAGGGCAGATCGGGCAGTTGCTCGGGCCGCCGGGCCAGCCGGACCACCGAGAACAGCACGGCGACGGCGTTCACCACGGCGTACTGCACATCGGTGAAACTGCCGCGCCCGGCGTCGTCGCAGAGCAGATCGGCCGGCCGCGGCCGCTCGGCCCGTACCTTCTGCAGTCGCTGGGCCAGCACCCGTACGGCCACCACGCGGCGTACGACGACGGCGATGGCGCACACCACGGCCAGCACGGTCACCAGGCCGGCGCCCCTGGCCAGCTCCAGGCCCGCGACCAGCTCGTCGCGCTGAGCGTGCCCGGAGGCGCCCGCGAGCTGGAGGGCGAGCACGAGCACGGCGAAGACGACGAGCAGCACCCAGGCGGAGGCGACGGTCCGTGAGGTCGACAGCCGGTTGTCCTCACCGATCAGCGGCGCGAGCAGTCCGCCGCGCGCACGGTGCAGCCTGGCGGCTCCGGTCAGCAGCCCGGCGACGGCCAGCGCGGCGAGCAGCCCCGCCGTACGGGCGACCGTCCAGCCGGAGCCGATCGCGGTCGCGGCCTGGGCCAGGGCGAGCAGCAGGACGCCGCCCCAGACCGCCAGCAGCGTGAGCCGCCAGACGGAGTGCAGCCAGGCCGCGCCCGCTTCGCGGCTGCGGTCGGCGACGGCGCGGGCGGACTGGGTGAGCTCGTCGGACACCCACTGCCGGGAGGCTCCGGGTGAGTACGCGACCGCGGCGGGCAGCCCGTGCCCGGCGGCCAGCTCGTCCCGCTTCGCCAGGAACGCGGCCACGGCCCGCCGGTGCCCCTCGCGCGCTCCGTGCGGACAGTCACCGCACGTACAGCCCCCGCCGTGCGCGCCCAGTCTCGCCTCTTGCACCGACACGCCGAACGCCGCCTTCCCCGCCCTGATCCCAGTGAACTTCCTTGCGCCGTATGCGAATTGTGCCGTACTGAGTGAGGGAAACACGCAGTTGGCCCGGTCAGTCCGGGTGACGACATCGTTACGGTGTTGACCAGGCGGTGTTCGCGGTCCTTGCGGGCGGTCCCGGGACTACCGGGGCTGCGCGCCCGTCCGGTCGGCGATGCCGACACCGCGTTGCGAGTTTTTGACCGCGGCGCGATTCCGCTCGGGCGCGGCGGGAGCAGGGTGGACGAGAATGCCGGCCATGACTGACACCATCTCGCCGCTGGTCGCCCTGCTCGGTCTGGAACCGCATGTCGAGGGCGGCTGGTTCAAGGAGACCTGGCGCACCGGGAGTTCCGCCGTCCCGCCCGGCTACCCGGGGCCGCGCGCCTTCGCGACGGGCATCTACTTCCTGCTGCACCCCGGCGAACGCTCCGCCCGCCACCTTGTGCGCTCCGACGAACTCTGGCTGTGGCACCGGGGCGGACCGCTGCGGCTGCGCATCGGCGACGAGACCCATGTCCTGGGCCCGGCCGTCGAGTCCGGCGAACGGCCGCAGCTGCTGGTTCCAGCCGGGGTCTGGCAGTCGGCGGAACCGGCGGGCGACGAACCCACGCTCGTCACCTGTGTCGTCTCGCCGGGCTTCGACTTCGACGACTTCACCCTCGACCCGTCGGCCCCCTGATCAGCCGGATACGGCGACGCCGCCGCCCGGAGGAAAGGGCGACGGCGACGGCGTTGACCTGAGGTGGGGGGTGGAAGGGTTACTCCCACTCGATGGTGCCCGGCGGCTTGCTGGTCACGTCGAGGACCACGCGGTTGACGTCCGCGACCTCGTTGGTGATCCGCGTGGAGATCTTCGCCAGGACTTCGTACGGCATCCGCGTCCAGTCGGCGGTCATCGCGTCCTCGGACGAGACGGGCCGGAGCACGATCGGGTGACCGTACGTCCGTCCGTCGCCCTGGACGCCGACGGAGCGTACGTCCGCGAGGAGCACCACCGGGCACTGCCAGATGTCGCGGTCGAGCCCGGCGGCGGTCAGCTCCTCGCGGGCGATGGCGTCCGCCTCGCGGAGCAGGTCGAGTCGCTCCCTCGTCACGGCGCCGACGATGCGGATGCCGAGGCCCGGCCCCGGGAACGGCTGGCGCTGGACGATCTCGTCCGGCAGGCCCAGCTCCTGGCCGACCATCCGGACCTCGTCCTTGAACAGCTTGCGCAGCGGTTCGACGAGCTGGAACTCGATGTCGTCGGGGAGCCCGCCGACATTGTGGTGGGACTTGATGTTGGCGGTGCCGCTGCCGCCGCCGGACTCCACCACGTCCGGGTAGAGCGTGCCCTGGACGAGGAAGGCGACGTCCTCGCCCTCCGCGCCCGCCTCGGCGACGATCTCGGCCTGGGCCTGCTCGAAGACACGGATGAACTCGCGGCCGATGATCTTCCGCTTCTGCTCGGGGTCGGAGACCCCCGCCAGCGCGGTGAGGAAGCGCTCCTCCGCCTCGACGACCTTGAGCTGGACGCCCGTCGCGGCGACGAAGTCCTTCTCGACCTGCTCGGTCTCGCCCTTGCGCATCAGCCCGTGGTCGACATACACGCAGGTCAGCTGGGAGCCGATGGCCTTCTGGACGAGGGCGGCGGCCACCGCCGAGTCCACTCCGCCCGACAGACCGCAGATGGCGCGCTTGGTGCCGACCTGCTCGCGGATGAGCGCGACCTGCTCGTCCACCACATTGGCGGTGGTCCAGGTCGGCTCGATACCGGCGCCGCGGTAGAGGAAGTGCTCCAGGACCTGCTGGCCGTAGGTGGAGTGCATCACCTCGGGGTGGTGCTGGACGCCGTACAGCTTCTTCTCGTCGTTCTCGAAGGCGGCGACGGGCACGACGTCCGTGGACGCGGTGACGGTGAAGCCCTCGGGAGCGGCGGAACAGGCGTCGCCGTGCGACATCCAGACGGGCTGCTCGGCCGGGGTGCCCTCGAAGAGGGTGGAGCCGGTCTTGGAGACATGCAGCGGGGTACGGCCGTACTCACGCGCTCCCGTGTTGTCGACGGTCCCGCCGAGGGTCGTCGCCATCAGCTGGAAGCCGTAGCACATGCCGAAGACGGGGACGCCGGCCTCGAAGAGCGCGCGGTCGACGCTCGGGGCGTTCTCCGCGTACACGGAGGACGGGCCGCCGGAGAGGATGATCGCCTTGGGGTTCTTGGCCAGCATCTCGGCCACGGGCATCGTGGACGGGACGATCTCGCTGTAGACCCGGGCCTCGCGGACGCGGCGGGCGATGAGCTGGGCGTACTGCGCTCCGAAGTCGACAACGAGGACGACATCGGGGGCGGCGGCGGGGGGCGCTGCTGGCACGGGCGGCCTTCCGGCGGTGATGAGCATGGGATCGGGTTACATCGATTCTAACGGGGGGCGATGACGCCATTTCGTCTCACCATCCGAACCCGCTGTGGTCCCGGCGGAGGCATCGGGTCCATACTGTCCGCATGCACAAGCAGCTGACCTTCGTCTTTACCTATGGCACCGGCCCGTCCGGCTGCCATGGTCGTGCTGCTTGATCTGACAAGCGACTTCCCAGGCGCCCCGGGCCGACAAGGCCCGGGGCGTCTGTCGCGTTCGGGGGCCTGCCGCTCCGGGGCATCTCTCCCCGACAAGGAATCCGACATGACGACCGACACCACGACCGGCACGACGACCGGCACCACGATCGGCCCGGCCCGCACCGAGAAGACCGGCGCCCGTACGGATGAGGCGGCCACGCTCATCGGTGACGCGCGTGAACGTATCGACGCGCTGGACGACCGGATCATCGGTCTCGTCCAGGAACGCATGGCGGTCTCGGCCGTCATCCAGGACGCCCGCCTCACCTCCGGCGGCCGCCGGGTCAATCTCTCCCGTGAGATGGAGATCCTCGGTCACTACCGGGACGCCCTCGGCAAGCCGGGCACGGCGCTGGCGATGACGCTGCTGGAGCTGTGCCGGGGCCGTATCTGAGTTCGGGGACCGCCCTCACCCGTACGGCGCGTGACCGCCCCCGGCGGGGCTTCGTTGGGCCGTACGGGCACGCAGCGAAGCAGAATCCCGCCGTTGGCTCCGCCGGGGCGTGCGACGTACCGCAGGTGCGTCGTGGGACCTCGCCCCGGCGCCCGTGACCGGTCGGCAGGGGACAGCGGCCCGGTCACTCAAGGCCGGCCGGCCCGGGGACGCCCGGCGCCGGCCGGCCCCCCGGATCCTCCCCCACGCGGGTGTGACGCAGGCCACTTAAAGATTCTGTGAAGTGGACAACAACCATTTCCGCACGTCACGGGTCTTGCATGCGAAACCAAAGGCCACACCCGTGACCCCCACCCGGAGGGCCCCAAGACTCCGCACCGCGTATCGGCGGTGCGCCGACTTCGCTGAGGTCTTCATGAAGCTCCGCCGCGCTATGGCCGTCGCAGCCGCGACCGCTGTCATAGCCCCTGCCGCTTTCTTCGCGGCGCCGGCCGCGTTCGCGACCGACGGTGACACGACCACCCCGCAGACCAGCGCCGAGTCCCCCGCACCCGAAATCTCCGAGACCCCGAGCGAGGGCGAGAGCACCCCGCCCGCCGGGGAGACCTCGGAGCCCGCCGGCGAGACGTCCTCGCCGGCCGAAGAGACCTCGAAGCCGGCGGAGGAGACCTCCAAGCCGGCCGAAGAGACCTCGAAGCCCGCCCCCGAGACCTCCGCGCCGACCCCCAGCGAGGACCCGTCGGAGCCGGCCGACGAGTGCCCGACCGATGACGACGGAAACGACCTGAACTCCGCGCTCGAGCTGGGGATCAGCGGTCTGCCCGGCAAGATCGTCGCCGGCAGCGGATGGCACTCGTTCTCGCTGCGCGCGACCAACACCTCCGACAAGGCGCTCGGCACCGTCGAGTGGGCGCTCTTCGTCGACAACTTCTCGGAGAGCTGGGAGGAGAAGGACTGGCTCAGCTCCTACGCCGAGATCGAGTTCCAGGACAAGAACGGCGCGTGGGTCTCGATCTCCGACGAGTTCGGCACCGGTGCCTACTTCGGCGAGACCGAGCTGGGCGCCAAGGCCTATGTCGACCTCAAGCTGCGGCTGAACATCAGCGCCAAGGCCCCGGCCGGCGACGGCTACGCGCTGGGCCTCGCCGGCTACGCGGACGCCGACCAGAACTGCTACCACAGCGCCTACGCCGACTGGTACTTCACGGTCCTGGCCTCCGGCTCCGGTAACGAGAACCCGGGCGAGGCCGAGCCGGGCAAGGGCGACAAGCCCTCGGAGGGCCCGAAGCCGCAGGGCGGCTCCAAGGAACTCCCCGCCACCGGCAGCCTTGCCGAGACCGGGTCGTCCTCCATGGTTCCCGTCATCGGTATGGCCGGCGGAATCGCCATCGTCGCCGGTGCCGGCGTGATGTTCGCGATGAAGCGCCGCCGGGACGACGCCACCGCGTAAGGCGTACGGACAGAGAGAGGCGCTGCACTCGGAGGGGGGTGCAGCGCCTCTCTCTGTCTCTACTGTCTTTCTGTCTCTCTGCTTCTTTCCGTCGGCTTCTGTCCGCCCGCCCGCGTTACTTCTTCTTCGGCGGGATCTTCGGCATCTCCAGGAACGGCAGCTTCAGTGCGCCGAACGCCTCCGGCGGGACCGCCGGGGACATCGGCTCGACCGGGGCGGGACGTAGGTACGCCGTGCCCGCGCCCTGTTCAGGGCGCGGATCCGGCTCGCCCTTGTTAGGCCAGAAGGACATCGCGCGCTCGGCCTGCGCCGTGATCGTCAGGGACGGGTTCACGCCCAGGTTCGCCGAGACCGCCGAGCCGTCGACCACCGAGATCCCCGGGTGGCCGTACAGCCGGTGGTACGGGTCGATCACGCCCTCCTCCGCCGACGCGCCGATGGCACAGCCGCCCAGGAAGTGCGCGGTCAGGGGCGTGCCCATCAGCTCACCCACATTGCTGCCCGGGAAGCCGTTGATCTCCGCCGCGATGAGGGTCGCGGCCCGCGTCGCCTCCGGGATCTGCTTCGGGTTGGGGGCGCCGTGGCCCTGGCGGGCGGTGAGCAGGCCCTTCCCGACGCCACCCGGTTTGCGGTACGTCGTCAGGGAGTTGTCCAGCGACTGCATGACCAGACCGATGATGGTCCGCTCCGACCAGCGGCGGTTGGAGAGCGAGCGGAGCAGCAGCGCCGGATGCCTGGCCGCGTTCCCGAGCCATGCCCGTACCCGCCGCTCGCTGTGCGGCACCTGGAGGATGGACAGCGCGCCCATCGCGTTGGAGCCCCTGCCGTAACGCACCGGCTCGACATGGGTGGAGTCGTTCGGGTGGATCGAGGACGTGATGGCGACGCCCTTGGTGAAGTCGGCCTTCGCCGCTCCGTGCCGCGCGCGATAGCGCCGGTTGTCGGTCTGCGCGCCCACCAGCGCCTCGGAGTTGGTACGGGTCAGCTCGCCCAGCCTCGCCGAGATACCCGGCAGCAGGCCCCGGTCCTTCATGGTGTGCAGCAGCGTCTGCGTGCCGTACGTACCCGCCGCGATCACCACCCGGCGGGCGCGCAGGTCCTTCGTACGGCCCTTCCGGCGGGCCCGGCGGGCGCCCGTCGGCACGGTCGAGACGCGGTAGCCGCCCGCCTCGTCCTCGGTCACCGCGACCACCGAGGTCATCGGGTGGATGACGGCGCCCGCCCGCTCCGCCAGATACAGATAGTTCTCGTTGAGGGTGTTCTTCGCGCCGTGCCGGCAGCCCGTCATGCATTCGCCGCACTCGGTGCAGGCGTTGCGCGACGGTCCCGCCCCGCCGAAGTACGGGTCGTCGACGGCCGCCCCCGGCCCGGCCGTGGCCGTACCCTCCGCGTCCTCGCCGTCGCCGAAGAAGACGCCGACCGGGGCCAGATGGAAGCTGTCGCCGACGCCCATCGCGTCGGCCGCGGCCTTCAGATGGACGTCCGAAGGGGTCATGGTCGGGTTGAGCCGTACGCCGAGCATGCGCCGCGCCTGGTCGTAGTACGGCTTCAGCTCCTGCTCCCAGTCGGTGATGGACGCCCACTGCGGGTCGTTGAAGAACGCCGCGGGCGGTACGTACAGCGTGTTGGCGTAGTTGAGCGAGCCGCCGCCGACCCCGGCGCCCGCCAGCACCATCACATTGCCGAGCAGATGCACGCGCTGGATGCCGTAGAGCCCGAGGGCGGGCGCCCAGAGGTAGTTCTTGATGTCCCAGGAGTTCTTGGGGAGCGTCTCGCGGGTGAAGCGGCGGCCCGCCTCCAGGACGCCGACGCGGTACCCCTTCTCGGTCAGCCGCAGCGCGGAGACCGACCCGCCGAAGCCCGAGCCGACCACGATCACGTCGTAGTCGTAGTCGTACGCGCCGCCGTCGGCATCGGCGACGCTGTCGGGCTGGTTCCGGGCATGGCTGTCCTGTGACACTGGCTCTCCTCGTTGAGAACTACCGCGCTGCGCACTACCGCGTGGCGGACTACCGCAGCCGTAGCGCCTTCATGGCCCGCAGACTGCGGCTCATGAAGGCCGCGTACTTCTCGTCGTCCATCCCGAGGGACGGGGCCATGGGCAGGATCCGCTGCTGCGCGACGGTCTGGGCCTCGGTGTACTTGAGGATGCCCTCGGAGCCGTGCCGCCGGCCGAGACCGGATTCCTTCATGCCGCCCATCGGCGCCCGCACGCTGCCGTACGCCGACGCGTATCCCTCGTTGATGTTGACCGTGCCGGTCCGCAGCCGGGCCGCGACCGCCCGGCCCCGCCGGGCGTCCTTCGTCCATACGCTCGCGTTGAGGCCGTAGGGCGTGCCGTTGGCGCGGGCGATCACCTCGTCCTCGTCGCTGAAGCGATAGACCGAGACGACCGGGCCGAACGTCTCCTCCGTACAGACCGCCATCGGTGCCTCGACGCCGTCGAGGATGGTCGGCTCGTAGAAGAGCGGCCCGATGTCCGGCCGGGCCACACCGCCGGCCAGGACCGTGGCGCCCTTGGCGACGGCCTCCTCGACATGGCGGGCGACCGTCGTGAGCTGACGCTCGCCCACCAGGGAGCCCATGTCGGCGCCGTACGCGAGCGAGTTGCCGAGCCGCATGGCCTTCGTGCGGGCGGCGAACCGCTCGATGAAGGCGTCGGCGACCGACTCGTGGACGTACAGCCGCTCGATGGAGATGCAGAGCTGTCCCGCGGAGGAGAAACAGGCACGCACCGCGCCCGCCGCCGCCTTCTCCACATCCGCGTCCTTCAGGACCAGCATGGCGTTCTTGCCGCCCAGTTCGAGGGAGACCCCGACCAGCCGCTCCGCCGCGCCCCTGGCCACCTCGCGGCCGGTGCGGGTCGAGCCGGTGAAGGAGACGTAGTCGGCGTGCTTGACGACCTCGGGGCCGACGACCGGGCCCTCGCCCAGCACCACCTGGAAGACCTCGGCCGGCAGCCCGGCCTCGATCAGCAGGTCACGGGCCCACAGCGCGGTGAGCGCGGTCTCGGTGTCCGGCTTCATCACGAGGGCGTTGCCCGCGACGAACGCGGGCAGGGCGTCGCCGACGGACAGCTCGAACGGGTAGTTCCAGGGCGCGATCTGGCCGACGACCCCGCGCGGCTGGCGCAACTCGGTGACCTTGGTCAGGGTGGGGATGGCGCCGGTGTGGCGCTTCGGCCTCAGATAGGACGGCGCCGTGCGCCCGTAGTGGCGGGCGGCAACGGCCACGGCCTGGATCTCTTCATGGGCGTGCAGCCGGGCCTTGCCGGTCTCCAGCTGGATCAGGTCGAGCACCTCGGCCTGGCGTTCCAGTACGAGATCGTGGAAGCGGAGCAGCACGGCGGCCCGCTGCCGGACGGGCAGGGCGGCCCAGCCCGGCTGGGCCGCGCGGGCCCGCCCGAAGGCGGTCGCGACGTCCTCGGGCGTGGACTCGGGCAGATCGGCCAGCTTCTCCCCGGTGAAGGGGGTGTGGTTGGCGGTACGGCCGGAGCCCACGACGCCATGGGTGAGCTGGGCAACCACCTCGGGGGTGACCACATCGGCCGCGGTGCGCGCACCGGCCGGGGCGGCGGCCACCGGGTTGGTGCCGAGGGCGCCGGGGCTGACAGTGGGGGCCTGCGAGTCCGTCATGGGGCCGAGAGTATGCCGCATCCGGAGCTTTGGGTACCCGTCGGTAACACCTTTTCACCGGCCGTCCACCGGCCCCTAGGACTGCTCGATGTCGAGGTGGTCGACGACGTTCGCGAACAGCTCCTCGCCGTCCTTCACGGCCGCGCCCTCGGCGGGCATGGCCACCCGCAGCCGCAGATAGACATCGTTCTCGTCGGGGATGACGAGTTCGTGCCAGCGGTAGCGGACCGGGTCGTCGTCCGACGTACTGTATTCCGTGTAGTCGACGACGGTCTCGAAGCCCTGCTTGCCCTGGTGCTCCGCCTTCTTGGTGGTGACCTTGGCGTCCTTGATCTCCGTGCCGTTCTCGCCGCCGCTCTCGTAGTACGTCTCCCAGACGTCCGGATCCGGCGCCAGCACCTCGTTGTCCGCCCGCTTCTCGACCCGCTCCACATAGATGTGGAAGACATCGCTGGGGTCGTCGTAGGCGACATTGCTGGCGGGGGTTCCCCGGTCGTCCTGCGTGCGCTTGTACTCGTCGGGTACGGCGACCTTCGCGTGCAGGATCTCCTTCTCCTGACGGACGGCCCAGCCCTCGGGCAGCTCATCGCCCCCGAAGGGACTGGCGAAGATCAGGGCCAGGGCGACGGCCACGGCGAGCACCCCGCCGCCGAGTCCGTACCGCGCCGTGCGGTTGCCGTGCAGCACCGGCGGCACCCAGGCACCGGCGCCCGTCACCCGCGCACCACCGCTCTGCAACAGCTGCGTCGCGGCGAGCGCGGCCTGCGGCGGTCGCGCCACCGAGTCGAGGGTCTGGCGGATCTCCGCCGCGTCCGGCCGCGCCGCCGGGTCCTTGCGCAGCAGCCGCATCACCAGCGTGCCGAAGGCCCCTGACCCGCGCGCGGGCATCTGCGGCTCTGCGGACAGCACCGCCTGGAGGGTCGCGGGGGCGTTGGAGCGGCGGTACGGGGACATGCCCTCGACCGCCGCGTACAGCACCACACCCAGCGACCACAGGTCCGACTCGGGCCCCGGCCGCTGCCCCAGCACCCGTTCGGGCGCGATGTATTCGGGCGAGCCGACGAACGCGCCGGTCTCGGTCAGGCCCTGCTCGCCCTCGATCTGCGCGATGCCGAAGTCGCTGAGCACGACCCGACCGCCTCTTCCCAGCAGGACGTTGTCCGGCTTGACGTCGCGGTGCAGCACGCCCTTCTCGTGGGCCGCGGTGAGCGCGTCCAGCACGGCGAGTCCGATCCGCGCGGCCTCGCGCGGGTCGAGCGTGCCCTCCTGCAGCCGGTCGGCGAGCGACTGGCCGCGCACCAGCTCCATCACGATCCACGGCTTGGCGTCCTCGACCACCACATCGTGCATGGTGACGACGGACGGGTGGTCGATCCGGGCCGCGGAGCGCGCCTCGCGCTGCATGCGCAGATACACCCGGTCCCGGTCGTGCTCGCTCACGTGGTCGGGAACGCGGGGCTCCTTGACCGCCACATCGCGGTCCACGACCTCGTCGTGCGCCAGCCAGACCGTGCCCATACCGCCGTGCCCCAGCCTGGAGACGAGCCGGTAGCGGCCACCGAGCACCCGTCCCTCGGCCGGATCCCGCCGCGCGGTCTCCGTCGGCGCGTACCCGGGCGCCGCGGGACTCTGTGACTGCGGCGGCACCTGCGGCGCGTTCGGCGGCCGGAGTGCGTAACTGGTGGGCTCCTGGCCGGTGGGCTCGTTCACCCGTCCCCCGTCGTTGGTCATGCTCACATCCTTACGAAGTGCGGTCACGGTTGCCACGGTGAAAGCGGCCCCGTTCACTGTGCCCGATCGCTGTGCTCGCTCGCTGTGCCCGTTCGCTGTGCCTGTTCACTGGCCGTTCACTGGCCGGAAGCGACGGGCGGCGGCTGCCAGCTGCGCAGTACGGCGTCGAACTGCTTGCGCGTCGTCGCCCAGTCCTCTTCGGGGCCGGACATGTAGATCGCGTACTCCGTGCTGCTGTCGTCCGAGTAGTAGATCTGGTCGATCGCGTGCCGCCTGCCCGGGTGCGTCTTCTCCTCGGTCCAGGTGAACTCCCAGCTCGCCGAGTGCGTCTGGTCGCGGTAGGTGTTCGGGGCCAGCTTGATCCGGTCGTACTCCGGAAGCCGCTGCAGGCTCTTCTCCATGCTCAGCATGTGCATGTACGGGTTCTCGAAGTCGGGCGAGCCGACGCTGATGCGCAGGAGATGGCGGCCGTTGTCCGGGGTGAAGTCGATCTGGTCGCCGTCCATCTGGCGTTCCCAGCCCTCGGGGACGTTGAGGCTGAAGCCCTCGTCGGCCTGGACATGGACCCAGCCCTCCGGTATGGAACCGGCCGCCGTCGTACCGCCGTTCGCCGTCCCGGCGCTTGCCGTCCCGCCGGTCGTCGTCCCGCCGGTCGTCGACTGGCCGGTCGTGGCGTTCTCTTCCGGGGAGCCGTCGTCCTTTCCGTTCACGTACTGAAGCGCCGCGAAGCCGGCGCCGCCGCCGAGGACGGCCGCGATGACGACGGCCACGACCGTCCTACGCCAGCGGCCGCCGCGGCCCGGCGCCGAGGAGGCGGGGAGCGGGGCGGGAACGGCCGAGGGAACGGTCACGGCCGGAGGCAGCTGCGCACTGACGCCCTGCCGGTCACCGTCCGGCATGACCCGCGTCGGGATGTACGCGTGCGCCTCGGTCGGCGGCCGCCCCTCCAATACTTCGCGCAGCATCCGCTCGGTCTCGGCCACCCCGGGCCGGCCCTCCGGGTCCTTGCACAGCAGCGCCGCGATCACCGGAGCGAGCGGCCCGGCCTGGTCGGGGTAACGCGGCTCCTCCGTGACCACGGCCTGCATGGTGGAGATCGGTGAGGTGCGGCGGAACGGCGAATTCCCCTGGACCGCCGTATAGAGCGTCGCCCCCAGCGACCAGAGGTCGGAGGCGGGACCGGGATCGCCGCCCCGTACCCGCTCGGGTGCCAGATAGTCGATGGAGCCGACCAGTTCACCGGTCCTGGTGATGGTCGAGTCGCCCTCTATCGCCGCGATTCCGAAGTCGGTGAGCAGCACTCCGCCGTCGCGCGCGAGCAGGACATTGCCGGGCTTGACGTCGCGGTGCAGCACCCCGGCGGCGTGCGCGGCGCGCAGCGCGCCGAGGACTTCGAGACCGATCCTGGCCGCCTCGCGCGAACCGATCCGGCCGGACTCCTTCGCCTTGTCGGCGAGGGAGGGGCCGTCGACGTACTGCATGACGATCCACGGCCGGCCGTCGTGGTTGAGGACGTCATGGACGGTGACGACGCCCGGGTGGGTGATCCGGGCCGCGGCCCGTGCCTCCTTCTGCGTCCGCTGGTGCAGTACGGCCCGGTCGGCCTCGGAGACGTACCGTCCGGCCGTCAACTCCTTGACGGCGACGGTCCGGTGCAGCACCTCGTCGTGCGCACGCCACACTTTGCCCATGCCACCGCTGCCGATGGACTCGCCCAGCCGGTAACGCCCGGCGAGCACGAGCCCCGTGCCCGTACCCGCTCCCGCGCCCATGCCCGTTCCCTGCGAATGATCCACGTCCCCCGCCCCGTTCATTGGTTTGACAGGGTACGGAGGCGAGGTACGGACGGGGAACCTCGGGTGGCGCACGGAAACAGCACTGTGACGCGCGGACGCGCCCAACAGGCGTCAGTCCGCCGCCCGGTAGGCCTCGGTGGCCTGCTGATAGATCTCGCTGACCTTGTCCCGCTGACCGTCGGGACCGATGACCTGGATGATGTGGTACCGGTCGCCGACGATCATGGCGAGGTTGCGCACATAGACCTCGCGGCCGCCGCTGTCCTGCCAGGTGAACTGGCCTTCCGCCATGGCCTGCTTGCCCACGTCGATCCGCCGCAGGCCGGAGGCGCCGGCCCAGGACGAGTCCCGGAAGGGCTGCAACTCCCGTTCCACGTTGCGCTGGTACTCCATGGGATCGCTGCCGCCGTCCGCCACCGTGTCCCGGCCGGGGACGACGATCAGCGTGAATTCCCCTTCGGTGTAACGGACTTGCCTGCTCTCGTTGATGGGCTGTCGCTGCCAGTCCTTGCCGACGGCGATCCGGAACCCCTCGGAGTCCTCGCGCAGGGTGTAGCCCTCGGCAAGATCGACGGCGGGACCGGAGGTCTGGGGCGCGGCGGACGTGCTGGGATTCGCTTCCCCGACTTGCTGCCCCTGCTGTCCCGTACCGGCCTTGGGCAGGAACATCACGGCGTACACGATGGCCCCCACGAGCAGGAGCAGTATCAGCACGAGCAGGGTGCGGCCCAGCGAACGGGGGCCACGCCCCCGGCCCTGCTCGTGCCGCTCCGCCCGCTCGTGCCTCTCCGGCCGCTCGTGCCGTTCCAGCCGCTCCGGCCTGCTCATCCGCTCCGGTCGCTCGCGCGGCTCCTCGGCCATGTGCTGGTGCTGGGGCCGGTGCTCGTACGGCTGCTGATACGGGCGCTGTTCCTCGTAGCCGCCCCTGCCGCCCTTCTCCTTGCGCTCCTTGCCCTTCTTGTGACGGTGGCGCCCCTGGCCCACGTCACGGCCGCGCCCCCAGCGCTTGCGCACCAGCTCGCCCCGGCGCCGCACTATCGGCAGCCGCTCGTCCACGGACGGCAGCGGTACGACGTCGAGACCGGCCTCCGGCTCGGGCGCGGACCGTACGAGCGAACGCAGCCAGCCGCGCAGCTCCTCGAAGTCCGGCCGCTCGGTGGGGTCCTGACGCAGCAGCGACTCGACGACGGGGCGCAGCGGGCCGCACTCCTCGGCGAAGGCGGGCGGTTCGGCGCAGACGAGCTGCACCAGCTCGGCGGCGTTCTCCTCCGGGTACGGGGCATGGCCCTGCACCGCGCGGTACAGCAGCGCGCCGAGCGCCCACAGGTCGGTGGAGGGGCCGATGGGCGGTGCCAGCTGCCAGTTCTCGTGTACGGGCCCGGCCTGTTCGGGCGCCCAGCGCTCGGTGACGGCCCCGACCACGGCGATGCGCGCCTGCCGGGCGCGCTCGGCGGCGAGGGGCGTGGCGGGACCGCGGTACGCGGGTACGGACCCGCTCGCCACGATCTCGTCCCACCGGCCCGCTCCGGCGGGCTGCCCCGCCACGGCGGGCAGGTGCGCCGTCTGCCGCTGCGCGTCGGCGCGCATTCCGTCCCGTGGCCCGGTGCTCTGCCCACCGCCGCCGCCGGACGCGGAGTAACCCGAGCCGCCGCCCCGGGCCATGGCCACGTCGGTACCGGGCGGCAGGGCGGGGGCGCCGCCCGGGCGGTCACCGGCCGGGGGAAGCGCGGGCGTACCACCCGGGCGGCCGCCGGCTGCCGGGACTCCCGACGCCGGGAGTCCGGACGCCGGGAGTCCGGACGCCGGGAGTCCGGACGTGTCACCGTGGGCGGATCCCGAGCCGAAGGGGCCGGCCGAATCGGGGCCGTACGGGCTGCCGCCCGCCGGGACCGAACCCGAGGCGTCGTTCCACGGCGCGGGGCCGTCGCGCCAGGTGCCGGCGAGTTGGGCGCGGTAGGGCGTGGGCGGGTCGTCGTCCTCGTCGGCGTCCGGCTCCTCGAAGCCGCGCGGCGGCTGCGCCCACCAGTCGGGGTCGGAGCTGCCGCCGTGCGGCGGGTCCTGCGGCCCTTCGCCGGCTTCCGGCCGCCTCGGCGGGGGCAGCACGCCCTCGTCGGCGCGCCGGTCGTCGTCAAAGCGCTGATCGTCGTCGGAGCGCCGGTCGTGGTCGGAGCGCTGGTCGTCGGAGCGCTGGTCCTCGCCGGCGCGGGCGGCGGCGCGCGCTCCCGCGCGGTAGGCGGCGATGGCACCGGCGCGCGCGGCGCGGATGTCCCCGGAGGCGTTCCCCGAGGCGTTCCCGGCGGGCAGCGCCGCCCGGCCGCCGTACGGGGCGGGGACCCCCGGCGTGCCGTGGTGGGGCCGGGGCATCGCGCCGGACGTACCGGACGAGGTGCCGTCGTCGTACGGGAGGTCGAGGCGGGGCGCCCCCAGCGCGGGGCGGCCCGGCGAGCCGGGCACTCCCGCCGTCGACCCGCGATCGTAGGGCAGTTCCGGCGCCTCGGGCCCCGGCTGCTCCCGCGGCGGAGCGAGCTGCTCCGGCGGTGCGGGCTGATCCCCGGGTCCGAACTGGTCCGGTGGTCCGAACTGGCCGGGCGGCTCCGGCACCGGCGCGTATCCGCACAGCGCTTCCTCGGCCGCGCCCGCCGCGAGCCCGGTCAGCACCACCCGTCCGTCGTCGCAGACCAGCACCGTACGGACGGTGATGTTCCGGTGGGTCCAGCCATGGGCGTGCAGCACGCGCACGGCCGTGAGCACATCGGAGGCGATCTCGGCCGCCCGGTAGGGATTCAGCGGCTTCTCGGCGAGCAGCGCCGCCAGCGGCCTGGCCGCGACCAGTTCGCTCACTATCCACAGCGAGCCGGCCTCCGCGAACACGTCGAAGACCTGGTCGAGACGGGGATGGTCGGGGATCTGGGCAGCGCTCTGCGCGGCCTCGATGGCCC
This sequence comes from Streptomyces sp. NPDC042201, assembly GCF_055582185.1. Classification (NCBI taxonomy): domain Bacteria; kingdom Bacillati; phylum Actinomycetota; class Actinomycetes; order Kitasatosporales; family Streptomycetaceae; genus Streptomyces; species Streptomyces sp. NPDC042201. The sequence goes on along the minus strand of NZ_JBVJDS010000008.1, from coordinate 125,282 downwards.
GCCGCACCGCCGGGTCCGTGGCCCTGCGCGGCGCCCGCCCGGAGACCCGCCGCGGGGCCGCGGCGCCCTCCGCGTCGATGACCTCCGCGTCCACGACCTCCGGCAACGGCACTTGCCTGACGAGGACTTCCTGCCCGCTGTACGTGTCGAACGCCCGGGTCTCGACAAGTTCGAACTCGTCGGAGGGCGGCAACGGCAGGCGATAGCGGTCGGCCAGCACCCGTCCCGCGTAGTCGTCCACGACGCCTCCCCACACACGCTGTCTCCCGGTCCCGGAGACCCGCGAAACCGCCAATTCCGGTCGTTTACCGGCCCATTGTGGATGCGTACGGTTCGCGAGCTCTCACGATACGTGGCCGCAGGCAAACATGCCGCCGGGTCGCGGCAACCCGCTGCCGAACGTTCGCCTCCGGTACGCGAAATCGCCTCTCCCCACGGCCGGAACGAGCCGGTCCGTTCACCCCGCGGGCTTGAACGTCGCGTACGCCGTCTCGCGCAGCGTCGTGCACTCCGCCGCGTCCCACTCACTCGCCTTGCAGCTGATCATGATCGCGTAGCCGCGCTTGCCGTCGACCTTGAAGCCCCGGTTGAGGACCCTGATCCGCTGGCCGCCCTGGTTGCGCTCGAACTGCCAGTCGGCGACGGTCGGATAGCCGTTGAAGTCGGCCTTCTTTATGCCGAGGAGCTTGTAGGCCGAGCTGCTGCCGCGCACCGCCGGTTCGAGTCCCTGCCACGCGGCGACGGCGTCGTCGGTCGGACTGCCGTTGAAGTCGACCTGGATACGCGGGAACGCGCCCTTGGCGGTGTTGTATATGCCGCCGGAGTTGCGGCCGGCCGTGTCGGTCAGGCGGAACCCCTTGGGCATCGCCATCGAGAAGCGGAACTGCTTGTCGCTGACCGTGGCGTAGCCGTCGGGCAGCTCGTCGCCGCTCCCCTTGCCACCGGAGTCGTCCGACGCGCCGGACTCGGAATCGCCGGACGGCTGCCCGCCGCCCGCGGCGTCGTCCCCCTGGCCGTCCTCGCTCGCGCCCGGGTCCGCGCTCTGCTGCCCCTTGTCGCCGTCCTGGGCCGCGCCGCCGGTCGTCGTCGCCCCGGCCGATGCCGCCGTGCCGTCCTTGCCCTGCTGGGCGTCGTTGTCGTCGCCCCCGCTCAGGGCGACCGCCAGGACCGTCGAGATGATGGCCAGCGCGGCGACGACCGCGATGATCACCTGCGTGCGCCGGGGCACCACATCGGTGAGCGACGCCCGTGGCGGGGCCGGCCGGGACGGGCCGGCAGCGTCCGGACGGGGCCCGGACTCGGGCGTGGCCGCCGCGTTCCGTACGGAGCGCAGCGCGCCGCGCACCCGGTCGGCACTGGCGTCGCCCGTGTCCTTCGGGGACTTGGCGGACTTACCGGCACGGCCGTCGGCGGTCGCCGGCGGCAGCGGGACGACCCGCGTGGCCTCGGGCCCCGGCTCCGGCTCCCGTTCCGGCGCGGAGATGATGGCCTGGAGCAGCGTCCGCGCGCCCGCGTCGTCGAGCCGCTGCTCCGGGTCCTTGGCGAGCAGCCCGTAGATGACCGGTTCCAGCGGGCCCGCGTTCTTGGGCGGGTCGACCGGCTCGGTCATCACGGCGGTGAGCGTGGCGATGGCGGAGCCCTTGTCGTACGGCGGGCAGCCTTCCACCGACGCGTACAGCAGACCGCCGAGCGACCAGAGGTCGGCGGCGGGCCCCGGCTTGTGGCCGCGGGCGCGCTCCGGCGAGATGTACGAGGGGGCGCCGACGAGCATGCCGGTGGAGGTGACCGACGGGTCGCCCTCGACCTGGGCGATTCCGAAGTCCGTGAGCACGACGCGCCCGTCCTCGGCGATCAGCACATTGGACGGCTTCACATCGCGGTGCAGGATGCCCTCGCGGTGCGCGGAGCGCAGCACGTCGAGGATCACGAGGCCCACCTCGGCGGCGCGCCTGGGGGTGAGCGTGCCGTCCTCGCGGATGGCCTCGGCGAGCGACTTGCCCTCGACCAGTTCCATGACGATCCAGGGCCGGTCGTCCTCGTCGACGACGTCGTAGACCGTCACCGCGCCGCTGTTGCGGATCCGGGCGATGGCCTTGGCCTCGCGCAGGGTGCGGGTGATGAGCCGGCGCTTCTCGTCCTCGTCGATGCTGGTCGGAAAGCGCAGTTCCTTCACGGCGACCGTACGGCCGAGGGTCTCGTCGAGAGCCCGCCATACCGTGCCCATGCCCCCGCGCCCGAGGACCCCGCCCAGCCGGTATCTGCCCGCGAGCAGGCGCCCTTCCGGGCTGTCGTCGGCGCTCTTCCTCGTGTCCTGCTGGGGCTCCTGCGCCGTGTCCCGCGACTGCTCCGACTCCGACATGCGTCCCCTCTGCGATCCCTGATCCTGGCCCGCGACTGCAGCCCGCCCACGCGGTGCCGTAACGCGCCCTGGCAGAGCCTTCATTGTCCCTCATTCCGGGACGGCCGGTACTCCCGGGTCCGGTGTCCGCCAGGATGGGGCCGGAGGAAGGGATCCCACCATGCCACTACCCCGGGCCCGGCTGAGCACCCCGCTGGTCATGGCCCTCTTCGGACTTGGCGCGAGTGTGCTGGGAACGGGTGTGCCGAGCGCGGGTGTACGGGATACGACGGCGGAGCCGGGCCGGCCCTCGCCCACGCCCGCCTCCCAGGCCCTTCCCCTGCCCGCCTCCCAGATCCTTCCCGCGCCCGCCTCCCAGATCCTTCCCCTGCTCGTCTCCCGGGGCCGTGTTCCGGGCGCCGCCCTGCTCTCCCGTTCCGCGGCCGGCTCCACCCGGTTCGAGACCGCCGGATCCGGGATCCGCCGCGCCGACCGCTTCCGCGCCGGCAGCGTCACCAAGACCCTGCTGGCGACCGTCGTCCTCCAGCTGGCCGCCGAAGGCAGGCTGAAGCTGTCCGACACCGTCGAGCGTCATCTGCCCGGACTCGTGCGCGGCCACGGCAACGACGGCCGCCTGCTCACCCTGCGCGCTCTGCTCACCCACACCAGCGGTCTGTACGACTACACCGCCGAGGACTCCGCACCCGGCCCGGCCACACCCCTGGCCGCGATCCGTACCGCGCTCGCCCACGCACGGGGCCCGCGCGGCTCGTACGCGTACTCCAACACCGACTACATCCTGCTCGGCCTGATGGTCGAGCAGGTGACAGGCCGTTCGTACGCGGCCGAGGCCGAGGCCCGCGTCATCGTCCCCCTCGGTCTCACCGGTACGTCCTTCCCCGGCGACCGCACCACGCTCCCCTCCCCGCACGGCCGCGCCTACAGCCGCACCCCGGGCCCCGGCCACCCGCTGCGCGACGTCACCGAACTCGACCCCCGCCCGGCGGGCGCGGCCGGTGAGCTGATCTCCACGCTCGACGATCTCGACCGCTTCTACACCGCTCTGCTCAGCGGCGAGCTCCTCCCCGCGCCCCAGCTGCGCGAGCTGCTGGACACCGGCGCCGCACACGGCGCCTACGGCATGGGCATCTACCCGGAGCGGCTCTCCTGCGGTATCACCGTCTGGGGCCACAACGGCCGGATCGCGGGCAGTTACGTCCGGACCGCCGCCACCGCCGACGGCCGCCGCACCCTCACCTTCCGCGTCAACACGGACGCTCTCGCCGACGGCTCCCTCGAACCGGCCCTCCTGGACGAGGAGTTCTGCGCGTCCTGAAGGGCCGGCACATGCGGCGGCGGGAGCAGTGGGAGCGGCGGGCGGGGGCCGTCAGATCGGCACGATGTCCGGCGCACCCAGCCGCGCCGCGTCGGCCGTCTGGTCGTCCGGCTGCCGCTGCGACTCGCGCTCCGCCTCCACCCGCTTCTCGTAGTGCTCGATCTCCCGCTCGATCCGGTTCTTGTCCCAGTCGAGCACCGGAGCCATCAGCTCCGCGCACTCCCGCGCGCTGCGCGTCCCCCGGTCGAAGGTCTCGATCGATATCCGGGTCCGCCGGGTGAGCACGTCATCGAGATGGCGCGCCCCTTCGTGCGAGGCGGCGTAGACGACCTCGGCGCGCAGATAGTCCTCGGCCCCGCCGAGCGGCTCGCCCAGACCGGGATCGGCGGCGATCATTTCGAGCAGCTCCTCGACGAGCGTGCCGTAGCGGTTCAGCAGATGCTCCACGCGGACCACATGGATCCCGGTCCGCTGCGCCATCCTCGCGCGCGCGTTCCACAGCGCGTGATATCCCTCGGCGCCGAGCAGCGGCACATCCTCCGTGACACAGTCCGCCACCCGCTGGTCGAGGCCGTGCACCGCCTCGTCCACCGCGTCCTTGGCCATCACCCGGTAGGTCGTGTACTTGCCTCCGGCGACGACCACCATGCCGGGCACCGGATGCGCGACCGTGTGCTCGCGCGACAGCTTGCTGGTCGCGTCGGACTCCCCGGCGAGGAGCGGACGCAGGCCCGCGTACACCCCCTGCACGTCGTCCCGCGTCAGCGGCACGGACAGCACGGAGTTCACATGCTCCAGCAGATAGTCGATATCGGCGCTGGAGGCCGCCGGATGGGCCTTGTCCAGGTCCCAGTCGGTGTCGGTGGTGCCCACGATCCAGTGCCGGCCCCAGGGGATGACGAACAGCACCGACTTCTCGGTCCGCAGGATCAGCCCGGTCGAGGAGTGGATCCGGTCCTTGGGTACGACCAGATGGATGCCCTTGGAGGCCCGGACGTGGAACTGCCCGCGCTCGGCGATCAGCGCCTGGGTGTCGTCCGTCCACACTCCGGTGGCGTTGACGACCTGCTTGGCCCGGATCTCGTACTCCCCGCCGCCCTCCACGTCCTGCACGCGCGCGCCGACGACCCGCTCACCCTCCCGCAGGAAGCCGACGACCCGCGCCCGGTTGGCGACCTGCGCGCCGTAGGTCGCGGCCGTACGGACCAGGGTGGCCACATAGCGGGCGTCGTCCATCTGGGCGTCGTAGTACTGCAACGCCCCGACCAGCGCGTCCTTCTTCAGACAGGGCGCCACCCGCAGCGCGCGCCGCCGCGAGAGATGGCGGTGGGCCGGCAGTCCGCGTCCGTGCCCGGACGATATGGACATCGCGTCGTACAGCGCGACGCCCGAGCCGGCGTAGAGCCGCTCCCAGCCCTTGTGCTGCAACGGGTACAGGAAGGCCACCGGCTTCACCAGATGGGGCGCCAGCTTCTCCAGCAGCAGCCCCCGCTCCTTCAGGGCTTCCCGCACGAGCGCGAAGTCGAGCATCTCCAGATAGCGCAGTCCGCCGTGGATCAGCTTGCTCGACCGGCTCGATGTGCCGGACGCCCAGTCGCGCGCCTCCACGAGGCCGGTCGCCAGTCCTCTGGTCGCGGCGTCGAGAGCGGTCCCCGCCCCGACCACCCCCGCGCCCACCACCAGCACGTCCAGTTCACGCTCGGCCATCGCCGCAAGCGCTTGGGTGCGCTCCGCAGGTCCCAGTGTCGCTGTCCTCACTGCTGCCTCCCGTCGTCCCCCGCGTGGTCGGGCTCACAGATCGATTCTGTCCGCACTGCGCGACTTCAGCCACCGCCTGTGGATAACGCCGGCCGACGATCGGCCCGGCCCCCGACAAACCAGACTCTCCCCGGCCACGCAATGCCACATAACGGTCATATTTACGCCTAGTCTGACATTGCGCGTGCCCGTTCTGTCCACACGGCTTGCGTCCACTGTCCACTCCGGCTAAGGGAAGGACGGCCTCCACCGCCATGCCCGCAGATCTCGCCGTCATCGGACTCGGCCATCTCGGCCTGCCCCTCGCCCAGGCCGCCGTTGCCGCCGGTATCGACACCATCGGCTACGACACCGACCCACGGCCCGTCGCGGAGCTGGCCGCCGGCCACACCCCCGTCGACGGCCCCCTCACCGCCTCGGACGTCCGCCGGATGCTCTCGGGGGGGTTCCGGCCCACCACCAACCCGACCGAGCTGGGCCGGGTCCGTACCGCCGTCATCTGCGCGCCCGCCCCCCTCGGCGCCGACCGCACCCCGGATCTGACCGCCATCGGCGAGGCGGCCCGCGCGCTGGCCGCCCGGCTGCGCCCGCACACCACCGTGCTGCTGGAATCGCCCGTGGCGCCCGGCACCACGGAGGGCTTCCTCAGGACCATCCTGGAAGACGGCTCGGGCCTGCGCGCGGGACGCGACTTCCACCTCGCGTACTCCCCCGGCCGGCTCGACCCCGGCAACCGCACCCATGGCCTCGCCAACACCCCCAAGGTGATCGGCGGCCTCACCCCCGCCTGCACCGAATCGGCCGCCGCCTTCTACGGCCGCCTCACCGACAAGGTGGTCCGGGCGCGGGGCCCGCGCGAGGCCGAGACCGTCAAGCTCCTCGAAACCAACTTCCGGCATGTGAACATCGCACTGGTCAACGAGATGGCCGTGCTCTGCCACGACCTCGGCGTCGACCTCTGGGACGTCATCCGCTGCGCGGAGACCAAGCCGTTCGGCTTCCATTCCTTCCGGCCGGGCCCCGGCGTCGGCGGCCACGGCGTGCCGATGGATCCCAGCTATCTGCCGCACGCCGGCCGCACCCCCGGCCATCCGCTGCGCATGGTCGGCCTCGCCCAGGAGATCAACACCCGGATGCCGCAGTACGTCATCCAGCGCTGCGCGGCCCTGCTCAACGAACACGGCAAGTCCGCGCGGGGCGCCCGGGTGCTGCTCCTCGGCGTCACCTACAAACAGGACCTCGCCGACCAGGAGAGCTCACCGGCCACCGAGATCGCCTGCCGGCTGATGGATCTGGGCGCCGCCGTCAGCTACCACGATCCGTACGTCTCCGACTGGCGCGTGCGCCAGCTGCCCGTACCGCGCGCGGACTCGCTCTACGAGGCCGCGGCCAACGCCGATCTGACGGTGCTGCTCCAGCACCACCGCACGTACGACCTCCAGGGTCTCGCGGTCAAGGCCCAGCTGCTGCTGGACACCCGGGGGGCGAGCCCGGCGGGCACGGCGTACCGGCTCTGAAATCGCGTACGGGACTGTCGGACCTGCCTGCTACTGTCCAGGGCCATCGTGCGCAAGTCATGCGCACGACACTTTCCCTGGGGGGAATTCCCGCATGAGCCAGCCCGTTCCGCCGCCCGGCAATCCATTCGCCGAGGGCGCCGCCCCGTCCGGCAACCCGTCGCCGTCCGGCAACCCGTTCGCCGAGGGCGCCTCCCCGTTCGCCCCGCCGCCCCCGCCCGTCCGCGCGAACATCGGTCTCGGCCTGGCGGCGGCCCTGGTCGCCGCCCTCGTCGCCGCCGGGGTCTACGGCGGGATCATGGGGGCCATCGAGCGGGAGATCGGCTGGGCCGCGATCGGCGTCGGCTTCCTGACCGGATTCGCCGCGGGCAAGGTGGGCGGCCCCAACCCCGTCCTGCCGGTCGTCAGCGCGGTCCTGTCCCTGGGCGCCGTCTACCTCGGACAGCTGGTCGGCATCGCGATCCTCTTCGGCAAGGATCTGAACGTGTCCGCGACGGACGTCTTCCTCGACCACCTCGACGTCGTCACCGCGGCCTGGAGCGAGGGCACGGACGTCATGAGCTTCCTGTTCTTCGCGCTCGCCGCCTTCGCCGCCTTCTCGGGCGCCAAGAAGGCCTCTTTCTAAAAGACATGGCCTAAAAGGCATGGCGCACAGCGAAGTGCCCGGACCGGTCCATGGTCCGGGCACTTCGCCGTGCGCGACGCGTTCGTGAGCGCCGGCGCTCAGTGGCGGCGCTCAGCGGCGGTGCTGCGAGTCCCCCACCGTCACCTCGACGCGCTGGAACTCCTTGAGTTCGCTGTAGCCCGTCGTCGCCATGGCCCGCTTCAGCGCGCCGAAGAAGTTCATGGATCCGTCCGGGCTGTGCGAGGGGCCCGTCAGGACCTCCTCCGTCGTCCCGACGATGCCCAGGTCCACCAGCTTGCCGCGCGGCACGTCCTCGTGGACCGCCTCCATGCCCCAGTGGTGCCCCTTGCCCGGCGCGTCCGTCGCCCGCGCCAGCGGGGAGCCGATCATCACGGAGTCCGCGCCGCAGGCGATGGCCTTGGGCAGATCCCCGGACCAGCCGACGCCGCCGTCCGCGATGACGTGTACGTACCGGCCGCCGGACTCGTCCATGTAGTCCCTGCGGGCCGCCGCCACATCCGCGACCGCCGTCGCCATCGGAACCTGGATGCCGAGCACATTGCGGGTGGTGTGCGCGGCGCCGCCGCCGAAGCCCACCAGCACGCCCGCGGCGCCCGTACGCATCAGGTGCAGGGCCGCGGTGTACGTGGCGCAGCCGCCGACGATGACCGGCACGTCCAGCTCGTAGATGAACTGCTTCAGGTTCAGCGGCTCGGCGGCGCCGGAGACATGCTCGGCGGAGACCGTCGTACCGCGGATGACGAAGATGTCGACCCCGGCGTCCACCACGGCCTTGGAGAACTGCGCGGTGCGCTGCGGCGAGAGCGCGGCCGCCGTGACCACGCCCGAGTCCCGCACCTCCTTGATGCGCTGCCCGATCAGCTCTTCCTTGATCGGCTCGGCGTAGATCTCCTGGAGCCGGCGGTTGGCGCTCGCCTCGTCCAGCTGCGCGATCTCGTCGAGCAGTGGCTGCGGGTCCTCGTACCGGGTCCACAGACCTTCCAGGTTGAGCACCCCCAGACCGCCCATCTCACCGATCCGGATCGCGGTCTGCGGGGAGACGATGGAGTCCATCGGAGCGGCCAGGAACGGCAGCTCGAACCGGTAGGCGTCGATCTGCCAGGCGATCGAGACCTCCTTCGGATCCCGGGTGCGCCGGCTCGGAACGACGGCGATGTCGTCGAAGGCGTACGCCCTGCGGCCGCGCTTGCCGCGCCCGATCTCGATCTCAGTCACGATGTGTGGCCTTTCCCTCTACGTCTGCCGTCCCAGTATCCCCGAGACGCGTACCCTCCAGCGCCCCCGCGCATCGGTAAGGGGGCGGCCGGGTGTCCCGGCCGCCCCCTTACCGATGCTTACGCTCAGTGCTTGTTGTAGTTCGGTGCCTCGACGGTCATCTGGATGTCGTGCGGGTGGCTCTCCTTGAGGCCCGCCGCGGTGATCCGGACGAACCGGCCCTTGGTCTCCATCTCGTCGATGGAGACCGCGCCCACGTATCCCATGGTCTGGCGCAGGCCGCCGATCAGCTGGTGCAGTACGGCGGAGAGCGGACCCCGGTAGGGCACCTGGCCCTCGATGCCTTCGGGGACGAGCTTGTCGTCCGCGGAGACGTCCGCCTGGAAGTAGCGGTCCTTCGAGTACGAGCGTCCCTGACCACGGGACTGCATGGCGCCCAGCGACCCCATGCCGCGGTACGACTTGAACTGCTTGCCGTTGATGAACTGCAGCTCGCCCGGGGACTCCTCGCAGCCCGCGAGCAGGCTGCCGAGCATCACCGTGCTGGCGCCGGCCGCGAGGGCCTTTCCGATGTCGCCCGAGTACTGGAGGCCACCGTCGCCGATGACCGGGACGCCCGCGGCCATGCAGACCACTGCGGCCTCGTAGATCGCCGTGACCTGCGGGACGCCGATCCCGGCGACGACGCGGGTGGTACAGATCGAGCCGGGCCCGACACCGACCTTCACGCCGTCCACGCCCGCGTCGATCAGCGCCTTGGCACCGTCGCGGGTGGCGACGTTGCCGCCGATGATGTCGATGCCGACACTCGACTTGATCTTCGACATCCAGCTGAGCGCGTTGCTGTTGTGGCCGTGCGAGGTGTCCACGACCAGGAAGTCGACCCCGGCGGCGACCAGCGCCTGGGCCCGCTCAAGGGCCTCGGGGCTGGCACCCACGGCGGCGCCGACGAGCAGCCGGCCCTCCGCGTCCTTGGCCGCGTTCGGGTACTTCTCGGCCTTGACGAAGTCCTTGACCGTGATGAGGCCCTTGAGGATGCCCGCGTCGTCGACCAGCGGCAGCTTCTCGATCTTGTGGCGGCGCAGCAGCTCCATGGCGTCCACGCCGGAGATGCCGACCTTGCCGGTGACGAGCGGCATCGGGGTCATGACCTCGCGCACCTGGCGCGTACGGTCCGCCTCGAAGGCCATGTCGCGGTTGGTGACGATGCCGAGCAGCTTGCCCGCGCGGTCGGTGACCGGGACGCCGCTGATCCGGAACTTGGCGCACAGCTGGTCGGCCTCGGCGAGCGTCGCGTCGGGGTGCACCGTGATCGGGTCGGTGACCATGCCGGACTCGGAGCGCTTCACCAGGTCGACCTGGTTGGCCTGGTCGGCGATGGAGAGATTGCGGTGCAGTACGCCGACGCCGCCCTGGCGGGCCATGGCGATGGCCATCCGTGCCTCGGTGACCTTGTCCATCGCCGCGGAGAGCAGCGGGATGTTCACCCTCACGTTGCGGGAGACCAGGGAGGCGGTGTCCACCTGGTTCGGCAGCACTTCCGAGGCGCCCGGCAGCAGCAGCACGTCGTCGTATGTCAGCCCGAGCGTCGCGAATTTCTCGGGCACTCCGTCGACGTATGCAGTCATGACACCTTCCCCATATGGCCTTGATCGGTGCGGATGCCCATGCTAACGGGCTCCGCGGGCCTCTCATTCCACGATCAAGATCACCGAACAGCTTCGCTCACTGCTCGGCGAGCGCCCGCAGCCTGCTGAGCGCGCGGTGCTGCGCGACCCGTACCGCACCCGGGGACATCCCCAGCATCTGCCCGGTCTCCTCCGCGGTGAGCCCGACGGCGACCCGCAGCACCAGCAGCTCGCGCTGGTTCTCCGGGAGATTGGCGAGCAGCTTCTTGGCCCACTCGGCGTCGCTGCTGAGCAGGGCACGCTCCTCCGGCCCCAGCGAATCGTCGGGACGCTCCGGCATCTCGTCGGACGGCACGGCCGTCGATCCCGGGTGCCGCATGGCGGCCCGCTGGAGATCGGCGACCTTGTGGCCGGCGATGGCGAAGACGAAGGCCTCGAAGGGCCGGCCGGTGTCGCGGTACCGCGGCAGGGCCATCAGGACCGCGACGCAGACTTCCTGCGCGAGGTCTTCCACAAAGTGCCGCGCATCACCCGGCAGCCGGTTCAGTCGCGTACGGCAGTAGCGCAGCGCGAGCGGATGAACGCGGGCCAGGAGATCGTGCGTGGCCTGTTCATCGCCGTCGACGGCACGGTGAACGAGCGCACCAATCACCGTGGTCTCGTCATCGCGCATCGGTCCATGGTGCCTTGGTGGCTGCTGATTGGTGGCACCGCGTCCATAGTTGTGCACCGAAGCGTTATGAGCAGGTGCGGCAGAACTCATCCTCTGCGCCCTCCCCTCGCGCTCGTCCGACTCGTCCCCGAGGAACTCCACAACTCAAGGATGCGGCATCGCGCGCGAAACAGTTGCGTACGGGCGTACGTTGCCCCGCCCGCCTCGGCCCTGTCCCCTGGACAGGATCGTGCGGCGGGCGGGGGTGAGGGCCTGTCGCGTCAGCGGACCAGGCCCCAGCGGAAGCCGAGCGCCACCGCGTGCGCGCGGTCCGAGGCACCGAGCTTCTTGAACAGCCGCCGGGCGTGTGTCTTGACCGTGTCCTCGGAGAGGAAGAGCTCGCGGCCGATCTCGGCGTTGGAGCGGCCGTGACTCATGCCTTCGAGCACCTGGATCTCCCGCGCGGTGAGCGTGGGCGCGGCGCCCATCTCGGCCGAGCGGAGCCGGCGCGGGGCGAGCCGCCAGGTCGGATCGGCGAGCGCCTGTGTGACGGTCGCGCGCAGCTCGGCGCGCGAGGCGTCCTTGTGCAGATAGCCGCGGGCACCGGCGGCGACCGCGAGCGCGACTCCGTCCAGGTCCTCCGCGACCGTGAGCATGATGATCCGGGCGCCGGGGTCGGCGGAGAGCAGCCGGCGGACCGTCTCGACTCCGCCCAGCCCCGGCATGCGTACGTCCATCAGAATCAGGTCGGAACGATCGGCGCCCCAGCGGCGGAGGACTTCCTCGCCGTTGGCCGCGGTCGTCACGCGCTCGACGCCGGGCACGGTCGCAACCGCTCGGCGGAGCGCCTCTCGGGCAAGCGGGGAGTCGTCGCAGACGAGGACGGATGTCATGACCGTCCTCCGCAGCTGATGCGCGTCACCTTGAGCCTCCAGGCTGGGTACATATCGTCACCTGTGCGATTGACGCTTTCGGACATGTGCCCGACCGCTCGTTCTCTCAACCGCCTCGCACACTCAACGACGGTCACTCGAAAGAGTTACGGGTCGGACGGCCGAGTTCGGCACTCCCTGTAAGTGGTCGCACACAGAGGAGAGCATCGCAGGTCATCCGGCCCTTATTTCAGAGCTATGCCCCATTTAGCGGCTTTTCTTCCCTTTTGCTGGTGTCTGTGGCTAGATTCGCAATGAGTCATATTTACATCTACTTACATAGTAGATGTACGGTCGTGAGCACCGGTGCGGGAGCGCGTCGGGCTCGTACCCGGCACCCAAGCGACCCGTATCCGCCTCAGCACGGTTTCAAGGGGACATGAGCAATGGCAGATTTCTCCCGCCTTCCCGGACCGAACGCCGATCTGTGGGACTGGCAGCTCCTCGCGGCTTGTCGTGGTGTCGACAGTTCACTCTTCTTCCACCCGGAAGGGGAAAGAGGCGCGGCACGAAGCGCGCGTGAGAACTCGGCGAAAGAGGTGTGCATGCGGTGCCCGGTCCGCGCCGAGTGCGCGGCGCACGCGCTGGCGGTGCGGGAGCCGTACGGCGTGTGGGGCGGGCTGACCGAGGACGAGCGCGAAGAGCTGATGGGGCGGGCGCGCACCCGGTTGATCCCGGCCTCCGCGTCGGCCTCGGGACCGGGACCGGGCTCCGGAACCGGCCCTGACAGCCACGCCAGCGGTTGACTCCCGTAGCGCCAGAACCTTCTGAAGAAACGTTCCTGCACTCTCGCCGCTCAGCCTTCCCGCCGCTCAGCGGGTCGCAGGCCGCGGGAGGAGCGGGGCGCCGTCAGCGCGCGGCGGCCAGGACCAGCTGGTCCAGCGTGGCCGCGACGGCCGGAACCCGCGCCAGATCCGGCAGGGTCAGCGCGACGATCTCCCGGCGGACCGAGGGCTCGACCGTGAGCGTACGGATCCCCTTGGGGCGTACCGACTCCATCGCCAGCTCCGGCAGCACCGCCACCCCGAGCCCTGCGGCGACCAGGCCGATCACCGCCGGATAGTCGTCCGTCGCGAAATCGATCCGGGGCGTGAAACCCGACTCCGCACAGGCGTCGACGAGCTGCTTACGACAGCGCGGACACCCCGCGATCCACGACTCCTCGGCGAGATCGCCCATCGCGACGGCGCCGGCGTCCGCGAGCCGGTGGCCCTCGGGGACCAGACCGACGAGCCGGTCCACCAGCAGGGGCCGTACCACCAGGTCGTCCCACTCCGCGGCGGAGCCGCCGTACCGGAACGCCAGCGCCACATCGCAGTCGCCGGCCCGCAGCATCTCCGCGGAGCTCGGCGGCTCGGCCTCGACGAGCGAGACCCGGGTGCCGGGATGGGCCGCGCGCAGGGCGGCCAGCGCGGTGGGGACCAGCGTGGAACTGCCGCTGGGGAAGGACACCAGCCGGACCCGGCCGGCCCGCAGCCCCGCGATGGCCGCGATCTCCTCCTCCGCCGCGGTGAGTCCTGCGAGGATGCCCGTCGCGTGCCGTACGAGCACGTCGCCCGCGTGCGTCAGCCGCATCTCGCGGCCCGTGCGGACGATCAGCGGGGTGCCCGCCGACGCTTCGAGCGCCTTCATCTGCTGGCTCACGGCCGGCTGCGTACAGCCGAGTTCACGCGCGGCCGCCGAGAAGGAGCCCGTGGCGGCCACGGTGCGCAGGACACGGAGATGGCGGGCTTCGATCACACCGCGACCATAAGCGACGCTTGGGGATAACGCGAAATATCCGGTGGATCATTTGAGACTCGGGGGGATACCGTGCCGCGTATGAGACTTCTGACCGTGAATGTGGGACGGCCGAAGGCCGTGGAGTACTCCGACGCCCCGAGCGGCACCACGGGTATCGACAAGCGGCCGGCCGACGGTCCCGTACGGGTGGCGGATCCCGGGCCCAAGGGCGAGGGCGCCGGCGGTGTTGCCGGTGACACGGTCTGCGATCTGCGCCATCACGGCGGCACCGACCAGGCGGTGTACGCCTTCGCCCGCGAGGATCTGGACTTCTGGGAGCGGGAGCTGGGACGGCCGCTGGCCAACGGCGTCTTCGGTGAGAACCTCACCACGTCCGGCCTCGACCTCACCGGCACGAAGATCGGTGAGCGCTGGCGGATCGGCCCCGATGTGGTGCTGGAGGCGACGAGCGGCCGGATTCCGTGCCGTACGTTCCAGGGCTGGCTCGGCGAGAAGGGCTGGGTCAAGCGCTTCACGAAGGAGGCCGTCACCGGCGTGTATCTACGGGTCCTCACCCCCGGCGAGATCCGGGCGGGCGACGCGATCGAGATCGTCCACCGTCCCGATCACGAGGTGACGGTGGCCATGGCCTTCCGGGCCGTCACCCTGGAGCGGGAGCTGCTGCCCCGGGTTCTCGCCGCCGGTGAGGCGCTGCACCACGAGGCGCTGAGGATCGCGCGGGAGTACTGCGAGCGGTACGGCGAAGTCGGCGCCGCACCGGCCAACCGGCCCTGACCTGGGCCGATTTGGGCGGAATACTTCATGCGTAGGGGATGTCCCTGAGAGCACTGAGGGGTGAGTCGGGGGCGCCTCGGGGTGGCCCCCGATGACCCAGGGTGGCACCCACCGCGACGCTCAGTACATGCCTGGGTTCAAGCGTGTCCTCATCATTCTCGCGTCTGTCGCGACCGTGCTCGCCCTGGCGGTCGGCGGTGGTTTCCTGTGGCTCTACTCCGGCGCCAAGGTGTCCACGGTCGGCCGGACCTCCTTCCGCAATGAGCTGGCCGTACCGCCGCTCGCCGAGTCGACCGTCACGGCGGACGGCACCCGCGTCTTCGATCTGAAGATGCAGGCGGGCGAGACGGAGTTCAAGGCCGGGCGGAAGACCCCGACCTGGGGCTTCAACGGAAGTTATCTGGGCCCCACGCTGCGCGCCGAGCGCGGTGAGAAAGTCCAGGTCAGAGTCAGGAACACGCTGGGCGAGGCATCCTCCGTGCACTGGCACGGGATGCGGCTGCCCGCGAAAATGGACGGCGGACCGCACCAGATGGTCGCGCCGGGCACGACCTGGTCGCCGCATTGGAAGGTCGACCAGCCGGCCGCGACGCTCTGGTATCACCCGCATCCGCACGGCGAGACCGAGGACCATGTGCAGCGTGGCCTGGCCGGGATGTTCATCCTCGACGACGCCAAGTCCCAGGGGCTCGCGCTGCCCGACACCTACGGGGTCAACGACCTTCCCTTGGTCGTCCAGGACGTGAAGTTCGACGGAGCACGGTTCGACCATGGCAAGGGGGTGACGCAGACCGTCGGATTCCTCGGTGACCGCACGATGGTGAACGGCACCCTCGATCCGTACCAGGTGGTCGGGGACGAACTCGTACGGCTGCGGCTCCTCAACGCCTCGACCGCCCGCACCTACGACTTCGGCTTCGACGACAGCCGCGCGTTCTCCCTCATCGGCACGGACGGCGGGCTGTTGGAGAAGGCCGCGCGGATGGACCGGATCCAACTCTCCCCCGGAGAACGGGCCGAGGTCGTGGTCCGGGTGCGGCCGGGCGAGCGGACGGTGCTGCGCAGCTTCCCCCTCGACATCGGCCAGGACTTCTACAACCAGCGCTTCAACGGCGGCGACGACACCTTCGACGTACTGGAGTTGCGCGCGAAGAAGCGGTTGCGCCCCTCCCCCGCGCTGCCCGCCACGCTCGGAAAGCTGGAGATACCTGACGGCTCGCACGCCGCGCGCGGGCGGTTCTTCGACCTCAAGCTGTCCGGGATCAACGGCAGGAGGATGAGCATGGGACGGATCGACGAGACCATCACGCGCGGTACGACGGAGACCTGGACCGTACGGAACACCAACGGGATGCCGCACAACTTCCATGTCCACGGCGTGCAGTTCAGGGTGGTGTCGGTGAACGGACGGGAGCCGGAACCGGCGCTGCGCGGGGCCAAGGACACCGTCTTCATCCCGGACGGTACGACGGTGAAGCTGGCGATGCGTTTCGACGGACCGGCCGATCCGAACGCGCCGTTCATGTACCACTGCCATCTGCTCTATCACGAGGACCAGGGGATGATGGGTCAGTTCGTCGTGGTGGAGAAGGGGCAGAAGGCGGGCCGTCCGGCCGCGAGCCACGCACATCAGGGGCACTGACACAGGCGCTAACGTGCCGCGTATGACGACTGCTTTGATTACGGGCGCGACGGCGGGGATCGGCGCCGCCTTCGCGCGGCGGCTGGCGGCGGACGGGCACAATCTCGTGCTGGTGGCCCGCGACACCGAGCGTTTGCAGGACCAGGCCACCGAACTGCACGACCGGCATGGCATCGAGGCCGAGGTGCTGACCGCCGACCTCTCCACCGACAGCGGGATCGCGTCGGTGGAGAGGCGGCTCTCGGACCGCAAGCAGCCGGTCGATCTGCTGGTCAACAACGCGGGGTTCGGCAACAAGGGCCGTTTTCTCGAAGTCTCGATGGCCGATGAGCTGACCATGCTGAAGGTCCACTGCGAGGCGGTGCTGCGGCTGACCTCGGCGGCGGTCGTGGGCATGAAGGCGCGCGGGCGGGGCGCGGTCGTCAATGTGGCGTCGGTGGCCGCGTTCCTGCCGCGCGGGACGTACGGCGCCTCGAAGGCCTGGGCCGTGCAGTTCTCCCACGGCGTGGCCCGGGACCTGTCGGGGACCGGGGTACGGCTGATGGCGCTGTGCCCCGGTTTCGTACGGACCGAGTTCCACGACCGGGCAGGGATGGACACCGGCTCCATCCCCGGCTGGATGTGGCTGGACGCGGACAAGCTGGTGACGGCCGCGCTGGCGGATCTGGCGCGCGGGAAGACCGTGTCCGTACCGGATCCGCGCTACAAGGCGCTGATGGGTGCGGTGAAGCTGGCTCCGCGCGGGCTGCTCGGCGGCATCTCGTCGAAGGCCGGGCGCAAGTACGGCCCGCGGTAGCCGCGCCGGATCGCCGGCGCGCGACACGCCGAGGCCCGGTGCCCCCGCGGAGGGGGCACCGGGCCTCGGTGCGTTCAGCTGTGCGCGTCAGGCGTCGGCGTCAGTGGCTGTGCCCGTGGCCGTGACCCGCCTCGGGCTCATCGTCGACCGGCTTCTCGACGACCAGGGTCTCGGTCGTGAGCAGCAGCGACGCGATGGACGCGGCGTTCTCCAGCGCGGAGCGCGTGACCTTGACCGGGTCGATGACGCCGGCCTTCACCAGGTCGACGTACTCGCCGGTCGCGGCGTTGAAGCCGTGGCCCTTGTCCAGCTCCGCCACCTTGGAGGTGATGACGTAGCCCTCAAGACCGGCGTTCTCGGCGATCCAGCGCAGCGGCTCGACGACGGCGCGGCGGACGACCGCGACACCGGTGGCCTCGTCGCCCTCCTTG
Organism: Streptomyces sp. NPDC042201; assembly: GCF_055582185.1. Lineage (NCBI taxonomy): Bacteria > Bacillati > Actinomycetota > Actinomycetes > Kitasatosporales > Streptomycetaceae > Streptomyces > Streptomyces sp. NPDC042201. The sequence continues at coordinate 107,874 of NZ_JBVJDS010000008.1, read as the reverse complement.
CCGAGGTTGCCCTCCAGCACCTTGGCGGCGTGCACCAGAGCGGAGCCACCACCGGAAACGATGCCCTCCTCGACCGCGGCGCGGGTCGCGGAGATGGCGTCCTCCAGACGGTGCTTCTTCTCCTTCAGCTCCACCTCGGTGGCGGCGCCGACCTTGATCACGCACACGCCACCGGCCAGCTTCGCGAGGCGCTCCTGGAGCTTCTCGCGGTCCCAGTCGGAGTCCGTGGACTCGATCTCGGCCTTGATCTGGTTGATGCGGCCGTGGACGTCGGCGGTGTTGCCCCCACCGTCGACGATGGTCGTGTCGTCCTTGGAGATGGTGACGCGGCGGGCGGAGCCCAGCACGTCGAGACCGGCCTGGTCGAGCTTGAGGCCGACCTCCTCGGCGATGACGGTGGCACCCGTGAGGGTGGCGATGTCGCCGAGCATGGCCTTGCGGCGGTCACCGAAGCCGGGGGCCTTCACCGCGACCGCGTTGAAGGTGCCGCGGATCTTGTTGACGACGAGGGTGGAGAGCGCCTCGCCCTCGACATCCTCGGCGATGATCAGCAGCGGCTTGGAGCCACCCGCCTGGATGACCTTCTCCAGCAGCGGCAGCAGGTCCTGGATGGAGGCGATCTTGCCCTGGTGGATCAGGATGTACGGGTCGTCGAGGACGGCCTCCATACGCTCCTGGTCGGTCACCATGTACGGGGACAGGTAGCCCTTGTCGAAGGCCATGCCCTCGGTGAAGTCCAGCTCCAGACCGAAGGTGTTGGACTCCTCGACGGTGATGACACCGTCCTTGCCGACCTTGTCCATCGCCTCGGCGATCAGCTCGCCGACCTGCTGGTCCTGCGCGGAGAGCGCGGCCACGGCGGCGATGTCGGACTTGTCCTCGATCGGGCGGGCGGTCTCGAGGAGCTCCTCGGAGACAGCCTTGACCGCGGCGTCGATGCCCTTCTTCAGGGCGGCCGGGGACGCGCCCGCGGCGACATTGCGCAGGCCCTCGCGGACCAGCGCCTGGGCCAGCACGGTGGCGGTGGTGGTGCCGTCACCCGCGATGTCGTTGGTCTTGGTCGCCACCTCCTTCACCAGCTGGGCGCCCAGGTTCTCGTACGGGTCCTCGATCTCGACCTCACGGGCGATCGTGACACCGTCGTTGGTGATGGTGGGGGCGCCGAACTTCTTGTCGATGACGACATTGCGGCCCTTGGGGCCGATCGTCACCTTCACCGTGTCGGCAAGCTTGTTGACGCCGCGCTCGAGGGCGCGACGGGCGTCCTCGTCGAACTTCAGGATCTTCGCCATGGGAGCTTCTCTAGTCCTCTCGAACGAACGGCGCCCCCGTCCGCCCGGCGATTGCAGGGTGGCCGAGGGCGCAGCTCAAAAGCACATACTGACGGTGAATTACTTCTCGATGATCGCGAGTACGTCGCGAGCCGAGAGGACGAGGAACTCCTCGCCGCTGTACTTCACCTCGGTGCCGCCGTACTTGCTGTACAGAACGACATCGCCGACGGAAACGTCGAGCGGAAGCCGCTCGCCGTTCTCGAAACGGCCCGGGCCCACAGCCAGGACGACGCCCTCCTGGGGCTTTTCCTTGGCGGTGTCCGGGATAACCAGGCCAGAGGCCGTGGTCTGCTCGGCGTCGAGCGGCTGGACCACAATGCGGTCCTCGAGCGGCTTGATGGCAACCTTGGTGCTGGCGGTCGTCACGATCCGACCTCCCCCTTCGGAGATCTCACGGGGTTAACTGTCTGAGTGGCGACCAGGTGGATCCGTCGTCGCGGGTGCCGGATCCGCCAGTCGCGCGTTTGGCACTCTCCAGTGGGGAGTGCCAGACCTGAGACTATGACCGCGATTAGCACTCGGTCAAGCGGAGTGCCAACGCGCGTCGGCGTGGCGTCCATCGGATCCCGGTCCCGCCGCCCTTCCCGGCAGGGGCGATTACGGCGCGTCGTCCATACGCGCCACCGTGGAATCGCGTTCCTGACGGTGACTCAGCAGCAGTTCCTGCCGGTCGCAGATCTCCCGAGGCTGTCCCCCGTTCGGCAGCCTGGCCCTGACCGTCCGGCCCAGCACCGAGGCGCGGGCCGGCTCGTGCGGGCCGACCTTCTGCGCCGCCTTGCGGCCCAGCCGTTCGATCGGGTCCACCGACTGCGCGCAGCCGGTGAGAAGCGCACCGGCTGCCAGCGCTCCGGCCAGCAGCCGGTGCGCGGTGCTCATACGTAGTCCTCCAGCTTGGCCACGGCGTAACCCCTGTCCGTGATCGTCTTCATCACGTTCCTGATCATGTCGGGCATGGTGCCCTTCCAGTCATTGGGCCCGCGGAAGTGCGTGAGGATGATGTCGCCGGGGTGCAGGTCCTCGTCCCACTCCCGCCACTCCATGTGGTCGGGGTACGCCTCGGACGCCCAGATCGGCGCGGCCTTCACGCCGCACTCCTTGGCGGCGCGCAGCGTGTCGCCGTTGTAGTTGCCGTACGGCGGACGGAAGAGCGTGGGCCGCTTCCCGTACCGCTGCTCGATCTTGTCCTGCTGGTCGCAGATCTCCCGCCTCTGCTCGTCGTACGACAGGCCGGGCATGTAGCGGTGGTTGATGGTGTGGTTGTTGAGGGTGACGCCGCGGTCCTGCATCTGCTTGAAGTAGTCGTAGTTGTCGGTGATGACGTAGTCGCTGAGGAAGGCGCTGTACGGGATCTTCAGCTCGGACATCATCCGCAGCAGCTCGGGGTCCTTCTCCGCGCCGTCGTCCATCGTCAGGAAGACGACCCGGTCCTTGACCGGGACGGTGGTGAAGATCGGCGGCAGATCCTCGCCACCCTCCACCTCGAAGCCCTGGCGGGTGACGATCGTCGGCTTGACGGCGGGCGGCGGAGGCGCGGCCAGGGGGGTGGTGGCGAGCCCCCACTTCTTGGCCGCGACGGCGCGCGCGGCCTGCGCGCGGCGGACGCTCTCGGCGTACGCGGGCGTGCCGGGCTTCAGCGCCTCGGCCTGCGCGCCCGGCTGACCGTGCTTCGCGGCGTCGCCCTTGGCGGGCGCGGGTCTGGCCGGCCCGGACTCCAGGCCACATCCGGAAGCGATTGCGGCGAACAGGAGCGCCGCCAGCACTGCCCGGCTCCGCCGGCCTCCCTTCATCATCCCCTCTGCCATCTTTTCTTCCTTTTGTCGTACTAGTCGTATTTAGTGGCATCCTGTCAGCGCAGCGCGCCCCCGCCCGGCCGACACCGCCGCCCCGGCGCGCACCGTCCCCCGGCTGGCCCACAATGGGCCGGGTGACCGACCGCGTTCCCTTCCCCCTCCTCGCACCGCTGCTCTCCGCCGAGGGCCAGGCCCTCCTCGCCGAGCTGCGCGACCACGACCCGGCGCGGGAGCTCACCCTCGCCACCCGGCTGCGCCGCGAGCACCCGGCCGAGCTGGTCTCGGCGGCCATGGCGCAGGCGCGACTGCGGCAGCGGGGGGTGGCGAAGTTCGGCGCGGACGACGCGTACCGCATGTACTTCACGCCGAACGGCGTCGAGCAGGCCACCCGTGGCAGCGTCGCCGCCCACCGGGCCGCCCGGTTCCGCGATCTGGCCGGCGACCTCGCCCCGGGCTCCGGCGCGGAGTCCGTCCGCGTCACCGACCTCTGCTGCGGCATCGGCGGCGACGCGATCGAGCTGGCCCGCGCGGGCTTCGCCGTGTCGGCCGTCGACCTCGACCCGCTGACCTGCGAGATCGCCCTGACGAATGTGCGGACGCTGGCCCCCGGCGGACCGCCTGTGACGGTGACCCGCGCGGACGTCCTGGAGTACGACCTCACCGGTGCCCAGGCCCTCTTCATCGACCCCGCGCGACGCGGCGGCCGGGGCAGAATCTTCGATCCGGAGGCGTACTCACCCCCGCTCTCCTGGGCCCTCGACGCGGTACGCCGGGCCGGCGCCGGCGCGGTCAAGATCGCGCCCGGCATTCCGCACGAACTGATCCCGGCCGACTTCGAGGCCGAGTGGATCTCGGACGGCGGCGACGTCAAGGAGGCGGTGCTCTGGCACCACGGCGCCGGGCCGCACAACGCCACCGGGCCGGGAGCCGTGGTCCCCGGCGCCCGCCGCGCCACCCTTCTCCCGTCCGCCACCACCCTCACCGGCCGTGGCCTGCCGAACCCGCACGTCCGTAAGACCGGCCGGTTCCTGTACGAGCCCGACGGCGCCGTCATCCGCGCGCATCTGGTCGCGGAGGTGGCCGAAGAGCTGGACGGCGGCCTGATCGACGAGACGATCGCGTACATCACGGCCGATGAGCTCCGTTTCACCCCGTACGCCACCGCCTACGAGATCACCGACGAACTCCCCTTCAACCTCAAGAAACTGAAGGCCCTGCTGCGCGCACGCGAAGTCGGCGTCCTGACAGTGAAGAAGCGTGGCTCCGCGGTGGAACCGGAGGAGCTGCGCCGGCGAATGAAACTCAAGGGACCGCACGCCTCAACGGTCTTCCTCACCCGCGTCGCGGGCGCCCCGACGATGCTGATCGGCCACCCGGCCACGGCGTAGCCGCACGGACCGCCGGACAGGGCCTACCCCAGGTCCGTCAGTTCGTCCGGGTAGATCTGCGACAGCGGCTGCGGGCCGACGTACTGCTGGCAGTTGCACTGGCGCAGTTCGTACCGCAGCGGCTTCTTGTCCTCGCCCCACTCCGTCGGGACCTCCACGTCCTCGTGGCACTTGCCCCGCCGGTCGTGCTTCGCCAGATGGTGCGTGCAGCCGCAGACCGGCACCGGCGGCTTGTGGGCCTCTTCCAGGGCCCGCCGCTCCCGCTCCACCAGCTTGAAGCGTTCAATTCTCCGCTCGTGCCGGGTCCGGAGCGCGGTACGGCCCGTATCGGCCATCCACCCGAAGCCGCCCACGAGGAAAAAGATGAAAATCCACCAGAGCCAGGTCATCCGCCGCCCCTTACCCTGAATGAGGCATGTGTTCCTTATTCAGCATAGGACGGACCCGGCGGAAACCGCCTCAGCGGTGCGCTCCCCCGCCCCTGCGGACCGGCACCGGGCTCAGCAGCCGGGCCGACCAGCGCTGATGCGCGACCGACCGGGCGATGCCCAGCAGGCCGGTCAGCAGGACCGTGGCCTCCAGGCCCAGCGCGTACACCGCGTCGCCCACGGTGACCGGCTCCGGCCCGTTCCCCGCCGCCGTCCAGCCGTGACCGACCGCCCACGCCCCCAGCAGACACAGCAGCACCGACGGCAGCAGCCAGGCGACACACCGCGCGGGCGCCCGCAGCCGCACATCCGTCGCGGGGTCCTGGCCGAGTGCCGCCCAGGCGTCCAGCCGCTGCCGTACGTCATGGCCTCCGCGCAGCCAGAAGCCGAGCCCGACCCCCGCCGGCACCAGGAACACCGCCGCGAGGACCAGCGCCGCCAGCCCGGTCGCCTGGGCCAGACCGCCCTCCTCGAAGCTCTGGATCGCCAGCCCCACGGCCGCCCAGCCGATCACGGCGACCGCCGCCAGCAGCCAGAGCAGCAGCAGCCTCCCGATCGCGAGACCACGCCCGGTCAGTACGGTCATGGCCGCGGCCCGGTCGGCCAGCAGCGCCTCGCGGTCGGGCCAGGAACGGATCTCCTCGGGTGGAGGGGGCGGCGGCAGCGGCGTGCGGCTGATCATTCGGCTGAGGGTAACGGTGCGGGCGGGCCCTGATATTCGGCAGGGTGGTACCGCCGTTCGGCGGTAACGTCACGCACCGATCCGTGCCATCGATCCGTGCCGATCGTCCCCGGCCGGCTCCGAACCACCCCGTCGAGCAGAAGGAATCCGCAGTGACCACCGAACGTATCGGCCCGCCGGCCGTCGCAGGCGAGCGCGAGATGCTGCGTGCCTTCCTCGACTACCACCGCGCGACCCTCGCCCTGAAGACCGACGGCCTCTCCGACGAGGACCTCCGCCGCCGGTCGATGCCCCCCTCGACGCTGTCCCTGCTGGGCCTGGTCCGGCACATGGCCGAGGTGGAGCGCGCCTGGTTCCGCCGGGTGATCAACGGCGAGGACATCCCGCTCGTCTGGTCCGACCAGGGCGACTTCCAGGTGGCGTACGACGCGCGTACGGCCACCCGCGCGGAGGCGTTCGCCGCCTGGCGGACCGAGGTGGAGCACGCGCGCCGGATCGAGCGGGAGGCGGCGTCGCTCGACGTGACCGCCTACGCGGCCAAGTGGGAGGAGGACGTGTCGCTGCGGATGGTGATGCTGCACCTGATCCACGAGTACGCCCGCCACAACGGCCACGCCGATTTCCTCCGGGAGGCGATCGACGGCACGGTCGGAGCCTGAATCACCGGACGGGCTCAGACCTGTTCCGTCGGGCGGATCAGCATCTCGTTGACCGCCATCCGGCGCGGCCGGGTCACGATGTAGTGGATCGCGTCCGCGATGTCCTCGGCCCGCAGGCTCTCCATCGAGTCGTACCAGGCCTCGATGTTCTCGCGGACGCCCTCCCGGATGTGCTGCGTCAGCTCGGTTGCCACCGCGCCGGGCTCCACCGCGCTCACCCGTACATGCTGACCGGCGAGCTCCTGGCGCAGCGCCTCGCTCACCGCCGTGACCCCGAACTTCGTCAGGTTGTAGACGGCGGAGCCGGCGTGGGCCACCCGTCCGGCCACCGAGCTGATGTTCACCAGGTCGGCGACCCCGCGCTGCCCGTCGGCGGCCGCAGCCACCAGGTGCGGCAGCGCGGCATGCGTCACCCGCAGCAGGGCCGACAGGTTGAGATCGACCATCCGCTGCCACTCCTCGACGGGGGTCTCCAGTGCCGGGCCGATCAGCATCACCCCCGCGTTGTTCACGAGGATGTCCAGCCGGCCCGACACCTCCACCACCCGGGCGACCAGCGCCTCCGCCTCTCCCTGCGCGGTGATGTCGACGGCGAAGGCGTGCGCGCTGCCGCCCGCGTCCTGGATACGGGCCACGAGACCGTCGAGCCGGTCCTCGCGACGGGCCACGACCGCGACCGACGCGCCCTCCGCGGCCAGCGACAGCGCCGCCGCCTCACCGATACCACTGCTCGCGCCGGTCACCAGCGCGACCGTTCCGTCCAACCGTCCGATCATGTTCTTCTCCACCTTCGCTCTGTGATCAACGCGGGTCGCCGTGGGGCAGGAGCCTCGGCTACACCCGGTCCTCGCGGGTCTCCGACACCCAGTCCGGGTCGTCATGGTCCGAGCGGCTCCCGACCACGCCCTCGGCCAGCTCGCTCAGCAGCCCGAGCTGCTCGGCGTCGGGAGTGATCTCCAGGGAGCGGATGTTCTCGTCGACGCGAGCCGCCCGCCGTGTCCCCGGGATCGGCACCACCGGCAGCCCCAGCCGCTCCCCCTGGACCCGCAGCCACGCCAGCGCCACCTGGGCCGGCGTGGCGTCCAGCTCGGCCGCGATGCCCTGGATGGCCCGTACGACGGCCTGATTGCGGTCGAAGGCGTCGCCGGAGAACCGCGGCAGCCCCGAACGCCAGTCGCCGCTGACAGCGGACCGGTCCGCGAGCGTGCCCGTGAGGAAGCCGCGGCCCAGCGGTGAGTACGGCACAAAGCCCACGCCCAGCTCGGCGGCCGCCGGCACCACCGCGCGCTCCACATCACGGCTCCACAGCGACCACTCGCTCTGCACGGCCGCGATCGGGTGCACGGCATACGCGCGCCGCAGCTCGTCGGCGGTCACCTCGGACAGCCCCAGATGCCTGACCTTGCCCTGCCGGACCAGCTCCGCCATGGCTCCGACCGTCTCCTCGACGGGAACGGACACATCGCGGCGGTGCAGGTAGTACAGGTCGATGGTGTCGATGCCGAGCCGCTTCAGGCTCGCGTCGGCCGCGGACCGTACGTAGCCGGCGTCACCGCGCGTCGTCATGGCGTCGGTGCCGGAATCGGACCCGCCGAGCACGATGCCGAACTTGCTCGCCACGGTCACCTCGTCCCTGCGCTCGGCCAGCAGCCGCCCGACGAGCCGCTCGTTCTCTCCGGCGCCGTACACGTCGGCCGTGTCGATGAGCGTCACCCCCTGGTCGACGGCGTGATGCAGGGTGGCCAGGGACTCCCGTTCCTCGGCGGGTCCGTAGACGTCGGACAGGCCCATCGCGCCATAACCGAGCGCGCTGACCACGAGTCCGTCGCCGAGGAGGGTGGTGGGGACGTGCGTCATGGGCGGTGTTCCTTAGAAGTCGAAGAAGGCCGGAGAGGATCCGGGGAGGGTCCGGGGAACCGGGAGCGCCGGACAGGCTCGTCCCCCGGCCGCCCTTCCACACAACCACCGCGCGGCCCCGCCCGCACCACCTCAGCCACTCCCTGCCCGGACCTGGATCCGGTGGTCCGGGGTCCGGCCTGCCCAGGTCCGGCAGACCTACCCTGAGCAGGCCGGACCCGCCGCCGCCCGGCTACAGTCGACGGCGTGGAGCACAACACCGAACTGCGGGAGTTCCTCCGCACCCGGCGTGCCAGGATCAGCCCCGAGCAGGCCGGCGTCCAGCCTCATCCGGGCCCGCGCAGGGTGCCCGGTCTGCGGCGTGAGGAAGTGGCGTATCTCGCCGGGGTCAGCGCGGACTACTACGCGCGCCTGGAGCAGGGACGTAACCTCAACATCTCGGACAGCGTCCTCGACGCCGTCGCGCGCGCCCTGCGCCTGAACGCGACCGAACGCGATCACCTCTTCGCCCTGGCCCGCCCGCCCCACGGCCGCTCGCGCCGCCGGTCACCGGCCGCGCAGCGGATCCGGCCAGGAGTGCTCCATCTGCTGGCGGGCCTCGACCATCTGCCGATGTTCATGATCGGCCACCGGATGGACATCCTCGCGTCCAACCGGCTGGCGCACGCCCTGCTCACCGACTTCGACGCGCTGCCCGCCCGCGAACGCAACTTCGCCCGCTACCTCTTCCTCGACCCCACCGCGCGCGAACGCTTCGTGGAGTGGGACGAGATGGCCGCGGACAGCGTCGCCAACCTGCGCCGCTACAGCAGCCGTTTCCCACACGATCCCCGACTGGCCGACCTGATCGGCGAGTTGTCCGTCCAGGACGCGGACTTCCGCCGCTGGTGGGCCGATTACGACGTGCGGTACGCAACTCATCGCGTCAAGCATGTCCGCCACCCCGCCGTCGGTGAGCTGGTCCTCGACTGCGAGACGCTGGTCTTCCCCGACGACCCCGACCAGATGATCAACCTCCTCACCGTGGAGCCGAACTCCCCCTCGGACCGGTCCCTGCGCCTGCTCGGCTCACTGACCTCGGCTCCGCTGGAGTTCGGGGCGTGAGGGTGTGTGTCGGACACGGCTGCCCGGCCGTCCGCGAGTAGTTTCGTGGCAGAACGACCGCTGCCGACCGAGGGTCCGCCCATGCCGCCGCTGTCCCTCGTGTACCTGCTGAGAAGGCTGCTGGGCAATGACCGCTGGCAGCGGCTGCACGTACGGGCCGCCGTGTGGGCCACCCTGGCCGTCGTGGTGGTCCTGCTGGCCGGCTCCTGGGCCATCGTGCCGTTCGAGGTGTCCGCGCCCCACGCGACCATCACCTCGTTCCCGCTGGCCCTGTGGTGGTCCGTCGAGACCGCCACCACCGTCGGATACGGGGACCTGTATCCCGTCACCGCACCGGGGCGTGTCATCGCCACGGTGGTGATGCTGGCCGGGATTTCCGTGTTCAGCATCGTCACCGCGTCCGTCGCCACCTGGTTCGTCGGCGGCGCGGCCCGCGACGCGCGCCGGCTCGCCCTGGCCTTCGAGCACGTCGAGCGGGAGGGGAAGGCCGGCGCCTCCGACGAGATGCGCGCCGTCCACGACCGGTTCGATCGGCTCGAACACCTGATCAAGAACCCCGGCGGGCCCCCGGCCCCGAAGTAGCGGCTACGTCGGCAGCGGCAGATCGGCGGCCATCAGCAGCATCAACTGCTCAAGGCCCGGCCGGTCCACCGTCGACAGGCGCTCCGCGTGCTGCTCCACCATCCGCTCGAAGAGCTTCCTGGCCTCGCGCGCGTTGCTCGACTCGCCGCCCTCGGCGGCCAGCCGGCCGAAATGCCCCCGGAGCAGCGGCGGGACGGCCTCATCGAGAACGTACTGGTTCGTGTCGGCGATGAGTTCGGTGATCTCCACCAGTTCTTCCACGCTGTACGGCGGGAACTCGATGGTCCGTGAGAAGCGCGACCGCAGTCCCGGGTTCGCGTCCAGGAAGTCGTTCATCTCCGCCGTATAGCCCGCGACGATCACCACCACGTCCTCGCGCCGGTTCTCCATCAGGGTGACGAGTTCGTCGATCGACTCCTGCCCGAAGTCGGCGTTGACGCCGAACTTCCTCGACAGCGCGTACGCCTCGTCGATGAACAGCACTCCGCCGGTGGCCTTGGTGAACGCGTCCCGGGTCTTCTGAGCCGTTGAGCCGAGGTACTGGCCGACCAGCTCGCTCCGGCTCACCTCGTGGACCGCTCCGTTCGTGAGGACGCCCAGCGCCGCGAGGATCTGCCCGTACAGCCGCGCCACCGTCGTCTTTCCGGTGCCGGGCGGCCCGGAGAAGACCAGATGCCGGCTGAGCGCCGGTGTCGGCAGCCCGGCGGCCTCGCGGTGCTGCGCGAGCTTGATCATGTTGATCTGGGTACGGACCTGCCGCTTCACCGGAGCCAGCCCGACGAGCCGGGTGAGTTCGGTCAGGGACTCGTGGTCCGCGGGCGGTGCGGTGGTACGGCCGCTCCGCCCGTCCCGCCCTCCTTCGCCGCCGGACGAGGCAGCGGCGGAGACGGCGGCGGCGCCCCGCGGTCCTCCTGGCCGACGCGTGGAGGAAGGCCCCGAGCCGATCGCCGAGTCGGTGACGTCCTCCTCACAGCTGTCCTCGATCCGCAGGTCACCCCGGGCGTTGCCGGACACCGTGGAACCGTTGAGGATGACGCGGGCCGAGCCCTTGCCCCAGACCCCGGTTCCGCCGCAGCCGCGCACGGTCAGCCGCGTCGCGTCGATACGGGCCTGGCCGTCGACCGTCACCCCGTGCGCGTCCCCGCCGGTCACCGAGCAGTCCGACAGCGTCGCCCGCGCCTTGCCGGCGAGAACGATGCCGCCGCGCCGGGCTCCGCTGATCGTCGCGCCGGTCAGCTCGACCGACATGTCCTTCTCCCTGGCCTCCACCCCGACTCCGCAGCGCTCGATCGTCAGGTCCTCGAAGTGCGCGTACGAGCGTTCCTCCAGCCGCACCGCGACATCGTTCCCCTTCAGGGTCACCCCGGTGAAGCGGCCGCGTCCCCCCGACATCCAGACGCCTTCCTCGCCGCCCTCCACCGTGAGTCCGTGCACGGTGGTCGCGCTGTCTCCGGCGACGTGGATCCCGTACCGCGCCGCGGAGTTGATCACGCAGTCCGTGATCTCGCTCGTGCCACGGGTGGTCATCAGCACGCCCGCGCTCCGGCACTCGCTGATGCGCACATCCTTCAGGGTGGCTTCGCCGTCGTCGAACACGCTGATGCCGTGCTCGGCGCGGTCGACGCTGGTCCGGTGGACGGCGCCGGTCGCGTGCCCCAGGAAGGCGATGCCCGACGTGGACACGTCGTGCACCGCGCAGTCGGCGACGGTCATCTCGGCGTCGTAGGCGACGGACAGGGCCGTATTGCCCGTGCCGCTGACGTCGCACCTCTCGATCAGCGCGGTGGATCCGTTGACCCGGACGCCGTGGACCGCCGGTTTGGTGATCGTGCAGTCCTTGACCGTCACCGCCCCGCCCTCCACCACCGCGATGGCGTTCCCGACGGAGTCATGGAAGCGGCAGTCCTCGATGGTGGCCTTCGCACCGGCGAGCAGGACCTCTCCGCCCCGGGCGACCGTGCCCCGCATGGCCAGCTCGGTCCCGCGGTCGCCGCGGACACAGACCCCGTCGGCTCCCTGCCCCAGCACCTCGCAGTCCCGCAGGGTCAACGTCCCCTTGGTGCACCACAGCGCCGTGGCCCCGTAGCTGACCAGGCGGATGCCCTCCAAGGTCACGGCGCCCGAACACTCCAGGGTGGTGCTCCCGGACGCGGTGATCGTCACCTCGGCGCCGGGGTCGACGGGAGCAAGCTCCACCGTGCCGCGGATCGAGAGCTTCTCGGTGTAGGTCCCGGCGTCGAGGAGGATGCGTACGCGTTCCCCGAGCGCCGTGCCCTCAAGGGCGGCGACAATCGTGGGAAAGGCCCCCGCCGCCGTGGGGGATACGCGGACGGTCTGTGCCACGGTGCACTCCGATCAGTCGATCCACCCGGACCCCGGCCTAGGTCGGACCCGCCCTACTAGGTCGGACACGGCCTAGTGAGCGATGCCGTCGATCAGTTCTCGCGCACCCTGGCGCAGCAGGGTGACGGCGACGGACGTGCCGAGGGTGGCCGGGTCGAGCGGACCCGCCCACTCGTGCGCGTTGAGGACCGTCTTGCCGTCGGGGGTGAACACGCAGGCCCGCAGCGACAGATCGCCGTTGCGCCCCGCCTTCGCGTGGCCGGCGATCGGGGAGTTGCAGTGTCCCTGGAGGACATGGAGGAACATGCGCTCCGCGGTGGCCTCGCGGAAGGTACCGGGGTCGCCCAGGGGGCTGACGGCGTCGATGGTGGCCGAGTCGTCCTCGCGGCACTGAAGGGCCAGGATGCCCGCGCCGATGGGCGGCATCATCACCTCGGGCGACAGGATCTCGGTGATCACGTCCGGGCGGCCGATGCGCTCCAGCCCGGCCACCGCCAGCAGCAGCGCGTCCGCTTCGCCCGCCGCCAGCTTCTCCAGCCGGCGGTTGGCGTTGCCCCGGAACGGGACGCACTCCAGATGCGGGTGGGAGGCGGCGAGCTGGGCGATACGGCGGACGGAGGAGGTGCCGATCCGGGCCCCGTCCGGAAGCTCGTCGAGGGTGAGCCCGCCCGGATGGATCAGGGCGTCGCGGATGTCGTCCCGCTCGAGGAACGCGGCGAACAGGGTGCCGGCCGGGAGCGGCCGGTCGGCGGGCACGTCCTTGACGCAGTGCACGGCGAGGTCCGCTTCCCCGGCGAGCAGGGCGGCATCGACTTCCTTGGTGAACGCCCCCTTGCCCTCCACCAGGGACAGGTCACCCATCCACTTGTCGCCCGTCGTCCTGACCGGCAGCACCTCGGTCGTCATGCCGGGGTGGAGCGCGGCCAGTTCGGTACGGACACGCTCGACCTGGGCCAGGGCCATGGGCGAGTCACGGGACACGATGCGGATCAGCTCAGGAGCGGACATGGCGCCCACGATAGACCGCGGGCCTCCGCCGCCGGCCGCCAGCCCCGGCGGCCATCTCAGGTGTGTGGCACGCGAGTTGGGGACGTCGGGCAGGTGTACGAATGGCGACAGCGGAAGGGGACGGCTCGCGCGCTCTCCTCGGTCCCCTCGGCGCACGCGCGGTCTACTGTTCGGCGATCTCCCGGAGCTCGACGGTCATGTTGAACTCCTCCTCGTGGAGCTCCACGAAGCGCCGGGTCCACTCGACGGCCTGCTCCTTGTCCGTGGTCCGGATCATCGCGTACCCGCCGACGACCTCCTTGGTCTCGGTGAAAGGACCGTCGGTGACGGTGAGCTTCCCGCCGCTCAGCTTGAACCGCACGCCACTGGAGGTCGGCGTCAGCCCGGAGGTGTCGAGCAGCACCCCGGCCTCGGTCATCTCCTCGATCAGCTTGCCCATGCGCTCCATCAGCTCGGGGCTGGGTCCGTCGTCGGGCGTGTTCTGCTCGTCGATCATGATCAGCGAAAGAAAGCGTGGCACGGTGGCTCCTCGGTGTGCCGACCCTGACGGATCGGGCTGGTGGGCCGGGCTGTCCGCCCGCCTCACCCTTACGTCGAACGGGAGCCACCCGAAGCGACACACGCCGGGATTTTTCTTTTCCCCGCACCGCCGTGCGAGCGGATCAGCCCTGCGTGGGCCGGGTTTCCGCGCCGAGGGACTCGAAGCGCCAGCGGTGGACCGGGCGCGTGATCGCGTCGGGGTCGGGGTCCGGGAGTTCGGGTACGTCGGCTTCGTACGGGCCGTCCCACCAGGTGATGACCAGGACGCGGTCCTGCGGGGCGCGCAGGAGTTCGCGGCGCAGGGGGGCGGGCGCCAGGGTCTGCGCGCGCGCCCATTCCAGCAGCTCCGCGCCCCGGCCGGGCACCGCCTTGGCCTCCCACATCAGCGCGACCGTCATGACTGCCTCATGAGTACAGGTTGTCCTTGCTCAGCTCGTGCAGATGGTCGTGATCGTGGCCGTGGCTGTGGTCGTGACCGTGACCGTGGCTGTGGTCGTCGCCGTCGTGGCCGTGGTCGCGGCCCGGCACATGCGGTTCCGTGACCGGCAGCGACGAGTCCGCCGACAGCTCCCAGTCCGAGGCCGGACGGTTGCGCGCCACCATTTCCGCGCCCAGCGCCGCGACCATCGCGCCGTTGTCCGTGCACAGTCCCGGGCGCGGCACGCGCAGCCGGATACCCGCCCGCTCACAGCGCTCCGCCGCGAGCGCGCGCAGCCGCGAGTTCGCCGCGACACCGCCGCCGATCATCAGATGATCGACGCCCTCGTCCTTGCAGGCGCGGACCGCCTTGCGCGTCAGGACGTCGACCACCGCCTCCTGGAAGGAGGCCGCCACATCCCGGACCGGCACCTCCTCGCCCGCGCTCCGCTTCGCCTCGATCCAGCGGGCCACGGACGTCTTCAGGCCGGAGAAGGAGAAGTCGTACGGCGCGTCGCGCGGGCCCGTCAGCCCCCGGGGGAACGTGATCGCGGACGCGTCGCCCTCCCGCGCCAGCCGGTCGATCACCGGGCCGCCGGGGAAGCCCAGCTGCAGGACCCGGGCGATCTTGTCGAACGCCTCGCCCGCCGCGTCGTCGATCGTCGCCCCCATGGGCCGTACGTCGGCCGTGATGTCGGGCGCCAGCAGGAGCGACGAGTGGCCGCCGCTCACCAGCAGCGCCATCGTCGGCTCGGGCAGCGGCCCGTGTTCCAGCTGGTCGACGCAGATGTGGGAGGCCAGGTGGTTCACGCCGTACAGCGGCTTGCCGAGCGCGTACGCGTACGCCTTCGCCGCCGAGACTCCCACCAGCAGCGCGCCGGCGAGTCCGGGCCCCGCCGTCACCGCGATCCCGTCGAGGTCGCGGGCGGAGACCCCCGCCTCCTTCAGCGCCCGCTCGATCGTCGGCACCATCGCCTCCAGGTGCGCGCGGGACGCGACCTCCGGCACCACACCGCCGAAGCGCGCGTGCTCGTCGACGCTCGACGCGATGGCATCGGCGAGCAGGGTCGTCCCGCGGACGACGCCCACGCCCGTCTCGTCGCAGGAGGTCTCGATACCGAGGACGAGGGGTTCGTCAGCCATGGGTTCCCGTTCCTTGTACGTGAAGTCCTTGCACGTGGAGGCGCATGACGAGCGCGTCGACGTTGCCCGGCTGGTAGTAGCCGCGGCGGAAGCCGATGGGCTCGAAGCCGAACCGCTCGTACAGCTTCTGCGCCCGGGTGTTGTCGACCCGCACCTCGAGCAGCACCTCCTCGCATTCGAAGGCGGTGGCGTGGTGGAGCAGATCGCCGAGGAGCCGGGAACCCAGGCCCGTCCCCCACTGGTCGCGGGCGGCGGCGATGGTCTGTACGTCACCGAGCCCGCCGGCGGCCGCGAGTCCGGCGTAGCCGACGATCCCGCCTCCCGCCGTCTCGGCGACCACATAGCGGCGGGTCGCCCGCGGACCGCGCGCATGGGCCAGCTCGGACCAGAACATCCCCGGTGACCAGGCGTCCTCGGGGAAGAGCTCGTGTTCGAGGGCGAGGACGGGCTCGATGTCCCACCAGCGCATCTCACGCAGCACCGTGGCGGCGGACGCCACATCGGTCGCTTCGGTCGTGTCGGTCACTTCGGGGTGACCACCTTGTAGTTCTTGGGCACCTGCGCGTCGGGGCGGCGCAGATAGAGGGGCAGCGGCGGCAGGAACTCCCCGCCGGTCCCGAGCCGCTCGACGGCCAGCGAGGCGAGCGCGGCGGCCGACTGGTACTGCGGGCCACGGGCGTCCGGGAAGGTGTCCGGGTAGAGCAGCGCGCCAGCGCCGACGGCGGGCAGGCCCGCGACCTGGTCGGCGATATCGGCCGGCCGGTCGACGGCCGGCTCGGTCAGGCGCGTACGGGCGTCCGCGTACCGCGCCCAGTAGACCTCCTTGCGGCGCGCGTCCGTGGCGACCACGAACGGCCCGTCGACCGGTCCCTCGGCCTCGGACGCGTACGCGAGCCCGTCCAGCGTACACAGGCCGCGCACCGGCACCCCGAGCGCGGAGCCGAAGGTCAGGGCCGTCACCAGCCCGACCCGCAGACCGGTGTACGGGCCTGGCCCCACCCCGACGACCACCTCCGTCACGGCGTCCAGTTTCACCCCGGCCCCGGCGAGAACGCGGTCGACGGCGGGAAGCAACAGCTCCCCGTGGCGGCGCGCGTCGACCTGACTCTCGGTGGCCAGGACGGAGGAACCGTCGTGGAGAGCGACGGTGACGGCGGGCGTGGCGGTATCAACGGCGAGCAGAAGCACGCAAACAGCGTACGGCTCCGACGCCCGGGGCACGGCGCCCCGTCCCGTCAGCCCGCTGCTGCTAACGTCACCACGGAGTCATACGTACGAGAGGTGGATCAAGGTGTCCAGGAGCAGCTCGGGAATCGTGGCCGGGCTCACCGCGGCGGCCATCGCCGCGGTCGGCTTCCTCGCTTACCAGGCGTCGGCGAACGTCCCCGCCAACCTCTCGAAGCCGAAGACACCGAGCGCCTCTCCCGCCGGCTCGGCCGGCGCCCCGGCGCAGAAGCGGCGGAACCCGCTGACCCTCCCGGCGGAGTCGGGCAAGGGGCTGCGGGTCGTCTACGGGCTGGGCGACCGGCGGGTGTGGCTGGTGAACGAGAAGGACCAGGCGACCCGGACCTTCCCGGTCATGCCGAGCAAGATCAGCCCGCCGCCCGGTTCGTACGTGGTGACCTCGCGGTCCGGTGCGGTCACGGGCTCGGACGGGGTACGGATCGAGCACGTCGTGCGGTTCACGTCCGTCAACGACGTGGTGATCGGATTCAGCTCGGCGGTGGACGGCTCGCTGTCCAGCCCCGACCCGACCCTGAAGACGGGCGGGGTCAGGATGAAGCGGGCGGACGGCAACGCGATGTGGTCGTTCGCCACGGTCAGCACGAAGATCGTCGTCGTTCCGTAGCCGGGTCTTCTCCCCTACGGCCCTTCGCCTCAGGCGGCGTGCTGCCGCTCCGCGGCGGCGGCCGCCGCTGCCGCTTGTGCGACCGCTACCGCCGAGGGCTCCCGGGGCGGTGTGGAGACCGCCGCGGCCGCCACACAGGACGCCAGCAGATCCCTCATGGACATGGACGACGGGGACGGTGACTGCTGCGGACGCGCTTCGCGCTCTGGCGTCGACATGGATGCCTCCTGGGGCTCCGGGGGCAGGCGTGGTTAGGTAGACCTAACCGCGTCTCGATACCATGTGACCACGCCCGGCACGGCAGGCGCAACATTTTGCCGACGTCTTGTCGGAAAGCACGGAACGACCCGCCCGGTCAGCGCGTCAGCGGCCCCAGATCCGCGTCCGCCCAGCGGCTGCCGAGCCCGGTCAGGGTGACGGTGCGCCGGTCGTCCTCGCCCGCGTCGATGTCCACGGCGCCCACGACCCGGTGGATCACCACATGCAGCCGGTCGTCCGACAGCTCCTCGACCTTGCCGTCGCCCCACTCCACGACCACGACGGAGTCCGGCAGCGAGACATCGAGGTCGAGGTCCTCCATCTCGTCCAGTCCCCCGCCGAGCCGGTACGCGTCGACATGGACCAGCGCGGGACCGCTGACCAGGGAGGGATGTACGCGGGCGATCACGAAGGTGGGGGACGTGACGGCGCCACGGACCCCGAGTCCTTCGCCGAGGCCCCGGGTCAGGGTGGTCTTGCCCGCGCCGAGTTCACCGGCGAGCATCACCAGGTCGCCGGGGCGGAGCAGCTCCGCGAGCCTGCGGCCCAGCTCCCGCATCCGCTCGGGAGAGTCGATCGTGATCGTGACACCGGCGTCAGCCGCCGGGCTGTGCGCTGCTTCCATACCGGCCAACGTTAGCGTCGGCCGGCACCGCGCCGACCCGTGCCAGCAGGTCGGCGAGCCGGTCCGTGACGGCCTCCGGGTGCTCCAGCATCACCAGATGCCCGGCGTCGGGTACGAGCACCAGCTCCGCGTCCGGCAGCAGATCCGCGATGGCCTCGCTGTGCGAGCTGGGTGTCACCAGATCGCTCTCCCCGGCCAGCACGAGCGCCGGGATCTCCAGGAAGACCGAGAGCGCCTGCGCCTTGTCGTGGTCGGTGAAGGCCGGGTAGAACTCCGCGACGACATCGATCGGGGTGCCCTCGATGAGCCGCTCGGCGAACCGTACGACCGCGGGGTCCACGTCCTTCGAGCTGAACGAGTACCGCTTGATCAGTCCCGCGAAGAGATCGGCGGTGGCCCGCCGGCCGCGCTCGACCAGGTCGGCCTGCGAGCCGAGCGCCTTGAGGACGCCGGGGAGCACACGGCGTACGGCGTTCACGCCCGCGACCGGCAGCCCGTAGTTGACCTCGCCGAGCTTTCCGCACGACGTGCCGACGAAGACGACACCGGCGACCCGTTCCCGTATCAGCTCGGGGAACTGGTCGGCGAGGGCCATCATCGTCATCCCGCCCATGGAGTGGCCGACGAGCACGAGCGCTCCCTCGGGCGCCGCCGCGTCGATGACGGCCTTGAGGTCGCGGCCGAGCTGGTCGATGGTGACCGGGACGGCGCCCTCGCCGTGCTGCGCGACGCCACGGGCGGAGCGGCCGTGGCTGCGCTGGTCCCAGTGGACGGTACGGACGAGTCCGCGCAGGGCGGCGCGCTGGAAGTGCCAGGAGTCCTGGTTGAGGCAGTAGCCGTGGCTGAAGACGACGGTGACGGGCGCGGGGGTCTTGCGGCCGAAGAGGCGCCGGCGGCGGGGCGCGGACGCCGCCTTGGGCCCGCTCCCGCTCCCGTTTCCGGCCCCGGTCCCGGCCGTGGTCCCGGTCTCCGGGTCGAGGTCGTCGATCTCGTAGTACAGCTCGGTGCCGTCGTCGGCGAGGGCCTTGCCCGGGGTGCCGCGCAGTCCGCCGTACGGCCCTGACGAGTCGAGCGCGAGCCGTGCCTTCCTGCGCATGCCGCGGCCGACGGTCATCCTCTCGATCGCGACGCCGGCGGCCGCACCGGCGGCGATCACGCCTATCGCGGCGCCGGCGACCCCGGCCCGGCGCCAGGTGCCGTTGGCGGCCGCCGTGGCGGTGGCCGTGGCCACCCTGACGGCCGCTGTGGACGCCACGTCCCCCGCCGCGCTTTTCTCGCTCACCCTGCGCTCCTCGTCGTCCTGGCTTGCCTCTTCCCCGTGGTGCTGGGCTTCACCCGGGAGAGGGCACTCGGGCTCTTCATTCGGGCCGCTCGATCGGCTCGATCGGCCCGGTCGGCCCGGTCTGCCCGGTCTGCCCGGTCTGCCCGGTCTGCTGGTGGAGTTCGTTCAGATGGACGCGCGGGACGCGGGAGCCGATGCGGGTGACGATCTCGTACGCGATGGTGTCCGCGGCCTCGGCCCAGTCCTCGACGCTCGGCTCGCCCTGGTCGCCGGGGCCGAAGAGGAGGGCGGGGCTGCCCGGTTCCGGGGTGTCGCCGCCGAGGTCGACGACGAACTGGTCCATGGCCACCCGCCCGGCCACCCGCCGCCTGACCCCGCCGACCAGGACGGGCCCACGGCCCGAGGCATGGCGGGGGATGCCGTCGGCGTACCCGAGGGGGATGAGGCCGAGGGTGGTCTCCCTGGGCGTGAGGTAGTGATGCCCGTAGCTGACGCCATGGCCTTCCGGTACCCGCTTGACGAGGGCGACGGAGGCGGAGAGCGTCATCACGGGCCGCAGGCCGAAGTCCTGAGGGGTGCCCAGCTCCGGGCTGGGCGAGATGCCGTACATGGCGATCCCGGTCCGTACGAGATCGAAGTGCGACTCGGGGACGGTGAGGGTCGCCGGCGAGTTGGCGATGTGCCGGACCTCGGGCTCGATGCCCTCCTTCTCGGCGTACGCGATCATCTCGTGGAACACGTCGAGCTGGGCGGCGACGGAGGGATGACCGGGTTCGTCGGCGCACGCGAAGTGCGACCAGAGGCCGGTGACCTGGACCTCGCCGGCGGCCTGCGCGGCGAGGGCGGCGGCGACGAGTCCTGGCCAGTCCGCGGGCTGACAGCCGTTGCGGCCGAGGCCGGTGTCGGCCTTGAGCTGGATCCGGGCCGGGCGGCCCGCCTCGCGCGCGGCGGCGGTCACCTCGCGCAGCGCCCACATCGCGCTGACGGACATGTCGAGGCCGGCCTCGATGCCCTCCCGCCAGGGGTCGCCGGGCGTCCAGAGCCAGCACAGCACCCGGCTGTGGATGCCCGCGGCCCGCAGGGCGAGCGCCTCGTGCGGGGTGGCGGTTCCCAGCCAGGTGGCCCCGGCGTCGAGGGCGGCGCGGGCGACGGGCACCATGCCGTGGCCGTACGCGTCGGACTTCACGACAGCCATCAGCGCGGTGCCGGGCCCCACGCGCGCACGCAGCGCACGCACATTGCCCCGCAGGGCGGCGAGATCGACTTCGGCGCGCGCCCGGAGGCCGGCCGAGGTCTGCGTCATTTCGGTCATCGCGCCCAGTCTCTCAGAGCCGCCCCCGGGGGCCGACGACGCGGCAGGGGTCTATCTGGACGTTCGCCCGGGTTAGTGGGGTTTGGGGTGATACCTGTATCGGGTATCTCTGGCGGCGTTGACAGATGCTGCTCGGAGGAGACCGACGATGGCACAAGGCACAGTGAAGTGGTTCAACGGTGAGAAGGGCTTCGGGTTCATCCAGCAGGATGGCGGCGCCCCGGACGTGTTCGTCCATTTCTCCGAGATCATCGGCAATGGATACCGGAGCCTGGACGAGAATCAGCGGGTCGAGTTCGAGGTCGCGCAAGGCCCCAAGGGTCCGACGGCCGCGCAGGTACGAGCCCTCTGACCGATCGCACCACCAGCGACACCCGGAGAGTCAGGACCCTCCGGGTGTCCGCGTGCGCGCTCATCCGACGACCGGGGGGAGCGTTCCCGCCCCCTCCGTGGCCGCCGGCTCACCCCGCCACGTTCGCCCACGCCTCCGGCAGCTTCTCCGCCACGTCGTGCGCCGCCACCGGCGCTCCCCCTGACGCCAGACGTGCCGCCAGGCCGTGGAGATAGGCCGCCACCGAGGCGGCGTCGCGGGCCGCCAGGCCCGAGGCCAGCAGCGAGCCCGACAGGCCCGAGAGGATGTCGCCGCTGCCCGCCGTCGCCAGCCAGGGCGTGCCGGTGGGGTTCACCCGGACCGGGACACCCGGGTCCGGGTCGGCGACCAGCGTCGTCGAGCCCTTCAGCAGCACCGTCGCGCCGTACCGCGCCGCCAGTTCCCGTACGGCCGTCAGCCGGCCCGACTCGACCTCCTCGCGAGGGACGCCCAGCAGCGCCGCCGCCTCTCCCGCGTGCGGGGTGAGCAGGGTCGGGGCCGTACGGCTGCGTACCGTCGCCGCGTCCAGCAGCCGCAGGCCGTCGGCGTCCACCAGCACCGGGACGTCCGAGGCCAGCACGTCCGCCACGGCGGACTCCGCCTCCGACCCGTCGCCGAGGCCCGGCCCCGCCGCCCAGGCCTGGACGCGGCCCGCCTTCGACGGCGGGCCTTCGTGTACCAGCGTCTCCGGGAAGCGCGCGATCACCGCCTCGCTGCCCGGCCCGGTGTACCGGACCGCCCCGGCGCCGCCCCGCAGCGCGCCCGCCACCGCGAGCACCGCCGCGCCCGGATAGCGCGCGGATCCGGCGACGATGCCGACCACGCCCCGCCGGTACTTGTCGCTCTCGCCCGTGGGCACCGGCAGCAGCCGCGCCACATCCGCGTGCTGGAGCGCCTCCAGCTCGGGCACGGACGGCAGATGCGGTGCGAGTCCGATGTCCACGAGCCGTACCGCCCCCGCGTACTCCCGCGCCGGATCGATCAGCAGGCCCGGCTTGTACGTACCGAACGTCACCGTCACGTCCGCGCGTACCGCCTCTCCCGCCACCTCGCCGCTGCCCGCCTCCACCCCGCTCGGCAGGTCGACGGCGACGATCACCGCCCCGGAGCCGTGCGCGGCCCGTGCCACCGGCACGGCGTCCGGGCGCAGTCCGCCGTGTCCGCCGATGCCGGTGATGCCGTCCAGCACCAGATCGGCGGCGGCCAGCGCCGCGAACGGATCATCGGCGACCCGCCCGCCCGCGCCGAGCAGCGCCGCCAGCCCGGCCGGATGGGCGCGGCCGGGGGCGAGCAGCACCGCCGTCACCCCGGCGCCCCTGCGGGCCAGCCGGGCCCCGGCGTACAGGGCGTCGCCTCCGTTGTCCCCGCTGCCGGCGAGCAGGACGACCCGCGCCCCGTACACCCGGCGCAGCAGGCCGGCGCAGACCGTGGCGAGACCGGCGGCGGCGCGCTGCATGAGCGCGCCCTCCGGCAGCCGTGCCATCAGTTCCCGCTCGGCGTTCCTTGCCGTCTCCACGCTGTACGCAGTACGCATGCGGTCAGCCCTCCTCCGTTCAACCCTCGGCGATCACTACGGCGGACGCCACCCCCGCGTCGTGGCTGAGCGAGACATGCCAGCTCCGTACGCCCAGCTCGGCCGCGCGCGCCGCCACCGTCCCGCGTACCCGCAGCCGCGGCTGCCCGCTCTCCTCCACGTACACCTCGGCATCGGTCCAGTGCAGCCCGCCGGGTGCGCCCAGCGCCTTGGCCACGGCCTCCTTGGCGGCGAACCGCGCCGCCAGCGAGGCGACCCCGCGCCGCTCCCCGCTCGGCAGCAGCAATTCCTTCTCCGCGAAGAGCCGTTGGGCCAGCTGCGGCGTACGTCGCAACGACTCCGCGAACCGGGCGATCTCCGCCACGTCGATCCCCACCCCGATAATCACCCGGCAGCCACCCTCACCCCAGCCTCACTCCCGCCCTCATGTCGGCCCCGCTCCGTATCTCACTCCACCGTCACGGACTTCGCCAAGTTCCTCGGCTGGTCCACCTCGTTGCCCCGCGCCGTCGCCAGCTCGCACGCGAACACCTGCAACGGCACCGTCGCGACCAGCGGCTGGAGCAGCGTAGGCGTCGCCGGGATACGGATCAGATGGTCCGCGTACGGCACCACCGCCTCGTCCCCCTCCTCCGCGATCACGATCGTCCGCGCGCCCCTGGCCCTGATCTCCTGGATGTTCGACACGATCTTGTCGTGCAGCACCGAGCGGCCACGCGGCGACGGTACGACCACCACCACCGGCAGATCCTCCTCGATCAGCGCGATGGGACCGTGCTTCAGCTCGCCCGCCGCGAACCCCTCGGCGTGCATGTACGCCAGCTCCTTGAGCTTGAGCGCACCCTCCAGGGCCACCGGATAGCCCACATGGCGGCCCAGGAACAGCACCGTCTTCTTGTCCGCGAGCGAGCGCGCCAGCTCCCGTACCGGCTTCATCGTCTCCAGGACGCGGTCCACCGCGCCGGAGATCCGCGACAGGTCCCGGATGACGGCCCGGATCTCGTCACCCCACTTGGTGCCGCGCAGCTGCCCCAGATACAGCGCGACCAGATAGCACGCCACCAACTGGGTCAGGAACGCCTTGGTGGACGCTACGGCGACCTCGGGACCGGCGTGCGTGTACAGGACCGCGTCCGACTCGCGCGGGATCGTCGAACCGTTCGTATTGCAGATGGCCAGCACCTTCGCGCCCTGCTCACGGGCGTGCCGCAGCGCCATCAGCGTGTCCATGGTCTCGCCGGACTGCGAGATCGCGATCACCAGCGTGCGCGGGTCCAGGATCGGGTCGCGGTAGCGGAACTCACTCGCGAGCTCCACCTCGCACGGCATCCGGGTCCAGTGCTCGATGGCGTACTTCGCGATGAGCCCGGCGTGGAAGGCCGTCCCGCACGCCACGATCACGACCTTGTCCGCCTCCCGCAGCACCGACGCCGGGATGCGCACCTCGTCGAGCCTCAGCGATCCCTCGGCGTCGATCCGCCCGAGCAGCGTGTCCGCGACCGCCTTCGGCTGCTCGGCGATCTCCTTGAGCATGAAGTAGTCGTAGCCGCCCTTCTCGGCGGCCGAGGCGTCCCAGTCCACGTGGTACGAGTGGACCTCGGCCGGCGCGCCGTCGAAGTCGGTGACGGTCACCCCGTCCCTGCGCAGCTCGACCACCTGGTCCTGGCCCAGTTCGATCGCGGAGCGCGTATGCGCGATGAACGCGGCGACGTCCGAGGCGAGGAAGGACTCGCCCTGGCCGACGCCGACCACGAGCGGGGAGTTGCGGCGCGCGCCGACGACCACGTCCGGCTCGTCCGCGTGCACGGCGACGAGCGTGAAGGCGCCGTCGAGGCGCCGGCACACCTGCCGCATCGACTCGGCGAGATCGCCGCACGACGAGAAGGTCTCGGCGAGCAGATGCGCCACCACCTCGGTGTCGGTCTCCGACTCCAGGTCATGGCCGCGCTCTGCCAGCTCGGCCCGCAGCGCCGCGAAGTTCTCGATGATCCCGTTGTGTACGACGGCCACGCGCCCGGCGTTGTCCAGATGCGGGTGGGCGTTGACGTCGGTCGGGCCGCCGTGGGTGGCCCACCGGGTATGCCCGATCGCGGTGACGCCGCTCGGCAACGGCCGTTCCACCAGCGCCTTCTCCAGGTTGACGAGCTTGCCCGCCTTCTTCGCCGAGGCCAGTCCGCCGTCCGCGAGCACCGCGACTCCGGCGGAGTCGTAACCCCGGTACTCGAGCCGCTTGAGGCCCGCGATGACCACATCAAGCGCCGACTGTCCGCCGACGTAACCCACGATTCCGCACATGTCGGCAGCCTACGGTGCACTGCCCCGCGCCCCCCGTAACTCATCCTGTGGCAGGGTTTCGCCGTCGGAATCCCCGTCGGGATCACCGTCGAAATCGTCATCGAAATCCTCTGGTGGCGGCCACCACCGACCGCATTCAATGGGGCTTCGTGACACTCCGCACGCTGCTCACCCTGCCCCGCATGCTCCGCCACGGCGCGGCCGTCGGCGCGGACCTGCCGCCCGACGCGGCCGTGGTCCTCGATCCGGCCGCCCCCGAGCTGCGCGCCGCCCTCACCGCGGCCTCCGCCGGCGATCACGGACCGGCCAGGGAGCTGCTCGCCGCCACCCGTCTGGGCGCCGAGTGGGAGCGCCGCGGCAGCTGGGTGCCCCGCCTCGCCGAGAGCGCGCTGCACAACCCCGGCTGGCTGGACGGCTGGCTGGCCCAGGACCCCGACAACCCCGACGCCGTACTGGTCAAGGCCGATCTCCGCGTCAAGCAGGCGTGGGAGATACGGACCGGCGCCCGGGCCAAGGATGTGCCGAAGGATCAGTTCCAGGCGTTCTTCGCGCTGCTGGACGACGCGGCGCCGGTGATCGGGGCCGCGGCCGAGCTGAATCCGGCCGATCCGGTGCCGTGGCAGGTGGCGCTGACGCACGCGCGGGGCAGCCAGGCGCCGCGCGAGGTCTTCGACGCGTACTGGACGGAGGCCACGCTCCGCGCCCCGCACCACTACGGCTGCCATCTGGCGGCGATGCAGTACCTGTGCGACAAGTGGTACGGCTCGCACGAGGAGATGTTCGACTTCGCGGAACGCGCCGCGCAGGGGGCGCTGCCGGGGTCGAAGCTGCACGCCCTGCCGCTGCTCGCGGCCGTCGAGTACGACGTGGTGGCCGACCGCGCCGGGCGGGGCACGACGGACGGGCCGATCGGACGGGCCCGTATCGACACGGCGATCGAACGGGCGCTGACCCTGTCCGCCGGCTCTCCGCCGGGCGATCCGGAGGCGGCGGGCGTACGCAACCACCTCGCCCTGATGCTGATCCTCGCGGGCCGGCACGACGAGGCGCTGGAGCAGTTCCGGGCGGTGGGCGTGCAGGCGACCGAGCTTCCGTGGGCGTATTTCGGTGACGCGCGGCAGGAGTTCCTGGACTTCCGTACCGGCGTACGGATGCATGTGGCGTCGCGGATCCCGTTCTTCTCGACACCGAAGACCCCGGACGTACCGGCCCAGGTCCCGTACCGCCACCACGCCCCGCGCTCCCTGGCCCTGGTCGGCGCACCGCCCCACAAGGTCGCGGAGGCGGCGCTGCTGTGCGGCGTGCGGCTGCGGATCGCCCCGGCGCCCGGCAGCACGTCGTACGTCGAGCTGGCCGCCGACGCCTCCCCCGGCAAACGCGCGACGCTCCTCGGCGAGGAACGCCTCACCGCCGCGGCCGACAGCTTCACCACCGGCGAGCGCTGGCCCGCGCTCGTCCTGCGCAGAACCGCGGACCGGCACGGCTTCACCCTGCTGCACAAGGGCAGGACGGTCGCCGACCACGAGTGGGATCCGGCGGCGCCGGTCCCCGACCTCGCGACGGCCGCCGCCACGGCCCGTACGCTCGCCACGGTCTACTCCATCGCCGACCCGCGCCCGCTCACCCGGCTGCTCCGCGGCTCGGACGACCCCGCCCGCCGGCAGAGCGCGCTGGTGGCGGCCCTCGGCCTGCCCCCGCTCCCACCGGACTTCGGCGAACAGGACGAGGTCCTCACCGCGCTGCCGGGCGCCCAGGTCCTCGTCCGGCGCGGGGTGCTGGCCGGCATCAGGGACACCCTCTCCACAGAACCGGGCCATCCCCCTCCCCCGCCACAGCCGGTCTTCCCCCGCCCCCGCCGCTGGTGGCTCCCGCGCGTCCTGGGCCTGCTGGTCTTCCTCCCCGCCACGGCCTACGCCTGGTGGTCCCCCGACATCGGGCTGCTCCGCTCCGCCCTGACCACGATCGCCACGCTCTGGCTGGCGTCCCAACTCACCAGGGCCTGGCGGCAGCGGGACCGGCCGGCCGCCGCAGGGCTCGGCCACGTGACCCAGCACACCATCCACAACCGCCCCGTAGCCCCGACAATGGCTGCGTGATCAGTTTGCCCATACGAAACCCCCAGCGCCGGGGCGAGCACGGGCCGACCCCGTACGTCGACCTCACCCGCGCCGAGTGGAGCGCGCTGCGGGACAAGACTCCGCTGCCGCTGACCGCCGAGGAGGTCGAACAGCTGCGCGGGCTCGGCGATGTCATCGACCTCGACGAGGTACGGGACGTCTATCTGCCGCTCTCCCGGCTGCTCAATCTCTATGTCCAGGCCACGGCCGGGCTGCGGGGCGCGCTGAACACCTTCCTCGGCGACGCGGGCAACGGGCACGGCGCCCAGCGCGGCACGCCCTTCGTCATAGGGGTCGCGGGCAGTGTGGCCGTCGGGAAGTCCACCGTCGCGCGGCTGTTGCAGGCGCTGCTGGCGCGCTGGCCCGAGCATCCCCGGGTCGAACTCGTCACCACCGACGGCTTCCTGCTCCCGATGAAGGAGCTGGAGTCGCGCGGCCTGATGTCGCGCAAGGGCTTCCCGGAGTCGTACGACCGGCGGGCCCTGACCCGGTTCGTCGCCGACATCAAGGCCGGCAAGGACGAGGTCACCGCGCCCGTCTACTCACATCTGATCTACGACATCGTGCCCGGCGAACTGCTCACCGTACGGCGGCCGGACATCCTCATCGTCGAAGGGCTCAACGTCCTCCAGCCCGCGCTGCCGGGCAAGGACGGCAGGACGCGGGTCGGGCTCGCCGACTACTTCGACTTCAGTGTGTACGTGGACGCCCGCGCCGAGGACATCGAGACCTGGTATCTCAACCGGTTCCGCAGGCTGCGCGAGACGGCCTTCCAGAACCCCTTCTCGTACTTCAGGAAGTACACCCAGGTCTCCGAGGAAGAGGCCCTGGACTACGCCCGTACGATGTGGCGGACCATCAACAAGCCCAATCTGCTGGAAAATGTGGCCCCGACGCGGGGCCGCGCCACCCTGGTCCTGCGCAAGGGCCCGGACCACAAGGTCCAGCGGCTGTCTCTGCGCAAACTCTGAATCCCCGCATCTCCGAATCCCGCACACTTCGCACTTCGAGGAGCCGTCGGCGTGCTGCATCTGCGTCTGCTCGTACCCGCCGACCGCACCGACGAGGTCCTGCGGGCGGTGGAGCGGACCGTCGGCACCGCGCATCTCGCCGTCGTGCCCGGCGCCTCGCGCGATCCGCGGGGCGATCTGGTCATGTGCGACGTGGCGCGCGAGGCGGGCGACGAGCTGATCGCCGAGCTGCGCGCCCTCGGGATCGACGAGTCCGGGTCGATCGCCGTGGAGAACATCGATCTGTCGCTGTCCCAGCGGGCCGACAAGGCGGAGGAAGAGGCTCCGGGCGAGGGCGCCGACGCCGTGCTGTGGGAGCAGCTGGCGGAGGCGACCCACGAGGAGTCCACGCTCTCCTTCACCTATCTGGCGTTCCTCACCCTCGCGACGATGATCGCGGCCTGCGGTGTGGTGATGGACAACGCGATCCTGATCGTGGGCGCGATGGCCGTGGGACCGGAGTTCGGCCCGCTGGCCGGGGTCTGTACGGCGGTGGTGCGGCGCGC
Source organism: Streptomyces sp. NPDC042201 (assembly GCF_055582185.1). Taxonomy (NCBI): domain Bacteria; kingdom Bacillati; phylum Actinomycetota; class Actinomycetes; order Kitasatosporales; family Streptomycetaceae; genus Streptomyces; species Streptomyces sp. NPDC042201. The sequence continues at coordinate 79,441 of NZ_JBVJDS010000008.1, read as the reverse complement.
CCCGCTGCTGGTGTGGCGCTCGCTGGTCGCGCTGATCGCCGGGTTCGCCCTGGCGATAGCGCTGACGACCGGCTTCAGCCTGCTGATGGACGCCTTCGGGCTCTTCACGGAGTCGATGCTGGAGGCCGACCGGCCGAACACCGCGTTCATCTGGAACCCGGACATGTTCTCGGTCGTGGTCGCGGGGCTCGCGGGCGTGGCCGGGATGCTCTCGCTGACCTCGGCGAAGTCGGGCCTGCTGGTGGGGGTCGCCATCTCGGTGACGACGGTCCCGGCGGCCGCCAACGCGGCGGTCGCGCTCGGCTACGGCGAGTTCGCCCAGGTCTGGGGCTCCACCAGCCAGCTGCTGCTGAACCTCGCGGGCATCGTGGTCGCCGGGACGCTCACCCTGCTCGTACAGAAGGCGCTCTGGGCGACCCAGCAGGGCCGTATACGCCGCGACGGCACCCCGGCGTCCAAGAGGTTTTAGGTCCTGTCCGGCCGGGGCGCTCCCGCTCGCGGTTCAGCTCAGCGCTCCCGCGCGGGTCAGCCCAGCGCCGACTTGACGGCGTCCGCCAGCCGGCTCGCCACCGACCTCGCCTGGTCGATGTCCGCCGCCTCGACCATGACCCGTACCAGCGGCTCCGTACCCGACGGGCGCAGCAGGACCCGGCCCGTGGAGCCCAGTTCGCGTTCGGACTCGGCGACCGCCGCGGCCAGTTCCGCAGACGTCTTCACCCGCGACTTGTCGACGTCGGGCACATTGATCAGCACCTGGGGCAGCCGCTCCATGACGGCCGCGAGGTCGGCCAGCGTACGGCCGGTCGCGGCGACCCGGGCCGCCAGCATCAGGCCGGTCAGCGTGCCGTCGCCGGTCGTCGCGTGGTCGAGGACGATGACATGGCCCGACTGCTCACCGCCGAGGGCGTAGCCGTGCTCCTTCATCGACTCCAGTACGTACCGGTCGCCGACCGCGGTCTCGACGAGGTGAATGCCCTCGCGCTCCATCGCGATCTTGAAGCCGAGGTTGGACATGACCGTCCCGACCACCGCGTCGCCGCGCAGCGTGCCCGCCTCGCGCATCGCCAGGGCCAGCACGGCGAGGATCTGGTCGCCGTCGACCTCCTCGCCCGCCGCGTCCACGGCCAGACAGCGGTCCGCGTCGCCGTCGTGGGCGATGCCGAAGTGCGCGCCGTGCTCGACGACCGCGGCCTTCAGCTGGCCCAGATGCGTGGAGCCGCATCCGTCGTTGATATTCAACCCGTCCGGCTCAGCGCCGATCGTGATGACCTCGGCGCCGGCCCGGGCGAAGGCCTCGGGCGAGACCCGGGCGGCAGCGCCGTGCGCCTCGTCCAGGACGACCGTGAGCCCGTCGAGCCGGTTCGGCAGCACACCGATCAGATGTGCCACATATTGATCGAAACCTTCGTCGTACGAGCGGACCCGGCCGACGCCCGCCCCGGTCGGCCTGGTCCAGGGGGCCCCGGTGCGGTGCACCGTGTTCTCCAGGTACGCGGCCTCGATCCGGTCCTCCAGCTCGTCGGCGAGCTTGTGCCCGCCCCGGGCGAAGAACTTGATGCCGTTGTCGGGCATGGCGTTGTGGCTCGCGGACAGCATCACGCCGAGGTCGGCGCCCAGCACCCCGGTGAGATACGCCACCGCGGGGGTGGGCAGCACACCGACGCGCAGGACGTCCACGCCCGCGCTCGCGAGACCCGCCACCACGGCGGCCTCCAGGAATTCGCCGGAGGCCCGGGGATCACGCCCGACCACCGCCGTGGGCCGATGCCCCTCGAACGTCCCCACCTCGGCGAGCACATGCGCCGCCGCGACCGACAGACCGAGCGCCAGCTCTGCCGTCAGATCAGCGTTGGCGACACCGCGCACACCGTCCGTGCCGAAGAGTCGTCCCACAGCTCTCCCTCCGAAAACGCCCAGAGCTGAACCGCTCCGAACGAAAATGCTCCGAAAATGCAAACTCTTGAGCGCCTGATGCTGTTATACGCCCGAGTCGACCGATAAACGAACGCCCCGGCAGCACGGAGTGCCGCCGGGGCGTTCGGGTGCCGTAGAGGCGTTGAGAGCCTGTACCGGCCAGCGAGCGACTAGCGCTTGCTGTACTGCGGGGCCTTACGGGCCTTCTTGAGACCGGCCTTCTTGCGCTCGACCGCGCGGTCGTCGCGGCTCAGGAAGCCGGCCTTCTTCAGCGGGGCGCGGTTGTTGTCCACGTCCGCCTCGTTCAGCGAGCGGGCCACGCCGAGGCGCAGCGCGCCGGCCTGGCCGGAGACGCCGCCACCCGAGATACGGGCGACGACGTCGTAGCGGTTGTCGAGCTCGAGCACCTTGAAGGGCTCGTTGACAGCCTGCTGGTGCACCTTGTTGGGGAAGTACTCCTCAAGGGTGCGACCGTTGATCTTCCACTTGCCGGTGCCCGGGACGATCCGGACGCGGGCGATGGCGTTCTTGCGGCGGCCCAGGCCGGCGGCCGGCTGGGGGTCGCCGAAGCGGGACGCCAGGGACTCGGAGGTGTACTCACCCTCGACGGGGGTCTCCGACTCGAAGGTCGTCACCTCGGCGAAGGTCTCTTCGACCTCGGCGCCTTCGACGGGGTTCTCAACAGTGGACTCGGCCACGATGCTCCTCAGATTTCTTTTCGTCTTAGGGGGTGGCCGGAACTACTGCGCGACCTGGGTGATCTCGAACGGGACCGGCTGCTGAGCAGCGTGCGGGTGCTGGTCGCCCGCGTAGATCTTCAGCTTCGAGAGCATCTGACGACCCAGGGTGTTCTTCGGGATCATTCCCTTGATGGCCTTTTCCACAGCCTTCTCGGGGTTCTTGGCCAGCAGCTCGTCGTAGCGGACGGAACGCAGACCACCCGGGTAACCCGAGTGGCGGTACGCCATCTTCTGGGTCCGCTTGTTGCCGGACAGGTGCACCTTCTCCGCGTTGATGATGATGACGAAGTCACCAGTGTCGACGTGGGGTGCATAGATCGGCTTGTGCTTACCCCGGAGAAGGGATGCGGCAGTGGTCGCCAGACGGCCCAGGACGATGTCCTGCGCGTCGATGATGTGCCACTGGCGCGTCACATCGCCGGGCTTGGGGCTGTACGTACGCACGGTCGTATGCCTTCGCTTCTTCAGTGAATGGGTCCTGACAAGGCCACCTGGACGATCACGACAGCCCTGGCTGGCATACGGGGACGCAACCCGCTGCCTGCCGCTGGTCATCGGCCCGGCGGACCGGCGTAAGGGCCCATCACGTGAGAATGAACAAGCCAATACGCATAACGAACCAGCAGAATACCCGGGCTCCCCCACCTGGGTCAAAATGACAGGGACCAGGTCCTGTCCGGGACGGGGACCAGGTCCCTAGCGGGCGCGCACCACGCGTCGCTCGTCCCAGACCGGCTCCGGCGTCTCCCGTACGACTCCGTCGGAGCCGAACACAAGATACCGGTCGAAGGTGCGGGCGAACCAGCGGTCGTGGGTGACCGCGAGCACCGTGCCCTCGTACACCTCCAGCCCCTCCTGAAGGGCCTCCGCGGACTCCAGGTCGAGGTTGTCCGTCGGCTCGTCCAGCAGCAGCGCCGTCGTGCCCCGCAGCTCCAGCAGCAGGATCTGGAAGCGCGCCTGCTGCCCGCCCGAGAGCTTCTCGAAGGGCTGGTCGCCCTGGCGCTCCATCTCGTACCGGCGCAGCACGCTCATCGCGCCGCCCCGGTCCTTGGCGTGCTCCGTCCACAGGATGTCGACGAGCGTCCGTCCCAGCAGCTCGGGGTGGGCGTGTGTCTGCGCGAAGTGCCCGGGGACGACCCGCGCGCCCAGCTTCCACTCCCCGCCGTGCCGGACGTCCTCCCCGGCCAGCAGCCGCAGGAAGTGGGACTTCCCGGAGCCGTTCGACCCGAGGACGGCCACGCGCTCGCCGTAGTAGATCTCCAGCGAGAACGGCTTCATCAGGCCGGTCAGCTCCAGGTCCTTGCAGGTCACGGCCCGCACCCCGGTGCGCCCGCCACGCAGCCGCATGGTGATCTCCTGCTCGCGCGGCGGCTCCGGCGGCGGCCCCGCCTCCTCGAACTTCTTGAAGCGCGTCTGCATCGCCCGGTAGCGCGAGGCCATGTCGGGGCTGATCGCCGCCTGCTGCCGCAGCCGCAGCACCAGCGCCTTCAGCCGGGCGTGCTCCTCGTCCCAGCGCCGCTTCAGCTCCTCGAAGCGCGCGAAGCGCTCCTTGCGCGCCGCGTGGTACGTATCGAACCCGGCGCCGTGCACCCATACGTCCGAGCCGGCCGGACCGGGCTCGACGCTCACGATCTTCTCCGCCGCCGTGGCCAGCAGCTCCCGGTCGTGGGAGACGAAGAGGACCGTCTTACGGGTCTCCTTCAGCCGCTCCTCCAGCCAGCGCTTGCCGGGCACGTCCAGATAGTTGTCCGGCTCGTCGAGCAGCAGCACCTCGTCGGGCCCGCGCAGCAGCGCCTCCAGCACCAGCCGCTTCTGCTCGCCGCCGCTGAGCGTGCGCAGCTCGCGCCACTGCGCCTTCTCGTACGGGACACCCAGCGCCGCCGTCGTGCACATGTCCCAGACCGTCTCGGCCTCGTACCCGCGCGCCTCCGCCCAGTCGCTCAGCGCCTGCGCGTACCGCATCTGCGCGGCCTCGTCGTCGACGGTCATGATCCCCTGCTCGGCCTCGTCGACGGCGGCCGCCGCCTGCCGGATCCGTGGCTGTGCGACGGAGACCAGCAGGTCACGGACCGTACGCTCGTCGCGCACCGATCCCACGAACTGCGACATCACGCCGAGCCCGCCGCTGACCCTCACCGTGCCGCCGTGCGGCTGCAGCTCCCCCGCGATCAGCCGCAGCAGTGTCGTCTTGCCCGCGCCGTTGCCCCCGACCAGGGCGACGACGGCGCCTTCTCCCACCCGGAACGAGGCGTCGCCGAGCAGCACCCGTCCGTCGGGGAGGTAGTACTCCAGGTGCGCTGCCTCTAGATGTCCCATGTCCGGCATTGTCGGTGCAGGCGTCGCCAACGCCCAAACGTTTTCTCCCGCACCCCGGTACAGGCCCGTCCACCCCCGCCGTAAACTGCGCGGCATGAGCTTTGGGCAAGGGGGACCACCCTGGGGCGGCTCCGGTTCACCGGGGCAGGATCCGTACGGATCGCAGCACGGACCGCAGGACCCGTACGGATCCCAGAACCCGCACGGATCACCGGACCCGTACGGATCGCAGACACCCGACTGGGCGGCACTGGCGGACGCTTCCGCCTCACGCACCCGCCGCAAGCGCTGGACGCTGATCGGCGGCGGTGTGCTCGCGACCGTCACGGTCGCCGCGATCGTGGCGACCGCCGTCGTCTTCATGGACGGCGGCGGCGACGACCGCGCCTCGGACAAGAACGCGACGGAACCGGCCGCCCCCACCGAGCTGCCGAGCGAGTCCGCCGAGCCCGAGCCGTCCTTCTCCTCGGTCGCGCCGCTGCCGCCGCCGAACCCCAAGGACTTCGTCTCCAGCGCCGACAAGGACAAGGCGCCGCTGAGCGCCGACACCCTCTTCCCCGGCCGGAAGCTCACGATGGGCAGCCGCGTCTACCAGAAGGGCGCCACGAGCAACACCACCAACTGCGCCGCGGCGACGCAGGGCACGCTCGGCTCCGTCCTCGCCTCCAACAGCTGCGACCGGGTCATCCGCGCCACGTACAGCAAGGACGGCGTCGCCGTCACCATCGGTGTCGCGGTCTTCGAGAAGGAGGCGCAGGCGCTGAAGGCCAAGAACGAGGTGGACCAGCGCACGGGCGGGCTGGCCTCGCTCTCCGGGGCCGGCGTCGGGACGTTCTGCCGGGCCCCCTCGGTCTGCCGCAAGACCACCAACTCGTACGGCAGGTACGTCTACTTCACGGTCGGCGGCTTCACCGACGGCACGAACGTCACGAAGGCGAGCAAGGACGTCTTCACCACCGGTGACGACATAGCGGAGTTCACCTTCCGTCAGATCCACCAGCGCGGCAAGACCCAGGCCTCGGCCGCGGCGACGGCCCCGGTCGAGCAGTAGGGCCGGCCGCGGCCGGCCCCACCGACACCGCCGTCCTTCGAACCGACGGCGCCCCCGGCCTCAGCAGCAGCCGGCCCCGCCGCCCAGCGTCCGCTTGTTGCGGGCCTCACGATTGCGCGCGCCCAGCAACGCGTCGGCCGGGTAGCCGACTTCCTCCAGCGTCAGCCCGTGCGGCCGTACGACATGCACCGCCGAGTCACGCACCCCCGCGGCCAGCACCTTCGCCGGCCACTCCACGGGCCGGTGCCCGTCCCCCACGAACAGCAGCGCGCCCACCAGCGAGCGCACCATGTTGTGGCAGAAGGCGTCCGCCCGCACGGTCGCGGTGATCACTCCGTGCGCGTCCCGCTGCCACTCCAGCTTCTGGAGCGTACGGATCGTCGTCGCGCCCTCGCGCCGCTTGCAGTACGCCGCGAAGTCGTGCTCGCCCAGCAGCCCGGCCGACGCCGCGTTCATCGCCGCCACGTCCAACGGCCAGTCGTGCCACAGCACATGACCACGCAGCAACGGATCCACGCCGCCGGGGTGGTCCACCACCCGGTACGCGTAACGCCGCCAGCTCGCCGAGAACCGCGCGTTGAAGCCCGTGGGGGCCTCCGCCACCCGCCAGACCCGTACGTCGTGCCCCAGCCGCCCCGCGAGCCGCCGCAGCAGCCGCTCCTGGTGCTCGGCCCACACCTCGTCGGGCAGGTCCACATGCGCGACCTGCCCCCGCGCGTGCACCCCGGCGTCCGTGCGCCCGGCGACCGTCAGGTCGTACGTCCGCGAGGACCGTGTCACCGTACGCAGCGCGTCCTCGATCTCCCCCTGGACGGTGCGCCGGGTCTTCTGCTTCGCCCAGCCGGAGAAGTCCCTGCCGTCGTACGAGAGATCCAGCCGCACCCGTACGTGTCCGGGCGCGGGGCCCTCGATGTCCTCGCTCACCTGTCGATCCTCTCAAAGCGGAACGGGCCCGCCCCCGTGAGGGAGCGGGCCCGTCCATCAGCCGTCAGAACGCTCAGGCGTCCTTGGACTCGGCCTCGGCGGCCGGCTTGGCGTCCTCGACGGTCTCGGCCGGAGCCTCGTCCTTCTTGAGGGCGTCTTCCTTGACCGCGCGCTTCGTCGCCGCCTCGGCCTCACCGGTGGCTTCCTGCGCCACGGTCAGGGCCTCGACCAGCTCGATGACCGCCATCGGGGCGTTGTCGCCACGACGGTTGCCGATCTTGGTGATGCGCGTGTAACCACCGGGGCGGTTCTCGTACCGCGGGGCGATCTCGGTGAAGAGCGTGTGGATGACGCTCTTGTCCGTGATCGACTGCAGCACCTGGCGACGGTTGTGGATGTCGCCCTTCTTCGCCTTGGTGATGAAGCGCTCCGCGATCGGGCGCAGGCGGCGGGCCTTGGCCTCGGTCGTGGTGATGCGGCCGTGCTCGAAGAGCGACTTCGCGAGGTTCGCGAGAAGCAGCTTCTCGTGCGCAGCGCTGCCGCCCAGACGGGCGCCCTTGGCGGGCTTCGGCATGGTGTTACTCCTTCATATCTGCACCGGCCGTGTCAGGTACCGATGTCAGTTCCCGCGAGGCGGCCGCCCCGCGGAAGAGAAATCAAGCCGGTCCGGACGGTGCCGGACGCGGAGCTCAGTACTGCTCGGTCTCCACGAAACCGGCGTCCGCGTCGTCGTCCGCGCCGAAGGCGTCCGCCGCGGCGGTCGGGTCGAATCCGGGCGGGCTGTCCTTGAGCGCCAGGCCCATGCCGGCCAGCTTCGCCTTGACCTCGTCGATCGACTTCGCACCGAAGTTACGGATGTCGAGCAGGTCGGCCTCGGAACGCGCCACGAGCTCACCCACGGAGTGGATGCCCTCGCGCTTGAGGCAGTTGTACGACCTAACGGTGAGCTCCAGCTCCTCGATCGGCAGGGCGAGATCGGCGGCGAGCGCGGCGTCCGTCGGGGACGGACCCATGTCGATGCCCTCGGCGTCGATGTTGAGCTCGCGCGCCAGACCGAACAGCTCGACCAGCGTCTTACCGGCGGACGCCATGGCGTCGCGCGGCCGCATGGCCTGCTTGGTCTCGACATCGACGATCAGCTTGTCGAAGTCGGTGCGCTGCTCGACACGGGTCGCCTCGACCTTGTACGTGACCTTGAGCACCGGGGAGTAGATGGAGTCGACCGGAATACGGCCGATCTCCTGGCCCACCTGCTTGTTCTGCACGGCGGAGACATAGCCGCGACCGCGCTCGACGGTCAGCTCCATCTCCAGCTTGCCCTTGCCGTTCAGCGTCGCCAGCACGAGGTCCGGGTTGTGGACCTCGACACCGGCCGGCGGGGCGATGTCAGCAGCGGTGACCAGGCCGGGGCCCTGCTTGCGCAGGTACATCACGACCGGCTCGTCGTGCTCCGAGGAGACGACCAGCTGCTTGATGTTGAGGATGAGGTCGGTGACGTCCTCCTTGACGCCCGGCACGGTGGTGAACTCGTGCAGGACACCGTCGACCCGGATGCTGGTGACAGCCGCACCGGGGATCGAGGAGAGGAGCGTACGACGCAGAGAGTTACCGAGCGTGTAGCCGAAGCCCGGCTCCAGCGGCTCGATGACGAACCGCGAGCGGTATTCGTCGACGACCTCTTCGGTCAGCGAAGGACGCTGAGCGATAAGCATGAGAAATGCCTCCAGTCTTGGCACCCACTATTTGATGCCAACGAAACAAGGGTACGGGCGGTACGGCACCGAAGCGCCGTACCGCCCGTGTCAATCCAGCCCTGCTGCCCCGGCGACGGGGACAGGGTCAGACGCGGCGGCGCTTCGGAGGGCGGCAGCCGTTGTGCGGGGTGGGGGTGACGTCCTGGATCGAACCCACCTCGAGGCCGGTGGCCTGGAGGGAGCGGATCGCGGTCTCACGGCCGGAGCCGGGGCCCTTGACGAAGACGTCGACCTTGCGCATGCCGTGCTCCTGCGCGCGACGGGCAGCCGACTCGGCGGCCATCTGCGCGGCGAAGGGAGTGGACTTACGCGAGCCCTTGAAGCCGACATGGCCGGCGGAGGCCCAGGAGATCACGTTGCCCGAGGGGTCCGTGATCGAGACGATCGTGTTGTTGAACGTGCTCTTGATGTGGGCGTGCCCATGAGCGACGTTCTTCTTTTCCTTGCGGCGCACCTTCTTGGCTGCGCCCTGACGGCCCTTAGGAGGCATGTCTTTACTCCTGCGTGGAGGTGGTCGGTCCTACAGCGAAGACCGCTGGTGAGCGTCCGCTGAGGACTACTTCTTGCCCGGCTTCTTCTTGCCGGCGATGGCGCGACGCGGACCCTTGCGGGTACGAGCGTTCGTGCTGGTGCGCTGACCGTGCACCGGCAGGCCGCGGCGGTGACGCAGACCCTGGTAGCAGCCGATCTCGACCTTGCGGCGGATGTCGGCGGCGATCTCGCGACGAAGGTCACCCTCGGTCTTGAGGTTGGCGTCGACGTACTCGCGGATCTTGACGAGGTCTTCCTCGGCCAGATCGCGGACGCGGACGTTCGCGTCGACGCCGACGGCGGCGAGCGTCTCCTTGGACCGGGTGCGCCCGATGCCGAAGACATAGGTGAGGGCGACCTCGACGCGCTTTTCGCGCGGGAGGTCAACGCCTGCGAGGCGTGCCATTCATGGCTCCTGTTGATGTCGGAGGTCTTCCACAGTGTCTGTCCCGGACATGACCGTCCCCGCACCTGGGCAGGGACGAGTCCGGGTCTCCGGCCTCCGCCGGAGGTGTCGACACCCGCAGGGGGGTCGGACACTGCGTATTAACGAGTTGCTCGCGTCGCGCGAAGTACTGCGAGAGGCAGGCGGTCGTGCGTCAGCCCTGGCGCTGCTTGTGGCGCAGGTTGTCGCAGATGACCATGACCCGACCGTGACGGCGGATCACCTTGCACTTGTCGCAGATCTTCTTGACGCTCGGCTTGACCTTCATGGGATTGAGGTTCTCCGGGTCAGTGCCGGCACCCCGACTAAGGGGTGTCAGCAAGATCTACTTGTATCGGTAGACGATCCGGCCACGCGTCAGGTCGTACGGAGACAGCTCCACCACGACCCGGTCATCGGGAAGGATTCGGATGTAGTGCATCCGCATCTTGCCGCTGATGTGCGCGAGGACCTTGTGACCGTTCTGGAGTTCCACCTTGAACATGGCGTTCGGGAGGGACTCGATCACGGTGCCCTCAATTTCGATGGCACCTTGCTTCTTGGCCACGCTTCGCCCTTCGAATCGGCTACCTTGATCGACTCCAACAGCCGCATGCGGACACACGGGTACACCAGAGCCGACGCGTCAGTCTACGGCAGCACATCTGAAAAGACGAATCCGTGGAGTTTGCCCACCGGCGGAGATTTTTAAGCCAGCGGGTCGGGCGCCGCCGTCACGCCGAGCTCCGCCAGCTTGGCCTTGCCGCCGTCCGGGGCCGTCAGAACCAGCGGGCCTTCCTCCGTGAGAGCCACCGAGTGCTCCCAGTGCGAGGACCAGGTGCCATCGGTCGTGATGACCGTCCACTGGTCCTCCAGCACCTCCGTGCGGGGGGTACCGAGCGACACCATGGGCTCGATCGCCAGGCAGAAGCCGGGGATCAGCTTCGGGCCCTTGCCGCGCTTGCGGGAGACGTAGTTCAGCAGGTGCGGGTCCATGTGCATCTCCGTACCGATGCCGTGACCGCCGTACTCCTCGATGATCCCGTACTTGCCGCCGCCCGGACGGGGCTGGCGGCGGATGTACGTCTCGATCGCCCGGGACACGTCGACCAGCCGGCCGCCGTTGCGCATCGCCGCGATACCGGCCCACATCGACTCCTCGGTCACCCGGGAGAGCTCGACCAGCTCCGGGGCGTGACCGGTGCCGACGAACGCCGTGAAGGCCGCGTCGCCGTGCCAGCCGTCGATGATCGCGCCGGCGTCGATGGAGATGATGTCGCCGTCCTTGAGGACGGTCTTCTCGTCGGGGATGCCATGCACCACGACATCGTTCACCGAGGTGCAGATCGTGGCGGGGAACCCGCCGTACCCGAGGAAGTTCGGCTTCGCGCCGTGGTCGGCGAGCACCTTGCGGGCCACCTGGTCCAGATCCTTCGTGGTGGCGCCGGGCACCGCGGCCTCGCTCGTGGCCGCGTGCACGGCGGCGACGACCAGTCCCGCCTCGCGCATCTTCGCGATCTGCTCGGGAGTCTTGATCTCCACCATGACTGCGCCTTCCGCCTGACTCTCAATGACTCTTGGTGACGTTGTTACGACTGGTTGTGCCCCGTTCAACAGTACGGCCGTGGTGTCCGAGGGACGCCACGGCCGTACTGGTCACACCTTGCTTCAGGACTGCGCGGCCCGGTCCCGCTGAAGCGCCTCCATCGCACGCTTGGTCACATCGGTGACCGTACCGAGCGCCGAGATCGTGACCACGAGGCCCTGGGCCCGGTAGTGGTCGATGATCGGCTCGGTCTGCGTGTGGTAGACCTCCAGCCGGGTCCGCACCGTCTCCTCGGAGTCGTCGTCCCGCTGGTACAGCTCGCCGCCGCACTCGTCGCAGACACCCTCGCGCTCCGGCGGGCTGTACGTCTCGTGGAAGACGTGCGCGCTGTCGTTGCGGCAGATACGCCGGCCGGCGATCCGCTTCACGACCTCTTCGTCCGGGACCTCCAGGTCCAGGACCGCGTCCAGCGTCACACCATCCGCCGCCAGCGCCTCGTCCAGCGCCACCGCCTGCGACACATTGCGCGGGAAGCCGTCCAGCAGGAAACCCTTCTGGGCGTCCGGCTGGGCCATGCGGTCCAGCGCCATCGCGATGGTTACCTCGTCGGGCACAAGGTTCCCGGCGTCCATGTATGCCTTCGCCTGTTTGCCGAGGGCGGTGCCCTGGCTGATGTTGGCGCGGAACAGGTCACCCGTGGAGATGTGCGGGATCGACAGGTTTTTGGCGAGGTACGCAGCCTGCGTTCCCTTGCCGGCACCGGGCGGTCCGACGAGGACGATTCGCATCAGCGGAGGAACCCTTCGTAATTACGCTGCTGAAGCTGGCTCTCGATCTGCTTCACGGTTTCCAGACCCACACCCACGATGATCAGGATGCTTGTCCCGCCGAACGGGAAGTTCTGGTTCGCACCGCCGAAGCCTGCCAACGCCATCGTCGGGACAAGAGCGATCAGCCCCAGGTACAGCGAGCCCGGCCAAGTGATCCTGTTGAGCACGTAGCTCAGATACTCGGCAGTAGGTCGACCTGCCCGGATACCCGGGATGAAGCCACCATACTTCTTCATGTTGTCGGCGACTTCTTCGGGGTTGAACGAGATCGCCACGTAGAAGAAGGCGAAGAACACGATCAGCAGGAAGTACGTCGCGATGTAGTACGGGTGGTCACCCTTGACGAAGTGTGCCTCGATCCATGTCTTCCAGCCCGAGCTCGAGTTGGAGAACTGCGCCACCAGCGCCGGGATGTAGAGGAGCGACGACGCGAAGATGACGGGGATCACACCCGCCTGGTTCACCTTCAACGGGATGTACGTCGACGTACCCCCGTAGGACCTGCGGCCGATCATGCGCTTCGCGTACTGCACGGGGATCCGGCGCTGCGCCTGTTCGACGAAGACGACCAGGCCCACCATCACGAAGCCGATCAGAATGACCGTGCCGAACTCGATCCAGCCCTTGGCGAGCGTGCCGCTCTGCTTGATGGCCCACAGCGCACCGGGGAACCCGGCGGCGATCGAGATGAACATCAGAATGGACATGCCGTTGCCGATGCCGCGGTCGGTGATGAGCTCACCGAGCCACATGACCGCCGCGGTACCCGCGGTCATGGTGATCACCATCGTGACGGTGACGAAGATCGACCGGTCGGGAACGATCTCTGTGGCTACTGGGCAGCCACTGAACAGCGCGCCGCTGCGCGCGGTCGCGACCAGGCCGGTGCCCTGCAGCACGGCGAGGGCGACCGTCAGATAACGGGTGTACTGAGTGATCTTCGACTGGCCGGACTGACCCTCCTTCTTGAGGGCCTCCAGCCTGGGAATGACCACGGTCAGCAGCTGCAGAATGATGCTCGCGGTGATGTACGGCATGATGCCGAGCGCGAAGATCGTGATCTGCAGCAGCGCCCCGCCGCTGAACATGTTCACCAGACCGAACAGGCTGTTGTTGCCCTTCTGGGCCGCGTCAACACAAGTCTGGACATTCTCGTAACTGACACCCGGTACGGGGATATGTGCCCCGAGCCGGTACAGCACGATAATGGCGAGTGTGAAGAGCAGCTTCTTGCGCAGGTCGGGCGTCTTGAACGCCCGGGCGAACGCGGTGAGCACGGTGCCTCCTGCGACCCCCGCGCTACTGCGTCAGAGGTGACGGTATTGAGGATCGACGGATAAGGGACAAGCGAAACCGCGCGGGGAACCCCTGCGGACACACCGCGCGGCGGGGGTCCGGGGGCGAGCCCCCGGCTTCAATACACCAACAATGCACGCCACCTTACCGGCGACAGTGCCCACCGTGGAACGACCAACCGGGGATGCCCCTTTTGAGAGGCATCCCCGGTCGGTGTTCAGGCCATCGAGTTGTCTCAGACGAGCTCGGTGACGGTGCCGCCGGCGGCGGCAATCTTCTCCTTGGCGGAGCCGGAGACGGCGTCAACCGAAACCTGCAGCGCCACGGAGATCTCGCCCTGGCCCAGGACCTTGACGAGGCTGTTCTTGCGGACCGCACCCTTGGCGACCAGATCGGCCACCGTGACCTCGCCGCCCTCGGGGTAGAGAGCGTCGAGCTTGTCCAGGTTCACGACCTGGTACTCGGTGCGGAACGGGTTCTTGAAGCCCTTGAGCTTCGGGAGACGCATGTGGAGGGGCATCTGCCCACCCTCGAAGCGCTCCGGAACCTGGTAACGGGCCTTGGTGCCCTTGGTACCACGACCTGCGGTCTTACCCTTGGACGCCTCACCACGACCCACACGGGTCTTGGCGGTCTTGGCGCCCGGGGCAGGACGGAGGTTGTGGACCTTCAGCGGCTTCTGCTCCGCCATGTCAGTCGACCTCCTCAACCGTCACGAGGTGGCGGACGGTCTGCACCATGCCGCGGAACTCGGGACGGTCATCCTTGACCACCACGTCGTGCAGGCGCTTCAGCCCGAGCGAACGCAGGGTCTCGCGGTGGTTCTGCTTGCTGCCGATGTACGACTTCGTCTGCGTGATCTTGAGGCGAGCCATTACGCACCCGCTCCCGCACGCGCACGCAGCAGAGCCGCGGGGGCGACGTCCTCGAGGGGCAGACCGCGGCGGGCCGCGATCTCCTCGGGACGCTGCAGGCCCTTGAGGGCCGCCACGGTCGCGTGCACGATGTTGATCGCGTTGTCCGAGCCGAGCGACTTCGACAGGATGTCGTGGACGCCCGCGCACTCGAGCACGGCACGCACCGGGCCACCGGCGATAACGCCGGTACCGGGGGAAGCCGGCTTGAGCAGGACGACGCCCGCGGCCTTCTCGCCCTGGATCGGGTGCGGGATGGTGCCCTGGATGCGGGGAACCTTGAAGAAGTTCTTCTTCGCTTCCTCAACACCCTTGGCGATGGCGGCCGGCACCTCCTTGGCCTTGCCGTAACCGACACCTACGGTGCCGTCACCGTCGCCCACCACGACCAGCGCGGTGAAGCTGAAGCGACGACCACCCTTCACAACCTTGGCAACGCGGTTGATCGCGACAACGCGCTCAACGTAAGCGGTCTTCTCGGCGGCAGGGCCACCGTCGCGACCCTTCCGGTCCCGCCGCTCGCCGCCACCGGCACCGCTTCCGCGGCGCTGGGGTCCAGCCATTGGATTTACCTCTCTCTGTTACGTCCGTTAGTCCCGGAACCGGGGCTTAGAACTTCAGCCCGGCTTCGCGGGCGGCGTCAGCCAGAGCGGCAATGCGCCCGGCGTACCTGTTGCCACCACGGTCGAACACGACGGCCTCGACACCGGCGGCCTTGGCACGCTCGGCGACCAGGGCGCCGACCTGCGTGGCCTGGGCGCTCTTGTCGCCCTCGCCACCGCGGATCGAGGTGTCCAGGGTCGACGCCGACGCGAGCGTGTGGCCCGCGATGTCGTCGATGACCTGCGCGACGATGTTGCGGTTGGAGCGCGTCACGACCAGACGAGGACGCTCCGGCGTACCGGAGACGTGCTTACGGACGCGGATGTGGCGACGCTTGATGGCGGCGCGCTTGTACGCGTCACCCTTGGCGATCTTTACACCGTATGCCATGGCTTACTTACCCGCCTTTCCGACCTTGCGGCGGATAACCTCGCCGGCGTACTTGACGCCCTTGGCCTTGTACGGGTCGGGCTTCCGCAGCTTGCGGATCTTCGCGGCGACCTCGCCGACCTTCTGCTTGTCGATGCCCTCGACGGAGAACTTCGTGGGCGTCTCGACCTTGAAGGTGATGCCTTCGGGGGCCTCGATCAGGATGGGGTGGCTGTAGCCCAGGGCGAACTCCAGATTGGAGCCCTTCGCCTGGACGCGGTAACCGACACCGCTGATCTCGAGCGCCTTGATGTATCCCTGGGTCACGCCGGTGATCATGTTCGCCACCAGCGTGCGGGACAGGCCGTGCAGGGCCTTGTTCTGACGCTCGTCGTTGGGGCGCAGCACCTGAAGGATGCCGTCCTCGCCCTTGGTGACCTCGATCGGCGCGGCAACGGTGTGCGAGAGGGTGCCCTTGGGGCCCTTCACCGCGACCGTACGGCCATCGATGGTGACGTCCACACCGGCGGGAACCTGGATGGGGAGCTTGCCGATTCGCGACATGAGCTTTTCCTCCGTTCCCGACTACCAGACGTAGGCGAGGACTTCCCCACCTACGCCCTTCTTGCCTGCCTGCTGGCCGGTCAGGAGACCGTAGGACGTGGAGATGATCGCCACGCCCAGGCCGCCGAGGACCTTCGGCAGGTTGGTGGACTTCGCGTACACGCGCAGACCCGGCTTGGAGATGCGCTTGATGCCGGCGATCGAACGCTCGCGGTTCGGGCCGAACTTCAGCTCCAGGACGAGGTTCTTGCCGACTTCGGCGTCCTCGACCTTCCAGCCGGTGATGAAGCCCTCCTGCTGGAGGATCTCCGCGATGTGCGACTTGATCTTGCTGTGCGGCATCACGACGTCGTCGTGGTATGCCGAGTTCGCGTTACGCAGACGCGTGAGCATGTCTGCGATGGGATCAGTCATGGTCATGAATTGGCCTTCGGCCTCTCTCGCCGGGGTTTCCTGTATGCGCCATCCCTCTCCCCGATCAGAGCCGGGACGGGTGCGGTGCGGGGACCTACGGCGTAGTAAGCGTCGTTGAGCGGGCTTTGCCCGCGGACGTAATGGACGGCAGGCGCCCAACCCCACAAGCCTACGGCATGTGGGGGAGGGCTCCCGCCAACCAGTTGCTTACCGAGAGCTTCGGGTAATTCCCAGAAAGGGAATTACCAGGAGCTCTTGGTCACGCCCGGCAGCTCGCCACGGTGGGCCATCTCACGAAGGCACACGCGGCACAGGCCGAACTTGCGGTAGACGGAGTGGGGACGGCCGCAGCGCTGGCAGCGGGTGTAACCGCGCACACCGAACTTCGGCTTGCGGGCGGCCTTAGCGATCAGAGCCTTCTTCGCCACGGTCAGTTCTCCTTGAACGGGAAGCCGAGGTGACGAAGGAGGGCACGACCCTCGTCGTCGTTGGTCGCCGTGGTGACCACGGTGATGTCCATGCCCCGGACCCGGTCGATCTTGTCCTGGTCGATCTCGTGGAACATGACCTGCTCCGTGAGACCGAAGGTGTAGTTGCCACGGCCGTCGAACTGCTTCGGGGACAGGCCGCGGAAGTCACGGATACGCGGCAGCGCGAGCGACAGCGTACGGTCCAGGAACTCCCACATGCGGTCACCGCGGAGGGTGACGTGGCAGCCGATCGGCTGACCCTCGCGCAGCTTGAACTGCGCGATGGACTTCCGGGCCTTGGTGACGGACGGCTTCTGCCCGGTGATCGTGGTGAGGTCGCGGATGGCGCCCTCGATCAGCTTGGAGTCGCGGGCGGCGTCGCCCACACCCATGTTGACCACGATCTTGACGAGGCCGGGGATCTGCATGACGTTCTCGAAGGAGAACTCCTCACGCAGCTTGCCGGCGATCTCCTCGCGGTAGCGCAGCTTCAGACGCGGCGCGTTGGTGGTGGCAGTCATCAGATGTCCTCACCGGTCCGCTTGGCAACGCGGATCTTGTTGCCCTCGTCGTCAAAGCGGTAGCCAACGCGGGTGACGACCTTCTTGCCGTCCTTCTCCACCACCAGCTGAACGTTGCTGATGTGGATCGGGGCCTCGGTGGTCACGATGCCACCGGTCTGCGAACCACGAGCCGTCTGACCGGCCTTGGTGTGCTTCTTGACCCGGTTGACACCCTCGACGAGAACACGGTCCTGCGTGGGGTAGGCCACAATGACCTTGCCCTGCTTGCCCTTGTCCTTACCGGTGATGACCTGAACCAGGTCGCCCTTCTTGATCTTCATGCTTACAGCACCTCCGGCGCGAGCGAGATGATCTTCATGAACTTCTTCTCGCGCAGCTCACGGCCCACCGGGCCGAAGATACGGGTGCCGCGAGGGTCGCCGTCGTTCTTCAGAATGACGGCGGCGTTCTCGTCGAAGCGGATGTACGAGCCGTCCTGGCGGCGGCGCTCCTTGACGGTGCGAACGATGACCGCCTTGATGACGTCACCCTTCTTCACGTTGCCACCGGGGATCGCGTCCTTGACGGTGGCGACGATGACGTCACCGATACCCGCGTAGCGGCGACCCGAACCACCGAGAACACGGATGCAAAGGATCTCCTTTGCACCAGTGTTGTCGGCGATACGAAGTCGCGACTCCTGCTGGATCACGTCTATCTCCTGATCGTCTGCCGGTTCCCGGTGGGGCTCCGCGAGTCACTCACGGAGCCCCACCGAGCCTGGCGGAACTATTCCGAGGGAATCCCCTCGGAGGGATTTACTTGGCCTTCTCGAGGATCTCGACGATGCGCCACCGCTTCGTGGCGGACAGCGGCCGGGTCTCCATCAGGAGGACGCGGTCGCCGATGCCGGCGGCGTTCTGCTCGTCGTGCGCCTTGAGCTTGTTCGTACGGCGGATGACCTTGCCGTACAGCGCGTGCTTCACACGGTCCTCGACAGCGACGACGACGGTCTTGTCCATCTTGTCGCTGACGACCAGGCCCTCACGGGTCTTGCGGAATCCGCGGTCGGTGTTCGTCTCGGTCACGTTGCTCTCAGTCATCAGGCGCTCTCCACCGTCTCGATGCCCAGCTCGCGCTCACGCATCAGGGTGTAGATCCGCGCGATGTCCTTGCGGACGAGCTTCAGCCGCCCGTGGTTCTCGAGCTGACCGGTCGCCGCCTGGAAGCGGAGATTGAACAGCTCTTCCTTGGCCTCGCGAAGCTTGGCGACAAGCTCCTCGCCGCCCAGCTCGCGCAGTTCGGACGCCTTGGTAACGGCCGCCATCACGACTCACCTGCCTCGCGCCGAACGATCCGGCACTTCATCGGAAGCTTGTGAGCAGCGCGGGTAAGCGCCTCACGCGCAATCTTCTCGTTCGGGTAGGACAGCTCGAACATCACCCGACCGGGCTTGACGTTCGCGATCCACCACTCGGGGGAACCCTTACCGGAACCCATGCGGGTCTCGGCAGGCTTCTTGGTGAGCGGACGGTCCGGGTAAATGTTGATCCAGACCTTGCCGCCACGCTTGATGTGACGGGTCATCGCGATACGAGCGGCCTCGATCTGGCGGTTCGTCACGTACGCGGGCGTCAGCGCCTGGATACCGTATTCGCCGAACGCAACCTGCGTGCCACCCTTGGACATTCCGCTGCGCTTCGGGTGGTGCTGCTTGCGGTGCTTGACCCTACGGGGGATCAGCATTTCGGTCAGGCCTCCGTTCCGCCGGTAGAAGAGGACGTCGCCTCAGCGGCCGGAGCAGCGGCGGCGGCGTCGGCCTTGGGGGCCTCGGCAGCCGGGCTCTGCTGCGGCTTGCGGCCACGGCCGCCACGCTCGCCACCGCGGCCACCACGGCCGGCGGGACGGTCGTTGCCACCACCACGGGCCGGACGGTTGCCGGCACGGGCCGCGGCGTTCTCGGCACGCACCTCGGCGATGTTCTTGACGTCGCCCTTGTAGATCCAGACCTTCACGCCGATACGGCCGAAGGTCGTCTTGGCCTCGAAGAAGCCGTAGTCGACGTTCGCACGGAGCGTGTGCAGGGGCACGCGGCCCTCGCGGTAGAACTCCGAGCGGGACATCTCGGCGCCGCCGAGACGGCCACCGCACTGGATCTTGATGCCCTTGGCGCCGGCCTTCATCGTCGACTGCATGCTCTTACGCATGGCGCGACGGAAGGAGACGCGGGAGGACAGCTGCTCGGCGACGGCCTGGGCCACCAGCTGAGCGTCCACCTCGGGGTTCTTGACCTCGAGGATGTTCAGCTGGACCTGCTTGCCGGTCAGCTTCTCCAGCTCGCCGCGGATACGGTCCGCCTCGGCGCCGCGGCGGCCGATGACGATGCCCGGACGTGCGGTGTGGATGTCCACGCGGACGCGGTCACGGGTGCGCTCGATCTCAACCTTCGAGATGCCGGCCCGCTCCATGCCCTTCGTCATCATGCGACGAATGGCAACGTCTTCCTTGACGTAGTCCTTGTACAGCTTGTCGGCGTACCAACGGGACTTGAAGTCCGTGGTGATACCGAGCCGGAACCCATGCGGGTTAACCTTCTGGCCCATTACCGGGTTCCTTCCTTGCTGCTGACGACCACGGTGATGTGGCTGGTCCGCTTACGGATCCGGTAGGCACGTCCCTGGGCACGCGGCCGGAACCGCTTCAGGGTCGGACCCTCGTCCACATACGCCTCGCTGATGACCAGCGAAGAGGCGTCGGAGTGGTCGTAGTTGTGCGCGGCGTTGGCAATGGCGCTGTCAAGCACCTTGCCTACCGGCACGCTCGCGGCCTGCGGGGCGAAGCGCAGGACCGCCTGAGCCTCCGTGGCATCCATGCCACGGATGAGGTCCACCACTCGGCGGGCCTTCATGGGCGTGACGCGGATGTACCGCGCCTGGGCCCTGGCTTCCATGGTTGTCCCTTCGGTGTGAGTCATAGTCAGTTCCACCCCGCGTTAGCGGCGCTTCGACTTCCGGTCGTCCTTGACGTGGCCGCGGAAGGTGCGAGTCGGCGAGAACTCGCCGAGCTTGTGGCCGACCATGGACTCGGTGACGAACACCGGGACATGGATCTTGCCGTTGTGCACCGCGATCGTGTGGCCCAGCATGGCCGGGACGATCATCGAGCGACGGGACCAGGTCTTGATGACGTTCTTGGTGCCTGCTTCGTTCTGGACGTCCACCTTCTTGATCAGGTGGTCGTCGACGAAGGGCCCCTTCTTGAGACTGCGCGGCATCTAAACCCGCTCCTAGCGCTTCTTGTTCGTCTTGCGGCGGCGGACGATGTACTTGCTGCTTGCCTTCTTCGGCGAGCGAGTACGACCCTCCTTCTGACCCCACGGGCTGACCGGGTGGCGACCACCGGAGGTCTTGCCCTCACCACCACCGTGCGGGTGGTCGACCGGGTTCATCGCGACACCGCGGACGGTCGGGCGAACGCCCTTCCAGCGCATACGGCCGGCCTTGCCCCAGTTGATGTTCGACTGCTCGGCGTTGCCGACCTCGCCGATGGTGGCGCGGCAGCGGACGTCGACCAGACGGATCTCACCGGACGGCATACGAAGGTGGGCCATGGAGCCCTCCTTCGCCAGCAGCTGCACGGAGGCACCCGCGGAGCGGGCGAACTTCGCGCCGCCGCCGGGCCGCAGCTCGATGGCGTGGATGGTCGTACCGACCGGGATGTTGCGCAGCGCCAGGTTGTTGCCGGGCTTGATGTCGGCGGCCGGACCGTTCTCGACATGAGCGCCCTGCGACAGGCCACGCGGCGCGATGATGTAGCGCTTCTCACCGTCTGCGTAGTGCAGAAGCGCGATGCGGGCGGTGCGGTTGGGGTCGTACTCGATGTGCGCGACCTTGGCCGGCACGCCGTCCTTGTCGTGACGACGGAAGTCGATCACGCGGTAGGCGCGCTTGTGGCCACCACCCTGGTGGCGAACGGTCACACGACCGGCGTTGTTACGGCCGCCCTTGCTGTGCAGCGGGCGGACCAGCGACTTCTCCGGCGTGGACCGCGTGATCTCGACAAAGTCGGCGACGCTGGAGCCACGACGGCCCGGGGTCGTCGGCTTGTACTTGCGGATACCCATTGTCTCTCAGTCCTCGGAAGAATTCCGGATCCTGGACGACTCGACCTCCGTCAGGAGGCCGGGCCGCCGAAGATGTCGATACGGTCGCCCTCAGCGAGGGTCACGATGGCGCGCTTGGTGTTCGCGCGCTTACCGAAACCGGTGCGGGTGCGCTTGCGCTTGCCCTGACGGTTGATCGTGTTCACCCCGGCGACCTTGACCGAGAAGACCGCTTCCACGGCCTGCTTGATCTGGGTCTTGTTGGCCGTGGGCGCCACGATGAACGTGTACTTGTTCTCGTCGAGCAGCGCGTAGCTCTTCTCGGAGACCACGGGCTTGACAAGAATGTCGCGCGGGTCCGTGAAGGTCTTGCTGGTGATCTCGGCCATCAGGCTTCGCTCCCCTCGTCGTCAGCGGCCTTGGAAGGGCCAGACACGAAGGACTCGAAGGCGGCCTTGGTGAAGACCACGTCGTCGGAGACGAGCACGTCATACGTGTTCAGCTGGCCCGGCGCCAGGATGTGCACCTGGGGCAGGTTGCGGGCGGACAGCCACGCGGCCTCGTCGGCCCTCTCGACGACCAGGAGCACGTTCTTGCGCTCGCTGATCTTGCCGATCAGGGTCTTCGCGGCCTTGGTGGACACCGCGTCCTCGACCAGGCCGGAAACGACGTGGATACGAGAGTGACGGGCCCGGTCGGTGAGGGCACCGCGCAGGGCGGCGGCCTTCATCTTCTTGGGGGTCCGCTGCGAGTAGTCACGCGGCTGCGGGCCGTGGACGACGCCACCGCCGGCGAACTGCGGCGCACGGGTCGAACCCTGACGGGCGCGGCCGGTGCCCTTCTGGCGGTACGGCTTCTTGCCACCACCACGGACTTCGCCGCGGGTCTTGGTCTTGTGCGTGCCCTGTCGGGCAGCGGCCAGCTGGGCGACAACGACCTGGTGGATCAGCGGGATGCTGACCTTGGCGTCGAAGATCTCCGCGGGGAGTTCGACGGTCCCGGCCTTGTCGCCTGCCGGCGAAAGGATGTCAACGGTGCTCATCAGTTACCTCAGGCCCCCTTGGCCGCGGTACGGACCAGGACGAGGCCGCCGTTCGGACCAGGAACCGCGCCCTTGATCAGGAGCAGGCCCTTCTCCGCGTCAACGGCATAAACGGTCAGGTTCTGGGTGGTGACCCGCTCGTTGCCCATGCGACCGGCCATCCGCATGCCCTTGAACACACGACCCGGGGTGGCGCAGCCACCGATGGAGCCAGGCGAGCGGTGCTTGCGCTGGGTGCCGTGACCGGCGCCGAGGCCCTTGAAGTTGTGACGCTTCATGACACCGGCGAAGCCCTTGCCCTTGCTCTTGCCCGTGACGTCAACCTTGACGCCGGACTCGAACACCTCGGCAGTGACCTCCTGGCCGAGCGTGTACTCGCTCGCGTCGGAGGTGCGGAGCTCCACCAGGTGGCGGCGCGGGGTCACGTCGGCCTTGGCGAAGTGGCCCTTGAGGGGCTTGTTCACCTTGCGAGGGTCGATCTCGCCGAAGGCGATCTGGACCGACTCGTAGCCGTCGGAGTCATTCGTACGGACCTGGGTCACAACACAGGGCCCGGCCTTGACGACGGTCACCGGGACGACACGGTTGTTCTCGTCCCAGACCTGGGTCATGCCGAGCTTCTCGCCCAGGACACCCTTGATCTGCTTTGCCATCTCTTCCGCGCCTCTCAGAGCTTGATCTCGATGTCAACGCCGGCCGGAAGGTCCAGGCGCATCAACGAGTCAACGGTCTTGGGCGTCGGGTCGAGGATGTCGATCAGGCGCTTGTGCGTGCGCATCTCGAAGTGCTCGCGCGAGTCCTTGTACTTGTGCGGCGACTTGATGACGCAGTACACGTTCTTCTCAGTGGGCAGCGGCACCGGGCCCGCGACCGACGCACCAGTACGCGTCACCGTCTCGACGATCTTCTTCGCCGAGGAGTCGATGACTTCGTGGTCGTAGGCCTTGAGCCGGATGCGGATCTTCTGTCCCGCCATGGCTGCTTCGTAGTCCTGTCTCTCGTAACGCTCTGGAACCCGGTAGGTTCGCGTCCTGCTCCGACCCACGCGGTCGGGCGTGTCGCATCCCTTTCACGAAAATCTCCCGAAGGATTTTCCCTGCCAAGGGGTACGGCCCAAGTCCGCGAGCCGGGGGCAGAACACCACCCGGGTGCCTGGTAGGGGCCCCGCTGACACTTCCCGGAAGATTCCCGTACGTCCGTCCCAGCGCTGCCCCGAAAGGCAGTTGGGACGACGAGTACTGTGGGACTCGCTTCCGGTCCTCCCGGCGGGAGGCGCGCAGCATCGGCACTCAACCGAGCAACCTGAACAGTGTGCCATAGGCCCCACGGCCCTGGCCAATCGGGCCGGAAAGAGTACCCCACGGCACGCTGCCCAAATCCTGCGGCGGTTCGGCCCCGAAATTCAGCGCTCCGACGCGTACGCCACGAACCCGGCCCACGCGCTTGGCGCGAAGCCGAGGTGGGAACGGCGGACGTCCTGGGAGTCCCGGACGAGAACGATTCCCGGGGTGGCAGCGACCTCGACGCAGTCGTTGTTGTCGCTGCCGCTGTAGCTGCTCTTGAACCACGCCGGTTCGGAACCGTTCCCGGTAGAAGCCTGGCGGGTCATATCTCCCCCAGCACTCTCACGAAGCCCGCCCACGCGCCAGGCGTGAAGCCGAGATGCGGACGGTGCACGTTCTTGGAATCGCGTACGAGGACCGCGCCAGGAGCGAACGCGACCTCGACACAGTTCGCGCCTTCATTGCTGCTGTGGCTGCTCTTGCTCCACTCCAGCGCTGCGGCGTCCCCGGCAGAGAGCTTGCGAGTCATCTGTTCAGCCCCTCGACGCGTACGCAACGAATCCGGCCCAGACGCCCGGCGCGAAGCCGAGGTGGGGACGGCGGATGTCCTTCGAGTCCCGGACGAGAACGACTCCAGGGCCGGCCGCGACCTCGACACAGTCGTTGTTGTTGCTGCCGCTGTAGCTGCTCTTGAACCACTTCAGTGCGGCAGCTTCTCTGGAAGAGAGCTTGCGAGCCATCTGTCAGCCCCTCGACGCGTGCAGCACAAACTCGGCCCACGCGCCCGGCGCGAAGCCGAGGTGCGGGCGGCGGGTGTCCTTGGAGTCCCGGACGAGAACGGCTCCGGTGGTGGTCGCGACCTCGACGCAGGCCGCGCCTTCGTTACTGCTGTAGCTGCTCTTGGTCCACTCCAGCGCGGCAGCGTCCCCGGCAGAGGGCTGGCGGGTCATGTCTCTCCCAGTACTTTCTCGATGAAGGCCAACGACTTACTTGGGGTAAGGGCTTGCGCCCGGATGATCCCATACTGCATCTCCAACGACTGCACCTCCGTCAACTCAGAGACCAGCCGCCTGTAGCTCTGGGCTTCGAGGTATCCGATCGTCCCTCCGCTCCGAAGCTTGAGCAGCTGGATCTCGCCCCCCATGCCCGCGTGATCATCAAGATCCGTCGGCATGACCTGGATCTCGACATTCCTCAACTGGCCAATTTCGAGAAGCCGTTCGAGCTGTCGTCGCTGAACCATTCTGCCGCCCAACGGCCGCCGCAGCGTCACTTCTTCCTGGACAAAACTGAAGACCGGGACGGTCGTGGACGGGTCCAAGATCGCCTGACGCGCCATGCGTGCGGCAACGTTGCGCTCCACGACCTCATCGGCGAAGAGCGGACGCCGCATGCGGAAGAGGGCGCGGGCGTACTCCTCCGTCTGGAGCAGACCGAAGATGTTGTGGTTGGCGTAGGTTCCCAGCTCAACGGCGTCGCCCTCCAGCTTGGCCAGGTGCCGCACCTTCCGCGGGTACCGCGCTTCCGCCACGTCGCGCTTCATCGCGGCGATCTTGCCGCCCGCTCCCAGGACCTCGTCCGCCCGGTCAAGGAACTCCGGCCTCGGGATGCGCTTGCCGGCCTCGACCTTGTAGACCTGGTTCTCGCCGTAGCCGATCTTCATCCCGAATTCGGCCTGGCCGAGACCCGCCGACTCCCGCCAGAGCTTGATCTGACGGCCGACCGCCGCGATCACCGCTCCGGAGTCGTCTTCCAGATCGGGTTCCCAGTCGGGTTCGTCCGCCCCGTCCACCGGGTAGTCCGTACCGCCGCCGTCCGCGCTCACCGCGTACACCTCCGACATGTTCGTCGCTCACCGCGCCCGCTCACGGAAGGTGATGGTGGACAGCCCGGACAGAACCGGGCCGCAGCAGGACAGTCACTGTCCGTACGGGCGTCGTCCCTATTCAGCCTACGCACGTCCGGCCACGCTGTGTGACGTGAACCCCAAAATCACCGACCAGCGCCCGCCGGCCCGAGCGGCGCTCCCCGCCCGTCGGTTCCGCGTCCAGTTGTCCTCCACCCGCAGAGGCGCCCGGCTCGCCCGGCTCCTCGCCGTGGAGCAGCTGCGCTCGTGGGAGATGCCGTTCGAGACGGCCGCGCACGTGATCGCGGAGCTGGCGTCGAACGCCGCGCTGCACGGACGCACGCCGGGCCGGGACTTCCGCCTCGTACTGACCTTCCCGGCGCCCGGCACGCTCCGTATCGAGGTGACGGACACCCAGGCAGACCGCCTTCCCGCCACCCGCCGAGCGGCGCCCGCCGACGGGGAGTCGGGCCGTGGCCTGATCCTCGTGGCAGCGCTGGCCGACCGCTGGGGCGTCACGACCGGACCGGCCCCCTGCAAGACGGTCTGGGCCGAGCTGGACCTCACGCCCTGACCCCAGCCCACCGGGGCCGGGAAACCCTGGCCCCGGTGGGCTGCGTGCCGGGGCTGCGAGTTCCCAGGCGGGCCGGATGCCTGCCCCGCCGCGTCTGTTGTCCACGGCTCAGGCAAGGGCGCCTGCGGGGGTGCGCGCGGTGTGGCGGAGGCGGGCGGCGTCCTGGCTGGGGGGTGCGCCGAACTGGCGGCGGTATTCCCGGCTGAACTGTGACGGGTTGTCATAGCCGACGCGGCGGCCGACTCCGGTGACATCGCCCGGGTGGGTGGCGAGCAGCAGCCGGGCCTCCTGCAGCCGGATCTGCTTCTGGAACTGGATCGGGCTCATCGCGGTCACCGCCTGGAAGTTGCGGTAGAAGGCGGAGACGCTCATGCCGGACAGCCGCGCCACGTCCTCGACCCGGAACGGCTGCGCGTAGTGCTCGCGAATCCAGCCCGCGGCCCGGGAGACGTGGCTGAGGCTGCTGTCGGCCAGGCCGAGCTGGCGAACCGTCGCGCCCTGCTCCCCGGCGATCAGGCGCCACAGGATCTCGCGCTTGACCAGCGGGGCCAGTACGGCCCGGTCGCGGGGCTCGTCAAGCAGGCGCAGCAGCCGGACCACCGCGTCCAGCAGCGCGGTCGAAGCGTCGCTGACGGCGATCCCCGACGGCGCGCCTCCGCCGACGCGGGGAGTGTCTCCAGGCCCGGCTTGTAGCAGCAGCTCGGCGACCGCGGACGGTTCCAGCAGGAGACCGAACCCCAGCGCCGGCTGATCGGGTTCGGCCTGGGTGAACTGTCCGGTGACGGGCAGGTCGACCGACGCGACCAAGTACTGCCCGGCGCGGTATTCGTACACCCGGTCGCCCAGGGCAAGGCGTTTGGCGCCCTGGGCGATGACCGCGAGCACGGTGCCGGACATCGAGGGCGCCGGCGGATCCGACCGGTCGACCTTCGAGATGAGGACGCCGTCGATCGCGGTGGTCCAGTCGGGCCGGGCATGCCGGGCCAGCAGGGTGCGGAGCTCTTCGAGGTGCATGCGTCCATTGCAGCACCATTCGACGCCTCAGCTCCTGTGACCGCGAGGATCGTGCAAGTGCGAGCGAGCATTGTTCTAACGTTTCCGCAGGTCACGGCGGTTGAATGGAATCACTCCACTCCATCACCACCGAAGAAGGCATCCATGATCGCCAACTATGGCTTCAACGCCACCCTGACCGCGAAGCCCGGAATGGGCGACCAGCTGGTCGACCTGCTGCTGACCGGGCTGAACGAGGGCAGCCCGGGCGCGAGCGCACACTGCGTCGTCTATCTCGTCTCCCGTTCCGCGTCCGACCCCGACGTCGTCCACGTCACCGAGGGCTGGACCAGCGAGGAGGACCACCACCGGATCTTCGCCGGCGAGCCCGCCCAGGCCATCGTGGCGCAGATCGGCGGACTCCTGGCCAAGGAGTCCGCGTACACCGACTACGTGCCGGTCCGCGGCAAGGCCACCTTCTGACCCGCCGATCGGCCCACGCCCCTGCCGCTGCCCCGGCCCCTGCCGAGCGGCCCCCTCCTTGCCCAACCGTCCGGCATCACCCCACGAAAGGCAGCACCATGACCACGCCACGACCCGACCTGGACCCCGAGCTGCGCGAACTGCTCGCAGACATGCCCCTCATGTCCCAGCTCAGCCCGGAAGTACTCGCGCAACTGCGCCAGCTCCCGTCGACACCCGTCGAGTCACTCCTCGCACACCGGCAGGTCGACCGGCGGGAGGTCACCGTGCCCGCCAAGGACGGTGCGCCGATCCCGCTGTCGGTCTTCAGCCCCGCGAACACCGATCGCACCACCGCCGCACCCTGCGTCTACTGGATGCACGGCGGCGGGATGGTCATGGGCGACCGCTTCTCGCAGATCGACATCCCGCTGGAGTGGCTCGACGAGTTCGGTGCGGTCGTGGTCTCCGTGGACTACCGGCTCGCTCCGGAGGCCACCGGCACCCTCCTGGTCGACGACTGTTACCAAGGACTGCTCTGGGTCGCCGACCACGCCGCCGAACTGGGCATCGATCCCGCCAGGATCGTCGTGGCGGGCGCCAGCGCGGGCGGCGGCCTCGCCGCCGGCGTCACCCTGCTGGCCCGCGACCTCGGCACGCCGGCGATTGCCGCGCAGATGCTGATCTGCCCCATGCTCGACCACCGCAACACCAGCACCTCCAGCCGCCAGTACTCCGGCGGACCCGGCGTCTGGACCCGCGAGATGAACGAGTTCGGATGGCGCTGTGTCCTCGGTGACCTCGCCGACAACGAGGTACCCGCGTACGTCTCACCCGCGCTGGCCGACGACCTCTCGGGCCTGCCGACCACCTACATCGACACCAGCTCCGCCGAAGTCTTCCGCGACGAGGACGCCGACTACGCCACCCGCGTCTGGGCGGCCGGCGGCCAGGCCGAACTACATGTCTGGGCGGGCGGCTTCCACGGGTTCGACGCGCTGTACCCGCAGGCGGCCATATCGGCCACGGCCCGCCGGACCCGCGCCGACTGGCTCGCCCGGGTCATGCCCCCGAACTCCGCCACATAGCGCCGCCGGCGCACTCACTCACCCACTGGCACGCACGACCGCACCCAGGAGGAACACCATGAAGGTCGCCATCGTCACGGGCGCCAGCTCCGGCATCGGACAGAGCGCCGCCATCGAGATCGCCAAGCGCGGAACCGGCGTCATCCTGACCTACGGCAAGAACACACAAGGAGGGCTGGCGACGGCCGCCGCCATCGAGAAGGAGGGCGGCACCGCCGTCGCACTGCCCCTGGACGTCGGCGAGACCGGCACCTTCGCGGCCTTCCGCGACACGGTGGCAGACGTCCTGCGCGACACCTGGCAGCGCGACACCTTCGACCACCTGGTCAACAACGCCGGCTTCGCGCGGACATCGCTGATCGAGGACACGACCGAGGAGACGTTCGACAGCCTGATGCGGGTCCTGCTCAAGGGACCGTACTTCCTGACGCAGAGGCTGCTGCCCCTGATGGCGGACGGCGGGGCCATCGTCAACACGAGCAGCAACTCGGCCGCGATGGCCGGCCTGGAGCCCGGCTACTCGGCCTATGCGTCGATGAAGGGCGGCCTGGATGTGCTGACCCGGTACATGGCCAAGGAATTCAGCACGCGGGGCATCCGGGTCAACGCGGTCTCACCGGGTTCGACCCGCACCCGGATCGCCGACGACGCCTTCACCCGGTTCCCCGAGGTCGTCCCGGCCCTCGCCGCGAGGACGGCGCTCGGCCGGGTCGGCGAACCCGACGACATCGGCGCGATGATCGCCACACTGGTCTCCGACGAAAGCCGCTGGGTCACCGCTCAGAACATCGAGGTATCGGGCGGATACAACCTCTAGGCGTCCTGCCCCCCGTACCTGGCCGCTTCGGTAGCACGATGGCCCCGCCGAGGAACTCGACGGGGCCTCAGCGGCACGATGAACGTCGGTCGTGCTAGTGCGGCAAGCCGGCAGGGGCCGTCGCCCAGCCGGAGTCCGGGCGGTCGCCCAGCTTGAAGGAGAGGGAGCCGCCCGTGTGCAGGAATGAGCTGTCGAGCCATGAGGCGTCGCGCCGTGCGCCGTTGACCTGGACCGCGTTCACGTACAGGTTCGCGTCGGAGGCGGCCGGCGCCGTGATCGTGATCGCGCGCCGCGTCCCCGCCGGGGCGATCACCGCGCGCGGGAACAGCGGACCGGTCAGCAGCAGGTCGGCGCGGCCGGGAGCCTGCGGATAGATGCCCAGCGCGGCGAAGACGTACCACGCCGACATGGTGCCGAGGTCGTCGTTGCCAGGAAGCCCCGCCGGCCCGGTCCCGTACACCGTGTCGACCAGCTCACGGACGGTCTCCTGCGTCTTCCAGGGCTGGCCGAGCGCGTTGTACAGCCACGGGGCGTGGATGCCCGGCTCGTTGGTGGGGTCGTAGCGCAGCGGATCGCCGCCGCGGATCGACCATGAGCCGTCGGGCTTGTGGAAGAAGGCGTCCAGCCGCGCCGCCGCCGTCGCGCGGCCGCCCATCGCCGTGGCCAGCCCCTGCACATCCTGCGGCACCATCCAGGTGTACGTCGCCGCGCTGCCCTGGGCGAAGCCGCGGTCGGAGGCGGGGTCGAAGGGGGTGACCCAGGAGCCGTCCAGGTTCCTGGCCTGGATGTAGCCCGCCCCGGCGGTGGCCTGCGGATTGAACACATTCCGCCAGTAGCCGCCCCGCGCGCTCAGCTCCTCGTACTCCCGGTCACGGCCGAGCAGCTTGGCCCACCGCGCGAGGGCGGCGTCGGCGACGGAGTCCTCCAGGGTCTCGGCGGCGCCGCCCCAGCAGTGGCAGGCGTCCTGCGCGGCGTACCGCGAGTCGAGGTACTGGGCCAGGTTGGGGCGCTGGCCCTCGCACTGGCCCGGGCAGCCCGCGTCGGAGAGCCCGGCCGGGTGCGGGACGGTGGCCTGGCGGTAGAGGGAGTCGAACGCGCCCTTGACGTCGAAGTTCCGTACCCCCATGGCGTAGAAGGTCGCCAGCGTGGCGGCCGTGGGATCGCCCGTCATCACATGGGTCGCGCCGCTGATGTGCACCCATCGGTCCCAGACCCCGCCGTTCTGCTGGGCGAAGTTGAACAGCGACTGGGCGAAGTCACCCGCGACGCGTGGTTCCAGCAGGGCGAGCAGTTGCACCTGGGCCCGGTACTGGTCCCAGCCGGAGAAGTTGCTGTACTGCGCCCCCTGCCCGCGCCCGACGCGCTGGAGCCGCCCGTCCATACCGAGGTAGCGGCCGTCGGTATCGCTGATCAGGTTGGGCTGCTGGAGCGAGTGGTAGAGGGCGGTGTAGAACGTGGTGCGCTGTGCCTCGCTGCCGCCGCTGATCCCGACGTCGCGCAGCTGCTCGTCCCAGGCCGCCCGGCCGGCCGACGCGACCTCCGCCACGCTCGCCCGGGGCGCTATCTCCTCACGGAGGTTGGCCTCGGCCCCCGCGAGGGAGACGTACGAGATGCCGACCCGCATCCGGACATCGTTGTCACGCTTCGTATCGAAGGTCACATATCCGCCGGAGCCGCGGCCGGCCCGGTCCGCTCCGGTGGCGTACCCCTCGCCTCCGTCGGCCGTGGTGGAGCCGGCGGAGAGGCGGTCGTTCTGCCAGGTGCCGACGCCGGAGAAGGCGCGGTCGAACGCGGCGGTGAAGTAGAGGCGGTAGTAGCTCTTACGGTTGTTCTCGCCGCCGTTGGCGCGGCGCCCGCAGAACGCGCCGGTCTCCACCCAGCCGGTCACCTCGCGCTTCGCCTCGTCGATCTCGACGTGCGCGTTCTCGCTGCCGTTGAGGGAGTTGGAGACCCGGAAGAGGAGGCTGGCCGGCTTGTCCTCGGGGAAGGTGAAGTCGGCGACGCCGGCGCGCTCGGTGACCGCGAGGTCGGTGGCCGCGCCCGAGTCGAGGCCCAGGCGGTAACGGCCGGGCTCGGCCTTCTCGTTGTCGTGCGAGAAGTTCGCGGCGTACTTCTCGTCCTTGGTGTCGGCGGAGGGGGACGAGTCGACCTCCCCCACGAACGGCATGATCGGCACATCACCCGCGGCCCCGGGGTGGCAGCCCGCGCCGTTGACGTGCGTGAGGCTGAACCCGCGGAGGCGGGTCGTGTCGTACGAGTAGCCGTTGGCCGCCGCGGTGTTGGTCTGGTCTCCGGCGGTGCTGGTCGGCGACCAGGCGATCATGCCGAACGGCAGATTGGCGCCGGGGTAGGTGTTGCCGCCGTTGGTGGAGCCGATGAGCGGATCCACGTACTGAACGGGATGGCGCACCTCGGCGGCGGCCGGCGCCGCGCCTGCCGCCGCGCCTGCTGCCGGGGCGCCGACGAGCGAGGCGACCAGCCCGGCCATGGCGACCGCGACTCCCCCGCCCATCAGCGCCGATCGGCTCCCGAGTCTCGCCCTCTTCCGGACCGCTTCCATCGCGAACCACGCCCTCTCCTGTGCCGATGCGCTCGTTGAGATCGCTGCGACCCTAGGAGTGTTCGCCCCTTCCCTGCCACGCACCGAGGAGCACAGTCGGTGAAGGTTGCGTGAACCGGCCCGCGTCAGCGCCCCGTTCCGCACCGTCAGAGCACGCCGCGCAGGTCCACCACCGGTGTTTCCTGGTCCGGCCCGGGTGTCAGGTACTGGTGCTGGCGGCCTTCGGCGAAGAGGTCGCGCAGATACATGCCGGGGAAGTCCAGGAGCTCGTCCCGGTCGGCCAGTGCGATGCGTACCCGGTAGGCGGTGTCGTCGGCGCGGACCAGTACGTCGCACCAGTGCGGGACCGGTGCCTCGACGCCGGTCAGGGTGACGTGTTCGCCGGCCAGCGGGTCGATCCAGGTGGCCAGGTCCTCCAGCAGCCAGGCCATGAGCATCCAGGAGGGTGCCTCGGTGGCGGGCTGCCAGTCGTACACGCGCCGGCCCTCGCGTCCCGGTACGAGCGGCTCGCCCTGCGCGTAGAGAGGCGGGCCGGGGGTGGTGTCGGTACCGGTGTCGATGAAGGCGATCTGGCGGGAGAGGACCG
Organism: Streptomyces sp. NPDC042201; assembly: GCF_055582185.1. NCBI lineage: Bacteria > Bacillati > Actinomycetota > Actinomycetes > Kitasatosporales > Streptomycetaceae > Streptomyces > Streptomyces sp. NPDC042201. The sequence goes on along the minus strand of NZ_JBVJDS010000008.1, from coordinate 46,925 downwards.
TGATCACGGACACGCGGTAGCCGTCCGCGCCGAGCTCGAAGGCGGCTTCGGACGCGCGGGTGAGGAACTCACTGTCGGGACTGGCCACGAGCCTCCTTCAGGAGAGCTTGCTGTACGCGCCGACGTAGCGGGAGGTCCCGGCGACCGCGGCGGGCTTCGCGCTGACGGCTGCCTTCACATCCGCGGCACGGACGGAATGCGCGAAGGGCCGGTAGGCGCCTACGTACCTCTCGGGGCCCGCGGCCGCGACGGAACGGCTGTTGGCCTTGGACAGAGCCGTGGTGACCCAGTTCGGGCACCGGGTGATACCCACGCAGTACTGGGTGATCACACCCTTGTCGTGGTTGTCGCGGAGCTTCTTCTCGTTGACCGTCAGGAGGACCTTGTACTGCTTGACGAGCTTGCAAACGCCCCTGCTGCACGTGTACTTACCCGCGTAACCCGTCTCGCGGTACGACTGGCCACCGATGTGCTCGCGCGTGGGCGACTTCGCGATGAACTCGACAGCCGAGTACTTCGTGATGTTGTGCTTGTTCTTGACCTTGGTCCAGCCGAAGCCCTTGTCGGTGGACGCGTGGTAGTAACCGAGCCGCAGCGAAGCCTGTCCGGGGCCCCGGTAGTCCAGATGCTTGAGGATCTTGTACGCCGGATCTGCCACCGGCCGGGCCTCGCCACTGGACGAGACGGTGGTGGTCGAGGCGGTGGTGGACGAGGCGGTGGACCAGGCAGTAGTCGAGGCGGTGGCCGGGCCCCCGAGGGCTCCCAGCGTGGCCGTGGCCGCGAACGCGGCTCCGGCGATCAGCATGCGGTTCATTCGAGCTGTCCCCTTCGTGAACCATGCGCACCGGTCGAGCGCGCCGGAACACTACGTTACGCATCGAGCACTCTCCGTATCAATCGACTTTCGCTCGCGGTGTGTTGGGACTTCAGTTCGGCCATGAACCCACACGAACCCCCGCGAACCCCTGAGAACGCACGACAGGGGCCCCGCACCACCGTCCTTGCGGACGTGGTGCGGGGCCCCTGCTGGATGCTCCGAGGAGCTACCAGGTCAGATCAGAATCTGATCAGATCAGATCAGATCAGCAATTACTTGTTGATCTTGGTGACCTGGCCGGCGCCGACGGTCCGGCCACCCTCACGGATGGCGAACTTGAGGCCCTCCTCCATGGCGATGGGCTGGATCAGCTCGACCGTCATGACGGTGTTGTCGCCCGGCATGACCATCTCGGTGCCCTCGGGGAGGGTCACCACGCCGGTCACGTCCGTGGTACGGAAGTAGAACTGCGGGCGGTAGTTGTTGAAGAACGGGGTGTGACGGCCACCCTCGTCCTTCGACAGGATGTACGACTGGGCCTCGAAGCTGGTGTGCGGCGTGACCGAACCCGGCTTGATGATGACCTGGCCGCGCTCGACGTCCTCGCGCTTGATGCCACGGAGGAGCAGACCGACGTTCTCGCCCGCCTGGCCCTCGTCGAGCAGCTTGCGGAACATCTCGATGCCGGTGACCGTGGTGGTGGTCTTCTCGGTCTTGATACCGACGATGTCGACGGTCTCGTTGACCTTGAGGATGCCACGCTCGATACGACCGGTGACGACGGTGCCACGACCGGTGATCGTGAAGACGTCCTCGATCGGCATCAGGAACGGCTTGTCGACATCACGCTCGGGCTGCGGGATCGACTCGTCGACGGCCTTCATCAGGTCGAGAACGGTCTTGCCCCACTCGGCGTCGCCCTCGAGCGCCTTGAGCGCCGAGACCTTGACGACCGGCAGGTCGTCGCCCGGGAACTCGTACTCGGAGAGCAGCTCACGAACCTCGAGCTCGACGAGCTCAAGGATCTCCTCGTCGTCCACCATGTCGGCCTTGTTCAGGGCGACAACGATGTACGGCACGCCGACCTGGCGGGCCAGGAGCACGTGCTCCTTGGTCTGCGGCATCGGGCCGTCGGTGGCCGCGACCACGAGGATGGCGCCGTCCATCTGCGCCGCACCCGTGATCATGTTCTTGATGTAGTCCGCGTGACCGGGGCAGTCGACGTGCGCGTAGTGACGCGACGCCGTCTGGTACTCGACGTGCGCGATGGAGATGGTGATACCGCGCTGGCGCTCCTCAGGAGCCTTGTCGATCTGGTCGAAGGCCGAGGCCTCGTTCAGGTCCGGGTACGCGTCATGCAGCACCTTGGTAATGGCGGCCGTGAGGGTCGTCTTACCGTGGTCGATGTGACCGATGGTGCCGATGTTGACGTGCGGCTTAGTCCGCTCGAACTTCGCCTTCGCCACTGGGGTCCTCCTGGAGTGGTTCTGTACGCCTTACTCATCGGCGCCAGGTGATCTTTGCTGGGATGCCGGGGCCCGGGGCATTCCCGCCGCGATACGGCGGGAATGCCCCAGGGCTTGCCGGTGACAAGCCTAAAGCGTGGACTCGGAAGAGTTACTCGCCCTTGGCCTTCGCGATGATCTCCTCGGCGACGTTCCGGGGAACCTCGGCGTAGGAGTCGAACTGCATCGAGTAGCTTGCGCGACCCGAGGTCTTGCTTCGGAGGTCCCCGACGTAGCCGAACATCTCCGAAAGCGGCACCAGGCCCTTGACGACCCGGGCGCCGGCCCGCTCCTCCATGGCCTGAATCTGGCCACGGCGGGAGTTGATGTCACCGATGACGTCGCCCATGTAGTCCTCGGGCGTGGTGACCTCAACGGCCATCATCGGCTCGAGGAGCACGGGAGACGCCCTGCGGGCGCCTTCCTTGAACGCCTGCGAACCGGCGATCTTGAACGCGAGCTCGGAGGAGTCGACCTCGTGGTACCCGCCGTCGAGAAGCGTGATGCGCACGCCGGTCATCTCGTAACCGGCCAGGATGCCGAACTGCATGGCTTCCTGCGCACCGGCGTCGACCGAAGGGATGTACTCCTTCGGGATACGGCCACCGGTGACCTTGTTCACGAACTCGTACGAGGCGTCGCCGCCCTCGATGGGCTCGATCATGATCTGCACCTTGGCGAACTGCCCGGTGCCACCGGTCTGCTTCTTGTGGACGTAGTCCACCCGCTCGACGGTCTTACGAATCGTCTCACGGTAAGCGACCTGCGGCTTGCCGACGTTCGCCTCGACGCGGAACTCACGCCTCATGCGGTCGACCAGCACCTCGAGGTGAAGCTCGCCCATACCGCCGATGACGGTCTGGCCGGTCTCCTCGTTGGTGTGCACCTGGAAGGAGGGGTCCTCCTCCGCGAGACGCTGGATGGCAACACCCAGCTTCTCCTGGTCACCCTTGGACTTGGGCTCGATCGCGACCTCGATGACCGGCGCCGGGAAGTCCATGGACTCCAGGATCACCGGGTTCTTCTCGTCGCACAGCGTCTCACCGGTGGTGGTCTGCTTCAGGCCCATCACGGCGACGATGTCGCCGGCGCCCACCGCCTCGATCTCCTCACGCTTGTTCGCGTGCATACGGTAGATCTTGCCGATGCGCTCCTTGCGGCCCTTCACGGAGTTCAGCACCGCGGTGCCGGACTCCAGACGGCCGGAGTACACCCGGACGAAGGTGAGCTTGCCGAGGTGCGGGTCGCTCATGATCTTGAACGCCAGCGCCGACAGCGGCTCGTCGAAGGACGGCTTGCGCGTGATGACCTTCTCCGGGTCCTTCACGTCGTGGCCGTTGATGCCCTCGACGTCCAGGGGAGACGGCAGGTAACGCACGACCGCGTCGAGCAGGGGCTGTACGCCCTTGTTCTTGAACGCGGTACCGCAGAACACCGGGGTGACGGTGACGCCGTCGGACTTGCCCGACGCGATGGTGATACGGCGGATCGCCGCGTACAGCTGCTCCACGGTGGGCTCGACGCCCTCCAGGTACAGCTCCATCAGCTCGTCATCGTTCTCGGAGACGACCTCGAGCAGCTTGCCGCGCCACTCCTCGGCCGCCTCGACGTGCGTGGCCGGGATGTCGACAACGTCGTACATCTCGCCCTTGGCCGCCTCGGCGGACCAGACAAAGGCCTTCATCGTCACGAGGTCGACGACGCCCTTGAAGTCCATCTCGGCACCGATCGGAAGCTGCATGACGATCGGAACCGCACCGAGGCGGTCCGAGATCATGTCGACGCAGCGGTGGAACTCCGCGCCGGTCCGGTCGAGCTTGTTGACGAAGCAGATGCGGGGCACGCCGTAACGGTCGGCCTGCCGCCATACGGTCTCGGACTGCGGCTCCACACCGGCGACACCGTCGAACACGGTGACGGCACCGTCGAGGACGCGGAGCGAACGCTCCACCTCGACCGTGAAGTCCACGTGACCCGGGGTGTCGATGATGTTGATGGTGTGGTCGACGTCCTCGAGCGGCCAGTGACAGGTCGTCGCGGCGGACGTGATCGTGATGCCGCGCTCCTGCTCCTGCTCCATCCAGTCCATCGTGGCTGCGCCGTCGTGGACCTCACCGATCTTGTAGCTCACACCGGTGTAGAACAGGATGCGCTCGGTGGTCGTCGTCTTGCCCGCGTCGATGTGGGCCATGATCCCGATGTTGCGGACCTTGGCCAGGTCAAGCGAAGTGGTGGCCATAAGGCTCAATCTTCTCTCGGTCTCGATGTGGGTAGCGACTACCAGCGGTAGTGCGCGAAGGCCTTGTTGGACTCGGCCATCTTGTGCGTGTCCTCACGCTTCTTGACCGAGGCGCCGAGACCGTTGGAGGCGTCGAGCAGCTCGTTCATGAGGCGTTCGGTCATCGTCTTCTCGCGACGGGCGCGGGAGTAACCCACGACCCAGCGCAGGGCGAGGGTGGCGGCGCGACCGGGCTTGACCTCGATCGGCACCTGGTAGGTGGCGCCACCGACACGGCGGGACTTGACCTCAAGCGTGGGCTTGACGTTCTCAAGCGCGCGCTTCAGCGTGATGACCGGGTCGTTGCCGGTCTTCTCGCGGAGGCCTTCCATGGCGCCGTACACGATCCGCTCGGCGGTGGAACGCTTGCCGTTGAGCAGAAGCTTGTTGATCAGCGAGGTGACAAGAGGAGAACCGTAGACCGGGTCGATGATGACCGGGCGCTTCGGGGCGGGGCCCTTACGAGGCATTCTTACTTCTCCTTCTTGGCGCCGTAGCGGCTGCGGGCCTGCTTGCGGTTCTTGACACCCTGGGTGTCAAGGGAGCCGCGGATGATCTTGTAACGAACACCCGGCAGGTCCTTCACACGGCCACCACGCACGAGCACGATCGAGTGCTCCTGCAGGTTGTGTCCCTCACCCGGAATGTAGGCCGTGACCTCGATGCCGGAGGTCAGACGCACACGCGCGACCTTACGGAGCGCCGAGTTCGGCTTCTTCGGGGTGGTCGTGAAGACGCGCGTGCAGACGCCGCGGCGCTGAGGAGAACCCTCGAGCGCGGGCGTCTTGTTCTTCTCGACCTTGTCCTGCCGGCCCTTCCGGACCAGCTGCTGGATCGTAGGCACTACTTCTCCGGTTTCTGTGTGCCGTTAGTGAAACTAACCTGGAACACCTCCGACCCACGCGGTCGGGTGTGTCGAATGCTGCATGACCCCGCCGGAAGCGAAGAAGGCGCAGATCACGGTGGCCCGTACTCAAGCTCGCGTGCGGTTGCAGACACGCACAGGAGCCCAGGCACACCCCAGGCACAAGGTCTGAGCGTACCTACCTCATCGACTCCGGTCAAAACAAATGCCTCGGCCCCAACACGCCGGGCGTCCGCGATCATGTCCGCGAAGCGCCCAGGCGCCGTCTGGAAGCCCCGAAGGGCGGCCACCGCACTGGATGGCCGCCCTTCGGTCCGCTCACGCCTCTTACTGGTTGTACGGACCGTAGTCGTAGTCCTCCAGCGGGACGGCCTGGCCGGAGCCGGTGCCGAACGGCGAGTAGTCGATGTCGTCGTAGCCGACGGCCGAGTACATCGCGGCCTTGGCTTCCTCGGTCGGCTCGACCCGGATGTTGCGGTAGCGGGACAGGCCCGTACCGGCCGGGATGAGCTTACCGATGATGACGTTCTCCTTGAGGCCGATCAGGGAGTCCGACTTGGCGTTGATCGCCGCGTCGGTGAGGACCCTGGTCGTCTCCTGGAAGGACGCCGCCGACAGCCACGACTCGGTGGCCAGCGAGGCCTTGGTGATACCCATCAGCTGCGGACGGCCGGAGGCCGGGTGGCCGCCTTCCGTGACCACACGACGGTTCTCGGTCTCGAACTTCGAGCGCTCCACGAGCTCGCCCGGCAGCAGCTCCGCGTCGCCGGACTCGATGATCGTCACACGGCGCAGCATCTGCCGGATGATGATCTCGATGTGCTTGTCGTGGATCGACACACCCTGCGAGTTGTAGACCTTCTGGACTTCGCCGACCAGGTGGACCTGGACCGCGCGCTGACCGAGGATCCGCAGCACGTCGTGCGGGTTGGTGGCACCCACGGTGAGCTTCTGGCCCACCTCGACGCGGTCGCCCTCGCCCACGAGCAGACGGGCACGCTTGGAGATCGGGAACGGCGTCTCCTCGCTGCCGTCGTCCGGGGTGACGACGAGCTTCTTGGTCTTCTCCGTCTCCTCGATACGGACGCGGCCGGCCGCCTCCGAGATCGGGGCGACACCCTTGGGCGTACGAGCCTCGAAGAGCTCGACGACACGGGGCAGACCCTGGGTGATGTCGTCACCGGCCACACCACCGGTGTGGAAGGTACGCATCGTCAGCTGGGTACCGGGCTCACCGATGGACTGGGCGGCGATGATGCCGACCGCCTCACCGATGTCGACCAGCTTGCCGGTGGCCAGCGAGCGGCCGTAGCAGAAGGCACAGGTGCCGACCGCGGACTCGCAGGTCAGGACCGAGCGGGTCTTGACCTCCTCGACCCCGGCAGCCACGACGGCGTCGATCAGGACATCGCCCAGGTCGACATTTGCCGGCGCGATGACCTTGCCGTCGACGACGACGTCCTCGGCGAGCATCCGCGCGTACACGGACGTCTCGACGTCCTCCGCCTTGCGCAGCACACCGTCGGCGCCGCGCTCGGCGATCCGCAGCTTCAGACCGCGGTCGGTGCCACAGTCCTCCTCGCGGATGATCACGTCCTGCGAGACGTCCACCAGACGACGGGTCAGGTAACCCGAGTCGGCGGTACGCAGGGCGGTGTCGGCCAGACCCTTACGGGCACCGTGCGTGGAGATGAAGTACTCCAGCACGGACAGGCCTTCACGGAAGGACGCCTTGATGGGACGCGGAATCGTCTCGTTCTTGGCGTTGGACACCAGACCACGCATACCGGCGATCTGACGCATCTGCATCATGTTTCCGCGGGCACCCGAGTTGACCATCATGGAGACGGGGTTGGTCTTCGGGAAGTTCGCGTTCATCGCCTCGGCGACCTCGTTGGTCGCCTTGGTCCAGATCGCGATGAGCTCCTGCGTGCGCTCTTCCTTGGTGATCAGACCGCGCTCGTACTGCTTCTGGACCTTCTCGTCCTGCGCCTCGTAACCCTGGACGATCGCCTTCTTCGCGTCGGGCACGACGATGTCGGAGATGGCCACGGTGACACCGGAGCGGGTCGCCCAGAAGAAGCCGGCCGCCTTCAGGTTGTCGAGCGTCGCCGCCACGATGACCTTGGGGTAGCGCTCGGCCAGATCGTTGACGATCTCGGAGAGCTGCTTCTTGCCCACCGAGTAGTCGACGAACGGGTAGTCCTCGGGCAGCAGCTCGTTGAAGAGCGCGCGGCCCAGCGTCGTACGCAGCCGGAACGGGTCGCCCTGCTGCCACTCGACGGCGGTGCCGTCCGTGTCGGACTCGTCGCGGGCCGGCGGGGTCCAGCCGCGCGGCGGGATGGTGCCCACCGGGAAGCGGATGTCGACCTTCGCCTGCAGCGAGAGCTCGCGGTTGTCGAACGCCATGGTCGCCTCGGCGGTGGAGCCGAAGAACCGGCCCTCGCCGATGACCTTGCGCTCTTCCTCGTCCGTGGTGAGGAAGAAGAGACCGAGCACCATGTCCTGGGTCGGCATGGTGACCGGACGGCCGTCGGCCGGCTTGAGGATGTTGTTCGAGGACAGCATCAGGATGCGTGCCTCGGCCTGCGCCTCCGCGGAGAGCGGCAGGTGGACGGCCATCTGGTCACCGTCGAAGTCCGCGTTGAACGCGGTGCAGACGAGCGGGTGGATCTGGATGGCCTTGCCCTCGACCAGCTGCGGCTCGAAGGCCTGGATGCCGAGGCGGTGCAGGGTCGGCGCACGGTTCAGCAGCACCGGGTGCTCGGCGATGACCTCTTCGAGCACGTCGTACACGACCGTGCGGCCGCGCTCGACCATGCGCTTCGCCGACTTGATGTTCTGCGCGTGGTTCAGGTCCACCAGGCGCTTCATCACGAACGGCTTGAAGAGCTCCAGCGCCATGGCCTTCGGCAGACCGCACTGGTGCAGCTTGAGCTGCGGGCCGACGACGATCACGGAACGGGCCGAGTAGTCGACTCGCTTGCCGAGCAGGTTCTGACGGAAACGGCCCTGCTTGCCCTTGAGCATGTCGCTCAGGGACTTCAGCGGGCGGTTACCGGGACCGGTCACCGGGCGACCGCGGCGGCCGTTGTCGAACAGCGCGTCGACGGCCTCCTGCAGCATCCGCTTCTCGTTGTTCACGATGATCTCGGGGGCACCGAGGTCAAGGAGACGCTTGAGGCGGTTGTTGCGGTTGATCACACGGCGGTACAGGTCGTTCAGGTCGGAGGTCGCGAAGCGGCCACCGTCCAGCTGCACCATCGGACGCAGGTCCGGCGGGATCACCGGTACGCAGTCCAGCACCATGCCCTTGGGGCTGTTGCTGGTCTGCAGGAACGCGGAGACGACCTTGAGGCGCTTGAGCGCACGGGTCTTCTTCTGGCCCTTGCCGGTACGGATGATCTCGCGGAGGCGCTCGGCCTCCTCGTTCAGGTCGAAGGACTCCAGGCGCTTCTGCAGCGCCGCGGCACCCATCGAACCGTCGAAGTACGTGCCGAAGCGGTCACGCAGCTCGCGGTAGAGCAGCTCGTCGCCCTCCAGGTCCTGGACCTTGAGGTTCTTGAAGCGGTTCCACACCTCGTCGAGACGGTCGATCTCGCGCTGCGCACGGTCGCGCAGCTGCTTCATCTCGCGCTCGGCGCCTTCGCGCACCTTGCGGCGCACGTCGGCCTTGGCGCCCTCGGCCTCCAGCTCGGCCAGGTCGGTCTCGAGCTTCTTGGCGCGGGCTTCGAGGTCGGAGTCGCGACGGTTCTCGACCTGCTGACGCTCGACGGAGACATGCGCCTCCAGCGAGGGCAGGTCGCGCGTACGGCGCTCCTCGTCCACGAACGTGATCATGTACGCGGCGAAGTAGATGACCTTCTCAAGGTCCTTCGGCGCGAGGTCGAGCAGGTATCCGAGGCGCGAAGGGACGCCCTTGAAGTACCAGATGTGAGTGACGGGAGCGGCGAGCTCGATGTGGCCCATCCGCTCACGGCGCACCTTGGCGCGCGTGACTTCCACGCCACAGCGCTCACAGATGATGCCCTTGAAGCGGACACGCTTGTACTTGCCGCAGTAGCACTCCCAGTCCCGGGTCGGACCGAAGATCTTCTCGCAGAAGAGTCCGTCCTTTTCGGGCTTGAGCGTGCGGTAGTTGATGGTCTCCGGCTTCTTCACTTCGCCGTGCGACCAGGTCCGGATGTCGTCCGCGGTGGCAAGGCCGATCCGCAGCTCGTCGAAGAAGTTGACGTCGAGCACTTGTCGTCAATCCCTCTTTCGGGGGTTCGAGCCCCTCGCGTCAGCGAGAAAATGGGGCACTTCAGCAATGGTCTGAACGGGTCCGGGGAGAGCCGGCCGGATACGGGATCCGGCCGGCGAACCCGTCAGACCTCTTCGACGCTGCTCGGCTCTCGCCGGGACAGGTCGATTCCGAGCTCCTCCGCCGCGCGGAAGACATCCTCGTCCGTGTCGCGCATCTCGATGGACATGCCGTCCGAGGACAGCACCTCCACGTTGAGGCAGAGCGACTGCATTTCCTTGATGAGCACCTTGAAGGACTCGGGAATGCCGGGCTCGGGGATGTTCTCGCCCTTGACGATGGCCTCGTAGACCTTCACGCGGCCGGTCACGTCGTCGGACTTGATCGTCAGCAGCTCCTGGAGGGCGTACGCGGCGCCATAAGCCTCCAGCGCCCACACCTCCATCTCACCGAAGCGCTGACCGCCGAACTGGGCCTTACCACCCAGCGGCTGCTGGGTGATCATCGAGTACGGGCCGGTCGAGCGGGCGTGCAGCTTGTCGTCGACCAGGTGGTGGAGCTTGAGGATGTACATGTACCCGACCGAGATCGGGTCCGGGAACGGCTCACCGGAGCGGCCGTCGAACATGTGGGCCTTGCCGGACGGGAGGACCATCCGGTTGCCGTCGCGGTTCGGGATCGTCGACTCGAAGAGACCGGAGATCTCGTCCTCGCGGGCGCCGTCGAAGACCGGGGTGGCGACGTTGGTGCCGGGGGCGACCTCATCGGCGCCGATGGACTTCAGCCGCTCCATCCACTCCTCGCTGCCCTCGACCTTCCAGCCCTGGCTGGCGAGCCAGCCGAGGTGGATCTCGAGGACCTGTCCCGGGTTCATTCGGGACGGGACACCCAGCGGGTTGAGGATGATGTCGACCGGGGTGCCGTCCTCCAGGAACGGCATGTCCTCGATCGGCAGGATCTTCGAGATGACGCCCTTGTTGCCGTGCCGGCCGGCGAGCTTGTCACCGTCGGTGATCTTGCGCTTCTGCGCGACGTACACGCGAACCAGCTGGTTCACGCCCGGCGGCAGCTCGTCGCCCTCCTCGCGGTCGAAGACACGCACACCGATGACCTTGCCGGTCTCGCCGTGCGGCACCTTCAGCGAGGTGTCACGGACCTCACGGGCCTTCTCACCGAAGATCGCGCGGAGCAGCCGCTCCTCCGGGGTCAGCTCGGTCTCACCCTTGGGCGTGACCTTGCCGACCAGGATGTCTCCGGCGACGACCTCGGCACCGATACGGATGATGCCGCGCTCGTCGAGGTCCGCGAGGACCTCCTCGGAGACGTTCGGGATGTCCCGGGTGATCTCCTCGGGGCCGAGCTTGGTGTCACGGGCGTCGACCTCGTGCTCCTCGATGTGGATCGAGGAGAGGACGTCGTCCTGCACCAGCCGCTGGCTGAGGATGATCGCGTCTTCGTAGTTGTGGCCCTCCCACGGCATGAACGCCACGAGGAGGTTCTTGCCGAGCGCCATCTCGCCCTGCTGGGTGGCCGGACCGTCGGCGAGAACCTGGTTCTCGACGACCCGGTCGCCCTCGTCCACGACAACCTTCTGGTTGACCGAGGTGCCCTGGTTCGAGCGGGAGAACTTGGCGATGCGGTACGTGGTGTACGTGCCGTCGTCGTTGGCGACGGTGATGTAGTCCGCGGATACCTCCTGGACCACACCTTCCTTCTCCGCCTTGATGACGTCACCGGCGTCGACCGCGCAGCGGTACTCCATGCCGGTGCCGACCAGCGGCGCCTCGGACGTGATCAGAGGCACGGCCTGACGCATCATGTTCGCGCCCATGAGGGCACGGTTGGCGTCGTCGTGCTCCAGGAACGGGATCATGGCGGTCGCGACCGACACCATCTGGCGCGGCGAGACATCCATGTAGTCGACGTCCGTGCCGGGCACGTAGTCGACCTCTCCGCCACGGCGGCGGACCAGGACGCGGGGCTCGGTGAAGCGCAGCTCGTCGGAGAGCGTCGCGTTCGCCTGAGCGATGACGAACCTGTCCTCCTCGTCGGCGGTCAGGTAGTCGACCTCGTCGGTGACCTGGCCGTCGGTGACCTTGCGGTACGGAGTCTCGACGAACCCGAACGCGTTGACCCGGCCGTACGAGGCGAGCGAGCCGATCAGACCGATGTTCGGGCCTTCGGGGGTCTCGATCGGGCACATGCGGCCGTAGTGCGACGGGTGCACGTCACGGACTTCGAAGCCGGCCCGCTCACGGGACAGACCACCCGGACCAAGCGCCGACAGACGGCGCTTGTGGGTCAGACCCGACAGCGGGTTGTTCTGGTCCATGAACTGGGACAGCTGGCTGGTGCCGAAGAACTCCTTGATGGAGGCGACGACCGGCCGGATGTTGATCAGGGTCTGCGGCGTGATCGCCTCGACGTCCTGGGTCGTCATGCGCTCACGCACGACGCGCTCCATCCTCGCCAGACCCGTACGGACCTGGTTCTGGATGAGCTCGCCGACGTTACGCAGACGACGGTTGCCGAAGTGGTCGATGTCGTCGGTCTCGACGACGATCTGGGTGCCGCTCTCGCCGACCGTCTCGGTCTCACCGGCGTGCAGCTTGACCAGGTACTTGATGGTCGCGATGACATCGTCGGTGGTGAGCACGCCGGCGTCCAGCGGCTCGTCCGCGCCGAGCTTCTTGTTCACCTTGTAGCGGCCGACCTTGGCGAGGTCGTAGCGCTTCGGGTTGAAGTAGAGGTTCTCGAGCAGCGTCTGAGCGGCCTCGCGCGTCGGGGGCTCGCCCGGACGCAGCTTGCGGTAGATGTCGAGCAGCGCGTCGTCCTGGCCCTGGGTGTGGTCCTTCTCCAGGGTGGCGCGCATGGACTCGTACTCGCCGAACTCCTCCAGGATCTGCTCGGTCGTCCAGCCGAGAGCCTTGAGAAGGACGGTCACGGACTGCTTGCGCTTGCGGTCGATGCGGACACCGACCATGTCGCGCTTGTCGATCTCCATCTCCAGCCAGGCACCCCGGGAGGGGATGATCTTGGCGGAGAAGATGTCCTTGTCGGACGTCTTGTCGATGGAGGAGTCGAAGTAGACACCCGGCGAGCGGACCAGCTGGGACACCACGACACGCTCGGTGCCGTTGATGACGAAGGTGCCCTTGTTGGTCATGAGCGGGAAATCGCCCATGAAGACCGTCTGGGACTTGATCTCGCCGGTCTCGTTGTTGGTGAACTCGGCGGTGACGAAGAGCGGGGCGGCGAACGTGAAGTCGCGCTCCTTGCACTCGTCGATCGAGTTCTTGGAGGGCTCGAAGCGGTGGTCGCGGAAGGTCAGCGACATCGACCCGGAGAAGTCCTCGATCGGCGAGATCTCCTCGAAGATCTCTTCCAGACCGGACTTCCTGGGGACGTCCTGCCCGTTCTCGAGAGCCGCCTCGACACGAGCCTTCCAAGCGGCGTTGCCGAGCAGCCAGTCAAAGCTCTCGGTCTGCAGCGCCAGGAGGTTCGGAACCTCGAGGGGCTCCTTGATCTTTGCAAAGGAGATGCGCAGCGGGGCGGTGCTGGCGCCGTTGTTCGTATTCGCGGTCGAGGCGTTGCGCGAGGCGGCCAAGAGGGGGTCCTTCCGAGGGCTCGGACTCACTACGCGCGTACCGGTCCCAAGCGGGGCACGGAGAGGGAAAGCCCACTTCAGGGCCGTTCAATCACCGATGCTCATGCGAGGGGGTGCCCCTGGTGACGGGCAGGGAGCAGCTAACAGGCAGCGCAAAGGGTCAGTGTAGCCACTTGGCACACTGATGTCCAGAGCCGGTTTTCCGACACCCTCGTTGTTCTCAACACCTTTGTCTCAACTGCGGCAAGCCTCGCGCCAGTAGGCGCACATCGATACTGCCCTCTTCGCCGTCGATCCATGCCTCGGATACGGATCGATTGTGACGACGCGTCCTGAGAATTGCGCGCTCCGTGCGGTTCGTCAAGGCCCCCAGCCCTCGGGGGCGTCTTACGGATCGTCACTGGGCGTACGGAAGGCACGGCGATGATCACGATACTCGCCGGGAGCCGAAGATCAAGGCACCCCCCACGGGAGCGCGGAAGGGCGACCACCCGACTGGGTGATCGCCCTTCGTGTCAACGCTGCGCCTCGCGGCGCCGAGACTGCCTCCGTACGCCTAGCGGCGCGCGGTGGCGGACTCGCGCAAGGTCACTTGACCTCGACGGAGGCGCCGGCGCCCTTGAGGGACTCGGCGGCCTTCTCGGCCTGCTCCTTGGCGACCTTCTCGAGAACGGGCTTCGGGGCGCCGTCCACGAGGTCCTTGGCCTCCTTGAGGCCCAGGGAGGTCAGCTCACGCACGACCTTGATGACCTGGATCTTCTTCTCGCCGGCACCCGTGAGGATGACGTCGAACTCGTCCTGCTCCTCGACGGCCTCGGCGACGGCACCGGCGCCACCACCGGCGACAGCGGCGGCAACGGGGGCCGCGGCGGTGACGTCGAACTTCTCCTCGAAGGCCTTCACGAACTCGGAGAGCTCGATGAGGGTCATCTCTTCGAACTGCGCGAGCAGGTCGTCCTGGCTGAGCTTCGCCATGATGGCGGTCCTTCCACTAATTCGGCTGGTGCCGTATGTACAGAGTTCCGCGGGCGTGCGCCTAACGGCATTACTGCGTAGACCGGCCCGCTTCGACCGAGCGAGCGTGATTACTCGGAGTCGGCCTCGACGGGAGCCGGCGTACCGGCACCGTCCTGCTCTTCCTTCTTGGCACGAAGCGCTTCCGCGGTGCGGACGAACTTCGACGGAAGCGCCTGGAAGAGCGCGGCAGCCTGAGACTGCTTGCCCTTCATGGCACCGGCCAGCTTGGAGAGCAGAACCTCGCGGGACTCGAGGTCCGCAAGCTTCTTGATCTCATCGGCGCTCAGCGCCTTACCGTCAAGGACACCGCCCTTGATGATGAGATTGGGGTTGTCCTTGGCGAAGTCACGAAGACCCTTCGCCGACACCACCGGGTCACCGGTGACGAAGGCAACCGCTGTCGGACCCGCGAACAGGTCGTCCAGCGTGTTGATCCCGGCCTCGTTGGCCGCAATCTTGGTCAGCGTGTTCTTCACCACGGCGTACTGGGCGTTCTCACCGAGAGAACGGCGCAGCTCCTTGAGCTGCGCCACGGTGAGACCCCGGTACTCGGTCAGCACGGCGGCGTTCGAGCTGCGGAACTTGTCCGTCAGCTCGGCTACCGCGGCAGCCTTGTCGGGCCTTGCCATGAGCGTCGGCCTCCTTCCGGGTGATGAGGACCGCTCAGAAGGGGCTGGGCAAAACGAAACGCCCCGGCGCAGGCGCACGGGGCGTAGCTCGACCGAATGGAATCCGGGAGCTGTCCACAGTCACCTGCGCAGGTCGTCCGCAGCTAGCGGATCCTTCGGCCACCGCACCCTCTTACGAGCACACGGCAACGACCAGCGGTCTTTGGCTTCTGGGGAAGACTACGTCAACCGGTCTCCGGCAGGCAAATCCGGCGCCGGAGACCGGCGGGGCCGGAGCGGTGGGGCGAGAGCGGCGGGGCGGAGATCAGCTCCCGCTGCCGGAGCTTCCGGAACCCGCACCCAGCTCGCTCAGCATCTTGAAGAGATCGATCGTTTCATCGGCCGGCGGGGCCTTGACCTGGGACTTCGCTCCGTAGTCGGAGTAGTTCGCGGTGATCTTGATCGCGCCCTCGGCGGTGTCCATGGCGACGTCCATCTTCACCGGGTAGTCGTCCTCGTTGACCCAGACCTCGGTCTCGTAGGCCTTCATGCCCGACTTCTTCATCGTGTCGAGGAGGTCCTTGCGCTCCTTGTCGCTGAGGACGTCGAGCGAGGCGTTGGACTTCATCATCTCGTCGACCGTGAGCGTGCCCTTGTAGTGCTCGGCCTGGACGCCGTCGACCTTCTCGGTGCCGAGGTGCTTCAGGTTCGGCGAGTCGAGCAGCAGGGCGAGCTGCTGGGCCGGGTCCTGGTTCATGTTCTCCAGGCCGCCGGTCAGCGCTTTGCTCGCCGCCTTCTCTCCGGAGGCCTCGGCCGCGGCGGCGAGGTCGAGCTTCATCCAGCGCTTGCCGTCCATTTCCTTGACGGCGGTCGGGCTGCCGCCCATGTCCATGTACATGGCGTTGTCGAGCCACACCATGCGGATCTTGTCCGGTGCGCCCGGCTCGTCGCCCATCGCCGATCCGGTCACGGTCATGTCCATCACCGTGGGATCCCAGCCCATGACGCCGGACATCTCCATGTCGCCGCCGGCGCCCGCCGAGACCGGCATCGACATCGTCATCCGGACCTTGGCGGACTTCGCCGCCGCCGTCTTCTTGTAGGCCGCGGTGATGACCTCCGTGGCCCCGGGCCGGGACGCCGTCTTCGCCGGAGCCCCGCCCTCGGCCCCGTCCTTCGTGCCACCGTCGCTCTGACAGCCCGCGACACCGGCTATGACGGCCACAGCGGTCAGCGCGACGCCCCCGCGCCTCCAAACGGACATGCTCATTCCCACCCCTTGATCGTGAATCAACTCCCCCGCACCGTAACGCACGGCTCTGACAGTCCCCACGGAAAAAGCCAGTCCCCGCACCTCCGGAGAGGTGCGGGGACCGGCTTTCGTACGCGTGACCCGCGACTGCCGTCAGTGTCAGACGGCGGCCGGGTCCTCCTCGACGAGGAGGTTGCGGGTGCGGTTGGCGTCCAGCGGGATGCCGGGGCCCATCGTCGTGGCCAGGGTCGCCTTCTTGATGTAGCGGCCCTTGGCGGCGGACGGCTTCAGACGGAGGATCTCCTCCAGCGCCGCGGCGTAGTTCTCGACCAGCTTCGTCTCATCGAAGGAGATCTTGCCGATGATGAAGTGCAGGTTCGAGTGCTTGTCGACGCGGAACTCGATCTTGCCGCCCTTGATGTCGTTGACAGCCTTGGTGACATCAGGGGTGACCGTGCCGGTCTTCGGGTTCGGCATCAGACCACGCGGGCCGAGGACGCGGCCGAGGCGGCCGACCTTGCCCATGAGGTCCGGGGTGGCGACGACGGCGTCGAAGTCCAGACGGCCCTTCGAAACCTCGTCGATGAGCTCGTCGGCGCCGACGATGTCGGCGCCCGCGGCACGCGCGGCCTCGGCGCGGTCACCGGTCGCGAAGACCAGGACCCGGGCGGTCTTGCCGGTGCCGTGCGGAAGGTTCACGGTGCCACGGACCATCTGATCGGCCTTGCGCGGGTCGACGCCCAGACGCATGGCCACCTCGACGGTGCCGTCGAACTTGGTGCTGGTGGTGTCCTTGGCGAGACGGACGGCCTCGAGCGGGGCGTAGCTGCGCTCCCGGCTGATCTTGGCGTCCGCGTTGCGGAGAGCCTTACTGCGCTTCACTTCTTCTCCTGGTGTTTCTCAGGTGTGGAGTTCGTGGTCCGGGCCGCGCATGGCCCTGCCACTGGGACTGCTCGAGCTGGGATCAGCCCTCGACCGTGACGCCCATGGAACGGGCGGTACCGGCGATGATCTTCTCGGCGGCGTCGAGGTCGTTGGCGTTCAGGTCGGGCATCTTGGTCGTGGCGATCTCACGCACCTGGTCGCGCGTCAGCTTCGCGACCTTCTTGACGTGCGGCTCGCCGGAGCCCTTGTCCACACCAGCGGCCTTGAGGATCAGCTTGGCGGCGGGCGGAGTCTTGGTGATGAAGGTGAAGGAGCGGTCCTCGTAGACCGTGATCTCCACCGGCACGACCATGCCACGCTGCGACTCGGTCGCGGCGTTGTAGGCCTTGCAGAACTCCATGATGTTGACGCCGTGCTGACCGAGCGCGGGGCCGACCGGCGGAGCCGGGTTGGCCGCGCCGGCCTTGATCTGGAGCTTGATAAGCCCCGTGATCTTCTTCTTCTTGGGAGGCATGTGCTCTCTCCGGGTCCTAGTGAGAGTTTTCAGCCCGCCGTCCGGTCATCCGGATGGAGGCATACCGCACAACGATAACGGGTATAGCCGTACGGCCAAAAACCGACAGGTCAGACAGCTGTGGGAGCCTGTCTGACCTGGTCGGAAGCTGCTGTTCCAGAAGGGCGCTGACGCGCTCAGTTCTTCTGGATCTGGTCGAAGCTCAGCTCGACCGGGGTCTCGCGGCCGAAGATCTCGACCAGGCCCTTGACCTTCTTCGAGTCGGCGTTGATCTCGTTGATGGTCGCCTGGAGCGTGGCGAACGGGCCGTCCGTGACGGTGACCGAGTCGCCGACCTCGAAGTCCAGCACCTGGACCTCGACCTTGCGGGACGGCATCGGCTTGCCCTCGGCCTCCGCGGCCTCGCGGGCGGCCTTCTCCTCGGCCTCCGGAGCGAGCATCTTGACGATCTCGTCCAGGGTCAGCGGGTACGGGTCGTAGGCGTTGCCCACGAAGCCGGTGACGCCAGGAGTGTTGCGGACGACGCCCCAGGACTCGTTCGTCAGATCCATGCGCACCAGGACGTAACCCGGGAGCTTGTTCTGGCGGACGTTCTTACGCTCGCCGTTCTTGATCTGGACGATCTCTTCCTCGGGGACTTCGGCCTGATAGATGAAGTCCTCGACGTTCAGCGAGACGGCGCGCTGCTCCAGGTTCGCCTTCACGCGCTTCTCGTAGCCCGCGTAGGTGTGGATCACGTACCACTCGCCGGGCAGACCGCGCAGCTCGTCACGGAGGGCGGCGACCGGGTCGGCCGGAACATCGGCCACCACGGCGGCCTCGTCCTCGGAGTCCTCGGCTTCGTCCGCGGAGTCCTCTGCGGACTCTGCCGAGTCGTCGTCGGAGTCCTCGGAACCCTCAGCGTCGTCGTCCGTGTCCTCGTCAGCCTCGTCCGTCTCGGACTCTTCGTCCTCGACGTGGACGGCGGCCTCTTCGGCCGGCTCGCCCGCGGCGACATCAGCGGCTTCGGCCTGGTCTGGCTCGACAGCGTCCGCCGCCTCGACGATGTCGGTTTCGTCCGCTACGGACTCCACCGACTCGCTGGCGTCGTTCAGTTTCGGGTCAGACACGGTGGCTGCTTCTTCCTGGCTCAATGGGTGGAACACGCGAAAGGGGCGCCGCGCCGGGCGCCCTTCGCGGGATCAGCCGAAGACGTACTTGATTGCTTGCTGGAAGCCATAGTCAATCACGGTCACCAGACCGATCATGATGACGACGAAGACAATCACCACTGTGGTGTACGTGGTCAGCTGATTGCGAGTCGGCCAGACGACCTTGCGCAGCTCGGCGACGATCTGACGGTAGAAGAGCGCGAGACGGCCCAGGGGGCCCTTCTTGCCACGCTTGCCGCCCTTGCGGGGCCTCTTCGACTCGGCGGACTCGTCGTCGGCATCAGGCTTGTCGATGGAGCCCACGGCGTCCGTCACGCTCTCTCACCTGATTCCCGGTCGTGGCCGTGCCGCGCCCGGGGGAGCCGCACGGCGATGCATTGAATGTACGTACATGCGCACACACCCTGGCGAAGGTGTGTGTAGCAGGGCCGGAGGGACTTGAACCCCCAACCGCTGGTTTTGGAGACCAGTGCTCTACCAATTGAGCTACGACCCTTTGCGTTTTCCCCAACCTACCGCATCCGACCGGGTGCACGGAGTGCGCGGTACGGACCTGGCTGCTGAGGGCCAACGACGAGTGAGTGTACGTGGTCGCGGCCCCTGCGTCGAACAGCTTGCTCCCCTCCGCCCTCCTCTTCTCGTGTTCGTCTCGTGTCCGCGGAGCGAATCCTCGTGTGTCCGCAGAGCGAAACCTGTGTGCCGGGGAGGTTTCGGGTCTGGGACCATGGGCCTCATGAGCGCTGCAATCCCTCCCACCGAGCGCCGGGTCTCCGCCCGCATCGGCGCGATCTCCGAGTCCGCGACCCTCGCTGTGGATGCCAAGGCCAAGGCCCTGAAGGCCGCCGGGCGTCCGGTGATCGGCTTCGGCGCCGGCGAGCCCGACTTCCCGACGCCCGACTACATCGTCGAAGCCGCTGTCGAGGCCTGCCGCAACCCGAAGTACCACCGCTACACGCCGGCCGGCGGACTCCCCGAGCTGAAGGCCGCCATCGTCACGAAGACGCTGCGTGACTCCGGTTACGAGATCGAGCCCTCGCAGGTCCTGGTGACCAACGGTGGCAAGCAGGCGATCTACGAGTCGTTCGCGGCCATCCTCGACCCGGGCGACGAGGTCATCGTCCCGGCTCCCTACTGGACCACGTACCCCGAGTCGATCCGGCTGGCCGGCGGTGTCCCGGTGGAGGTGGTGGCCGACGAGACCACCGGCTACCGGGTCTCCGTCGAGCAGTTGGAGGCGGCCCGCACCGACCGTACGAAGGTCGTGCTCTTCGTCTCGCCGTCCAACCCGACGGGCGCCGTCTACAGCGCGGCCGACACCGAGGCCATCGGCCGCTGGGCCGTCGAGCACGGGCTGTGGGTGATGACGGACGAGATCTACGAGCACCTCGTCTACGGCGACGCCACGTTCACCTCGCTGCCGGCCGTCGTACCGGACCTGCGCGACAAGTGCATCGTCGTCAACGGTGTGGCCAAGACCTATGCGATGACCGGCTGGCGGGTGGGCTGGGTCATCGGCCCCAAGGATGTCGTGAAGGCCGCGACCAACCTCCAGTCGCACGCCACGTCCAATGTCTCCAATGTCGCCCAGGCCGCCGCCATCGCCGCGGTCTCCGGTGACCTGACGGCCGTCGCCGAGATGCGGTCCGCGTTCGACCGCCGCCGCCAGACCATCGTGCGGATGCTGAACGAGATCGAGGGCGTCGTGTGCCCGGAGCCGGAGGGTGCCTTCTACGTGTACCCCTCGGTGAAGAGCCTGCTGGGCAAGGAGATCCGCGGCAAGCGCCCGCAGTCCTCCGTGGAACTGGCCGCGCTGATCCTGGAAGAGTCCGAGGTCGCGGTCGTCCCCGGCGAGGCCTTCGGCACGCCCGGCTATCTGCGGCTGTCGTACGCGCTCGGCGACGAGGACCTGGCCGAGGGCATCGCCCGGATCCAGAAGCTGCTCGCGGAGGCCCGGGACTGACGTTCGGCTCTCAGCGTGAAAACGGGCTCCCGGCCACCGCCGGGGGCCCGTTTCTTCGTTCGGGCAAGATCTCGATCGGGGAAGGGGCTGCCGGGCGGGCGCCTCATGCGGCAGGATCTTCAGATGGAGAGCACCACCCGCCCCCGCGACCTCAGCCTGCTGCCCAAGGCTCATCTGCATCTGCATTTCACCGGCTCGATGCGGCCCACCACCCTGCTCGAACTCGCCGACAAGTACGGCGTTCATCTGCCCGACGCGCTGACCAGCGGCGAACCGCCCAAGCTGCGCGCCACCGATGAGCGCGGCTGGTTCCGCTTCCAGCGGCTGTACGACATCGCCCGGTCCTGTCTGCGCTCGCCGGACGACATCCAGCGGCTGGTGCGCGAGGCCGCCGAGGAGGATGTACGGGACGGCTCGGGCTGGCTGGAGATCCAGGTCGACCCCACGTCGTACGCCCCCACGCTCGGCGGGCTGATCCCCGCCCTGGAGATCATCCTGGACGCCGTGGACGCGGCCTCCAGGGAGACCGGTCTCGGGATGCGCGTGGTGGTCGCGGCGAACCGTATGAAACATCCGCTGGAGGCCAGGACGCTGGCGAGGCTCGCCGTGCGGTACGCGGACCGGGGCGTCGTCGGCTTCGGGCTCTCCAACGACGAGCGCCGCGGCATGGCCAGGGACTTCGACCGGGCGTTCGCGATTGCCAGGGACGGCGGGCTGCTGGCGGCTCCGCACGGCGGGGAGCTGACCGGGCCCGCGTCCGTACGGGACTGTCTGGACGATCTGCGCGCCGCCAGGATCGGGCACGGCGTCCGGGCGGCGGAGGACCCACGGCTGCTGCGCAAGCTCGCGGAGCGCGGGGTGACCTGCGAGGTCTGCCCGGCCTCGAATGTCGCGCTGGGCGTCTACGAGAAGCCGGAGGACGTACCGCTGCGGACGCTGTTCGACGCGGGGGTTCCGATGGCACTGGGCGCGGACGACCCGCTGCTGTTCGGCTCACGGCTGGCCGCGCAGTACGAACTGGCCCGCGAGCAGGGCTTCGACGACTCCGAACTGGCCGAGCTGGCCCGCCAGTCGGTACGGGCCTCGGCGGCGGACGCGCCCGTGCGGGACAAGCTGCTGGCGGGGATCGACGCCTGGCTCGCGGACTGAACGCCTCGCGCGGTCCGGCGGATATTCGCCGGACAGGACCTAAAGGCTGACGCCGACCGTCACGGGCTCGTTGACGAGGGTGATCCCGAAGGCATCGCGTACCCCCGCGACCACGTCGCGCGCCAGTGCGAGCAGATCCTCGGTGGTCGCCGCGCCCCGGTTGGTGAGCGCGAGGGTGTGCTTGGTGGAGATACGGGCCGGGCCCGTGCCGTATCCCTTGGTGAAGCCCGCCCTGTCGATCAGCCAGGCCGCGGAGGTCTTCGTGTGCCCCTCCCCCGCCGGGAAGGCGGGCGGTGCCACGTCGTCGCCGAGGCGGGCCCGCGCGCGCGTGAGGAAATCCGCGTACTGCTGTTCGGTCAGGATCGGGTTGGTGAAGAAGGAGCCGGCGGACCAGGTGTCGTGGTCCTCGGGGTCCAGCACCATGCCCTTGCCCGCCCGCAGCTTGAGAACGGTGTCCCGGGCGGTTTCCGCCGGGACACGGTCACCCGGCTCGACGCCGAGGACCCGTGCCGTCTCGGCGTACTTGAGGGGGGCGGAGAGCCCGCCCGCGTCCTCCAGCTCGAAGCGGACGCGCAGCACGACCCAGCGCTCGGGGTGCTGCTTGAAGCGGCTGTGCCGGTACGAGAAGGCGCAGTCGGCGTTGGCGAGGGTCACGGTCTCATGGGTGGAGCGGTCGTAGGCGACGACCTCCGTGATGGTGCTGGACACCTCCTGGCCGTACGCGCCGACGTTCTGGATCGGGGTGGCGCCGGCCGAGCCGGGGATACCGGCGAGGCATTCGACGCCCGCGAGTCCCGCCTCGACGGTGCGGGCGACGGCGTCGGTCCAGATCTCGCCCGCGGCCAGTTCCAGCGCGGTGCCGTCGAGCGCGAAGCCCTGGGTCGCGATGCGCAGCGCGGTGCCGGCGAAGCCGCGGTCACCGATGACCAGATTGCTGCCGCCGCCGATGATCAGGAGCGGAGTGCCGGCGGCGTCCGCCTCGCGTACGGCGGCGATCACCTCCTCGTCGGTGGTGGCCGTGACGAGGCGGGTCGCCGGGCCGCCGAGGCGGAAGGTGGTCAGGGGGGCGAGGGGGGCGTCGTGGAGTTCCTGCACGGGGACAAGAGTACGGTCCGCGGCGCCGCCGCTCGGACGGGGCCACGGACCGTACGGGACCGCGTGCGTGGACGGGACGACGGTCAGACCGCGACGCTCTCGCGCGTGTCCGCCTTCTCCGCCGCGCCCGTGACCACGGAGGTCCCACCGGCGCGGCGGCCGGGGATGAGCAGGCCCGTCAGCGCGGCGAGGGCCACCCCGCCCGCACCGATCCAGAGGGCGGGGACGGTGCCGTCCACGAAGGCGTCGGGGCTCGCGTAACCGCCCTGCGCGGAGAAGACGGCGCTGAGGATCGCGACGCCGAGCGCTCCGCCCACCTCGCGCAGGGCGTTGTTGGCCCCGGAGGCGATGCCCTGTTCCTCGGGGCGGACGCTGGACATGACCAGGCTGGCGGCGGGGGCGAAGTACAGCCCCATGCCGATGCCGCTGACGATCAGGCCGGGCAGCTGGGCCGCGTACGACACCCCCGGCTCGACGACCAGCGCGAACAGCCCGAGACCCACGGCCTGGAGGGCCAGTCCCGTCACCACGACGGGGCGGCCGCCGATGCGGTCGGCGAGGAGACCGGCGATCGGTGAGACGAGCAGTGGCATCGCGGTCCACGGGAGCATCCGCAGGCCGGCCTCGGTGGGCGAGTAGCCGACGACGCCCTGGAGGAACTGGCTGAGCAGGAAGATCGAGCCGAACATGCCGAGGAACATCAGCAGGCTCGCGGCATTGATCCCGGCGAAGGCGCGGTTCTTGAAGAGCCGCATGGGCAGCATCGCGTCAGGGCGGCGCAGTCCGTGGCGTACGAAGGCGATGAGCAGCGCGCTTCCCGCGAACAGGCCGAGCAGGATCGGGGCGCTGGTCCAGCCGTCGGCGTTGGCGTTGACCAGGGCGTAGACGATGCCGAAGAGGCCGCCGCTGATGAGGACGGTGCCGGGGATGTCGAGGCGGGCGTCGGGCGCGTGGGACTCCCGCAGCCGGAGCCGGGCGAGCGGCAGGAGGGCGATGCCTATGGGGACGTTCAGCCAGAAGATCCACTGCCAGGAGAGGTGTTCGGTGAGGCTTCCGCCGACGAGGGGGCCGCTGGCGACGGCGAGGCCGGTGATGGCGCCGAAGATCCCGAGGGCCGCGCCGCGCCGTTCGGCGGGGACCGCCGCGGTGAGCAGGGTGAGTGCGAGCGGCATCATGATCGCCGCGCCGACCCCCTGGACGGCGCGTGCGGCGATCAGGGCGTCGATGCCGGGTGAGAGGGCCGCTGCCGCCGAGGCGCCGGTGAAGACCGTGAGTCCGGCGACGAAGAGCCTGCGGCGGCCGAACCGGTCACCGAGGGTCGCGCCGAACATGAGGAGGACTGCGAAGGTGAGCGTGTACGCGTTCACCGTCCATTCCAGATCCTCCAGCGCGCCGCCCAGGTCCTCGCGGATGGACGGCAGGGCGGTGGTGACGACGAGGTTGTCCAGCGCTGCCATGAAGCTGGCGGCACCGGTGATGACGAGGGCCCAGGCGGCGCGGGAGCCGCGGGCTGCTGGCTGGTTCATCGCTCTCCTCTCTGCCGGCGGCGCGCATGGGCCACCGATCAGTTGGTTGTTGATCTAGTTAGTTATTGATAACTAACTTTCTTGGACAGAAAACGCGGCCAGAAAACCCGGCCAGAAAACGGCGCCGGTCCTCCCGACGCCCCATTCACCGGCCGGGCGGCAGCGCCGAGTCGTAGAAGCCGCCCCAGACGCGGTGGCTGGGCGGAAAGCCCAGCGAGACAAAGGTGTTGATCAGCGTCCCGTACGCCAGGAACGACGTGGTCTCCTCCACGTCCGCACCGAGCGCCAGATGGACCGTCTCCCAGAGCACCACCCAGCCGGCCCGTACCGAATCACCGAAGGCGTGGTCACCCGCGGCCTCGGCGGAGGCCACCGCGACATTCATCTGCATCTGCATCAGCAGCTTTTCCGGATCATCGGCGATGATCCGCTGATACGCGGCGGCCATGGCATGCAGCGCCTCTTCGCCCTCCAGACCTTCCGAGGCCTTCTCGAAGACCTGTGCGGTGTCCGCCAGACAGCGCTCCGCGGCGGCGAGGAAGATGGCCTCCTTGTTCGGGAAGAGCCGGAAGAGATACGGCTGCGAGACACCCACGCGGCGAGCAATCGCCTCGGTGGACGTGCCGTTGTAGCCGCTGCGGGCGAACTCGGTGACCGCAGCGCGGATGACGCTCTCGCGTCGCTCTTCCGCACTCATTCTGACCATGCGATGAGGTTATTGACCACTCACTAACTATGTCAAGCGGCTGGCGGGCCCAGTACGAAAATGTGCGGGCCCAGTACGGAAACGTAAGGGGCGCCCGCAATGGCGGACGCCCCTTACGCACAGCTCTACGGCCCTGACGTCTTTACTCAGGCCAGGCGGACGACGGCGCGGGACATGCCCAGCACCTTCTGCCCGGCGCTCATGGCCGTGAGATCCACCCGGACCCGGTCGTCGTCCAGCTTGGCGGCGACCTTGGCGCTGACCTCGACCAGCGCGCCCTGGTCGTCGTTGGGCACCACGACGGGCCTGGTGAAACGGACGCCGTACTCCACGACGGCCGCCGGGTCGCCCACCCAGTCGGTCACCACACGGATCGCCTCGGCCATGGTGAACATGCCGTGCGCGATGACGTCCGGCAGCCCGACCTCCTTGGCGAACTTCTCGTTCCAGTGGATCGGATTGAAGTCACCCGAGGCGCCCGCGTACCGCACCAGCGTCGCGCGCGTGATGGGGAAGCTCTGCGCCGGCAGCTCCGTACCGACCTCGACCTCGTCGTAACCGATCTTCGCGGTCATCGGTCTCACGCCTCCTCGGCGGCGCGGGCCACCAGCTTGGTGAACGCGGTCACGACATGCTCGCCGGCCTCGTCACGCACTTCACCGCGGACGTCGATGATGTCGTTCCCGGCCAGCGACTTGATCGCCTCGATGGTCGAGGTGACGGTCAGCCGGTCCCCCGCGCGTACCGGACGGGAGTACGTGAACTTCTGGTCGCCGTGCACCACCCGGCTGTAGTCCAGACCCAGCTGCGGATCGGCGATGACCTCACTCGCGGCCTTGAAGGTGATCGCGAACACGAAGGTCGGCGGGGCGATCAGATCGACGTGCCCGAGCGCCTTGGCGGCCTCCGGGTCGGTGTACGCCGGATTGGTGTCGCCCACCGCCTCGGCGAACTCACGGATCTTCTCCCTGCCGACCTCGTACGGATCGGTGGGCGGATAGCTCCGCCCCACGAAGGACTGATCGAGCGCCATGGACCCGCTCCCTCCAGATGGATGTGACCACTACAAACGACGTGAGGCCGCCCCCAGAGGGGACGGCCTCACATACGAGCCTGATTCAGCGCGTTTCGCGGTGCGCGGTGTGCGAGTTGCAGCGCGGGCAGTGCTTCTTCATCTCAAGACGGTCCGGGTCATTACGCCGGTTCTTCTTGGTGATGTAGTTCCGCTCCTTGCACTCCACGCAGGCCAGCGTGATCTTCGGGCGGACGTCGGTGGCAGCCACGTGAGTGCTCCTTGGACGGACAACGGATGAACATATGAACGCATAAAAGAGTAGCCGATCGAAGGACCGACCCCACAATCGGCTACCGTGTGTAGCGGTGACCGGACTTGAACCGGTGACACAGCGATTATGAGCCGCTTGCTCTACCGACTGAGCTACACCGCTTCGATGTTGGATCTCCTCGCCCGGAGGCGAGGGTCACCCAACATCTGAGCCCCAATACGGAATCGAACCGTAGACCTTCTCCTTACCATGGAGACGCTCTACCGACTGAGCTATTGGGGCGAGCGATGAAGACATTACACGGTCTCTCGCCGATCGCCCAAATCCGTTTCCTGGCAGCTCACCCCACCCGTCCCACAGACCACTCGCGGGCCACTCGCGGGCCACTCGCCGGCCGCTCGCACGCCGTGGACGGCCACGGCGGTACGACTATTGAGCTCCTCCTCGAAGCTCGGCTGATGCGCCTCTAGGCTCGACTCACGCTGCGTGATCTTGCACACCGGAGCCCCGGAGTCCGACCAGGAAGCCCTCACCAGGAGCGCGATGCCCGACAGCCAGCCGCAGCCGTCCAACGGCGCCACGGCCGACACCACCGCGCTCGTCCTCTGCGGCGCCCGTCTCACCGACGGCCGCATCGTGGACGTACGGCTCGGCGCGGGCCGGATCGAAGCCGTGGGTACGGCGGGCAGCCTCACCGCGCACGGCGCGCGCCTGGACCTCGCCGGCTATCTGCTGCTCCCCGCCCCGGCCGAACCGCACGCCCACAGCGACACCGCGCTCACCGCACCCGCCTCCGACCGGCCCGTCTCCTACGCGCCCGAGGAGGTGCAGCGCCGGGCCACCGAGGCCGCCCTGCTGCAGCTCGGGCACGGCGCGACCGCGCTGCGCTCCCACGTACGGATCGGCGACGCGCAGGAA
The DNA here is from genome assembly GCF_055582185.1 of Streptomyces sp. NPDC042201. Lineage (NCBI taxonomy): Bacteria > Bacillati > Actinomycetota > Actinomycetes > Kitasatosporales > Streptomycetaceae > Streptomyces > Streptomyces sp. NPDC042201. The sequence continues at coordinate 19,543 of NZ_JBVJDS010000008.1, read as the reverse complement.
CTCGGCCGGATGGAGGCGGTGCTCCAGGCCCGCCGCTCGCTGCGCGGCCTCGCCGAGCTGACCGCCGTCGCCGTACCGCGGCTGCTGACGGGCGTCGCGGGCGCCGACGGAATGGCGGCGCTGCGCGACGCGGTGCGGATGGGCGCGGGGGTGGCGGGCGGCTGCCCCGACCTCGATCCGGACCCCGCCGGATACGTGGAAGCGGTGCTGGAGGTCGCCGCCGAGCACGACTGCCCGGTCGATCTGCACACGGACGGCGACGACCCGGCGCGGCTCGCCCGACTCGCGGCGATGGTGGGCGGCATGCGGCCAGGCGTGACACTCGGGCCGTGCTCGGGGCTGGCCCGGCTGCCGGCCGGTGTGGCGGCACGGGTCGCGGACCAGCTGGCGGCGGCCGGTGTGACCGTCGTCTGCCTGCCACAGGGCGGCTGCGGGGGCGTGGAGCGCGGCGGCGCGGAGCGGAGCGTCGCCCCCGTACGGCTGCTGCGGGCGGCCGGCGTGCGGGTCGCGGCGGGCGGCGGTGCGCTGCGGGACATGTCGAATCCGGTGGGGCGCGGCGATCCGCTGGAGTCCGCGTATCTGCTGGCGTCGCAGGGCGGGATGCGGGCGGCGGACGCGTACGGCACGGTGAGCACGGCGGCGCGGGCGGCGATGGGGCTGCCGGAGGTACGGGTGGAGGCGGGCTTTCCCGCCGAGCTGCTGGCGGTGCGCGGCGACGGGATCGAGAGCGTGCTGTCCCTCGCGTACAGCAGGATCGTCATCCACCGGGGGCGGGTGGTGGCGCGGACGAGCGCGGTGCGGGAGTACTGCGATTCCGCGGCGGCTGTCGCGCTGGAACTGCCGCGGCAGGGGCGGTCCGACCTCGGTCACGCCGGCCGGTGAGCGGCGCGGCGCCGTGGCGCGTGAGCGGAGAAGTCTCGCCGCACGTACGGTCGTGACCATGCGAATCGTCATTGCCGGTGGACATGGTCAGATCGCGCTGCGGCTGGAGCGGCTGCTCGCCGCGCGCGGACACGAGGGGGCGGGCATCATCCGCAACCCGGAACAGGCGGCGGATCTGCGGGCGGCGGGCGCCGAACCGGTCGTCCTCGACCTGGAGTCGGCCTCGGTCGAGGAGGTCGCCGCGGTGCTGGAGGGCGCGGACGCGGCGGTGTTCGCGGCGGGAGCCGGCGCGGGCAGCGGCGTCGCCCGCAAGGACACGGTGGACCGCGGCGCCGCGGTCCTCTTCGCGGACGCGGCCGAGCGTGCGGGGGTACGGCGCCATGTCGTGGTCTCCTCGATGAGCGCGGACCCGGATCACGAGGGCGACGACGTCTTCGACGCCTATCTGCGGGCCAAGGGCGCGGCGGACGCGTACGTACGGTCCAGGTCCGCGCTCGACTGGACGATCCTGCGGCCGGGGAGGCTGACGGACGACCCGGGCACGGGCCGGGTCCTGCTGGCGGAGTCGACGGGGCGCGGCGCGGTGCCGCGCGACGACGTGGCGGCGGTGCTGGCGGAGCTGGTGGAGACCCCGGGGACGGCGGGTCTGACCCTGGAGCTGATCAGCGGGACGGTGCCGGTGGCGGAGGCGACGAAGCACGCGGCGGCCGGCTGAGCGCGGCTGGGAGAAGCCACCGGGGAGAAGCCGTCGGGAGAGGTCTCCCGGAGAAGGTGACGGCCTCTCACCTTGGCCATCCCGGTGGGCTGTTGGAGCCCAAGCAAAGATGGCCTCTGATCTACTTTTCGTAGATCAGAGGCCATCTTTATCGCGTGGCGGCGCCAGGATTCGAACCTGGGTAGGCTAAGCCGACGGATTTACAGTCCGCTCCCATTGGCCACTCGGGCACACCGCCATGGGATGTCGCTGCCGTTCGGAGGGGCCGCGGTGGGCGGTGCTCCTGTGGCAACGACGTAAACGATACCCGATGCCCGGGGGTGCTTCGCCACCGGATTGATCAGCGCTCGGGGCGGGTGTGGGTGACTAGGCTTCGGGGCAGCGACCGGCGGTGTCCGGTCGCGCATCGAGCAGCTGTTCAGCACCCGATAAGTACCGATACAAGGAGCCACAGGACATGGCCGACTCCAGTTTCGACATCGTCTCGAAGGTCGAGCGGCAGGAGGTCGACAACGCCCTCAACCAGGCCGCGAAGGAAATCTCGCAGCGCTACGACTTCAAGAACGTCGGGGCCTCGATCGGCTGGTCCGGCGAGAAGATCCTGATGGAGGCGAACTCCGAGGAGCGGGTCACCGCGATCCTCGACGTCTTCCAGTCCAAGCTGATCAAGCGCGGGATCTCGCTGAAGGCGCTGGACGCCGGGGAGCCGCAGCTGTCCGGCAAGGAGTACAAGATCTTCGCCTCGATCGAGGAGGGCATCTCCCAGGACAACGCCAAGAAGGTCGCGAAGTTCATCCGCGACGAGGGCCCCAAGGGCATCAAGGCGCAGGTGCAGGGCGACGAGCTGCGGGTCAGCTCGAAGAGCCGGGACGACCTGCAGACCGTGATCTCGCTGTTGAAGGGGCAGGACTTCGACTTCGCACTGCAGTTCGTGAACTACCGGTGATGAAGGCGGTACGGGGGCGGAGCGGGCGAACCGTTTCCGTCCCCGCTTCTTGCTTCCGGATGTGATGTCGGAATTCCGCCAGCCGCGTCGGCCGGGCGGGACCAGACTCGGGACTCATGGCCGGCTGAACACGCCGCGCGGAGAGGAACGAGTGATGACCGTGTACACGACGATCGACAGCCCGCTGGGCGAACTGCTGCTGGTCGGCGAGGAGTCCGCCGGCGCGAAGGGCGGCACCGCGCTCGCCTCGCTCTCCCTGCCGGGCCAGAAGGGCGCGGCCGTCGTCCAGGACGGATGGGTGCGGGCGCCCGCCGCGTTCGACGGGATCGCCGGGCAGCTCAGGTCGTACTTCGCGGGCACGCTGACGCGCTTCGACATCGAGTACGTCGACGGCGGTACGGACTTCCAGCGGCGGGTCTGGCAGGCGCTGGACGCCATTCCGTACGGCGTGACGGTGTCGTACGGACAGATCGCCGGCCAGGTCGGCTCGTCCGGGGCCGGGGTACGGGCCGTGGGGACCGCGATCGGGCGCAATCCGCTGCTTGTCGTGCGGCCCTGCCACCGGGTGATCGGCGCGGATGGGGCGCTGCGGGGGTACGTCGGCGGGCTGGAGCACAAGCGGCGGCTTCTCGGGCTGGAGAGCACCCTGTTGTCATGAGCGGTGAACTGTTCCCGAGGCCACGGGCGGTCGTCGCGCCCGGGGCCGTGCATGTGCCCGGCTGGCTGTCCCTGGAGCGTCGGCGCGAGCTGGTGGAGGCGTGCCGGGGCTGGGCGCGCGGGCCGGTGCCGATCCGGCACACGACACTGCCGGGCGGCGGCGTCATGTCGGTGCAGACGGTCTGCGTCGGCTGGCACTGGCAGCCGTACAAGTACACGCGTACCGCGGGGGATGTGAACGGCGCGCGGGTCGCGGAGTTCCCGGACTGGCTGCTGCGGCTGGGGCGGGCGGCGCTGGCCGAGGCGTACGGCGATCCGGCGGCCGCCGCGGCCTACACACCGGACACCGCCCTGATCAACTTCTATGAGGGCGGCGCGAAGATGGGGATGCACCAGGACAAGGACGAGCGGTCCGACGCCCCGGTGGTGTCCCTGAGCATCGGGGACAGCTGTGTCTTCCGCTTCGGCAATACGCGGGACCGGGGGCGGCCGTACACGGACGTCCCGCTCGCCTCGGGTGACCTCTTCGTCTTCGGAGGGCCGGCCCGCTTCGCGTACCACGGGGTGCCCACGGTGTATCCGGGAACGGCCGACCCGGCGACGGGCATGAACAGCGGGCGGCTGAACATCACTTTGCGCGAGACCGGCCTCGGCCGGCCCGGGCGGGCGGTCTGAGACCGCCCGCGGCCGACGGGCCCGGCGGACCGTCAGCGGGAGCGTGAATGGCCGAAGATGATCCGGTAGAGGATCAGCAGGACGAGCGCTCCGCCGATGGCCGCGGCCCAGGTGGCCCCATCGTAGAAGTCCTTGCTGATGGGGTGGTCGAGCCAACGGGCCGATATCCAGCCACCGATGAAGGCTCCCGCGACGCCGATGAGCGTCGTGCCGATCAGACCGCCGGGGTCGCGGCCGGGGAGCAGAATCTTGGCGACGACTCCGGCGAGCAGTCCGAGAACGATCCAGCTGATGATGCCCATGCCGTGAACCTGCCTTTCGTGCTGTGTTGCCCCGGAAGACGCCGCAGAGGCGGGCGGCGGTTGCGCGGAGACCGGCACAGGCCCCGGCAGGCGGTTCACTACCCCGCATCCGGTGGGACATACATCTAAGGCCCCTACGCGCCCGCCCCATGGGCGAGGGCGGTTCAGGGCTTGGGCGGTTCAGGGCTTGGGCGCCGTGGACGGCGGCGTCAGCGCGTGGCGAAGGGCTGGTCGGTGGGGACGATTTCCTTGCCGAGCGGCATCAGCGAGACCGGGATCAGCTTGAAGTTCGCGAGGCCGAGCGGAATTCCGATGATCGTCACGCACAGCGCGATGCCGGTGAAGATATGGCCGAGTGCGAGCCACCAGCCGGCGAGGACCAGCCAGAGGACATTGACCACGAAGGAGGGCGCGCCCGCGTCGCGGCGGTCGACCGCCATGTACCCGAAGGGCCACAGGGCGTAGAAGCCGATGCGGAAGGCGGCCACGCCGAAGGGGATTCCGATGATCGTGACGCACAGGAGCGCGCCCGCGAGGAGGTATCCGAGGCACATCCAGAAGCCGCACAGGACGAGCCATATGACGTTCAGGATTGTCTTCATGGTCGGCGACCTGCCATCTTTTCGAGTCGGGCGATGCGCTCCGCCATCGGCGGATGCGTGGAGAAGAGGCGCGAGAACCCCTGCCCGGGCCGAAAGGGGTTCGCAATCATCATGTGGCTCGCGGTCTCGATGCGCGGCTCGGGCGGCAGCGGGAGCTGCTTCGTCCCGGCGTCGAGCTTGCGCAGCGCGCTCGCCAGGGCGAGCGGGTCGCCCGTGATCTGCGCGCCCGAGGCGTCCGCCGCGTATTCGCGTGAACGGCTCACCGCGAGCTGGATGACCGAGGCCGCGAGGGGGCCCAGAATCATGATCAGCAGCAGCCCGACGATGCCGGGTCCTTCGTCGTCGTCGGAGCGGCCGAACGGGATCAGCCAGGCGAAGTTCACCAGGAACATCACGACGGAGGCCAGGGTGCCCGCGACCGAGGCGATCAGGATGTCGCGGTTGTAGACATGGCTGAGTTCATGACCGAGGACACCGCGCAGCTCTCGCTCGTCGAGGATCCGCAGGATCCCTTCCGTGCAGCAGACGGCGGCGTTGCGCGGGTTGCGGCCGGTGGCGAACGCGTTGGGGGCCTGGGTCGGCGAGATGTACAGCCGTGGCATGGGCCGGCGGGACGCGGTCGAGAGCTCGCGGACGATGCGGTAGAGCTCCGGCGCCTCGAATTCACTGACGGGACGGGCACGCATGGCGCGCAGCGCGAGCTTGTCGCTGTTCCAGTAGGCGTACGCGTTCGTGCCGATCGCCACGAGGAGCGCGACGATCAGACCCGTACGGCCGAAGAAACTGCCGATCGCGATGATGAGGGCGGACAGTCCCCCGAGGAGAACGGCGGTCCTCAGCCCGTTGTGCCGGCGGTGCACGGTACGCCCTCCAAGTGGTGCCGCAGGGGAACCCTTTTCCTGATGCTGCTCCACTCTCCAGTGGACCCTTACGTACTGGTCAACGCCAGGCGGGCAGCGCGGGTTCCCTGGTGCGCCCGGACGGGGGCGTACGCCGTCCGGGTGGCGGGTGCGCGGGCGCGGTGGCCGGGGAGGGCCGGGCCCGGTGGTTCAGAAGAGGCTGATGGCGGCGAAGCGCAGCACCAGCTGCGGCGCTCCGGACAGGATGACGCCGAGGACGGCGGTCATGACGATGGCGACGGTCAGCGCCGCGGGGGCTTCATGGGTGACCAGCTCGCCGTGCCCGGTCACCTCGACCGCGCCGGCGCCCTCCTCGTGGTCCTCCTGGCCCTCGGGGGCGCGGAAGAGGACCGCCGTCCACTGGAGGTAGTAGTACAGCGCGATCACCACATTGACGGCCATGACGACGGCCAGCCAGCCGAGGCCCGCGTCGACGGCCACGGAGAAGATCGTGACCTTGGCGAAGAGGCCGATGACGCCCGGGGGCAGGCCGGCCAGGCAGAGCAGGAAGAAGCCCATGGCGAGGGCGACGAGCGGCCGCTGCGCGGAGAGGCCGCGGTAGTCGGAGATGCGGTTCAGCGGCTTCGTACGGGCCACCAGAGCGACGACGGCGAAGGCGCCGAGGTTCACGACGGCGTACATCAGGGCGTACGCGACGGTGGAGCCGATCCGGTCGCCTCCCGCGTACGCGGCGGCCGCGATCGGTACCAGGAGATAGCCCGCCTGGGCCACGGACGACCAGGCCAGCAGCCGTACCGCGCTCCGCGCGCGCGTGGCCGACTGCCGCAGCGCCGCCACGTTGCCGACGGTCATGGTGAGCGCGGCGAGAACCGCGAGGACCGGACCCCACACATGCGCGTAGCCGGGGAACGCGATGACGGTCACCAGAATGAGGCCCGCGAAGCCGACCGCCTTGCTGACGACGGAGAGGTACGCGGCGACCGGCAGGGGCGCGCCCACATACGTGTCGGGAACCCAGAAGTGGAACGGGGCCGCGGCCGCCTTGAAGGCGAAGCCGACGAGGGTGAGGGCGACGCCCGCCGCGGCGAGGGTGTCCAGCCGGCCCGGGACATGGTCCAGCGCGGCGGCGATCCGGGTGAGGTGCAGGGTGCCGGTCGTGGCGTACACGAAGCTGACGCCCAGCAGCATGACGGCGGTCGCGGTGACCGAGGAGAGGAAGAACTTCAGCGCGGCCTCGGAGGAGAGCCGGTCGCCGCGCTTCAGCCCGACCAGGGCGAAGGCGGGCAGGGAGGCGACTTCGAGGGCCACGACGAGCGTGGCGAGATCGCGCGAGGCGGGCAGCAGGGCGGCGCCGGCCGCCGAGGAAAGCAGCAGGAACCAGAACTCCCCCACCGGGAGTTGCCTGGTGTCGGCGAGCGCGAGCAGCGCGGTGAGCAGCGCCCCGCCGAGCACGAGCAGTTGGACGATCACGGCGAAGTGGTCGGCGGTGTAGCTGCAGACGCCGGGGTCGGTGGTGAGGCAGAACGTCGAGCGGTCGCCGTCGCGCAGCGGTACGAGCATGACGATCGCGGCGACGAGTCCGGTGATCGCGACACCGCCGAGGAGCCGCTTGCGGTGCTCCGGTACGAAGAGGTCGGCCACCAGGACGATCAGACCGACCGCCGCCGTGATGGTGGGGGGCGCGATGGCGAGCCAGTCAACGGACTGGACGAGGCTGGCGGCGCTTGCGGCACTCTCGGCGGCCACGGTCACGACTTGCCTCCTGCGAGGAGCTTCTGCACGGCCGGGTCGCTGAGGCCGAGGAGGACCGCGGGCCACAGTCCGGCGAGGACGGTCAGGGCGACGAGCGGCGTCCAGGCGACGAATTCGTACGTCTGGACATCGGCGAGGTGCGGCGCCTCCTGCGGCTTCACGCCCATGCAGACGCGGCGCACGACGATCAGGAGGTACGCGGCGGTGAGCAGCGTGCCGAAGCCGGCGATCACCATGAACGTGAGGAAGGCGGGCCGGCTCAGACCGTCCGCCGGGCGGAAGGCGCCGAACATCGCCAGCATCTCGCCCCAGAACCCGGCGAGACCGGGCAGACCCAGGGAGGCGACGGCCGCGAAGGCGAGCAGTCCGCCGAGGCGGGGGGCGCGGCCGTAGAGCGCGGCGCCCGTGGCCCCGGCGAGGGTGTCGAGATCGGCGGTGCCGTAGCGGTCCTTGAGGGCTCCGACCAGGAAGAACAGCAGGCCGGTGATGAGGCCGTGGGCGATGTTGGCGAAGAGCGCGCCGTTGACGCCGGTGGGCGTCATGGTCGCGATGCCGAGCAGCACGAAGCCCATGTGGCCGACGCTGGAGTACGCGATCAGCCGTTTGAGGTCGCCGCCCGCGCCCTGTTTGGCGAGGGCGAGACAGGCGAGGGATCCGTAGACGATGCCGACGACGGCGAGGGCCGCGAGATAGGGCGCGAAGGTCCGCATCCCGTCGGGGGCGATGGGCAGGACGATGCGGACGAATCCGTACGTACCCATCTTGAGCAGGACGCCGGCGAGGAGTACGGAACCGACGGTCGGTGCGGCGGTGTGGGCGTCCGGCAGCCAGCTGTGCAGCGGCCACATCGGGGTCTTCACCGCGAGCCCGAGACCGATCGCGAGAACGGCGGTGACCTGCACGGCTGTGCTGAGGCCACGGCCGTTGTCAGTGGCGAGTGCCACCATGTCGAATGTGCCCGCGGTGAGCCCGACGAGCAGCAGGCCGAGCAGCATGACCACGGAACCGAGCAGCGTGTAGAGGATGAACTTCGAGGCGGCGGCCTGCCTGCCGCCCGTCACTCCTTCCGAGCCGCCCCAGCGGGCGATCAGGAAGTACATCGGGATCAGCACCATCTCGAAGGCCAGGAAGAAGAGCACGAGATCGAGGACGGCGAAGGTCGCGAGGGTGCCGGACTCAAGGAGGAGCAGCAGGGCCACGAATGCCTTGGGCGAGGGGCCCTTGGGCATCTTGAAGTAGCTGTAGAGCGCGCAGAGGAAGGTCAGCAGCGCGGTCAGGACCAGAAGGGGGAGCGAGATGCCGTCGATGCCGAGATGGATCCGGACGTCCAGTGCCGCGATCCAGCTGATGTCCGTCGTGGCCTGCATCGTTGACGGATGGTCATGGTCGAAGCCGAGGGCCAGGACGATCGCGGCGAGGAGGATCGCGCCGGTCACCGTCACCCCGTGGCGGAGCACGGCCTGGTCGGGGCTCGTGCCCCGTAGCCCGGGCGGGGCCGGCAGGAGCGCCGCCACGGCGCCGGCCAGCGGCCCGACGACGATCAACGCGAGAAGGAACTGCATCACGGATTCACTGATATCGATCACGGCTCACGCTCCGGCGGCGACGAGTACGGCGGCGACGGCCAGGACGACGGAGCCGGCGAGCAGGGCGCTGAGGTAGGTCTGCACATTGCCGGTCTGCGCGCGGCGTACGGCGGCGCCGAGCCAGCGGCTGCCGGTGCCCGCGGCGCGTACGTAGGTGTCGATGACCTCGCGGTCCAGGAAACGGACCAGCTGGGCGGCCGCCAGGACGGGGCGTACGAAGAGGCTGTGGTAGACGGCGTCGAGATGGAAGCCGGATGCCGCGTGGCGGTGGAGCGGTCCCAGGAGCAGACGGCCGGGGTCGGCCGGGTCGGGGGCTGCCGCGATATTGCCGTACGCGGGGACATGGGTCTCGATGGCTTCCGCCTCGGAGATGGCGGGCTCGGCGTCGGGGTGGGCGGCGACGGCGCCGATCGGGGTACGGGCGGCGAGCGCCGTGGTGTGCCGCCAGCTGCCGTAGGTGATCAGACCGCCGACCAGCGCGACTCCGGTGCCCAGGACGGAGGTGGTGAGGTTCGGGGCGAGGCTGTGTCCGTCGAACCATTCGGCGAGATAGCCGACCGTCAGGCCGAGGGCGAGGGAGGGCAGGGCCAGCACCCACAGGACGGCGTTCATGGCGAGGGGCTGTTTGCCGTGGTCGGGGGCCTCGATGCCATGGCCGCGGAAGGCCAGCAGCCAGAGGCGGGTGGCGTAGGCGGCGGTGAGGAGGGCGGTGAGCAGACCCGCGAGCAGCACGGTCCAGCCCGCGGCCCCGGGGGCGGTACCGGTGTCGCCGAGCGCCGCGTGCTCGGCGGCTACGAGGACGGACTCCTTGGAGAAGAAGCCGGCGAAGGGGGGCATCGCGGCGAGGGCGAGCAGCGCGATCGTCATCGTCCAGTAGGCGTCGGGGATGCGCTTGGACAGGCCGCTCATGCGGGACATGGTGGCCAGCGAGTTGGTGCCGGCGGCATGGATGATCACGCCGGCGCCGAGGAAGAGGAGGGCCTTGAACGCACCGTGCGACAGGAGATGGAAGACGGCCGCGCCGCGGTCGCCCACCGCCAGGGCGCCCAGCATGTAGCCGAGCTGACCGATGGTCGAGTAGGCGAGGACGCGCTTGATGTCGTCCTGGGCTAGGGCGGCGAGTCCGGAGCCGACCATCGTGATCGCGGCCATCACGGCCAGGACCACCAGGGCGGCGGTCGAGGCGGCGAAGACGGGGAGGAGCCGGGCCACGAAGTAGATACCGGCGGCGACCATCGTCGCGGCGTGGATCAGCGCGGAGACGGGCGTGGGGCCCGCCATCGCGTCGGGCAGCCAGGTGTGCAGCGGGAATTGGGCCGACTTGCCCGCCACACCCGCGATCAGCAGCAGCGCGATCAGGGTGGGGTGGTCGAGGCCGCCGTTCCCGACGGTCTCCAGAACGCTGGTGATGCGGAACGTACCGGCGTCGGTGGCGAGCGCGAACAGCCCGATCAGAAAGGGGACATCGCCGAGCTTGGTGACCAGGAACGCCTTGAGGGAGGCGGCGCGCGCCTCGGGGGTCTCCCAGTAGTGGCCGACGAGGAAGTACGAGCAGATGCCCATGATCTCCCAGCCGATCAGCAGCACCATCAGATCGCCGGAGTAGACGACGAGCAGCATCGCGGAGGTGAAGAGGGAGACCAGCGCCGCGTAGGAGGGGTAGCGCGCGTCGTCGCGCAGATAGCCCGTGGAGTAGATCTGCACGCACGACGCGACGACGGCGACGAGCACGGCGACCAGCGCCGCGAAGCCGTCGATGTACAGGGCGAGGTCGATGGGGACCGAGCCGGTGGGGGTGAGCTCGGTCGCGGCCTCCAGCGGCGCCTTGCCGGCGCCCGCGCCACCGCCCTGGCGTACGGCCACGGCGACGGCGAGCGCGGCGGCCAGCAGGGTCGGCAGCACGGCCAGGGGACGGACGAACCCGGGCGAGGTGCGGCCGAGCAGCAGCCCGGCGACGGCGCCCAGGAACGGAAGGAGGGGGACGAGGACGGCGAGGGTCGTGGTGGTCACGCGGTGGCCTCAGCCTTCTGTGCCGGGGAGGCGGTTTCCGGCTCGGCGCCCTCGGTGCCGGCGCCGTCCGGGCCCTCGGCGGTGTCGCGGAGCTTGTCGATGTCCGAGGTGCCGCGGTTGCGGTAGACCATCAGGACGATCGCCAGGCCGATGCCGATCTCCGCGGCGGCGATGGCGATGACGAAGAGGGTGAGGGCCTGGCCGGTGTGCAGGGTGTCGCGGAGCCAGACGTCGAAGGCGACCAGATTGAGGTTCACGGCGTTGAGCATCAGCTCGACGGACATCAGGACGAGGATCGCGTTGCGGCGCGCGAGTACTCCGTACAGCCCGGTGCTGAACAGCAGGGCCGCCAGCACGGCGGGATAGGCGAGATGCATCAGCGCTGCTCCTTACCGCTGCCGCCGGGGGCACCGCTGTTCTTGCGGGACTGGCTGTTCTTGCGGGACAGGACGATCGCGCCGACGAGCGCGGCCAGCAGAAGAACGGACAGCGCTTCGAAGGGCAGCACCCAGTACCGGAAGAGCATCTGTCCCGACACTTCGGTGGAGCCCTGGGCCGGCCCTTCCAAGTTGATCCAGGTCGCACGGAACGCGTCGACGACCACCCAGACCAGGGCGGCGGCCGCGGCGACGGCCACGGCCAGCGCGGCCGGGCGGTTGCCCGAGTCGGCGTCCGGGGAGCGGCCGATGGGCGCCTTGGTGAGCATCAGTCCGAAGAGAAGGAGGACCACCACGGAACCGAGATAGATCAGGACCTGCACCCAGGCGATGAATTCCGCCGTCAGCAGGAGGTATTCGACGGCCAGGCCGCCGAGCGTGACGACCAGCCAGAGTGCGGCGTGCACCAGCTGCTTGGTCGTGACGGTGACGAGGGCCGCGCCGAAGGTGACGAGGCCGACGAGAAGGAAGGCGATCTCGACGCCGCTCGGTGACAGGAAGCCGTGTCCGGTTGCCGCGGAGGTCACTCGCCGGCCTCCCGTCCCTGGTCCTGGTCCCGTCCCTGGTCCTGGCCCCGTCCCTGCTCCTGCTCCTGCTGCCGCGCCGCCGCGAGCTTCTCGGCCGTCTTGCGGGCCGCGCCGATCTCCTTCGGCTCCTCGGCGCCCTGGTCGAGCGCGGGCGGCGCCGGCACCGTCCACATCCAGTCGCGGAGTTTGTCCCGCTCATGGGTGAGTTCGAGGATGTCCGTCTCCGCGTACTCGAACTCCGGTGACCAGAACAGCGCGTCGAAAGGACAGACCTCGATGCAGATACCGCAGTACATGCAGAGCGCGAAGTCGATCGCGAACCGGTCGAGGACGTTACGGCTGCGCTCGCGGCCTCCGGGGGCCGCGGCCGGGACCGTCTCCTTGTGGGAGTCGATATAGATGCACCAGTCGGGGCACTCACGGGCGCAGAGCATGCAGACCGTGCAGTTCTCCTCGAACAGCGCGATCACCCCGCGGCTGCGGGGCGGGAGTTCGGGCTGCGTTTCCGGGTACTGCGCGGTGACGGTCTTCTTCGTCATCGTCCGCAGGGTGACGGCCAGGCCCTTGGCCAGGCCGGAGCCGGGGAACGAGTGGGCCATCAGTTGATCGCCACCTTCACGATGCCGGTGAGCGCGATCTGCGCGAGAGCGAGCGGGATGAGCACGGTCCAGGCGAGTTTCTGGAGCTGGTCCTCCCGCAGCCGCGGATAGCTCACCCGCAGCCAGATGACGATGAAGGCGAGCACGGCCGCCTTGAGGAGCGTCCAGACCCAGCCGAGACCCTCGGCGCCCAGCGGGCCGTGCCAGCCGCCGAGGAACAGGACGGTGGTCAGCAGGCAGAGGACGACGATGCCCGCGTACTCGGCGAGCAGGAACAGCGCGAAGCGCAGACCGGTGTACTCGGTGTAGGCGCCGAAGATGATCTCGGAGTCGGCGACCGGCATGTCGAAGGGCGGGCGCTGGAGTTCGGCGAGTCCCGCGACGAAGAAGACCAGGGCGCCGACGATCTGCCACGGCAGCCACCACCACTCGAAGGCGTCGAGGATGCCGGGCAGCGAGACGGTGCCGGCCGCCATCGCGACGGAGGCGGCGGCGAGCAGCATCGGCAGCTCGTACGCGAGCAGCTGAGCGGCGGTCCGCAGACCGCCGAGGAGGGAGAACTTGTTGGCCGAGGCCCAGCCCGCCATGAGCGAACCGAGCACGCCGACGCCCAGCACGGCGAGCACGAAGAAGATGCCCGCGTCGACGACCTGCCCGACCGCGCCCTCGCCCGGGCCGACCGGGATCGCGATCAGTACGAGGAGGTACGGAAGCAGGGCGACGGCCGGGGCGAGCTGGAAGATGCGGCGGTCGGCGTTGGCCGGGACCACATCCTCCTTCTGCGCGAACTTCACCCCGTCGGCGACGAGCTGGGCCCAGCCGTGGAAGCCGCCCGCGTGCATGGGGCCGAGGCGGCCCTGCATATGGGCCATCACCTTGTGTTCGGCCTGTCCGACGATCAGCGGGACGACCATGAACACGGCGAAGACGACAACAAGCCGGAGGGCGACGTCGAGTACGTCGTTCACGCGTCTCCTTCGGGGCGTTCGCTCGCGGAGCCGTTCCCGGACTCGTCGGCCGGGGCGGGCTGGTCCTCGCCGCCTTCGAACGCGGGGCGGGGGTGGTGCCACGGCGCGTCGGGGGCCGGGGGCGGGGCCGGGGCCTCGCCGGCGGTGCGCTCTTCGCGCGCCGGTGGCGGCTGCACCGGTGGCGGCGCCGTGTCGTCCGGCTTCGCTTCGTCCGGCTTCGCTTCGTCCGGCTTCGTCTCGTTCCCGTCGCTTCCGGCCGGCGCCTGCTGGCTCGCCGAACCTCCGGCGACGCTGCGGGCGCGGCGGACCGGGCGGTCACCCGTGGCGCCGGCGGCGCGGGCCCCACGGGCGGGGCGGGCCGGGGCCGGCGGCAGCTGGCCCTTCAGGGGGCCCCATTCGTTCGGGTCGGGGACCCCGGGCGGGAGCATCTGGCGGCGCTTGGGGCCGCCGTGTTCGGACTCCCCCGGCTCCTTCGCGCCCGGCCAGGCCTTGGCGACCCGGGCCGCCAGGACGAAGTCCTTGCGCAGCGGATGGCCCTCGAAGGTCTCGGGGAGAAGGAGGGGGGCGAGGTTCGGGTGGTCCGTGAAGGAGATGCCGAACATCTCGTGCGTCTCGCGCTCGTGCCAGCCCGCGCCCGCGTAGACCGCGATGGCCGTCGGCAGGACGGCCGCCTCGTGCGGGACGGTCGTACGGACCAGAAGCCGGCGGACCTTACGGTCTTCCAGGGCGACCACATGGGCGCAGACGCGGAAACCCGTGCCTGGTTCGTCGACGGCGCTGAGCCAGTCGAAGTAGCCGCAGCCCAGCTGGTCGCGGGCGGTTTCGAGGGCGGCGATCCAGGACGCGGCGGGGACGTCGACCGTCAGGAGGTCGTACGCGCGCCCGGCCGTGGCGTCCTCGCCGAAGATCTCGGTGACGGCGTCGGGGAGCCGGTCGTAGGCGCTCACGAAGTGCTCTCCCCCGGCGTCGGCGGGGCGGCGACCAGCCCGCTGCGCAGTGCGGCGGGCGAGGGCCGGCCGCCCGAGGCGTAGCGCTCGCTGAGCGATTCGCGGGAGATCTTCTCCTGGAGCTTCAGGATGCCCTGGAGCAGCGCTTCGGGACGCGGCGGGCAGCCCGGTACGTAGACGTCGACCGGGATGATCTGGTCGACGCCCTTCGTCACGGAGTACGAGTCCCAGTAGGGGCCGCCGCAGTTGGAGCAGGCGCCGAAGGAGATCACGTACTTGGGCTCGGGCATCTGCTCGTACAGCCGCTTCACCGCGGGCGCCATCTTGTCCGTGACCGTGCCGGACACGACCATCAGGTCCGCCTGGCGCGGTCCGGGGGCGAAGGGGATCACGCCGAGCCGGATGAAGTCGTGCCGGGCCATGGACGCGGCGATGAACTCGATGGCGCAGCAGGCGAGACCGAAGTTGAAGACCCAGAGGCTGTAGCGGCGGCCCCAGTTGAGGACCACCTTCATCGGCTGGGGGGCCAGGCGGGAGAGCACGCCGAGCCGCCGGGGCTCCGGCAGCGGTTCGATGGTCACGTCCATTCCAGGACGCCCTTCTTCCATGCGTAGAGCAGTCCGACGGCCAGGAAGCCGAGGAAGAGGAACATCTCGACGAGCGTCGCGGCGCCGTAACCGGGGGCGGCGAAGACGGTCGCCCAGGGGAACAGGAAGATCGAGTCGACCGCGAAGATCACATAGAGGAACGCGTACACGTAGTAGCGGACCTGGGTGTGCGCCCAGCCCTCGCCCACGGGGTCCACACCGCATTCGTACGTGAGCAGCTTCTCCGGCGTCGGCACCACCGGCCGCAGCAGCCGGCCCGCTCCGAAGGCCACGGCGACGAACAGCACACCGACGACCGCGAGCAGTCCGACCACCGAATAGCTCTGGAAGTATTCCGACGCGAGAACGGTCGGTTGCGACACGTCCGCCCCTCGCTCCCTGACCTCGTAACAGCTTCTTCGACGATCTGTACGGACGGGAGTCTAGGCCCTGTTAAAGAGACGGTAAGCAGCCGCGTCTCGCATAGTGGGGTTATCCCTACTTCCTGCCACCCAGCAACCCCATGGCGTGCGGCACCCGGGCCGTGCACGCTTGGGCCTTATGACCGTGAGCAGCAGCCTCCCCGACCATGACCGGCCGCCCGCCGTGCGCTTCGCGTACGACCGGCACACGTGGAAGGAGATCGCCCATCTCCTCGCGAACCTGCCGGAGGCGCTGATCGGGTTCGTCTATGTGGTGTTCATGGTCTCCACGGGCGCGGGCCTGTCGGTGACGGTGATCGGTCTGCCGTGGCTCGTCGCCGGTCTCACCGGCGCACGGCTGCTCGGCCGGGCGGAGCGTGCGCGGGCGCGCGCGCTCCTGGGCGTACGGATCGACGAGCCGAGCCCGCTGCACGGACGGGGGCACCGTCCCGAAGGCGTCTTCGGCTGGGTGTGGGCGGGGCTGAAGGACCCGGTGGCCTGGCGGACCATGCTGTACGCGTTCATCCGGCTGCCGTGGGGGGTGGTGACGTTCACCATCACGCTCGTGGGCCTCTTCGTCCTCTGGCCGGTCCTTCCCTACGTGGCGCGCGGTCTGACCAACGCCGACCGGGCGATGGTGCGGGGGCTGCTCTCGCCGTCCGACGAGCTGGAGCGGCGGATCGCCGAGCTGGAGTCGGACCGGGGCGTGGTCGTGGACACGGCCGCGGCCGATCTGCGCCGGATCGAGCGCGATCTGCACGACGGGGCGCAGGCCCGCCTGGTGGCCCTGGCCATGGGGCTCGGGCTCGCCAAGGAGAAGCTGACGGAGGATCCGGAAGCGGCCGCGACCATGGTCGACGAGGCGCACGGCGAGGTGAAGCTGGCCCTGCAGGAGCTGCGCGATCTGGCCCGGGGCATCCATCCGGCCGTCCTGACCGACCGCGGCCTGGACGCGGCGCTGTCCGCCATCGCCTCCCGCTGCACGGTCCCGGTGACGGTGACCGTCGGCCTGGACGAGCGGCCCGCGGAGGCGATCGAGGGCATCGCGTACTTCACCGTCTCGGAGCTGCTCCAGAACGTCAGCAAGCACAGCGCTGCGCGTACCGCCGCGGTCGATGTGCGGCGGACGGACGACCGGCTGCTGATCCAGGTCCGGGACGACGGGCGCGGCGGCGCGCGGCTGGACGGCGGTACGGGCATGTCGGGACTGGCCGAGCGGCTGGGCGCGGTCGACGGTCTGTTCGTCCTCGATTCACCGGCCGGGGGGCCGACGGTCGTCAGGGCGGAGCTGCCCTGGCGGCGGCGCGGCACGGCCTGATGCCCGGGCCCCGGGCGAGCCGCATCCCCGGGGTGGGGAAAACCCCCGGGCGGAGACGGAGACCTCCCTCATGGTGTGCGCTGCCCGGCGCCAGCAGCATGGAGTGCATGGACGTACACAGCCCGCTCCCCTCCAGCCCGCTCGCAGAACGGACACCACCGATGGCCACGGATCACGGATCGCAGTCGCGGCCCCGCCTCCTTCCTCCGGTCCTGCGCGCGCCGGTCGAGGGCCGCACCTGGCGCGAGTTCGGCTATCTGCTGCTCAGCCTGCCGATCAGCGCGGTGCTCTTCACGTACGCGATCACGACGATCTCGCTCGGGGCGGGGCTGCTCATCACCTTCCTCGGTGTCCCCGTGCTGGCGGCGGGCCTGGCCGGCTGCCGCGGCTTCGGCATGATGGAGCGGGCGCGGGCCCGGGGGCTGCTGGGGCTGGCTGTGGCGGACCCGGCACCGGCCCGCGCCAAGGAGCGCGGACTGATGTCCTGGGTCGGCGCGGTCCTGAAGAGCGGGGTGTCCTGGCGGCATCTGCTGTACGCGGTGGCGCACTTCCCGTGGGCCGTGTTCGCGTTCGTCGTCTCCGTGACGTTCTGGGTCACGGGCTGGGCGCTGTTCCTCTATCCGCTGTGGCAGTGGGTGTTCCCCAGCCATCTCGACCAGTCGGGCATCGCGCTCTACAGCGAGGCCCATGGCGACGGCTTCTATCTCGACACCCCGTTCGAGATCGGTGTCACCAGTGCGGTCGGGCTGGTGCTGGTGCTCGCCTCCCCCTGGGTGATACGCGGCCTGACGAGCGTGGACCGGCTGATGGTCACCGGGCTGCTCGGGCCGTCCCGGCTGGCCACGCGCGTCTCGGAGCTGGAGTCGGACCGGGGCGTGGTCGTGGACACCGCGGCGGCCGATCTGCGCCGGATCGAGCGCGATCTGCACGACGGGGCGCAGGCCCGCCTGGTGGCCCTGGCCATGGACCTCGGGCTGGCCAAGGAGAAGCTGACGGAGGACCCGGAGGCCGCGGCGCGGATGGTCGACGAGGCGCACGGGGAAGTGAAGACGGCCCTGCAGGAGCTGCGCGACCTGGCGCGCGGCATCCATCCGGCCGTCCTCACGGACCGCGGCCTGGACGCGGCGCTGTCCGCCATCGCCTCCCGCTGCACGGTCCCGGTGACGGTGGAGGTCGATCTGCCCTCCCGGCCGGCCGCCGCGATCGAGGGGATCGCCTACTTCACGGTCTCGGAGCTGCTGCAGAACGTCAGCAAGCACGCGCGGGCGAGGCGGGCGTCGGTCGATGTGTGGCACACCTACGACCGGCTGATGCTGCAGGTCACGGACGACGGCAGGGGCGGGGCCGACACCGCCGCGGGCAGCGGGCTGGCCGGCCTGGCCGAGCGGCTGGACGCGGTGGACGGGATCCTGGTGGTCGACTCCCCGGCGGGCGGCCCGACGACGGTGACGGCGGAGCTGCCCTGGCGGGGCTGACCGTACGAGGAGACACCCCCGGGCTGCCGGGGGCTGTCCCGTTTCGCCGTGTGGGCACGGAGTCATCCGAATACTGGGATGCTGGAGGTGCGGGGGCGGACAAATGTCGACAGTAGGGGCTGCAGGGTCGTGGAGGACAGGGTGCGAGTGGTCATCGCCGAGGACTCAGTGCTGCTCCGGGAGGGCCTGACCCGGCTGCTGACCGACCGCGGGCACGACGTGGTCGCCGGTGTCGGTGACGGGGAAGCGCTGATCAAGACCGTGGGCGAGCTGGCCGGCCAGGGCGAGCTGCCGGATGTGGTGGTCGCGGACGTACGGATGCCGCCGACCCACACCGACGAGGGGGTACGGGCGGCCGTGCGGCTGCGCCGCGACCATCCCGGCATCGGGGTGCTCGTGCTGTCGCAGTACGTCGAGGAGCAGTACGCCACCGAGTTGCTGGCCGGCAGCAGCCGGGGCGTGGGCTATCTGCTCAAGGACCGGGTGGCCGACGTCAGGGAGTTCGTGGACGCCGTGGTGCGGGTGGCCAGGGGCGGGACCGCGCTGGACCCCGAGGTGGTGGCCCAGCTGCTGGGCCGGAGCCGGAAGCAGGACGTGCTGGCCGGGCTGACCCCCCGCGAGCGGGAGGTCCTCGGTCTGATGGCCGAGGGGCGGACGAATTCGGCGGTCGCCAAGCAGCTGGTCGTGAGCGACGGCGCGGTGGAGAAGCACGTGAGCAATATCTTCCAGAAGCTCGGCCTCTCGCCGAGTGACGGGGATCACCGCCGCGTCCTGGCCGTTCTGACCTATCTGAAGAGCTGACGAACGGCCGCCGCGTCCGCCACCCCGTCAGATGTGCGCCGGAGCGGAAAAGCCCTAGTACTAAAGGATGAGAGTAGAGCGGCTTTTACCGAAGGACCTGGGGGCGGGCAAAGTATGACAAATCGGCACGTCGAGACGTCTCACCATGACGTCCACCATACGATCGGTCCAGGGAAGGCGACCCTTACCGACGTAGGGTGGCCTCCGGGACTGCCGGGCGGCCGGTCAGTCCCGCAGAGCCGCCTCGAGGGAGGTCCAGTTCAGTGACCAGCCAGGTCAGTAGCCCAGCCGAGCAGGCCGACGACGCCGGAGACGGCGCCGCCGGGGAACAGCGTGCCCCGCTGCCCGGACCCGAGGGCGCGGGCGAGAAGGAAGTACGCCGTCTGGACCGGGTGATCATCCGTTTCGCGGGTGACTCGGGTGACGGGATGCAGCTGACGGGTGACCGGTTCACCTCGGAGACGGCGTCGTTCGG